>CAJWBQ010000042.1 GCA_913020115.1 uncultured Cellvibrionales bacterium
GCAACCAAACGGGCAGAAAGTATTCAGGATGTCCCCATTTCCATTTCCGCTTTTTCCGGTGATTTTCTTGAAAAGTCCGGCGTCTCTGATATGACAGATCTAGGTAAAATCACACCCAACCTGAGCATCTCAAAAGGCTCGCAGTCGGTTAACCAACGGATTATCGTGCGCGGTGTAGGCTCTGTCGGTAACAACGCCATTGACCCTAGCGTAGCCGTTTATCTCGATGGTGTTTATATGCCTCGCCCGGGAGCCGTATTAGGTAACCTGAAAGACATTGAAGTGGTTGAGGTCTTACGCGGACCACAGGGAACTTTGTTCGGTCGCAATGCTTCAATGGGCGCACTGAACATTCGCACCAAAAGCCCTAGCCTAAATGAAACCTCCTTGAAGGTGGACGCAGGCATCGGTGACTATGGCCTCGGCGATATAACCATGATCGCCAACACCCCATTGACCGACAAGCTGGCAGCCAGAGTGGTCGCTAACTACTCCAATTTGGATGGTTACGGAGAAAATGCCTTCGACGGTAACGATGGTATCGGTTCAAGTCGTAATCAAATCCTGAAGACATCATTCTTATACGAACCCAACGAATCCCTGACCGCAATATTACGCCTCGATTATCAGGAAATTGAAGGTAATGGCAGCATCATTGAAGTTCACCCGGATTCAGTAACTGACAGCCGTGCGGCCAATATGAACGCGCGGACCGGAGGTAATGCCCCCGATCTAACCGGTGGACTCGATCATACCATTCACCAGAGACACGACGATGTCATCAAAGATCGCCAGTGGGGTGCAACACTGGATGTTAGCTGGAATGAACTATTTAACGGACATACCTTACGCTCAGTCACATCCCACCGTGACTGGAGCAATGACTACTACGAGCTTTCCGTATTTCGTATGCCTACGGATGATGTGGCTCGTGAAACGGGCTTTAACAGCCAATCCATTTCCCAGGAAATTCAGCTAATTTCACCTGAAAGCGACAGCTTTGATTATGTCGCGGGTCTTTACTACTTTCAGGAAGATTACGGCATTGATATGGACGCGCATTTAGGTGAAGATTTCTGCCCCGTTATTGCCGGCATCATTGGTAGAGCGGCCGTCTGTAATATGTTTGCTCAAGAAGACGCAATCGTATCCACCTATGTTCAAGATGCCACTTCCATGGCGGCCTTTTTCCAAGGTACCTTTCATCTCAGTGAGAAAATGGACATCACCGCAGGCATACGTTATTCAGAAGACAGCAAAAATGCGGAGTTCAATGCGATCGCCAACAACCCCATTGCGGCGGCATTTCTCGCCGCCCCTGAAAGTCACGACTTAGCGTTTGATGATGATCAGATCACCTGGTTTGCCAATGGTAAATATTTTGTCGGTGACGATACTATGCTGTTTGCAACGGTATCAACAGGATACAAATCCGGTGGTTTCAATTCCCAGACCTCCACCACGGCACTCAGTAACAGCGAGCGCATCTTTGACTCTGAAAACGTGATGAATTACGAGCTAGGGTTTAAAAGCACGCTTCAGAACGGGCGCCTAACGGCCAACGCTACCCTGTACCGTACTGAAATTGAAGACTTCCAGGACCGTTCCTTTAAGGATCTTAACTTTATCGTTACCAATGCCGGTAAGTTACGCCAGCAAGGGCTAGAGATGGATATAAAATACATGCCTAGAGAAGAATTATTTCTCTCTCTGGGTTATGCCTATCTCGACTCTGAATTCTTATCTTTTGATAATGCCTCTAGCTTACCCGGCGGAACAGGAACCCAGGATCTCGCTGGAAAAGCCAATCACCAATCCCCCGAACATCAAGCCAACCTGACCGCTCAATGGGAAGATAGCTTAGGGAATACCGGAATGAACTGGTTTGTTCGCGGCGAAGTCTCCTGGACTGATGATAGCAATGTTGGCACCTCAACCAACAATAATCCCCAAACCATTCAGTCTGCTTACGCGCTAGCCAACCTTCGTATTGGACTCAATGACGAAGACCAGCGCTGGAGCCTGTCGGCGTTTGTGGAAAATGTAAGCAATGAAGCGTACTGCACCACTATGTTTGATCAACCCGCGGGCAGTTTGTTTGGAACTGTTTCCGATGACGGCACAATAATTCGCTGCTTAATCGGAACGCCTCGTACCGTTGGCCTGCGTGGTAGCTATACCTTCGACTAAACCGCTATCTTAATGGATGGCTAAAGTATAGTTCTCTCTTTGCCCGGCAGACTCTGTTGGGCCTTTTTTTAGGAGCGCCTTGCCATGAAACATAGCGATATAGCTAAACGCAGAGATTCATTTTACGGGTTTAACGATATTATTCGGCCTGCAAGTAATAAATATTGTCATTTTTTGCCATCGCTATCCAGCGCGGCGAAACTTCAAGAAGACAGAGCAAGAGGCCCGGCTTGAAACGTAGACACTCACTTCTGATATACACGCTCACAGCGCTTTCTGCATGCGGTGGCGGTGGCGGCTCGTCAGCGGGCTTAGGCACAGCTCTGGAGCCCACGCCTGAGCCCGGTATCTCTGCTACCGTCGAGATAGAAAGCCCTGTTGAAGGCCGGGTCACTACCACCTCTGGCGCAATCGAATGTCCTGCCGGACAAATTTGCTCCATAGACATCAGCAATGTGGCGTTTGACGAAACCTTTGTGGCCGAGCCTGCAGCAGGGCTCGTATTCAAGGGCTGGACCGAAAAGGATCGCGCATTGTGCGGCGACACCAGTGAACCTTGCCGCCTCGAGACCGCTGATTTCGAAGGCTCCACCGGCCTTCTACCACCCGCTCAAGATACCGCTGAGACGTACTACCTGACACCCCTGTTTGCCGTAGACCGGCGCACCGATGCCATCACGCTAGCCGGCGAACAAATCCTGTTCAGCGTTGGCTACACATTTGACTTAGATTTCTATCGCAACAATGCCTACAGCTGCGGCCTCAGCGGAAATTATACCTTCTTGGTGATGAATCCGGCCTATGGCGATGAAACTGACGAAGCGCCCCTGTGGGTCTACCTGCACGGCGGTGGCGCCGGTTTTTACGACGAAAATGGGGATTACCAAGCCGTCGGCAATCAGACCGAAGACACCTGGAACCACGAGGAAACCTTCGATGACCTCCTGATCAAACAACTTCAAGGACGCACCGTTGAGAACGGACAGCCGAAAGACATCACCCTCACAAGACGCATCCAGGAGGGTTATCGCGTGGTCGTGGTATCGATGTGCGACCACGACCAGTACTCCGGTCTTGGCACGGCTTACCCCAACAATCCCAACCCCGGTGCCGAGGTGAACGGTATGCAGGCCACTATGTCGGCGGTTGAATATACCGTAGCGAATTACCCGACCACCGAGGTATTTGCCCACGGTACCAGTGCCGGATCGGTTGGTGTTTACAATCTGGCTATGAGCTTCGCAGCGCAAGACATACATCTCACCGGTGTGGTGGCGGATTCTATTTTGAGCCCAAGGGCTTTCGACTTATTCGACGTTTACCCGGGACAGGCTCCGCGTCAACCGGGCTGGACCTACGAGGGAGTGGGAGAAAAACAAGGTTTTTACGGTGATGTCGACAGGGCTAATACTATAACCCCCGAGGCCCGGATCGATGCGGGCTTTGATGAGGTGCCCCTGCTATTCGTCGGCGGCACGCAAGACCCCTTCTGTTTTTGGAACCTCCCATCCATACCAGAAGCTGCCACCGCGGGTCAGAACAATTGCGAATGGGCGGCCCAAGGACTCATTGACTCAATAGATGCCCAGCCAAACAGCCCGCACCAGGTCTCCAACTTGCCCGGTCTTGGCCACGTGCCAACCAACAACGTGACAGTCGCGAACGATATTGTTGACACCTTTATCGGTGATATTTTGGCGGACAACCCACCTGCGCCCTTCGGGGAATTCCCGGCGACAAGATGATGCTGATGGACCACAGAATCCATTACTTGTGCCTGACTTTATGATCATAAATCCGCTGGAGTAGGGCGCTGAAGAACAGGCTACCCGCAGTGCAAAAAGAGAATAAAAGAAGATTCCTATGAGTGAAGAATTTAGAAACCTGAAGAAGTACAAAACCATTAACGGCATAAAAATGGCCTATATCGAAGAGGGGGAAGGAGACCCCTTTGTCTTTTTGCATGGCAATCCAACGTCGTCCTATTTGTGGCGCAAGGTAATGCCCGCGTTAAAAGGCAAAGGCAGATTGATTGCACCAGACCTGATTGGCATGGGGGACTCCCAGAAGCTGGATAACAGCGGCCCAGACAGCTATCGCTTTGTAGAACACAAAGCGTACCTCTTTGCATTACTCGACGAGTTGGGCGTGAAAGAGAATGTCACATTGATCATTCACGACTGGGGATCAGCGCTCGGCTTTCATTGGGCTGAGCAAAACCGGGAAAAAGTGAAAGCTATAGCCTTTATGGAAGCGGTCGTTGCCACCGCGCGGAACTACGACGACCTTCCCAAAGAGTTCGGGCAATTCGTACAGGGCATTAAGTCAGAGGCAGGCGAGCAAATGATTCTTGAACAGAACCTGTTTATTGAAGGCATTCTCCCCATGTCCATTATGCGTACGCTGGAAGACGAAGAAATGGCCGAGTATCGACGTCCATTTTTGAACGCTGGAGAAGATCGGCGACCAACCTTGACCTGGCCTCGGCAAATCGCCGTGGGTGGAGAGCCTGAAGATGTCGCCAAGGTCATTGCGGACTATGGTCAATACCTCGCCAGCTCCTCAACACCCAAGCTTTTTGTCAATGCCGATCCAGGCGCTATGTTACGCGGCGCAGCTCGCGACCTGGTTAGAAGTTGGCCAAACGTATCTGAAGTGACAGTGAAAGGCACTCACTTTATCCAGGAGGACTCTGGCGAGGAAATTGGCCGGGCCATTGCAAACTGGCTGGCCTGTTAAACCGCCTATCCACAATCAAACCTAAGGAGCAAATATGAAAACCCGAATTATCGTGAGCGTTATCTGTGTATTTGTGGTTGTTTCGATGGGTTTAGCGGGACTGGCCTATTGGGGTGAATCACGCATACAAAGCCTTGAAAATAGCCGCCATGGCTCGGTGTTCTCCAAACAAACCTTTGCTGAAGACTTGGTGAAATTTGATAGTTTGGGCGTTCATCGTAGTGGTACGTCCGGCGATGTGGCCACCACGCAGTGGTTAGAGCAAGAATTCAAAGCGCTGGGTTATCAAGTTCGCCGTGAGTCGTTTCCGGTTAGCAGCTGGCAAATAGATGAAGCGTTACTGACGCTAGGCAACAAAACCATCAATGTATTCCCTCAGTTCCCGGTAAAGCCCACTGCTGGGCAAGGCATTACGGCTGAGCTTCGTTTATGGAATGCAGAAAAAAAGCAAGATTACAGCGGCAAAATTATCGTGGTTGATACGGATTTTTGGGATCATCGCGGCGATTTAGCCTCGGGCGATTTTGATCAGCGTATTTTGGCCGTTAGCAATTCTGGCGCTGCGGCCATTGTCATCATTACCCGAGCTGGATGTGGCCGTTACCAAGCATTAAATGCGCCGCTAGCATTACCCGACTGGAAAGTACCCGTGGTGTTGGCAGGCGAAAACGATGCAACAACCTTATTGCAAGGGCTTGCGAAAAAACAAACCGTGAGTTTGCGGGTATCCGCAACGGCACAAACCCTTGATGCGTTTAATGTAGTGGCGCAAATTGGCCCTAGCAGTGAACCGGCCATTGTGGTGAGTACGCCGCAAAGTGGTTGGTTTACCACTACCTCAGAAAGGGGAACGGGGGTAGCGGCATTTATGGCACTGGCACGCTGGGCCGCCACACAAAATAAGCATTATATATTTTACTCGAATTCCGGTCATGAGCGCGGTAATGCCGGCGCCCATGTCGCCATGAAATCAGCGCCCAAACCTGAGCAAGTCGCGCTGTGGTTACATATAGGCGCAAATGCCGGTGCCTTAGGTGTTACCCCAAGCGAGGGCGTAGTAAAAACCCGTTTTGTAATGACCAATTGGTGGCGACTGCCTAAAACATGGGCCTTGTTTCGTCGGCACACCGGCGGGCTAGCGTGGCCGCTGCCATTGGAGTTGGGCATTACTGCTGGCGAGTTAACTGAGTACCATAATGCCGGCTATGCCGCTATTGGCAGCTTTGGCGCTTCGCCCTGGCATCATTGCCCCAATGATAGACTTGAACAAGCGTCGGTAGCGGCCACCCGCGAACTTGCGTTGTCGTATGCTGCGTTGTTGACGGAGTTGTTTCCTGATAATTAATTCGTGACTATCGATAAATCCTGTCATTCCGGACCGCCACGAACGCGTGGTCTGGCATCCCGGGATCTTGGATAATACTTGAGGAAATATAATGAATGAAGACCTGCTATTTCTACCGCTAGTAACACAAATAGCCCTCACTTTTTGCCTCTATATCTATTTGGGTATGGCTAAATCTAAAGCTGAAAAATTGGGTTTAGTTAATCAGGAGCGCAGGGCCCTGCACCACGATTCGTGGCCCGATAAGGTGATTCAAATTAACAACTGCATCCGTAATCAGTTTGAGCTTCCGGTGTTGTTTTATGTGCTAACAATAATCTTGTGGCTTACCGAAACCGTTAATATCTACATTCATGTTTTAGCTTGGGCGTTTGTGGCAAGTAGACTATTGCACGCTTTTATTCACGTTGGCTCAAACTACGTTCCATTGCGGCGTAAAGTGTTTATGTTTGGCTGCGTACTGTTAATGATGGTAACGCTTATGCTTGGCTGGTCAATCGTAATGGCGCCAAATGTATAAGATCGCAGGTCATTGCGGGTAGCCAACAGGATTCCAAAGGCCACTGCTCACAATAATAACAACTGACTGTAAACTAGTTGACTTACATAGCTAATAGAAAATGGGATAATCACAAGCGTCCGTTTAGTCAATGAGAAACAGGAAAGGAGTCTATTTTAAGCTGTCGCTGCGGATACACGACTCCATCAATTTTTTTACTGAGGATTCCTTAATGAAGTTTGAAACACTTGTTAACACCCGACGCAGTGTCCGCGGCTATAAAAAAGACCCTGTGCCGCGCAAGGTTCTGCAGGAAGTTATTGACGTCGCCAAGGGCGCACCCTCGTCCATGAATACCCAACCCTGGCATATCCATATAGTCACCGGCGAGCCACTGGAGCGCATTCGAAAAGGCAATACTAAGAATATGATGTCAGGTGTGCCACCCAAGCGCGACTTCCCCATGAAGGAAGCCTATGAAGGTATTCATAGGCAACGTCAAATTGATGTGGCCATTCAACTATTTGAAGCCATGGGTATTGCCCGTGATGACAAAAAGCGTCGAATGGATTGGGTGATGCGCGGGTTTCGTCAATTCGATGCGCCGGTGTCGATCGTATTGACCTATGACAAGTATTTGGAGCCCGCTGCCATCAGTCATTTTGATTTAGGTGCGGTGTCATACGGCATTTGTCTGGCGGCGTGGGAGCGAGGTCTGGGCACCGTAATCAATGGTCAGGGCATTATGCAATCTGATGTGGTACGTGAGCACGCGAATATCCCGGACGACCAAAACATCATGATCTGTATTGCTATGGGTTATCCAAATGAAGAGTTTTCAGCCAACGATGTTAAGTCTGTTCGCGCGAAACAAGATGACTTTGTACATTATGTTGGCTTTGAGGAAATAACTGAAACTGCCTAATAATGACCAGTCCGTCACGATAATAATACGACCAAACCGCGATAGCGTCGTGATATAGCAAAACACAGAGATTCACTTTTGGAGACACAATGAAAACGAAAATTACAGAACTTTTTAAGATTGAACATCCCGTTATTCAAGGCGGTATGCACTACGTGGGTTTTGCCGAGATGGCAGCTGCCGTTTCCAACGCGGGCGGTCTGGGCATTATCACCGGCTTAACGCAAAAAACACCTGAGGACCTGGCCAAAGAGATTGCCCGCTGCAAAGAAATGACCGACAAACCTTTCGGCGTCAATCTCACTTTCTTACCCGCTTTTACCGCACCGGATTACCCCGGGTATGTAAAAGCCATCATCGAAGGCGGCGTAAAAATTGTGGAAACCGCAGGTCGCAGCCCAGAAGCCTATATGCCCTATTTTAAGGAAGCTGGTATCAAGGTTATTCACAAGTGCACATCGGTACGCCATGCATTGAAAGCGGAGAGAATTGGCTGTGATGCCGTCAGTGTCGACGGCTTCGAATGTGGCGGTCACCCAGGGGAAGATGATATTCCCAATATGATTCTGTTGCCACGTGCGGCCGAAGAGCTGTCTATTCCCTTTGTCGCATCCGGAGGCATAGGCAATGCGCAACAACTGGTCGCTGCCCTGGCATTGGGTGCCGAAGGTATCAATATGGGTACGCGTTTTATCGCCACCAAAGAAGCGCCGGTTCACGAAAATGTAAAGCAAGCAATCGTGCAGGCGTCAGAGCTGGATACTCGATTAGTGATGCGTGGTCTTAAAAACACTGAACGTGTTTTAACGAATAGTGCGGTGGAGCGTTTGTTGGAAACGGAAGCGGCCATGGGTGACAAATTGCAATTTTCGGATATTCAGGAAGAAGTTGTTGGCGTATATCCAAAAATTATGAAAGACGGTGAGATGGACGTTGGTGCTTGGTCCTGTGGCATGGTCGCCGGCTTAATTTCAGACATACCCAGCTGTAAAGACTTGGTCGAACGCATTGTCAGCGACGCGGAAGAACTTATCCGCAATCGCCTGGCGGCATTTTGCTCGAAGTGATCTTTCCCTCAAAGGAGGGCTTTCTAGTCGACTTGTCAGTCGCCTTCAACAAGAGAAATCAAGCTATGTCAGATCCATACCTCTATTCCGTCGTTAACAACGTCGCCACCTTTAGTATTGACGATTGCGCCGACAATCTCATGAGCCTCGCTTACATCGATCGTCTAGCGGAGCAGATTCCTGAAGGCATTAAGCGGGCCGCCAGCCGACGCCGGTGCTCAGATTGGTTTGCCCGAGATGGATCTTGGCACTGTGCCTGCCTGGGGTGGTTCGGCGCGGCTGCCGCGCACGATTGGTCGAGCCTACACCCTAGATATGATTCTGCGGGGTCGCAAGATAGACGGTGCGGAAGCTTATCGCATTGGTCTCGTCACCGAGCTTATGGGACTGGAACAACTGAAGGGCCGAGCCCAGGCGTTAGGCGAGGAACTGGCTTCGCAGCCGCGCCTGGCGATCAAGTGCATGCTGGATAATCTCGTCGGCTTTGATACTAAGTCCTTGGATGAATCGATGGCAGATGAAATGCGCGCGGCGATATTAAATCGCGACACAGCTGATGCGAGGGAGGGCATGATGGCATTTATGGAAAAGCGCAAGCCCGTATTCAATCAGTCATAGCGCTCAGTAGGCAATCATTAAATTATTAAAAATTTCTGGTACATTTTAAGATCCAAGGACAATAATTCAAAGAGCTGGGCTATCAAGTTCGCCGTGAGTCTTTTCCGGTTAGTCGCTGGAAAATAGATGAGGCGTCCCTAAAGTGGGATTAAATTGGGGGCAGATGAACATATAAGCTAAGCCGAAAATGAGAAGCTTGTTATAGGTGTGAGTATGTCAGAATCAGGTCATAATCGACGGGATGTTTTAAAGTTAGGCCTAGGCACGTCAGCCTTGGCCTTGAGTAGCTGCGCGAAAAATGATATTCCCTCAGGCAACTGGTATCAGGGTGATACTCAACACATTTTGCCTCTCGTGAGTCATCAGGCTTTCAATATCAAGGTGTCTTTCCATAAAGCACGCGCTACGCCTTATCTGCATATACATTACCTTAATAGGAAAGCACAGGTCATAGCTGGTAGCCAACAGGATTCCAAAGGCCGCTTCTGGGCATTCCGGGTCGGCAACCTTAGCGCCAACTCGAAATACACACTACAGTTGTTGGATAAGAAGGGGATGAGTTTGTGTGGTAGCTGGCCGCTAAAAACATTTCCGGCCCCATCGTCACAAGCGAAAAATCTGCGTGTTATTAGCTATACCTGTGCCGGTGGGCCAGACTTGCCGGTACTCCCTGGTGGGCGTGACGCCTTTAGACCGGTAGCCTACCGTCAGAAACTTTTTGAACGGATGCTGGAGAAACAACCGGACTTGATCATTGCCAACGGCGACCACATCTATTGGGACTACCGCTCTTGGGTCGAAAATCCTGACAATGCCTTAGTTAAAATGGCGGTGAAATACTTTCTGGAAAGTTACGGGTCTTTTGATAGTTCACAAGCGGTCAAAGGCACCGTTAATGAATCTACCTTACAGGCCATTGCCGATGAACAAATTGGCCGCGCTTACGGTGTGAGATTTCGCTCAACTCCGGTATTTTTTATCACCGATGACCATGACTATTTTGATAACGACGATGCTACCCCGGAGCTTGTGACCTTTCCTCCGGATGACTTCCACACTGATTTACGCAACCTGTTACAGGCACAGTACTTTCCAGAATATATTGTCGAAGATGAATTGCCTCAACACTTTCCTGGCCATCAAACACAAGATGGCCTTCAGGTTTCGACTCATTTTGGCAAGATCCAATATGGCAATCTTTTCCACGGTTTAATTTATGATTGCGGCGGACAACTCAGTCTTGAAGGTGGCAACGCGGGATTAATTCCAAATACCGTTGAACAATGGCTAATAGAAACCACACAATCCAGCGACTGCCAGCAGTTAATACACTTCCCCTCGCATCCAATAGGTTGGACAGCCGGAAAGTGGCGTGAATGGTATCCAGATACGATCGACAGTAACGGTACTATGTTGGCAGCCGTTCATCGCAATGAAGGCGGCGGTAAGTATCTATGGCAACAGGGTTGGTGGAATCAGCATCAACGCCTGGTGCAAACTATTCATCAGCAAAAAGATCGTAAGCCGATTGTTGTATCCGGCGATTTGCACTTGCTGGGCAGTGGTGTCATCACGCAAAGTGGCAATCTGGATATGAGCGAAAACCCTGTGCATACCATCTTGAGCGGCCCCGTCGGTGTGGGTGGTATGGGTTGGTTGTCTGCCGCTCGGGGTTTAAAGGCTCAGCACCCAAACGCTTTGCGTGTTGAAGATCAATTGACGCCGCAAGAAACGACGGGTTTTACTTTACTGGATATTAGCCGTGATAACGTAGAGGTAACGCTTTGGGCTGGCACGAAGGAGTATGTGGCGGCGGAGAATTTAGTACTGCGTATGCTGAAGCGCTATTCCATCGAAAAGACATAATGTGTTTGCTGCGGAATCTCTAATACTTCAATGACGCAGGTGAATATGGGGGCTTACTTGTCTCGGCTGAGGGCCTCAAGACCGGCCATATCGAGAACGGTTAATTTTTTATTATTGATCTCGAGGAGGTTTATTTTTTGTAGCTCCTTGAGTTCTTTGTTGATACTTTGACGTGAGGCGCCTGTGAGCTTTCCTAGTTCCTCCTGAGTCAACTTGGCTTGAATTTCGATGCCGTTCGGGATGGGCTTGCCATTGCTTCTGGCAATCAGGACAAGGCGGGCGGCAAGTTGTTGTTGTAGGGGGGAGAACATGAGAGTGTTGAGATGACTTAACACCGTTCTGAGACGATAATTGATGAACGTTAACAGGGCCTCAGCGATTTCATGATGGTCTTTACGTAAACGCTTTAAGCTAGACTTTGGAAGTATGAGCATGCGGACTGTACCTAAGGCGTAGGCGCTATTCACGCGCGGTGAGTCGTCGATCACCCCCTGCTCACCAAAACAATGGAATTGATCCAGAAGCCCGATAATGAACTCTCTGCCGTCCGGCGTTAGCTGACAGATCTTAACCCTGCCCTCCATAACTACATATGAAGCATCAGCATGGTCGCCGAAAGAATAGATGAGTTCTCCATTGGCGAAGGTTTTTTCTGTGCTTACCGCCAGAATCTTATCTCGTAGGGCAGATGGCAGTGGCTTGAACCACCCTCCCGATTCATAGATGTCTTCCATCAAGCCTCCGCTCACAATAATAACAACTGACTGTAAACTAGTTGACTTACTTAGCCAATAGAACAGGGGATAATCACTCTTTTGAGAAAGAGCGTAAAAATATGCCAGATGGATCCCAATCTTTAGTACAGACCTTATTGAATGCGGGTGTGGATACCTGTTTCTGCAGTGTGCGTACCGCGGACAAACATCTGGACTCTGCCTTTTCAGAGAATTCGGAATTCAGATGCGTTCCAACGCTCTTTGAAGGTGTGGCGACGGGGGCAGCAGATGGATATGGGAGAATGGCTGGCAAACCCGCTGCTATGTTATCTCACTATGGATTTGGTGTGGGCAATGGCCAGGCTAACTTGCACAATGCTCGCAAAGCCAAAACTCCGATGATTAATATTGTGCTGAGTCAGGCGCGAGGTGAGGGTGCAGGAGCGGATGTCATGCGTGAATCAGATATCGAAGCGGTCGCACGTAATATTTCCCAGTGGGTGCATACCTCAGAAAGCGTTGAGAAATTGCCGAGTGATGCTGTAGAAGCTGTGTCTGTTGCAATGGGCTACCCGACACAAATCTCAACGCTGATCGTACCAGAAGATGTGTTGCGCGTTGAGAATGTCGATCTAGTACAGGCAATGTCTGCGATTAAAGCGGCAGCTCTCCTGGCACAAGAGGGCCCTGAAGCTGTACTTGATGAAACCGTCCTTGATGAAATCTTAGAGGCACTTAAGAAAGGTAAAGACTGTGCCATCATGGTGGGTGGGCGCGCACTTCAGGAGCCGCACCTAAGCCTCGTTGCAAAAATTGCAAAGAAAAGTGGTGCCCGCTTAATTTCAGAAACGTTCCCAGCCCGCATGCAGCGAGGTAGCGGTAGGCCAACAACAGAACGGCTCGCCTATTTGGCTGAGATGGCCGAGGTACAGCTTAGAGGTTTAAAGCATCTTATTATTGTTGACACAGCGCCACCGGTGTCCTTCTTTGCGTATCCGGGTAAGGCGAGTTATTTGGTGCCAGATGGCTGTATCGTTCACTTCCTCGTGACCTCAGAGAATGATATCGCGTCAAGCTTAACGAGTGTGTCTGAACGACTTGGAGCGACTAAGGTTGAGCCGGACCTACAGGAACCGGTCAAAACAAAGCGGCCAAAAGGAAGGCTGACCGGAGATAAGGCCTGTGACCTCATTGCCGCATTTATGCCTGAAAATGCCATCGTATCCGATGAATCACAAACATCTGGCGCTAAACTAATGGCAAAGACGGTAGGTTGCCCTAAACACGATTTGCTCACTTTAACCGGTGGCGCTATCGGTCAAGGTTTACCGGTAGCCGTTGGCGCAGCGGTTGCCTGCCCCAAGCGACCGGTCATCGCCATGACGGGTGATGGTTCAGCGATGTATACCATTCAATCCCTGTCCACCATGGTTCAGGAACAGCTCGATGTAACGGCGATCATATTCAATAACTACTCTTATGCGATTCTAAACGTTGAGTTGGAAAGAGTAGGGGTTGAAGGTGATGCTGGCCCCAAAGCGAAATCCCAGTTGGACTTAAAGGGCCCTAATCTGGATTTTCTTGAGATCGGCAATGGCATGGGAATGAGTTCTGTTCGCGTGGATACCTGTGAGAGTTTCGCAAGCGAACTTCAAAAGGCGTTCGCAGAGTCTGGGCCTCATTTAATTGAGGTGGTAATACCTCCGACGATTACAGGTCTTAAGCTAAAAATTCTGCCTTCCCTGTTAAATAGCTTGAAGCATCTGCCGACGCCGTTGGCGAGGGCTGTAAAAAATGCGATTGCGCCCTGATGGTGTCGCTGTAGTTATTTATCAGGGTCAAAAACGAAGGCATTCGATAAGAATATTTTTGCAGGTGGCGACATCATCTATGATCTGCTCTGCAAAACAATAAGGATCAAACCATGTCTAATGGGGCTCAAGTACTACTTCAAACGATGTTGAATGCAGGCGTAGATACCTGCTTTACTAACCCGGGCACGTCGGAGATGCATTTTGTAGCAGCACTGGATGATGCGCCTGACATGAGAGCGGTGTTAACTTTATTTGAAGGTGTGGCAACAGGTGCCGCAGATGGTTATGCTCGAATGGCCGATAAGCCTGCTGCAACCTTATTGCACTTGGGTGTTGGTTTAGGAAATGGTCTTGCCAACTTGCATAATGCCCGCAAAGCTCGTGTACCCGTTTTGAATATTGTCGGTGATCATGCAACCAGTCACCTACAGTATGATTCCCTACTACAATCTGATATCGAAACACTGGCTAGCAATGTCTCGTCCTGGATTCGCACATCAAAAAGTACCGCTGAACTAAGTAAAGATGCGCTTGAGGCCATTGAGGTAGCAAGCAAGGCTTCCGCGAGTGTGGCGACCTTAATTCTACCGGCCGACGTATCTTGGGGGGAGGGAGGTGTAGCAGCGACGCCTATACCACCATCAGCACAAAAACCAAGCCCACCCAGTGCCTGTGATGACACAATCGCAGACATTGCGGCAGTTCTTAAACAGAAGCGAAGGTGTGCCATATTGCTAGGCGGGAAGGCCCTAAGCGCTGAAGCGTTGTCGCTTGCCGCGAGTATTGCCAACGCCACTGGCGCTAAGCTATTTGCTGAAGCATTCCCGGCTAGAATGGCCGGTGGTGGGGGGCTGCCGAATATCGAGCGAATCAACTATGACTCGAATCAATTATCCGAATTTGACGACTTGATACTGGTTGAGGCCGTCGACCCATTAGTGAGTGGGACGAACAACATCAATTGTTTGGCGTTGGCTTCCCTTTCTCAAAATTCCCTATCGAGTCTAAGAAAATTGAGCACTGAACTTGGCATAAAGGGTGACGTGGACTCTGTTAACAGTGAGACGCTTGAGCCGCCAACAGGTGAGCTAAATATCGAAAAAGCCTGTCTGGCGATCGCAGCCATGTTGCCGGAAAATGCCATTATCTCTGATGAAAGTAATATAGCGCCATCGGCACTATCTACTTATCTGTCTCAAGCACCAAGGTACGATTTATTGAGCCTGACAGGAGATGCTAAGGGGCAAGCGCTTCCCGTATCTATTGGTGCCGCTATTGCCAGTCCAAACCGGCCCGTTTTCGTTTTAATCGATAGCCAAAATGCGATGCATACAATCCAAGCGCTTTGGACCATTGCGCGCGAAAAGTTGAACGTCCAGGTTGTTGTGTTCAATTCCAAAACTGCTTCGCAAAAAACCAATACCAACAATATGGATTTTGCAAAATTGTCGCGGGGAATGGGCGTGCCTGCGTCGAAAGTTAACTCAGTAGATTCGTTGATTTCGGGCTTAGACAAATTGGCGGGCGGCAAAGCGCCAAACCTTGTAGAAGTCGAGTTGCCATAGATTGTGGCAAGCCCTTAGTGTCCCCAATCTATCCCCAGGAAGAGCATATTCCCACAAATATTTGATTGTTAACTAATTTATTTTCAGTCGCTCCAATCCATCATTGGCGCAATGGTGAACTTACGGTCGAGGGCAGGGCGCGAGGCGCTTTTCTGAGTGTTTGAACTCTGGCTGTTTGTGATAGAAGTTGGGAGCATTGATCTAATTCGTGTGGTTCCAAAGTAACCAGCATAACATCTTGGTTAATTTGGCGGAAATAGAGAGGGCTGGACTTGGTGCTGATGGTGTAGTCGAAATCCCTTGGTGCAATGTTTCCGTGAAACGGTTTCGCCAAATTAAAGAGCCTAAATTGCTAGGATCTACGAATGAATACCTACAAACGCCACAGATCCCCACCAGATATCATCAGTTATGCCGTTTGGCTCTATTTCAGGTTCAACCTCAGTCATCGTGGTATTGAAGACCTTCTAGCCGAGCGGGAGCTCATGCAGCAATTCATAACTTGTCTAATCTTTCTCGACATCTAGTGTCGGCGGAGTGTTATAGGAATCTCAGGATAAGGGCGCTCGGCGAATGGGGTAGGGTAGTGGCGTGAGATTGCCGGGCTGGATTTTGGTGGGCTTCTACACATAACTTGCCAAAACCCTGCGCGAATTGCGTTATAACTCAATTCGTTAAAATATAGTTTGACGGTCATGGCTGTTGATCCTTTATGTTAAATTCCAGCGATACGGAAAAGATTTGTCCAAGGCTGTATGCTGTTGGCAACGGCGTAGTCTGTCTTGGCTAAGCTTGGGGTAGCTGATGCTCAATCAGTTCGATATTGTAGCCATCGGGGTCTTTAATAAACGCAATCACTTCTCGCGCGCCCGTTTCATCAACGGCGTGAGTCATTGGCCCAGCCTTTCGGCTGACGGTGACACCTTGGTTTTCCAAGCGCTCGCAAGCTGCGTAAATATCTACTACTGCCAACGCCATATGGCCGTATCCGCTGCCGTGGCTGTAGATGTCTTGATCCCAGTTGTACGTCAGTTCAATGGTTGGGCTAGATGCGTCATCTCCATAGCCCATAAATACCAGCGTGAATCGCCCTTCGGTAAATGTTTCTCGCTTTACTTCACGCATACCAAGCACGTCGCGATAAAATGTAATTGAACGATCTAGGTCGCCAACGCGGATCATGCTGTAGAGTATGCGCGATGGCAGAGTCACGGTTGAACTTTTTCTTATTGAGGTGGTTGAGTTGCTTGTCGATTTAGTGGCTAATGTTACTGTACTCACTATGATTCTCCTATAGAACAATTCGTATTGAATTTGTCTTTTTTAAATATGAGTGCGGGTAAAAAACCACTGCGTTCGCACACAGTGGAAAACGGACCTAAATTCGTTTTGATTGCCTTATATAAGACTAAACGTAATCAACTTGGCGGGCACTTCTGACGAAACGTTTTGAATGGTCGTTTTGCTGCCTGCTTTCGGTATTGAGAAGCTCTTGCCTGCAACAATACGTTGTTTCGCTTTGCCGTTGACCTTGATCACTACAATGCCATCGGCAACGAGCCCTAACATCGGCCGCACGGTTTTTAATTGCAAGCTGTCGCCGCCCGCGAGTTCGTTGGCGTAAATATTTACTTGATCAATTCTTTTCCCACTTAAATCAGTGGTTGGCAAAGTGCGGCGATCAATATCTTCTGTCAAAGGCTCTTCAAATACGATAAATGGTTCTCCTTCCTGTTGTAGATTAAAGTCGATAAAAATGGCTTCATCCGTCGCCGAAGCATTGTCGAAGCGTAAAATACGTGGGCCTACTGGCTCGTAAAACGCATCTCCTTCGTTGAGAATTTGCGGTTTCTCTCCTTCAACTTGATAGATAATTGCACCCTTGACGACATAGCCAATCGCTGGCGCTGCATGGGTGTGTACAGGTGCAATCTGACCCGGCTTGAAGTGAAAGTCGCCAGCCTCTACAGTGACTACTTCACGTGCTTCAAAGTTTGCAGTCAGCAGTTTCACACCGTTGTCCGGGGCGGCGAATGCACTATTAAAAAGGGGGGCAGAGCTGATTGTGGCTGCCAAAGCGATTGTGCTCACATGTTTAATTAAAGTTTTCATGTCGATATTCCTGTCTTTAATTCCAGAGTGATTTAATTGGTTTTACACTATTGTTTAGTACTTTTAATTAACTGGATCTTGATTTAGCCATTGCTCACTTGCGGCTGGTTTGCGTCGTTAACCGCACGCTGCATCAGGTCGGCAAGTTCACCAGGCACTGAGAATGCGGGGAAGTGACCGGAGAGCAGATCGTAAACACTGTCCACCGCCCAGTTTTCAATCATTCGATCTTGCAGTGCGGAGGTGGTGACTCTGTCAATGGTGCAGCGGATATAGCTCTTGGGTACCGAGCCAAACCTGGCGCTACTCACCGACACCTGAGCCATAAAGGGCTCTGTTGACTGCTTCTCAACAAGGGTTGGCAAAACCTGCTGAATAACCTCTTCCTTAACATCGTGAAAGCCTGCGCTCCTCAGGGTTTGCTCCGGCAGCATCGCGTAGCTGTTATCATCAGCGAAAATGATGTTCGGTAAAAACTCGCCATCGTCACTTTGCATCGCCTCTAGCACTGTGTCGCCTTCTGGCAGCAGAAAGGCACAGACGTATATCAGTCGTTCAAGCAGCCCTGGTATTTGCTCGGCAACTTGTGAGACCACTGCCCCTGCCATACTGTGGGCCACCAGGACCACGTTGCGGTCCAGCGAGGTAATTACATCCACCACTGTTTTGATGTAGTTGGCCATATTCATCGCTGAAATGGACTGCTGGTTGGCGCCGTGCCCCGGTAGGTCCACTACGGTAACGGCATGGCCATTTTGTTCGAGAAGGGGGGTTACGTATTCCCAGCTACGGGCATCTTCCCATGCACCGTGTACTAAAACATAATGGGTCTGTGATTGAGATTTATTGGCTGACATGTTTGTTCTCCTGGTATCCGTTATGGATTCATTGTGGTTAATAATGCAGTGTTTAGTGCTGTTTCATCGTTAAAACTTCAACCGTCTTAATCGGGGCGATTACACCCGGCGGGGCTGGAGCGCGGCGAGGCCGTTGTCCATCAGAATGTAGAGGCAGGCTACCCAGGGGTTGAGGTTGAACTTCGTCCCTTTGCCCTTGCCGATGCGCTTCATTTGCTGTTCGTACCAGGCGAGTTCCAGCATGAACAGCCCGTCCACGAGGGGGACGCCGGTGGAAACTTTCGGAATGGCTTTGAACTGGAAATCCTCGCCACTAAATACGCGGTTGGGAATGTCGGGATGCATCACTAACGGGCGTGCCAGTCCGACGAGGTCAGCCGCGCCGTCGGCGAGGGCCTGCGCCATGCCGCGAGCGCTGCGAAAGCCGCCAGTCACCACCAGGGGGACGTTGGTAACTTTGCGGACCTTTTCGGCGAACCCAAGGAAGTAGGCTTCGCGCTTTGCCGAACTGTCCGAGGCTTTCTTTTTGCCGATCATGACCAGGGCCTCGTACGTGCCGCCGCTGATTTCGATCAGGTCTATGCCGGCCTCTGCCAGAGCCTTAATGACGATTAGTGAGTCGTCTTCGCCAAAGCCGCCCTTCTGGAAGTCCGCCGAATTCAACTTGATGCCGACCGGGAATGCCGGGCCTACGGCTTTGCGGATCGCTTTGTAGGTTTCCAGCACGAAGCGCATGCGGTTTTCCAGGCTGCCGCCCCATCGGTCCTCGCGCTGGTTGTGGCGCGGCGAGAGGAACTGGGTGACGAGGTAGCCGTGCGCGCCATGGATTTGCACCCCGGTGAATCCGGCTTTCTTGGCCACCGAGGCCGTGGTCGCGAAACGCTGGATGATTTCCAGTATTTCATCCTCCTCCAAGGCACGCGGCTTGGCGAATCCCGGAATCTTCAGCGCCGTCGCGGAAGGTGCCACCGGCTTGGGAGTGACAAGGGCGGGGGTTTGCTTGCCAGGGTGGTTGATCTGCATCCAAAAGTGGTTGCCGTTGGAGGTGCCTGCCGCGGCCCAGCGCTTGAGAGCCGACAAGTTGGATTCATCCTCGACCACAACGTTGGCCGGTTCGCCTCGGTGTTTGTGATCCACCATCACGTTGCCGGATACCAGCAGCCCGGCTCCGCCTTCGGCCCATTCCTTATAGAGGCGCACGATAACCTTGCTGGGCTCGAATTTCCGGCCGCCCAGTTGCTCGCTCATAGCGGATTTCATGAAGCGGTTCGGCAGCACCACGCCGTTGGGCAGGGTGAGTGGGCTGCTGAGCGTATCACGGGGCGACATTGTCGCGGGCTTTCCACTGTCTGTTTTCCGTTCGGTCGTTTGCGCCTTAGCGGTGTTGGTCTGTTTCATGTTTTTCCCCTATCCGTTATGGATTTGTTGGTTAATGCTGCTGTTAATGTTGTGTTTAGTGCTGTTGTGTAGTGCAACCACTGTGCCAAATATTTTTGTTAATAATTTCAACAGCTTAGGTTTTTTTGAGACCACAAGAATTTGTGTTCCACAAATATTTAAGGTGTTAGCCACAAGAATTCGTGGTATAAAAAACGATAAAACCGTATTTTCATCGTCTCAATTGGGGGGGTGCAGTTGCACAGCATAGTGTTAACTCAGCGCAAGTTTTTCAGCATGGCGCTTTTATTTTGTCTGTGTCCTTCGCTCATGGCGCAGGAGGCTACCCCCCATCCCGTTAAGGCCAATCAAACGATCGAGATTCGCACGATCGGCATCCCGCCCTATGGCATTGCGCTTGCACCTGGCGCTGTTGATGCCAGTGGGATTTACTACGACGTGGCCAACTTGCTCGCTGCCGGGGCCGGTTACACGGCAAACAACATCATTTACCCCTATGCCCGCATCGTTAGTGAACTCAAGAGCGGCAAAACAGACCTGTCGATTATGTTCAAATACGCAGAATTAGACGGCTATGTGACTTACGTTGCGCCCCTGCCCAGCCTGAAAACTGTGATTGTTGGCCTTAAGGGGAGCGTCTACCATTCCGTTGATGATTTACAGGGCAAAACTCTTGCCTACCTGCGCGGTGCCAAATTCAGTGACAAGATCGATAGCAGCCCCTTAATTCACAAGCGCTTAACCGAGGATTTTGACCAGGGTGCCAGGATGCTGCTCTACGGTCGAGTGGACGCCATTATCGGCCCACTCCCGCCTATCGTCAGCGCCATTAAAGCCAGCGGTGAGCAGGAGGGTGTATTGGGCGAGCCACTGGTCGTTGACGAACGAACGCCGTGGGTGCAAATATCGAATAAGAGCACAGCTCGTTTAGGTGAGAGTGACCTCAAGGAAATATTCGCGAAATTAGTCGCGCGTGGCGACCTTAGTGCGATTCAGGAAAAATACGGTGTGTTTCATGAGTGAATCAGCCCCGCAGCGTTCCATTGCACGAAAAATTTTGTTCCTCATCCTTTTATTCAGCTCCTTTGTCACCTTGCTCATTACTTTTTTTCAGCTCTACACTGACTACAGTGAGCAGACCGATATGGTCGACTTGCGTATGCGGCAAATTGAGTTGAGTTATCGAGAGAGTCTAGGCAACGCCATTTGGTTTCTTAACACCAAGCAAATCGAAAATATATTGTCGGGCATTACCCAGTTTGAGGACGTGCATTTTGCAGCCGTGCAGATCGAAGAAGGTAAGGTGTTCGAATTAGGGGAGCGTAGCGCTGACAGTACATCGCGGCAATTTGAGGTCGATGTATTACAAACGGTTCAGGACAGAGCAATGATCGTCGGGCGCCTGAGTATCGAGTCTAACCTTGATGGTGTTATTCGGCGATTAAGTAAAAAGTTTTGGCTTATCCTCATCTCGCAAGGTCTGAAGACTTTTTGTGTGTCTTTGTTTATTCTGTTTATCATTTATCATTTTGTCACCCGCCATTTAAAAGCTGTTTCTGATTTTGCCGCTGGGTTGGATATTTCCCAGCGACACAGTTTTCTGCGCCTGAAGCGCAAGGAAAGTGTGCATTTTGATGAACTAGATCAGATCACTATGGCCATGAACCAGATGAAAAAAACGCTTATAAATGATGCCGATATACGGGAACAAGCTGAACTCAATCTGCGTAAATTGTCGCAAGCGGTGGAGCAGAGTTCCGCTTCAATACTTATTCTAGACGCGCAAGGGAAAATCGAATACGCCAATCCGCATTTCGAAACGGTATCGGGTTATGCCGCTAACGAAATAATCGGCAAGCAATCCGATGCGCTGTGCTTCGGCGAGAAAAAGAAAAAAGAATACAATACTATCTGGAAGATTATCGCGTCAGGCGAACAATGGCGCGGTGATGTGCTGAGTAAGCGCAAAGACGGCTCAAGCTTCTGGGAGGCGGTGGCTGTCTCTTCGATTACAGGCGCTGAGCAGAATGTCACCCACTACCTAGTACTAAAAGATGACATCTCCGAGCTGCACAAACTCAAAGAACAGCTTGAGATGGAGCGCGACTATTTACGCGAAGAACTTAACACCAGCGGTAACTTTGCAGAAATCATAGGTGGTAGTGACGCCTTGAAACGCACGTTAGTGCAAGTTGAGTCCGTTGCACAAACTCCGGTGAGCGTACTGATACTCGGGGAGTCCGGTGTCGGTAAGGAAATGATTGCGCGGGCCATTCATAATCAGAGCGACCGCTCCGACAAACCCATGGTCAAAGTTAATTGCGCTTCGATTCCCAGCGAGTTATTTGAGAGCGAGTTTTTTGGTCACGTTAAAGGCTCCTTTACTGGTGCAAATCAGGAACGCATAGGCCGCTTACAATTGGCAGACGGCGGCACCTTGTTTCTCGACGAAGTCGGTGAAATTCCCCTAGCACAACAAGGCAAACTGCTTCGTGCTTTACAAGAGGGTGAATTTGAACCTATTGGTGATAACAAAACCCTACGGGTTGATGTGCGCGTAGTCGCTGCAACTAATCGCGATCTGCTGGAAGAAATCAAAGCCGGACGTTTTCGTGAAGATTTGTACTATCGTTTGAATGTGTTCCCGGTGAACGTGCCGCCTTTACGCGATCGTATTGACGACGTAGTACCTTTAGCTATGAGTTTTTTGCAAAACACTTGCATGGAGCTTAACCGCGAGCAATTGGCACTAAACCAAAATCAGATTCTGTTGCTAAAAGCGCATCCTTGGCCCGGTAATATTCGGGAGTTGAAGAATACGATTGAACGGGCAGTTATATCCTCTAACGGCAGTAAACTAAATCTCGATATCGTGCCAAGCAATAAAGAAAGGGAAGTTACTGAAGAGCGTAGCGAAGCGGTAACGCTACCTACCGCCGGTTATTTCACGCAAGCGCAATTTAAAGCTATGGAGAAGGAGAATATTATTGCCGCGCTACAATGCGCTAAATGGAAAACCTGGGGCGAGGAGGGAGCGGCGAGTTTATTAGGGATTAAACCTTCAACGCTGGCCTATCAGATGAAAACAATGGGCATTCAAAAACCCTCCGAATAGCACTTAGCGGCCGACTCGTTCATTTGAGCAGAGATACTCTAGCGGCGGCTACTCGGTTAGAGAAGGTCGTTAGTGGCCTGCTTTTATACTAAGTTGAATATGGGAGGGGGCGTTTATTCTGCCCATACCCTATGTATTCAAATAAAGATTTCTAATTAGGTGCTGGACCGACCTCTTGGACAGGTTCTATATTCTATTGACTAAAGAAAGATTAGCCGTGGCAAGACCCTAGTTTTCTAGAGGCAGTATAGCCACTCAGTCCAGGATGCCGCATTTTAGACTCACAATGCGATCAAAAACACGTAGCAATTCCTTCCGCTTGTGTCCCCAATTAATCCCCAGAGAAATGTTATCCCTACAAAATTTTTGAAAAAAAGGTTTTCACCGTATATAAAACATGAATAGATTTCAGCACAAATGGGCTTCTCTGATTTTCCAGATATTCGTCGTAGCTTTGCAAATATTCCGGGTTTCCCGGTGCCACAATAAGTTGTTTCATACGGTTATGAGCTGGCGTATGAACGTCGCCCATCACCACTACGTCATTTCTAATATGATCAATAGCCATGTAGGTAAAACGCTCAAGTGTTTCGGGGCGTTTAATCGCGTCTTCGTAGGCAATTTGTAATTCTTTTTTGACCGCGATATCTCCATTGCGATAAAGGTTGGAAATCGCCCATGAAAAATGCCAGACAGCATGGTTCCAATCAAGACGAGTAAAGGGTGCTGTGCCATAGAGCATCTCAATGTTATCGAAGTAGAGTATAGCAATCTTAGCCGCAACCTCAGGCGTGACAATCTGGTCTCTAATGGCCCAAATTGGCAACTCAGAAGTTGACAATTCCATGGCGAATTCTGCCTCAGCTACTTTCAGCGTGGCGTCCCAATCAATGCCTTCAATTAGCACCGGCTTCTGATCGTTATAACTAATGTAAGGCATCACTGATTCGCAGATTGGGCTTGCTTTGCCTGGGGTAGCAAAACGACGATCACCATACATATGTTTCTTAATCATAATGGTGTAGCACCATTTTTCTTCATTGTCGTTTTCTTTGGCATTGGTTGAGCCTGGCTCTAGTTGCCATGATCTGGCGCTTGCCGCAATCGTTGGTGCGTCAACTTTATAGGTCATTTTATCGATGAGCTCGCCATTGCACGACAGGCTAATGCCGCCAGATTCCAGTAACTCAAACGAATCTGTTTGATAGTTAAACTCAGCTTGGGTTAAGGCCTGAGGCAGGGCTTTATCATTTAAGCCTCCACTGGCGATCACAATGTAATCTTGAGGTTCAACAATAATGTTATCGGTAATGCTAAATTTCTGTTTCTGCGTGTTACTGATTTCACATTTACCAAGATTAATAGGGGCTTCTGTAGTGTTGTGTAATTCTAACCATTGCGGTTCGCCATCGCCCAAATTAGGCATTAACTCAGTGACGATGATGTCACCTTGCGCCGCAATTTTTACGGATGATTCACCACAACCCACGACAAAAACCAACGCAAGGCTGGTGCATGAAAAACTGATACATCCCTTAGTCAAAATAGACTCCAAAAGATTAGTGAGAAGTTGATGTCTCAGCCCCCTGTCAGTCGACGAAAAAGTAACATTCAATTGAGCGGGAGGGGCTGAGGCCGGCTGTATCTATACTTAAGCTAGCCTTCATTCTGCAGTTTAACCAGCTCAGCTAGCGCTCCAGTTCAATCGCCAGGCGACGCAAATTGAGTGCAAAGGGTAAAATCTCCCGCATAGGGCCCAACGTTACCATCACGCCATACGTTCCGGATGCCCGATCAATCCATGGAAATGTGCCAAATGCCCCCGCGCTGTTTACGTGCGTGCAGCGCTCCGCATGCGGACTTTCACACCACAATCCAAGGCCGTAAAACCAATCGTTTGGTACAATCGGAGTACGAAAGTTTTGAGCCAGTGTGGAAGTCTGGTCGCTCTCCATTTGTCCGATGCTGTTCTCTGTGAGTAAGCGGGGGCCCGTCACTTCGGGAGACAAGGCTGTGAGAAAGTTGAAATAGTCCTGTGCAGAGGTATAGAGGCCACCCGCAATATTCGGTGAATTAATCACTGTGCCGGACTTGTGCCAAAACGGGTGGCCGTAGGCACTCTGTTTCATTCCTGAGGGCCTTGCAACCAACTCGTCAAAGAGCTGCGACCAGGGTTTATTGGACACCTGCTCCGCGAGATAGCCCGCGATCTGCATTGAAATACCACCATAGGTAAACTCCACTCCTGGCACATTGTTCACAGGCTTTTGAGTCAGGCGTTCAAACTGCTCCCTGTAAGGCATGCTTGGCGGATTTTCGATGGCATGACCTTCGCGGGTTCCGCTGGAGTGGCTCAACAACTGTCGCAGTGTTGTGCTTGCCCAGTGCCCGGCTAATTCGGGAATATAGCTATTCAGCGGCGTCTCCAGTGTGAGTGCTCCCTGCTCAATCAAGCGCATCAAAACCGCAGAGCTAACCCATTTGCTGGCTGATGCAACCGGGACAACGGTGTTGGCGTCAAGTTCACCGGACGTAATCCGAATCCGCTCAACACCATTTTTTCCCACAAGCATCACGGCGCCAGGCAGTTCGAGAACGTCCACCATTTCATCTAGCGCTGCCTGCAGAGCGTCCAAATCGACGTCACCGGCAGGGGGGTATTCAGGCAACCCATTCGCATGCCACTTGCGCGCAATTGCGCTGAAAATGGTGAGGCGTAAGTAAGCTGCAATTTCGTCACGATCCATGCCGCCGCTGCCATCAATATCGAACTCGCTGAATCGCAAACGAATCAAGGGCTGAACTTCTTCGGTTTGCAGCACTCCGTTTCCATCGAAGTCCATTAGAGTGATAATTTTGTCGACCTGCTTGCTCTGCCACAATGAAATGAGCCCGGCGGTTATCCCAAGGGCAATAGTGATGGCAAGTAATGTTTGTTTGGTGCGTCTCTTCATTGTAAAAAACCCTGTTGTTGGCCAGTGTCCTGTGCGAGGGAGTCAGGCTCTTGTTGGCCAGGAGGTGCTATTGCGATCAAGGGCTTGAGCGACTAAGTTCTTTCACATCAGGGAACGTCCAGGTGCCGTTTAGCAGTTCGGCTCTGGGTTGATACATTCTGACCACATAATTCCAGCCCTCGGTGAGAGGAATATAATTGAGGCTGCTGGGGTCGCCGCCGAAATGCAGTGTGACCGAGCCATCCGCATTCTTTTGAGCGGTTCTGTCTCCAAAACCATAGGAGTTGTATTCGTTTTTATTAAAATACCCCTCCTTGTTGTACATGGCTAGTGACCAGAAACTATCTACGGGAACATCTTTTACTGTAAGAACATAGGCTTTATCAGCGGGCAGATTGGGTTCAACGGTAATGAGCAAAGATTCCGTCTCAGGCAGGGTGCCAAAACCATAAGCCGACAGCAAAAGCTGTTTGATCGGATCTACCTGCTCTTTCGTTCCGGCTGCTTTTGAGTTATCGCTAATGCCCTTGCCTAACTCAAGTAGCAATGCCGTCGTCGCCGCCATGCTCACAGCGTCGTAATGTGGGTGGGTGTAAGTTTGATCGGAGGCGCTGTTTATGGACACTTGGTCCTGTAGCGCGTGGGCCGCTTCTAGGTCACCTGGAATAGAGTCGAATACCAAGGTGCGAATTAGAAGCCACACATAAGGTGTGTCAAACTCCTTCAGGCTTAAGTTGTGACGACCTCCGCCGTGAAAAATGTTGTTAGTAAAGCCGTGCTCATTGACCACTTGCACGGACATGTAGCGATCGCCTGCCTCTGGCATCATCAGGCTGGCACCTTTGCTGATGTCCACAATGGCAACGCTGTATAAGGTGTCGCGGTTCAAACGTTTACTGCTGCGACTATTAATGCCAACAAGGTTTCGTCCGTGCGCGAAAGTATTGAGTTTGCCGCCGGCTCTTGCCAAGTATTTGTCGAATTGAATGGCTGTTTTGGCCTGCACGTAGTTAAAGGCGTTCACCTTAACTGGAGTTTCGTCGGCGTGAACACTGCCCGTGAGCAGTGATAAAAAAAGAGTGGCCGATAAGGCCACAAGTCTTACTGGTTTTCGTATTTTCATCCGCTCATCGTTCCATCTGTTTTTGTCAGCAGCCATACCCCGGTGGGGTATGGCTGTTGTTCATTTCAGCGAGGTGCTTAAAAGTCCATGGAAAAGTCCACGCCCCACGTTCTCGGCGCGGCGTAATTTCCTCTCAAGGCATAGGCATTCGCCACTTTTTCTGTGAAGTATTCTTCGTCAGTCAAGTTGTCTCCCCAGAGCGCGATGCTCCAATCTGCACCTTCGGGAATGTAGCTTATGCGCGCCTGCAGTAGTCCTATTGCTTCCTGCTCAAGTTCTTGTGTGCTGGTGGAGGCGATAAAGTCATACTGGAAGTCACCGGTGTATGAGTAGCTTAATACAATCGGTAGCTCTGCGCTTGCCAGTTGAATATTATAACGAGCGGAGGCGAAGGCGGTAATGTCAGGGGCTCGCAGCAGCGATTCGCCCGAGGCATCATAAAAAACATCGCCGTAACCCAGGGCGCCCCGACCCAGTTCTATATTAGGTACTTTGGCTGATGCGTCATAATCTTTGTACTGGCTATCCAAAGCGCTGAACCCGCCGCTTAAAACCAGAGACTCTGTCGCCAGCCAAGTCACATCCATTTCAAAGCCAAGCACTTCCGCATCGGCGGCATTCTGTGTCACCAGGGTCGGTGTGTCGCCGTCACCGGCAGCGCGAGTAACTTGCAGGTCTTTATAGTCGTAGTAGAACAAGGAACTGTTGAGTCGAAGTCTATTATTCAGGAATTCGCCTTTGTAGCCGACTTCAAAATTATCCAGAATTTCTGGTTCCAGAATCGGTCGGGTAGTGCCGTCAAATTTTGGATTGGCGGGGCTGTTGAAGCCGCCACTTTTAAAGCCCTGAGAATAGGTGAAGTACAACATGCCCGTTTCAAATTGACGTTGGATATTTAGGGTGGGCGTTAGCTCCGTCCAGCTGGCGTCCGATGCGTAGGGCAGGGGGCCGCCGGACAGATTCAAGAGGCCTGGCGTGGGCACTGTATTTTGAGCTTTCTCCTCATCTGTATAGCGGGCACCTATGCTGGCACTCAAGTCTTCAGAAAAGTCATAGCTCACTTTTGCCAGCAAGGCGTAGCTGTCTGTGTCCACAGTTTGCACGCCGAGCTCTGCGGTTAAGCCGGGAAATTGAATGGACGTTGCGTTAGTTAGCGTCTGTGATTGTCCTGTGTGGTATTCCGCTGCGACCAGCCATTGTAGTTTGTTGTCGCTATTAGAGGTAAGGCGAAACTCCTGGCTAAAGGTATGGCCGTTGTTAAAGACGTGGCCACCCAAGACATCGGTCGAGCTGCCGTCAGTTTCGAGAGGGCCTTCAGACTCGCTGTCGGTATAGGTAGTGACCGACATAAAGTCAAAAGAATCAAAGGGCACAGCGAGGGTTAAGTCGTGGGCCTGTCCTTCAGACTGTGCATTGCCTTTAATGTTGTGAGCGACATTGTCGCCGCTGGTGCCGGTGATGCCGCCAAATGCCTGGCCGATATTGGTGGGGGCCGCGTCCAGAGAGTTTTGGCGAAATCCTGCGGTATGATCCGTTTCGTAGTAGAGGGCGGTCCACTTTACTGTGGACTCATCACTGATATCCCAATGCAGCTTGCCGCGGAATGAGGTGTAGTCCAAGTCATCGTATTCGTCGTTACCTTCTTCGGACAGGTTGTCGGCGTAGCCATCCCGTAGGTAGCTGGCCGCGGAAAGTTGTACACGCAGGGTGTCGCTAAGAGCGCCACCTATAACACTGTCGAATTTAGTCAGACCATAATCACCCAGAGAGGCTGTTGCGCCGCCGGTCCATTCATCGCCGGGATTTTTGGTGATAATTCTCAGGGCGCCGCCAATTGAGTTGCGACCGTACAGAGTGCCTTGAGGCCCCTTTAATACCTCAACTCGTTCCACGTCGGGCAAGTCGAGTAAAGCTCCACCGCCGCTGCCGACGTAGCGCTCATCGATGTAGATCGGGACGCTGGGCCCAAGGCCAATAGTAGCCAGGCGTGTGCCAACGCCGCGGATGTAGGGCGATGGCGAACCCTGAGTGCTTGAGACCACCAGCCCCGGGGTGACAGAGGCAAGGGATTGAATGTTGGTAACGCCATATTCCTTGATAGCTTCAGAGGAAAAGGATGCGATGGTTAATGGCACGTCTTGAAGGTTTTGTGAGCGTTTCTGGGCAGTCACAATAATTTCTTCTAAAACAAAACCGTCATCTTGCGATTGTGCAACGTTGGCGCTGAACACACCCATTACTGTTGTCGCGAGTAGTGAGCGCTTAAAAAAGCTTCTGGAATAATTAACCATCTGTATCTCTCTCATTAAGAATTCGAATATTGTTTTTTATTGATATGAGGCCTTATTCATTAAGTGATGAATGTGTCCGCAAGCCTATATCCCAGTACAGATTTAAGGCGCTGAGCGCCTATTACAGGCTGAAGATAGCGATCAGTGGCCCACTTGTCAATGTTAGTTTACATATAGTCTAGTAGTTTATTCTCATTTTTATGTTTAAATAAATCAATAAAATCAATTGCTTGCAAGATATTAACGTCATTTCTCTCTTGGGATTATTTCTTTTTGTGATGACTTTGCAGGTTTTTGTTGTCTTGTGTTACTCTTAGTAAAGCCTGGAGTCGGAAGGTCTCGTGGCATAAGGGCTTCAATTGGTATTCAGGTGGCGATATAGTTTTGAAATAAAAAGCGATCTCATCTTTATCGGCGCGCTTGAATGCAGTATTTTGAGGCGAGTATTCCCAACAGTAGATTATCGGTCTTATGAGTCACTCTGAAACACCTAGGAAAACCCGAACGAGATTGTCCCCAAAGGCAAGAAGTGCCATGATTTTGGATCATGCTGCCAAGCTTATTGCCCATGAGGGTGTGTCTGCGGTGAGCATGGAAAGTGTCAGCAATGAGGCTGGTATCAGTAAGGTTCTGGCGTATAAGTACTACGCAAGTGTGACTGTTTTATTACAAGCGCTCTTGGCGCGAGAGTATCGGCATTTGCGGGGCTTGCTGCAGGTAGCCGCTGAGGATTCGGAAACTTTGGAGCAGCTGGTTCGACAAAGCACCAAGGTTTATCTTACTTACACTGAAGAGCATGGCTTGTTGATTGAGAGGCTAGAAGCAGAGCCCTCTGTTGCTAATTACGGTGATCCCCCTGAAAGCAGCCACGCTGAAACTGTCATGTATCTCGCTCAAGTCCTACATGATAATTTTAATGTGGGTGCGGACGTGGCTTTGCCCATTGCTGAAATATCCTACGGTCTGCCAGTGGCAGCGGCCCATTACATAATTCATAATGACACCAAGCTTCAAACGGTTGAGGACATTACGGTTACTATGATGCTTGCCAGCTTGGAGTCGACTCAAAAAAAATACCAGTCCTCACGGGCAGTGTTGGTGAAACCTGAATCAAAAGAACGTGATCAACTCATTTTACTTACGAGTCGTACAGGTGCATCCAGTAAAACCCGAACGAGGCTGTCCCCAAAAGCAAGAAAGGCCATGATTTTGGATCACGCCGCCAAGCTGATCGCCAATGAGGGTGTGTCTGCGGTGAGTATCGAGCGAGTCAGCGTTGAGGCTGGTATTAGTAAAGCGCTGGCGTATAACCACTACTCTAGTGTGGAGAGTTTACTGAAAGCAGTCTTGACCCGAGAGTATAGGCATTTGAGGCGATTGCAGCGCGACACCGTTGAAAGTACTGATACCTTAGAGCAAATGGTTCAGCAAAGTACGCGGGTTTATCTTTCCTATATCAAAGAGCATGGCCTGCTGATTGAGAGGCTGGAAGCCGAGCCTGCCATTGCCGATTACGGCGACCCGTCTGAGTATGGCAACGCCGCAACTGTCATGTATCTCGCTCAAATCTTAAATGATAATTTCAACGTTGAAATAGAGACTGCGTTGACCATTGTTGAAATATCTTACGGTCTGCCTACGGCAGCGGGGCGCTATATTATTCATAATAATTCCGATTTTCAAACCATTGAAGACATTGTAGCGAAGATGGTGCTTGCTAGTCTGGCGTCAATTCAAGAAAAATGCCAAACCTCAATGAAGCGACTGCGCAAGCGCGATATCAAAGAAAGCCGCTGGGCCTTGTAGGATTGCGGGCAATAAACGAACGCAACAACCCGTAGCGGGAACCTATTACCAAAATAATACCGCCTAAGTTATTGATATGGGAGCTGCGGAACGAGTGTTCCTAAGTATTTTTTATTCTTTGCTTATATTTGTGCTCCTAAGAGCTGGCCAATCAATACGGCGGGTAAATTGACAAAGAATAAAACAGAGATCGATTTATATCTATTTGACTTGAAAGAAAAAAGTCACGGTGAAATGGGAAGTGTCGACGCTTATAAGTCTCAGCCCATAATGTTGCATTGTAGACTTTCAGTGCTATCCAAAACGCGTCGTAATTCCTTCCGCTAGTGTCCCCAATCAATCCCCGGAAAAATGTTATTCCCACAAATGTTTGATTGTTAAATATTTTATATTCAGTCGCTCCAGTCCATCATGGGCGCAACGGTGAAAGTTCTTTTCGGGGCAGGCCGCGTGATTCTTGAGATTGAACTGTTTTTCAAGGTTTTTTAGCTCTTCGGTTCTTTACTGTTTTTGCCTATTCTAGCCTGTTTTTGCAATAGTCGTACCCCCAAAATCCCCCCAAAACTCTGGGGAAACTGAAAAATCAGCTTGCGGTATGGCAGCAGTATCTTTCCCTCCCGCTTTAAAAACCGAATGCGTACAGCTAATTAATCATGCTTAGCCCTTGAAAGGTCCCACGTCTTTGGTGGATGCGCAATCGGGTATCTTCCTCACTAATCGCGAAAGCACTGAGCATTGAACGCATTTTCCCAAAAGGAGGTGATTTTTTGTATCAATCGCATCATAATTTGCTATTGTGTGAGGTGATTAATGTTAAGGATCACCTCATGTACACTTGGCAGCGGCCAGAATGGCCAAGCTATTCCTACATCCGGGATGAGTTAAGCCCAGAAATACAGCAGTATTTGAAGCAGCTTGGGGAGCTAAGCGGTATTTATGGATGCATGAGTACGGATGACCGTGCTGCGGTCCTTGTGGAATCGATGGTATCCAATGCCATGGATACCTCTGAGATAGAAGGTGAAAACCTTGATAGGCGCTCTGTTCGGTCCTCGATCAAGCAGTTCTTACAGCTGGCCCCACCCGCCACAGGCCGGGCATCTCAAAAAGAGTCTGGCGTGGCTGCCATGATGGTTGAAAACCGTAAAACAGTCTTCGAACCACTTTCTGCGACTTACTTACACACACTTCACGAGCTGATTCTTAATCATGAGCGGGACAATGTCTTGGTGAAAATCAATTTAGGACAGTACCGTACATCTCCAGAGCCTATGCAAATCGTATCTGGGGCAGTGGGCTATGAAACCGTTCATTACGAGGCTCCCCCTTCCTCTCAAGTGCCACAAGAGATGGAGGCTTTTATCACGTGGTTTAATGACACGGCTCCTAAGGCCGGTCAGGGCGCCAAGCTGTCGGGCGTTGAGCGTGCAGCCATTGCCCACCTATGGTTTGAAACGATTCACCCCTATGACGATGGTAATGGCAGAATTGGACGTGCCATAGCTGACAAAGCACTTTCTCAAGATGCTGGCCAAGCTGTTTTGTTCAATGTTGCCAGTGTGCTGCTTAAAAATAGAAATGAATACTATGAGCGCTTAAACGATGCATCCCTCACGCTTGATGTTCAAGAATGGGTAAGCTGGTTTGTAGGCGTAACACTAAAGGCGCAATCAATCGCTAAAGAAGGTATCGATCGGGTTTTGGAAAAAACACGCTATTGGGACAAATACAGTCAGTTACCCATCAATGATCGACAACAGAAAGCGATTAATAAAATGTTCGCGCTCAATCCCCGAGATTTTGGAATGACGACAAAAAAATACGTGAGCATTACAAAATGCTCAAAAGCAACTGCGTCAAGGGATTTGGCACAGCTGCAGGAGTGGGGGTGCTTTGAGGTCGAGGGGCAGGGTAGGGGGACCCACTACAATCTGCCTAGCCGCTAGCTGCAGTAAACCCCTGGCTCGGCGATAGCGCGGCGTCGGAGGCGCGCAGTGCGGCCTTTAATCCGCGCTAAGCTCAGAGAGAAACCCTTTGATTATTGCCTGTAATTCTTCACCGTGGGTATGGGGCATGCTGTGGTCGGCGCCTTCAATCGAGTGCAGAATGGCACCTGGAATTTGTTTCGCTAGTGTCCCCAATCAATCCCCAGAGAAATGTTATCCCTACAAAATCTTTGATTGTTAACTATTTTATTTTAAGTCGCTCCAATCCATCATGGGCGCAATGGAAAATCGTCTCAGCCGCGCAGGCTGTGTGCTTGTCGAGTTAACGTTATTCTTCATGGTTATTCTAGGCGTCTCATATGTACTCAACATTGATTATTTTAGAGTGTTTTTGATAAGTAAGAACAGCAAAATGCAAGGTGTATAGACCTGAAGCCCTTAATGTTAACCGTCGCTCAAGGGGTCGCGTATACAGCGCTCGAATATCGCCTCTAAAGCAGAATAATCACAAGTAACTGCGGCGATATTTGCGTCAACCCACTCGTCCTTCTCAATAGGTTCCCAAAATATCTGGCACCCAGCATTGGCTATCACATGCTCAAAAAACAACCGTTGAGCGCGTCCATTACCCTCTCTAAATGGATGAATCATATTGAGATCCCCATAAAACTCCGCGACAGCCGCAATAAGGTTGGTGCGATCTAAGCCCTGAAAAAATGATGCGTTTGTAAAGTGGGTAAAGAGCTTTTCTATTTCAGGGGCAATGTAGTTAACGCTACAGAACCGTGTAGTTCCTTTACTGATATCGAGTTGACGTATGCATCCTGCCCATGGATATAAATCTCCAAACAGTGTTTTATGGATATTGCTAAGGTGGCTAAATGAATAGGGTGGCTGTTGGAATTCGACTTCAATTGCGCGCAAAAGTGTTATATCTCGCTCAGCATCTTCAAGGGTTTGTTCATCCTGGATATCTAGCTTATTGATAAGGATATTGGTGCCTGTATAACAATCTGGGTCCTGATCGGTCCCGTATTTGTCGACCATAGCTATTTAGCCTGATTTGCTAGAGCCTGATAGTGGGCGATGACTGAATGTATTGATGAAGAGCGGGCTGGGTTAGCACTTGGAGGAGTGATTCCCTCTAGAAGAAGGCTGGCCCGGTAATTAGCAATGCGGTTTTTGGCAATAAATGCCTTTTTGGATGCTAGCGATGCCGTTTTATTGGGGGGTGCCATTGTCTGTGGTCTCCTGATGAACGGGTTCAATGATACCATAATCGACGGTCTGGACGAAGCCTGTTTTAGAAGCACTATGGCAAGACCCTGGTTTTGTAGAGGCTAAACAGTATCTCCGTTCAGGGTGCCGTATTTTAGACTCGCAATGTGATCGAAAACTCGTGCAATTCCTTTCCCTAGTGTCCCCAAACAATCCCCAGAGAAATGTTATCCCTACAAAACATTTGATTGTTAACTATTTTTTATTCAGTCGCTCCAGTCCATCATTTGCGCAATAGTGAACTTACGGTCGAGCGAAAGGGGAGGAGGGCCAGTAAGGATAGTAGGGTTCTGCGTGTCTGTTGTAGAGGTTGAGGACATTAATCTAGCTCGTATAGTTTCAACGCGCCAAGCATAACACCTTGGCTGATTTGGCGGAAATAACGAG
>CAJWBQ010000043.1 GCA_913020115.1 uncultured Cellvibrionales bacterium
TATGCCACCGGTATAGTGGGTAAGTGGCACTTGGGGCACCACCAAAAATACATGCCCTGGAACCAGGGGTTTGATCAATTTTTTGGTGTTCCTTACAGCAACGACATGGGTGGCTTGTATTACTTTGATAATCAAGCGATTCAGTTTGAAGATATTGATCAGCGTTACATGACGCGAACTTATACAGAAAAGTCTCTTGATTTTATTGAGGCTCATCAGGACGAACCATTTTTTCTTTATCTTGCTCACAATATGCCCCACGTACCGCTTTATGCCTCGCCAGAATTTGAGGGTAAATCGGCAGGGGGGCTCTACGGTGATGTAGTGGAGGAACTCGATTGGAGTGTGGGTGAGATACTTAAAAAATTGGATGCTTTAAACCTCGCCTCAAACACCTTGGTTATTTTTACCAGTGACAACGGCCCTTGGTTATTGATGGGCGATCATGGCGGTTCGGCAGCGGGCTTGAGAGAAGGCAAGCAATTTACCTTTGAGGGCGGCATGCGAGTGCCTGCCGTGGCTTTTTGGCCGGAACACATCCCAGCCGGTATTGAACCTGAAGGTTTGGCAACAATGATGGATTGGCTACCTACATTTGTAAACTTGGCCGGCGCCAGCCTTCCCGATGATCGCGTTATTGATGGCACAGACATTGGCAAAGTGCTGATAGGTAAAGAGCAGGGCGAGAACCGTGACTTTTACTATTACATGAGCGGCGAACTGCGGGCCTATCGCCATGGTGACTGGAAGCTAAAGCTTCCATATAAAGGGCAGGTGGGAGCGTTGGCATGGCTGCACGCCGGTTTTGTTCGCGGCCACGAAACCCTACTGTTTAATTTGCAGGACGACCCTGGGGAACAAAATAACCTAGCCAAGCAAAACCCCGAAAAAGTTGCCTCTATGATGGCATCCATTGAGCAATTTAAGGCAGGCTTGGGCGAATTGCCTGAGGCTAAAAAGACGGGAAAAAATATGATCTATGGCCCTTACATCGATCTGCTTGGGGCTGTTGTTGGCAAGGTGCTTTTGGTCTTCGGAATCTTTTTACTGCTGTTGACACTCCTTGTTCGAAAATTAATAAAGAGACTTAGGTCGCCAAGCTCTAGCTAAAAATAGCCTTGCTTAAGGGCTTGTTTGATGAAGTGATTTATTTGATGGAGACCCAATCTTGAAATTGTCAGCCAAATATTTGTTTCTGGTCGCAGCGGCCTGCGCAGTTCTCTCGCTCCCAGTTGTGTCAATGGCGAGTGGTGAAACTACTGTGTTGTCGAACAATTCTAGCAATCTATTCATCGAGAACGCCTGTAAAAAATCCGGTATAAATTATGCGCGTCTTGCCGACCAAAACAACATAGATGAGCTGGCATTGCTCTTTACAGAAGACGCGGAATTTGTCTTGGCCGGTCGGAGTTTCAAAGGACGAAAGGCAATAAAGTCAATATTTCTGATGCTGCAAAAGAGAAAAGATCACATTAGTCGGCATCTAGTCAGCAATTATTTGGTGCAGGTAGGCGAGAGCGGAAACATAAGAGGAAGTTCTTACATCACTCTATATCGCCTGCCAAAGAAGGGGGCGACTGCCGCAGCACCTGTGTTGCCTGATGTATTTGCTGAGTACGATGATGACTACCAAATTAGTGGTGAGCGTTGTTTGATTAAGAGGCGGGAGATAAACCTGGTTTACGTTCGTCAAAAAGATAATAAATCCTAAAGGTTAATGCATGAATTTCCTTCCCTATGCCGTACCATTCTTTCTGCTCTTAATCTTAGTGGAAATTCTATGGGGGCACGCTAAAAGTAACAACACTTATCGTGTCAACGATACGATAAACAGTTTGAGCTTGGGTCTACTTAGCACTGTGTCGAAGTTGGTTTTCCTGAACGTAGGGGTTTTAGTTTTCTCAAAGGTAGAGCAGGATTACGCACTATTCCCCCTGAGTACAGAATCTACAAGCCATTGGCTCATTGGAATTGTGATTTATGACTTCTTCTACTATTGGTTTCATCGCATAAGTCATGAGCGACAGATATTTTGGGGCTCACACGTCGTGCACCATCAAAGTGAAGACTATAACTTGAGCACGGCGCTTCGGCAGACGGGCACCGGCTTTGTCGCCACCTGGATATTTTTTGTGCCCTGTTTCTTTTTGGGTATGCCCATTTATATGTATGTTGGAGTGTCCACCGCTCATCTGATTTATCAATTTTGGATTCACTCGCGACATATTCCCAAGCTGGGGTGGTTTGAGTGGGTGTTTGTCTCGCCATCAAACCATCGTGTGCACCATGCGCAAAACCCTCGTTACATCGACAAAAATTACGGCGGGCTGTTTATTTTGTGGGACAGGTTGTTTGGAACTTTTGCCGAGGAAGACGAGGGCGAGGAAATTATCTATGGCTTGCGGACAGCCTTGAATAGTTGGAACCCTTTGTGGGCCAACGTCCACATTTTTGTTTCCATGTTTCGTGATGCCTGTAGAACAACGGTCACGAAAGACAAAATATCAATGCTGTGGTCCCGTACGGGCTGGAGGCCTGAGGATGTGGCAGAACGTTACCCCATACAAAAAACGGATCTAGATGACTTCCATAAATACAATCCATCACTAACTTTCGCGGCTGGAATTACGCTTGTTTTACAGTATCTATTGCTGACGGTATTCCACCTTTGGACAACAGCGCAAATATTGAGCCTGAATTATCCCGTGATACTTGGTGTTGCTCTAATTCAGTTGTATACGGTGATTGTACTGGGGGCGGTGTTGGACCTTAAACATTATGCGATGAATTTGGAGTGGTCGAGAGTTATCGTGCTGACCTTGTTGTTGTTGGCACTTTACATCGGTGAATTTATCGGTAAAGGCTGGTTTACCTATGGCCTTACCTATTTGGTCGGCAGTGCTCTGCTGATGTTAATAACAATCAAATTGACGAATAAAGAAGCGGTGTTAAGCACCGTAACTGAGGGTTAAAAAGTGCAAGTGATTAAGCTGTTTAAATATATTGGAATGGGGCTGGCGACTGTCATTGGTGGTCTGGCCGCCTTGATAGGTTTTTTGCAGGTGAGTATTTATTTTGACAATATTCATGGGCAAGAGGCGCTGGGTGTCTCGGCCCAAACACTAACGCAGAATGGCTTCACATTCAGAGATCTGAATAAAAATGGCGCTTTGGATGTCTATGAAGATACGCGGGCTGAGCAGTCCCAGCGTATCGACAATTTGATAAGCCTAATGACAGTGGAAGAGAAAGCCGGACTGATGTTTCATCCCCAGATGATGATGGGTGAAGATGGTAAGGTCATCGAAAAAACCTGGTTGCTGCAAATGATTTACCCCATGTTGGGCGCCTTTGATGCCGTGGGCGGAAAATTGCTGAGCCATTTTAATATCGTTGGCACCGCTGATGCCACCAAAGAGGCGCAATGGCACAATGCCTTGCAAGTGCTCGCGGAGAAGACCCGCATGGGTATCCCCATTACATTCTCAAGTGATCCTCGCCACGGTTCTCGCAACAATATGCGCGCCACTAGTATTGCGGCGGAGTCTTTCTCTCGCTGGCCTGAACCTATTGGCTTAGCCGCAACGGGCGACGAAGCCCTGGTGGAGTCTTTTGGTAGAATTGCCCGCGAGGAATACCGAGCTGTAGGAATTCGAGTTGCACTGCATCCAATGGCCGACCTTGCCACTGAGCCGCGCTGGGCTCGCATCGTCGGTACTTTCGGTGAAGATGCCGATCTTTCTGCGCGAATGATCGGCGCTTACGTGAAGGGCTTCCAGGGAGCAGAAATAAACACAGAAAGCGTCATCACTATGACAAAGCACTTTTCGGGTGGCGGCGCTCAGAAAGATGGCTTGGATGCTCACTTCCCCTATGGCAAAGAGCAGGCCTACCCGGGTGATAATTTCGATTACCACCTAATTCCCTTTGAGTCGGCTTTTGCCGCGGGCACTGGGCAAATCATGCCTTATTACGGCGTGCCTATGGATCAAACTCCAGAGAACGTTGCCTTCGCCTACAACCGATACATCATCACGGATTTACTTCGCAATAAATACCAGTTTGACGGCGTGGTCTGCAGTGATTGGGCGGTATTGGATTCGTGGTTGACTATTGGTTATTTTGGCGTCGCGCCGGCTCGCTCCTACGGTGTTGAAGACCTAAGTGTTGAAGAGCGCATCGTTAAGATGTTGGACGCCGGTATTGATCAGTTTGGGGGCTCCTCTGCAGTGGCCAGTTTGATCAATATAGTTCGCGAGAAAAGAATCTCTGAATCTCGGTTGGATGAATCTGTGCGTCGGCTACTTCGAGATAAATTCCGCTTAGGTTTGTTTGATCAGCCCTACGTTGATGTCGAAGCAGCAGCGAAGAGCGTGGGCACTGAAGCCTACATGGCTGCTGGAGAGAAAGCGCAAAGACAATCTATCGTCCTGTTGAAAAACAGTTCAGAAATTAACACGCCACTGCAAACTGTTTTGCCGCTTGCGCGAGGCAGCAAGGTGTATGTTGAGAATATCGATGAAAGTGTGGCCTCACAATATGGCTCGGTGGTAAACAACTTGGAGGAGGCTGACTACGCCATTGTTCGCATTGCAGCACCTTTCGAGAACCATAATGGTTTGGCCCAGTCACTGGTGGATTTGTTGCTGGAATCATTATTCCATCAAGGCCGCTTAGACTTCCCTCAGGAAGAGCTGGATAGATTGCTGGCAATTGCCGACACTAAGCCAACGGTGTTTGTCATTCATCTCGACAGGCCTGCAGTGATTCCCGAGCTGGCGCAGGCGGCGGCAGGTTTGTTGGCTGAGTTTGGGGCGAACGATCGGGCGGTGCTTGATCTTGTCTACGGTGAATTTAATCCCGTTGCTAAGCTCCCTTTTGAGTTGCCTTCGTCGGTAGAGGCGGTGGAGAAGCAAAAAGAAGATGTGCCTTATGATTCAGAAGATCCGCTGTTTGAGTTTGGTCATGGGCTAACATATTCCCAGCTGGATGAAGGTGGTGAGGCCTATACTTTAAGCAAGCCCTAAGGGTTTGCTTAAAAGTGTTTTACTTAAAGTAGAAGGGCTTGGAAAAATTCCAAGCCTACAGGTGATCATTCTCCTGCATGCTGCGAACATCTTTAATCCGCTCCTGAAGTAAAGCCGTTGTGTGATAACTCGCCCGAGAGAGTTTTAAGGCATTCCGCAACTGCTTCTGCGCTTTGTCGTAGACGCCATTCAATATAAAATACTCCGCTCGCGCTTGATGAACGCCAACAATATTACCGGCTAAACCGTGAACCTCGGCCAATAAATACCAAACGTAATCGTCCTTTGGGCGCTTTCTTGAATACTGTTTTAAAACCCCTTCGCTCTGAGCATAGCGCCCAGCCTTCATCAAAGTCTCCGCGTAGCGAACATTGAGAGGGTGGTTTTCTGGATGTGTTTTCAGTTGAGCTTCTAATCGTTCCAGCGCCTTAGGAAACTCATTGTTAGCAACAAGAATGTCCACAGCGGCAATCTGATAGCTCACCTTTGTGGGGTTCTTGCTAAGCAAGGGTTGCAATTCTTGCCAGGCCTTTTCGGTTTCCCGGGAGTCGGTGAGTGCCAGCACTAAGCCGTAGCGGCTGCCATCTATAGACAGGGTTTTACCATTCATCTCGTTGCGGAAGCGTTTCACCGCCGCCTGCGGGGTAATTTCATGCTTCAGCTGAATTCGAGCCTGCATGAGATGGTAGTCCAAGTTGTTATTGTATTGTTTCGCAGGGTATTGCGCGGCCCGGTTGCGGGAGTCTGCAATACGGTTTTCTGTCACCGGGTGGGACAGCAAAAATTCTGGTGGACGGCGAGTGTAGCGTGTGGCCTTCATCATGCTTTCAAACATCGCTGGCACCGCGTGAGGGTCCATGTCGGCGTTAACCATGTTGATCATGCCGATGCGATCGGCTTCTTGTTCATTTTGCCGACTAAAGCGCAAGCGGCTTTCTAGAGACGCTGCCTGAGCGGCCGTCATCGCGGCAATGCCCGCATCGCCACCCACGGTGGCTGCAAGTACCAGGCCGCCGAGTAGGGCGGCCATGCTGGGAATGCTGGCCTTTTGTTGCGCTTCAACACCGCGCGCGAAATGTCGTTGACTCAAGTGCGCCAATTCGTGTGACAGTACCGAGGCGAGTTGATGTTCGTTTTCGGCGTGAAGGAATAAGCCTGTGTGTACACCCACAACGCCACCGGGCACGGCAAAGGCGTTCATGCTGGCATTTTCCACCAGTATCAAGTCTAACCGGCGGTCGCTGAGTTGACTGGTCTCTGCCAGTTCCGCCAGCAGTTTTTGCAAATAGTCGGTAAGAAGAGGGTCGGAGGAGGTGGGCACTTGGCTGCGGTACATGCGCTGCCACTTTTGACCCAATGCTCTCTCTACGGCAGGTGATACAATAGCCGAGCTGGCGTCGCCCAGTGAGGGCAACTTAATGTCGCTTTTTGCCAGAGCAACTTGGACAGGCAGTGACATAAGTGCTGTGAGTAGGGCGGTGAAGCAAGTTCTCGGTTTAAGCGTTTTGACTAATTTGTGCACAAAAATGTGATGACTCCTCGTCGTACTGCATAATGATCGTGGCGATACAGCCGTGCTTTACTTTATCGTTTCGCCGTGAGGCTGCCTAGCGCTTTGACGCATCTTAGCCCGCTTTGTTCGATACAATCTGTAAATAATCGTAAATCGTCGTAGTGCAGATGGTAGGATTGCGTCACACTTAAGCCCTTGGCCTGTTTTCCTGCCTTTGATCCCCCTTTAACATAGGAACGTGTTTTGAATTTTACAATTGATGCGGAGCTGGACGCCACCGGTTTGCGTTGCCCTCTGCCGCTGCTAAAAGCCAAGCAGGCACTGAGCAAGCTCAATAGCGGTCAGTGTTTAAAGGTCTTGGCCACCGACTCGGGCTCGGTGAGAGATTTCCAGGCCTTTGCCGATCTCAGTGATAACACATTGCTGCTCAGTGAAACCCACGAGCAGCACTACATTTATGTTTTACAGAAAGCTTAATGAACGGGCGGCGTTGTTAACCTATGACTAAATTTACTGAGGGCTCAATGTTTCGAATTTTTCACGGTTGGTTTGATCGATATTTTGGGGACGAAGAAGCGCTAATTCTGGCGATTCTACTCGGCGTCTCTCTGCTCATTATCGTTACTATGGGGGCGATTTTAGCGCCCGTCATCGCCAGCTTGATTATCGCCTTTTTAATGCAGGGAATGGTGGAGCGCTTACGCACTTGGGGTATGTCACACATCGCCTCAGTGAGTATCGCCTTTGTGGTTCTGGTCAGTGGGCTGGCGGCATCTGTTTTGGTGCTGATGCCAATCATATGGCAGCAGGCGGTAAAATTGGTGTCAGAAATACCGCGAATGCTTACCGAGTGGAATCAGCTACTGCTGCTTCTGCCGCAAAAATACCCCATGTTGATCAGCGCTGAGCAGGTGGATGAGCTCATTAAGTCGGCCAGTGGAGAGCTGGGTGGCATGGGGCAGCAATTGTTGTCATTTTCCCTGACCAGTTTGCCTATGCTGGTAGCCGCGCTGATTTACATCGTGCTTGTGCCAATATTGGTGTTTTTCTTTTTGAAAGACTCAAAGCAATTGGTGCAGTGGTGCTCGGCTTTTTTACCCGTTGAAAGGCCTGTAATGAGCCGTATTTGGCGAGAGATGAACGAGCAGATAGCCAATTATGTCCGCGGTAAGGTCATTGAGATTATTGTGGTGGGGGTTGCAAGCTATGTTGCCTTTGCCATTCTGGGCCTAAACTACGCTTTGCTTTTAGCGCTTGCGGTAGGCTTGTCGGTGGTGATCCCCTATATCGGCGCGGCTGTAGTCACACTTCCGGTGGCCATGATTGGCGTGTTCCAGTGGGGTTTTGGCAGCGAGTTTTTCTACTTGCTGATGGTCTACGGCATCATTCAAGCCCTGGACGGCAACGTCTTGGTGCCGCTGCTATTTTCTGAGGCTGTGAACCTGCACCCTGTCGCCATTATCTTAGCCGTGCTGGTGTTTGGCGGTTTCTGGGGTTTTTGGGGCGTATTCTTCGCCATCCCGCTGGCTACTTTAGTTAAGGCTATTTTGAATGCCTGGCCAATACGGGCGAAAGTGCTTCAAGCAGAGCCTTGCGAAGCTTAAAACTTTACGCGCCGATGGCCATTTTCTAGGGTGATTTGGCCATAATTAGTTTTTTCCTCTTCATTATGTAGTCTAGCTACAGTAAAATCTCTTGCCATAAATTGTATAAATATTAGGGATATCGAGGATTTAGCAAGGTTTTAACATGCTCATTCTCGAAGCTTCGCTGGAAAGCATCTGCGCTTTGTGTAAAAATACTACATGAATTTGTGTGTTGTAGCGAAAAAGCCCCTATACTCATGCACTGAACAACTTAAATGAGTGCCAGTATTCCAAGCTGGTACTGATGTAACGGAACGGTCAATTACTGAGGAGAATTGAATGCTAGAGGATATTGATGCCCTCGAAACCCGCGAATGGCTCGATGCACTACACGCTGTTATTCGTCACGAAGGCAAAGAGCGCGCCGCGTTTTTATTGAAACAACTCGGCGATCGCGCCACTGACGCTGGCGTGCAACTTCCGGCAGCAATTACCACTCCTTACCGTAATACTATCCCTGTCACCTCTGAAAGACGCATGCCTGGCGACCTATTTATGGAGCGTCGAATCCGCTCTTTAATTCGCTGGAATGCGCTCGCAATGGTGATGCGCGCCAATGACAATGACGATGGTTTGGGTGGGCATATTTCCAGCTTCTCGTCCGCCGCCACTTTGTACGATATTGGCTTCAACTATTTCTTCCGCGGCCCAGATGGCGATCATCCGGGCGATTTGGTCTACTTCCAAGGGCACAGTGCCCCCGGTATGTATGCGCGCTCTTATCTCGAAGGGCGATTGAACGAAGATCAACTGGACAGCTTTCGACGCGAAGTGGACGGCGGCGGTCTTTCCTCTTACCCGCACCCCTGGTTAATGCCTGATTACTGGCAGTTCCCCACAGTTTCTATGGGCCTTGGCCCCATCCAAGCCATTTATCAAGCGCACATTATGCGTTACCTGTCTGCACGCGGCTTAGCACCACGTGGCGACCGCAAAGTGTGGGCCTTTTTAGGTGACGGCGAGTGTGATGAGCCAGAAGCCTTGGGCGCCATTTCGCTAGCGGGTCGCGAGCATCTGGAAAACCTGATTTTTGTCATTAACTGTAACCTCCAGCGCCTTGATGGCCCTGTGCGAGGCAACGGCAAAATCATTCAAGAACTGGAAGGTGTGTTTCGTGGCGCCGGCTGGAATGTTATTAAAGTGGTGTGGGGTCGACACTGGGACGCACTGCTGGAAAAAGACACCACTGGTCTATTGCAAAAACGCATGGACGAAGTATGTGACGGCGAGTTGCAAAACTATAAAGCCAACGGTGGCGCTTACACTCGCAAGCATTTCTTTGGCAAATACCCAGAGCTGCTTGAATTGGTTAAAGACCTTTCTGATGAAGATATTATGTATCTTAATCGCGGCGGTCACGATCCCTTTAAAGTGTATGCCGCTTACGCAGAGGCGAGCAACAGCACCGGTCACCCTACAGTGATTCTGGCGCAAACCGTTAAGGGTTACGGAATGGGAGACGGCGAAGCCGCTAACATTTCTCACTCTGTGAAAAAACTCGACGTCGAAGATTTGAAAAGTTTTCGCGATCGCTTTGGCATCCCCATCAGCGATGATGAGCTGAAAAGTGTGCCTTACTATCGTCCGGCGCCCGACAGCCCTGAAATGGTGTACATGCAAAAACGCCGTACCGCATTGAGTGGCTATCTGCCGTCGCGAGATGGCGAGTTTGAAGCCATGAAAGTACCGGCACTTGAAACCTTTAAAGGGCAGCTGAAGAGCAGTGGTGAGCGCGAAGTTTCAACCACAATGTCGTTTGTACGTATTTTGTCTTCGCTGGTTAAAGACAAAAACATTGGTGAGCGAATTGTCCCCATCGTTCCTGATGAGGCGCGTACATTTGGTATGGAAGGCATGTTCCGCCAGTTGGGAATTTACTCTTCGGCCGGGCAGAAATACACGCCCCACGACGCCGATCAAATAATGTATTACAAAGAAGATAAGAAAGGTCAGATCCTCGAAGAGGGCATTAACGAAGCGGGTGCAATGTCGGGCTGGATTGCTTGCGCAACGTCTTATGCCAACAACGATTGCCCGATGATTCCTTTTTATATTTTCTACTCAATGTTTGGTTTCCAGCGCATTGGCGATTTGGCTTGGGCCGCAGGTGACAGTCAGGCACGTGGTTTCTTGATTGGTGCAACTGCCGGTCGCACCACGCTCAATGGCGAAGGTTTGCAGCATCAAGATGGCCACAGTCACGTGATGGCGAATACCATTCCAAACTGTCGCACTTACGACCCCACATACGGTTTTGAGCTGGCGGTAATTATCCAAAACGGTATGCATAGAATGTTTACCGAAAAAGAAAATTGCTTCTACTACATCACAACAATGAATGAGAACTACGTTCATCCCGATATGCCAGTGAACGCGGAAGAGGGCATTATCAAGGGCATGTACCAACTTGAGGTGACTAAAAAGAAGAAGCCTAAGTTGCAGGTGCAGTTGATGGGCGCCGGTTCAATTTTGCGTGAAGTTAGAGCCGCCGCCATTGTGCTGCGCGAAGACTACGGCGTTGAATCAGATGTTTGGAGCCTTACCAGCATCAATGAATTGACTCGCGACGGTCAGAGAGCTCAGCGTTGGAACATGATGCACCCAGAAGCTGAACCACGAGTGCCATACATTACTCAGCAGTTGGCCAGTGCTAAAGGCCCAGTGATTGCGGCTACCGATTATTTGAAAACCTACGCAGAACAGTTGCGGGCATTCATCCCCAACAGTTTTAGCGTTTTAGGTACTGAAGGTTTTGGTCGCAGTGATACTCGCGCAAACCTGCGCCGCTTCTTTGAAGTGGATTGCAACTACGTTGTCATTGCCGCTTTGAAAGCTTTGAGCGATGAAGGCCAGCTCGAGGCTAAAGTAGTTAGCAAAGCAATGAAGCAGTTGGGCGTTGATCCGGAAAAATTAGATCCAATGAGCTGTTAAGACAATGCGCCGGGGCCAAATTATAAAGGCCCCTGTTTTTTGCCCCTGATATTGTTCAGCTGGGTGTTTAATAAAATTAGCAAGGAGTGACAGTGACAATTCAAGTGATCACGGTTCCCGATCTCGGCGGCGCAGATGCTGTTGATGTTATTGAGGTGTGTGTAGCACCGGGCGATGTTGTAGAAGTAGAGCAGTCGCTGGTGGTGTTAGAAACTGACAAAGCCTCCATGGAAATTCCCAGCACTCACGCGGGCACTATTGTGTCGGTTAAAGTTAATGAGGGCGATTCTATCTCGGAAGGCTCTGCGCTGGTTGAGCTGGAAATAGAGGCCGCCGAGCAGGCGGCGCCTGCAGCAGACATTCCCGAGCCAGTTGTTGAAGCGCCTAGTGCGGCAGCACCTGCCGCCAGTGAGCCTGCCGCGGCAGCCTCAGCTGAGCAGACGGTTACAGTGCCGGACGTTGGCACAGACGAAGACGTTGATGTTATTGAAATTTGTGTCGCCGTTGGCGATACCGTCAGTGAAGGTGATTCACTGATTGTCTTGGAAACCGACAAGGCTTCCATTGAAATTCCAGCCCCGGCGGGCGGCAAAGTTTTAAGCTTGAGTGTCAATGAGGGCGATAAAATTGCCAGTGGTGCAGCCATCGCTGTGCTTTTGGTAGAGGGCAGCGCCCCAGCCCCGGAAAGTAGTGCTCCAGTGGCACAGGCAGAAGCTCCAGCGGCACCTCAGCCCAAGGCTGCGGCACCGGCCGCCCCTGCGGCAATAGCCACGCCTAGCAATGAATCTACGGCGGAATCTGATGACGGTGCTTACGCTGGCCCCGCAGTGCGTAAGTTGGCACGACAGATGGGCGTAGACCTGAGCAAGGTCAAAGGTGGAGGCCCGCGCGGGCGTCTAACAAAGGACGATATTCGCGCTTATGTCACCAAAGCAGTTGACCTTGCTACCAGTGGTAAAGTCACTGGCGGCAGTGGCATACCTGCCATCCCAGCAGTTGATTTTGCGAAGTTTGGCGATGTTGAATTGGTAAAAATGACCAAGATTCAAAAAATTACCGCCAACAATATGTCTCGCAATTGGCTTAACGTACCTCACGTCACCCAATTTGACGACGCTGATATTACTGAGCTTGAAACCTTCCGCAAAGGCATGAAAGCCGAAGCGGAAAAGCGCGGCGTTAAATTAACCCCGCTGCCATTTTTATTGAAGGCCTGTGCCGCGGCATTGCGTTACGAGCCAGCGTTTAATGTTTCGATGCACAGTGACGGTGAACACATCGTTAAAAAGGATTATGTAAACATCGGTATCGCTGTGGCGACGCCAGCGGGGCTTATGGTTCCGGTGATTCGCGATGTAGACAAAAAAGGCTTGTGGGAATTGGCTGAAGAGTCAAATGCAATGGCGAAGAAAGCCCGCGATGGCAAGTTGATGCCCATGGACATGCAGGGCGGATGTTTCAGCATTTCTAGCCTTGGTGCAATGGGTGGAACAGGTTTCACGCCCATTGTGAATGCCCCCGAGGTCGCCATTTTGGGTGTGTCGAAAGCCGATATTAAACCGAAGTGGGACGGCCAAGAGTTTCAGCCTCGCAATATGTTGCCACTGTGTTTGTCTTACGATCACCGCGCAATTAATGGCGCCGACGCCGGTAATTTTATGACCTTCCTGGTGTCTGCGATAGGCGATATACGCCGACTATTGTTGTAGGTATTTACTGATTTTCCGTCCGGTTCGGCCGCCTAGCATTTGCAGGCGGCCTTTTTTTTGCCTCAAATATGAGGGATTTATTTTCTGCCGCGAATTATTTAGTTCTGAGTAGTCATTCGTAGTTCAATCGCAAGGAGGCGAGTATATGAACGGTTTAAGCAGTCGTGAGTCAGGTGAAAAATTTGTCGGCAGTGTTTACGAGGTATTGAAGCAAAAAATAATCCGCAGTGTCTATGAGCCGGGCGAACGTTTGAATATAGAAACGCTGGCCGAAAGTTTAGAAGTGAGTGCAACCCCCGTGCGTGAATGCCTCAATCGTTTGGTGGCAGAAGATTTATTAGAGCTTGTACCGCGAGTTGGCTTTTTTACCAAGCCGGTTCTAGAGGGTTCTGTTCGCGAACTCTACGAGCTTAACTTTGCACTATTAAATTGGGCCATTGATTTAGCCGATAACGATTTAAGTGTGCAAAACAATGCCGTTCACGAGCCCTCGCGGCCCTACCTTCAAGTGTTGTCCACCAGCGCTCGCCAATCGCCTGACATGCTCGCCAGTCTAAGCAGTAAAATGTTCCTGAATTTGGCCTTGCTTTCAGGTAACCAAGAGCTTATTGCCCGCATTGGCAATATCAACGACAGGCTGTATTACATTCGCAAAGTAGAGGCAGTCTGTGCGAAAAGGCCAGACCAATATATTCTGGTTTTATGTAAGGCCATAGCCCACCAAGACTACAGTGCAACGAGGGCAGCCTTGGTTGAATACCACAATGAATGCTTGTTGGTGTTGCGTAATGTGGTCAAGACCTTGAGAATGTCTACTATACCTTGTCGCTAACTTGCACTTGGCCTAAGTCATCATTCTTAGGCTAAGTGCCGTTGGCGGGCATTCAGCACATTAATATCGAGATAACTTTATGCACAATGTTGAGCAATTACAGGCGTGGCTTAAAGAACAGGAACTGGCCGGTATCGTTATTTACAGTTCTGATGAATTTCAAAACGAATATACGCCACCCTCTGGGCGCCGGCTTAACTGGGCTACGGGCTTCAGTGGTTCTGTGGGGCAAGCCGTTGTGCTGCAAAATAGCGCCGCGGTGTTTGTTGACGGTCGATATACGGTTCAAGCCCATCAGCAAGTAGACCCCGAGCGTTTCACCGTAGAGTCTTTAGTGCCTGGTGCCGTGCCCGCTTGGCTCAAGGGCCAGATGCAGGCAGAGCAGAAAATTGCCCTAGATCCTAAGCTGCACACCGGTGCAGAGGTGGCAGCGCTCAGGGAGGCCCTAGCCGGAGTTGCAGCTTCTTTGGTAGAGCTTGAGCTCAACCCCCTTGATGAGCTGTGGAAAGATAGACCCGCGCCAGAGCGAGAAGCTGTGGAAATTTACGCTCTGCATTACGCGGGCCAGAGCAGCGTTGAAAAGCGTCTCGCGCTAGGCGAAACCCTGAAAGAGCAGGGCCTTAGTGCCTACATGCTCACCGCGCCCGAAGAGTTGGCTTGGCTGCTTAATATTCGTGGCCAAGATCTGCCTGCCACCCCTGTTTGTTTGAGTTATGCCTTAATGGAGGCCTCCGGCGACGTCTATTGGTTCCTTGACGAATCGCGAATATCTGAAGCTCAGCGTCAGCAGTTAGACGAGGGCATTACACTGGTGAAGCCCGATGATCTTGAGAGTTTTCTAATCCGTCAAAGCTTCAGCGGGCCTGTGGCTATTAACCCGGCCCGAACCCCTTGGCACATTCACAAAATTCTCGCGGCTTTAGTAGGCGTTGCACCGACCAATGTGCTGGAAGTGAGTAAGGCCTGTAAGAATGAGGTGGAGCTTGAGGGGGCTCGCAATGCCCAGCATATAGACGGCATCGCGATGATTAAATTTCTAGCTTGGATAGAAAGCTCTGTGCCTCAGTTTCAAGTTACCGAGTTAGACGTGGTTGAGAAAGTCACTGAGTTTCGTCAGGCCTCCACTGCCTTTGACTGCATTAGCTTCACGCCAATTTCCGCCAGTGGCCCCAATGCCGCACTCGCCCATTACAGCGTTACAGCCGAAAGTAACCGAGTCATTAATAACAGCAACATGTTTTTACTGGACTCCGGCGGCCAATATAAAGGTGGCACTACCGATATAACTCGCACACTGTCTCTCGGTGAGGCCACAGATTTTCAAAAGAAATGTTTTACCCTGGTGCTGAAAGGCCACATCGCTCTGGCCAAGGCCCGTTTTCCGCAGGGCACCACGGGCGCTCATCTCGATGCTTTTGCGCGCCAATATTTATGGCAGGAAGGGCTCGATTACGCCCATGGCACAGGCCACGGCGTGGGCAGTTACTTAAGTGTACACGAAGGGCCAACTTCCATTAGCAAGCGCCCAATTGCCGAAGCCTTAAGGCCTGGCATGATTATGTCCAATGAACCCGGTTATTACCTCGAGGGGGAGTTTGGTATTCGCATAGAAAATTTGGTGATTGTAAAAGAAGCCCCCCAAGAGGGTTTTCTAGAATTTGAAACCATCACTGAAGTGCCCTTAGACCCTGGCTTAGTAGAGGTGTCAATGTTGAGCGCTGAAGAAAAAAATTGGTTGAGAGACTATCACGAGCGCATTACCAAGCGATTCTCTCATGAGTTAGAAGGTGAAACCCGTCGCTGGCTTGCGCAAAAAGTGGAATTTTTTCTGGCTTTATCCGAGTAATAACTCACTGAACAACAATGGGAATGAAAATGGTAGATTCAAAGATTGATGATATTCCATTGAGTTTTGATGCTCAGGCCCCCGAGGCGATGATAAAGTCGGCGAGCCAATTTCACGATGCAATAAAAACTCGCCGTACAGTGCGCGACTTCAGTGATGAGAAGTTTCCTCGTCAGGTTATCGAAGAAGCGTTACGTGTGGCGGGCACAGCGCCCAGCGGTGCAAATATGCAGCCCTGGCATTTTGTTGTGGTAGAAAACCCAGCGATAAAAAAAGAAATTCGTTTGGCGGCAGAGCAGGAGGAGCGGGAATTTTATGATCGTCGCGCCTCTGAAGAATGGTTGGACGCTTTGGCGCCGCTCGGTACCGACGCTGAAAAACCATTTTTAGAAACCGCGCCTTACTTAATCGCTATTTTCAGCAAAAAATTCAGCTTTGATGACGAGGGTGGCAAGCAGAAAAATTATTACACTAGTGAGTCTGTAGGCATCGCCACGGGTTTTTTGATCGCCGCACTTCACTTGGCAGGGGTGGCCACGCTGACTCACACGCCAAGCCCAATGAAATTTTTGAATAAAATACTGGGGCGTCCAGACAGTGAGCGACCGTTTTTGCTCTTAGTTACAGGTTACCCAAAAACAGACGCCAGAGTGCCAAATATATCTAGGTTTCCCCTAGAGGAAACCACCAGTTTCATTTGACTCTACCGCGGCTTAGGACGCTTCGCCCAAAGCCGTTTGCGGTTTATAAAAATACAAAACCAACCATGCAAGGCTTGTAAGGCATAAGCCTGCGCCTAATACTCCACGGCTTAAGTCGTCTAAGTGAATCTGCAAAACAAGAAAGACAGGCCAGCTGGCCAATAGGCGAATGCCTTCACTTTTAATATTTTGGCCTTGCAGTAGCATAGCGCCCACAATTAAGGGCGCGCTTAAGAAGCACCAGGCAATTAGGTTCCAGGCAGTGTTCAGCTGGCTGTTTTCCAAAAGAAAAATAGTGCCCGTGAGCCCTGATATTACCAGTAACATGAAAGCGTACCTTCCCTGAGCACTTCCGTAGCTTGGGTCAAATTTTTCAAATTTTGACAGGTCGGTTTTAGTCATGGGTCTTGAAATTGTCAGGTCTTCAGGTCGCCAGCCGGTGGGCATAAACCAGATGCGCAGCTTGTCTCTCCAGCTCGTTGTGTGCCATGCGTCTGAGGCCAGCGAGCGCCATACCTGTAGATTTGCGACAATTGGGTTTAGGCTGTGCAGTGGCCGACGTACCCCGTAAATTATTTCTTCCTCGTCCACTTCTTCAGCGAAAGTGCCAAATAAGCGATCCCAGATAATAAACACACCGCCATGATTTTTGTCTATGTAGCGGGCGTTCTGGGCGTGGTGCACTCGGTGGTGAGAGGGCGTAACCATCACCCATTCTATGGGGCCCAGCTTGTTAATGTGACGGGTGTGTACCCAAAATTGGTAGATCAGATTCCAAGCGCCACACACTAGCCAAGTTTCCAGTGGCGCCCCCAACAGGAAGGCCGGTACCGCAAATATCCAAACAAAGAGCGAAGAGCTGGTTTGACGTAAGGCTGTGGTGAGGTTGTAGTCTTCACTGGAGTGATGAATGGAATGGCCCGCCCAGAGAAAGTTGATCTCATGGCGAAAGCGGTGTGACCAATAATACACAAAATCAAAAAGCACAAACATGCCCACATAAACCCAGGGATTACTGCCGTCCCAAGTGTTTAGTGACCAAGGGCTCACCAGTGTGTGCACTACCCATGTGCCCAAGCTGAAGGTAATGAGCCCAGATGTTTTACTCATTATGCCCAGTGCTAGGCTGCCAAAAGCATCATTCATACGGTAATAATGCGTTTTTCGGCGACGATCGACCGCAAGTTCCATCAATATACAGAGAAGGAAGGCGGGTGCGGCAAATAGGGTAATGTCAGAATCCATGAAATGGGCCTCTAATTGTGACTGCTCAGTCTTAATTAGTCATAAGCTTGTATCGCAGGCTACCGCAATGGCTCCGGCGATACCAGCACCGGAGATAGAAAAATATTAAAAAAATCACTGAGGGTTTGAGCACTTGTTTCGTCTATGAGGTCATATTAGATAGTTGAGCGAGCAAACTGTTTGGTGCGGCCAAGCATTGTTGCATTGTTTAAATAAGGGGCACGCAGTAAACTCGCTACTGTCTTACATTTTAATAATAAAGCCTTACTCCAGCCTGCCCTAAGGGCATTGCGCTATAAAATGGCCTAAAAAAATCAAGGTATTCCTATGAAGCTAATCACGGTATTTCCATTATTACTGGCGGCGGTTTTAACCCTGTCAGCGTGTAGTGATGGCGGTTCTACGCCAACTGCAGACAAAACCCCCGCAAGCGAAGCACCTAAAACCCTCACCATCGGCCTAGCCCAATACCCTTCAACAATGCATCCGAATATTGAAACAATGGTTGCCAAGTCTTACGTTCGGGGATTTTTGGCCCGTTCAATGACCTATTTCGACGCTGATTGGAACCTTGTATGTGGTTTGTGTGTGCAGCTACCTACGCTTGAGAATGGTTTGGCGGTACTGGAAGAAACACCTGACGGGAAACAGGGCGTTGCCGTGACCTACACCTTACCTGAAGGTGTGACTTGGGGAGACGGTACCCCCCTAACCACAGCAGATGTTGCTTTTGCCTGGGAAGTGGGCAGTGATACTAAAACCGGTTCCAACAATCTTGAAATGTACACTCGAGGTTATCAATTGGACGTGGTCGACGCGCGTACATTTACTCTACACATTAATAAGTTAACTTTTGACTACAATCACCTAGGTGATCTGTATCCGCTGCCTAAGCATTTGGAAGCCGAGATTTTTGCGGAAGATTCATATGAGTACCGTCATCGCACCAACTACAATGCAAACACCACCGAGCCCGGTTTATGGTGGGGCCCCTATTTAATTGCCGATACTCAGCAGGGTACTTCGGTGACTTTGAAGAAAAACCCACACTGGTATGGCAAGGCGCCTTATTTTGATCAGGTGGTGATTCGCGCGATACAAAATACCTCAGCCATGGAAGCAAATTTGCGTTCGGGTACCATCGACATGATTGCCGGCGAGCTGGGCATTCACCTAGACCAAGCACTAGCCTTTCAAAAGCGCCACGGCGACGAATACAACATCATTTATAAGTCAGGTTTGCACTACGAGCACATTGACCTGAATATGGAAAACCCAATTCTGCAAGATAAACGCGTTCGCAAAGCTTTGATGCACAGCATTGATCGACAGTTAATCAGCGACCTATTGTTTCAAGGGCGCCAGCCAGTCGCTCACGGCAGTGTTAACCCACTTGATACCATTTATTCAGACAACATTACCAAGTATGAGCACGACACTGCCAAGGCCATAGCTTTTTTTGAAGCGGCAGGTTGGACAGAAATGAAAGAGGGCATCCGCTACAACGCCGCGGGAGATGCCCTGCGTTTAGAAATTATGTCGACGGCGGGTGACAAAACTCGCGAGAAAGTTGAGCAAGTATTGCAGAGTCAGTTGAAAGTGGTGGGTGTTGATTTGCGCATCCGCAATGAAGCGCCAAGAGTATTTTTTGGCCAAACTACTCGCGAGCGTAAGTTCAGTGCAATGGCTATGTTTGCCTGGATCTCGGCGCCAGAAAATGTGCCCCGTTCCACTTTGCATTCATCAGAAATTCCCATGCCTGAAAATAACTACGCGGGCCAGAACTATTCCACCATCAATATTCCAGAGCTAGACGCCGCAATTGAAGCGCTGGAGCACGAGCTAGACACCAGCAAGCGCCTTCCAATCTGGGAGCGCATCCAACAAATCTATTCCGATGAAGTTCCGGTAATGCCTTTGTATTTCCGCGCTAACTCTTATGTTATGCCAAAGTGGTTAAAAGGCTTGCGCCCAACTGGGCACCTGGACCAATCTTCTAATCACGCTGAATACTGGCATCGCGAAGAAGCCGGTACACAAGGATGACCGAGAAGAAACACCCCTTACTCTCGGTTAAAAACCTCAGCATAGGTTTTGATACCGACGATGGTTTGGTACGAGTGGTTGAAGATGTTTCCTTTGATTTGGAAAAAGGTAAAACACTTTCGCTGGTGGGAGAGAGTGGCTGTGGTAAATCACTCACGGCCTTTGCTCTGCTGCAATTACTGCCGCCTTTTGGGCGAATTCTTTCTGGCTCTGTAGAATTTCAAGGTCAGGATTTGGCATCCTTCAGTCCTGTTGAAATGCAGGCTTTGCGCGGCAATCGTATTTCCATGATTTTCCAAGAGCCCATGACGGCGCTCAATCCGGTATTTACCATTGGTGCTCAAGTGGCCGAGTCGCTCATTCTGCACTGTGGCATGAGTAAAAAAGCCGCTTGGAACGAAGCTATAGAGATGTTGACCGCGGTAGGTATACCCGACCCCAAATCCAGAGCGGACAATTTCCCTCACCAGCTGTCGGGCGGTATGCGCCAGCGGGTGATGATTGCTATGGCTCTAGCCTGCGAACCCGATATCTTGATTGCCGATGAGCCCACTACGGCCCTCGACGTAACGATTCAAGCGCAAATATTAGATTTAATGCACGACCTACAAGAAAAATTCGACACCGCCATTTTGTTCATTAGTCACGACTTTGGTGTGGTGTCGCGAATGGCCGATGACATTGCCGTAATGTATGCAGGGCGTATGATTGAACAGGGTTCGGCGGCCGATATATTACTCTCCGCTCAACACCCATACACCCGTGCACTGTTGAACACTACGCCACGCATCGACGTCAGCGTTGATCGCTTGCCAGCCATTGAAGGCCGGGTGCCGCCACCAGGGCAGCGCCCTGAGGGTTGTTGTTTCAAGCCTCGCTGTAAAATTGCCACTGAGCAGTGCGGTAAACAGAGGCCAAGCTCCATCATTGTTAGCCCTTCCCATCGCGCAGCCTGTCACGAAGTGATGGCCGGCAGCGGAGCACAGCATGACTGATTTAAGCAACAAAGATATTATTGTATCCACACGCCACTTAAGTAAAACCTTCAACACCAAAGTCGCTACCGAGAAAGGCTGGGAGCAGAAAACTGTGAAAGCAGTGTCTGATATCTCGCTTGATATTGTTCGGGGTGAAACCTTGGCTTTGGTGGGGGAGAGCGGCTGTGGTAAAACCACTCTAGGGCGTATTCTTTCACTGTTCTATACGCCCACCGCCGGAGAGTTCACCATTAACGGCGAGAACGTGGTGGGTTTAAAGCGCAAGCAAATCAAACCGCTTCGCCAGCACGTGCAAATGATTTTCCAAGACCCAATGTCTTCGTTAAATCCTCGACATACAGTTGAGGGAATTCTGACGGAGCCGATGAAAATTTTTGATACGGCCAGCCCAGAAGAAAACCGAAAAAAGGCAGGTGATTTATTGGAGGCGGCAGGCTTGCCAAGGGAAGACCTGCGTAAATACCCTCACGAATTTAGCGGCGGGCAGCGTCAGCGAATTACCATTGCGCGAGCGCTGGCACTTAACCCCGCGTTCATTGTTGCCGATGAGCCTGTGTCGGCACTGGACGTATCGGTACAGAGTCAAATTTTGAATTTGATGAAAGACCTGCGAGAAGAATTTAATTTAACCTACCTGTTTATCAGCCACGATTTAGCCGTAGTACACCATCTGGCCGATCGAGTTGCCGTTATGTACCTGGGTCGTATTGTTGAGATCGCAAGCCGTGACAGTTTGTTTAAAAATGCAGTGCATCCTTATACGCGCGCACTATTGAGCTCAATGCCTACTATCACGCCCAACAAAGGAAAAATTGGCAAGGTTCTACAGGGAGACCCTCCCAGCCCAATTGATCCTCCTGCGGGCTGCCCCTTTAATCCTCGCTGCGCCCATGCCACCGATATTTGTCGGCAGCAGGTACCTATGTTGGAAGAGAGTCAGTATGGTGAAGCTCACCAGGTTGCCTGTCATTTGAAAGGTGAACTGATATGACTCGTTTTTTGTTAATGCGTGGCCTGCAATCCCTAGTGGTATTGGCGGTCATGTCTTTTGTTATTTATGGTTTGATTGGGCTGATGCCGGGCGACCCCATCGACTTGATGATTAGCTCAGATCCAAAGATGACCGCAGCCGACGCGGCTCGTTTGAGAACACTCTACGGTTTGGACATTCCCCTGTATGAGCGCTATTGGAATTGGTTGCTCAGTGCCCTCAGTGGTGATCTAGGTTATTCACGCTTATTTGGTCAGCCGGTGTTGGATGTTTTATTTCCGGCATTGCGCAACTCTTTAATGTTGTTAGGCACCGCGTTTTTTATGGCGGTGGTGATTGCCATTCCATTGGGCACACTAGCGGCGGCAAAGCCTCGCTCGGCCACAGACTACAGCGTTAACTTATTAGCGTTTGCGGGTATCTCCATTCCCTCATTCTGGCTTGCCTTAATGCTGATCATGTTTTTCTCCGTCACCTTAGGCTGGCTGCCCGCCGGTGGTATTGCCCCCGACGGTTCCAGCTTTTTAGAAAATTTACGCTTCATTGTTTTGCCCGCCATAACTTTGACCATAGTGAGTATTGGTAGCTATTCCCGCTACGTGCGCTCGTCCATGTTGGAAGTGCTCCGCCAGGACTACATTCGCACGGCTAAGGCCAAAGGTGCCAGCGGTCGCCGCATTGTTTGGTTGCACGGTTTACGCAATGCGATGATTCCAGTGGTGACAATTTTGGCCTTGGATTTTGGTTTTCTATTTTCGGGTGCTCTAGTAACCGAAACCATATACTCCTGGCCGGGTATGGGTAAATTGATATTTGATTCGGTGATGGGTAACGATTTTAATCTAGCCTTGGTGGCACTTTTGTTTGCAACGGCGGTGACATTGTTGGGCAACCTTTTGGCCGACTTATGTTATGCCTGGCTTGACCCCAGAATTGTTGTAGGAGGGGATGAGACATGAATACTAATAAGGTGCGTAGTAACTCGCCATTTTTACTCGCCATGCGGCGTTTCAAGAGGCATAAATTGGCCATCGCCAGCTTAGCCTTGCTGTTAACCATGATTGCAATGGTTATTCTGGCGCCCTTATTTGAGCAGCTCTTAGGTGTAGACGCAAATCACGTAGACCTGTTCAACCAAAAAAGTGCGCCCTCAGCCGAGCACCCCTTTGGTACTGACGAATTGGGTAGAGACGTTTTGGTGCGCCTTATGTACGGCGGTCGAATTTCTCTGTTCACTGGCTTAATTGCTGCACTGGCCGCGGCTACCATTGGCACTGTGGTGGGTTTGTTTGCCGGTTACTTTGGCGGGCGCCTAGACGCCTTGTTAATGCGTTTTACCGACAGCGTTATTGCCTTACCACTATTGCCACTACTGATTGTACTGGCGGCCATTGACCTCAATAAGCTGGGCTTACCTGCTTCGGTGGTTGAGTCGGAGATGGTGAGCTTCTATCGCATTATTATTATTGTGGCCTTAGTGGGTTGGACTACCGTTGCGCGCTTAGTGCGCGGCGCCACATTGAGCCTGAAGCAGCGCGAGTTCGTCATGGCGGCCGAAGGAGTGGGTGCCAGCCATATGCACATTATGTTTAAACACATCTTTCCGAACTTGATTTCGCCCATCATTGTTGCCGTCACGCTGTCGGTGGGTAACGTCATCTTGTTGGAGTCGGTATTGAGCTTTATGGGCTTGGGGATTCAGCCGCCCATGCCCAGTTGGGGCAATATGCTAACGAATGCCCAAGAGTTAATTTGGGACGCGCCAATGCTGGCGGTCTATCCAGGACTGCTGATTTTTGTTACGGTTATCTCGTTTAACTTTTTAGGTGACGGCTTACAGGACGCATTCGACCCCAAAGCCGAAGTTTAAAATCAACAAATCGCATAGGCTTGGGGGCTGTATGAAAGAGAATATCAAAGGTTTTACCTTGATTGAATTAATCGCGGTTATCACCATATTGGGTATTCTCGCCGCAATTGCAGTACCAAAGTTTATCAGCATTCAAACCGAAGCTCGTGAATCGGTGTTAGAGGGCGTTCAGGGCACCATGTTGGGAGCTGCTAATTTGGTTTATGCCAAGGCGCTGATTCAAAAACTGGACAAACTGGCCACCGCCAGCGTCGATACATCGGGCAATGGTACGGGCGATACCGCCACGGCCTATGGTTACCCTACAACGGCCAGCATTGTCAGTAGAATTAACATCCAAAGCAATGAGCTGATTACCGATGCCGCTAACGGTGTCGTAGGCTACAGCCTAGACGGCGTGGCGGGTATAGACGCCACCTGCCGAGTGACTTACGGCAGCGCAACTCTGTTAAGTGGCTGGCCTACAGTGACCGTATCGTCTGGCGGTTGCTAGAAACTACCCACTCAGAAGAAGGCTTTGTGCTTATGGCACAAGGCCTTTTTTTATGTCTGCGCCAAAATTCAAAACTTCTGCACCAAGGTCAATTCCGCTTTATTTCACTCTAGTTTTCTAGCCCTGAACACAATGGTCTAAAAGGGCTTAATAGCCCTTAAGCTCTATACGCCCATATTGTGTGCTTATGTTCAAAGTTCATTTATATTTCAATGGCCGTGAGCTATTGGGTCTATTCTCCAATTAACACAGGCGAAATAATGATAATTCTAAAATGGCAAACCTTGGTATTGCCGTTATTCTGGAGCAAATCATGATGGGAACAGAGAGATACAAAGGCCTAGAAAGCCTAGGCTTTAAAAAGAACCTTTTGGCCGCTGCGATGCTAGCGGTGTGTCTGCCGCAGTACGGCGTGGCACAAAGCTCGGGAGGCGACGAACAAGCCATCCCTGTTTTAGAAGAAGTATTTGTGACCGGCTCGAATATCCGGCGCAAAAAAGATTTCGATACTCCATCGCCAATACAGACGATGGACAATGAGATGATTCAGTCGGCGGGTGCCGGGCAAATGCAAGATTTATTGCGCACCTTGCCTGCTAACGCGGGTTCAGAGCTCAATGCCAGTCAAAGCGACCGGCAGGGCACCTCGCAGTTTAGTCTGCGCGGGCTGGGTGTGGGTGGCACGCTCACATTGATTAATGGGCGTCGTGGCGGTCTAGCACCGGTTACCACTACTCAAGGTTTCTTTTTCACCGACGTTAACCAATACCCAACCAATATGATCGAAAGTGTAGAGGTCTTGTTGGACGGTGCATCTGCCACCTACGGGTCTGAGGCGGTTGGTGGTGTGGTGAACATCAGAACTCGCACAGACTTTGAAGGCTTTGAGATAGGCACTGAGTACCACGACAATGAAAACAACCCAGCCGAAGGCATTAATGGTGCTTTTGGTACCAGCTTTGACGGCGGTCATTTCACAACCTTTGTAAATTACTTCCATCAAGACAGAGGCCACCGTGGCGATTACGACTGGCTTGTGAATCGTTCGGATGCCTTTTCTACAGACGCGTCTGCAAACCTCTACGACTCATCCACCGGCGCGGGGCGATACAATTTAGCCTCTGACCCAGATGGCGATGGTTACTATGAGCGCTCTGGCGATACCGTCGCTGATCCGCACTGTGGTCAAGCAAATCCTCTCGGCGGGCGTATCAATACTTTTCTAGACGGTTCAAATTGTCGCTACCAATTTATTAATCAGCGTACTTTGATCGCCGAAGAAGAGCGCCTGCAAATATTCAGTCAATTTGATTACAACATCACTGATAGTGTGAAAATTTTCTCTGAAGTCAGTTTTTCCAGCAATGAAATTAAAGACACCATTGGTGGTGCAGTGATGGACTTGCGATTTGATGATGACGGCCACTACGTGCCAGGAGATCATCCTTTTAACTACTTCGTAAATGACGGTAGTGGCAACGTAGTTTGGGATCAAGCGGCCGTGGCGGCAGACCCAAGTCAAGCGGTTGACGTAATTGTTAGACAGCGTCCTTTAACCACCTACGACGGCGATTTAGGCGAAGACATCACGCGCCAATTTGATAATACGCGCATCGTCTTTGGTTTTGATGCAGACTTGAATGAAAGTTGGAGCCTTAATGCGTCAGCGGTTCATTCGCGAGCTAAACTGACAGATATTCAACCTAGAAGTTATTACACGCCGGCTTACCGGGATGCCATTGCCTCTGGTAATTGGAATCCGTTTGGCAGCGGCTGGGCGACACCCGACGCAGTTTCGGTGAAAGATGGAGTGAGTGTTGCTGGCAACACAGTTTATGGCGCCGGTAGTGATTTGAGTGAATTTGCGGTAAACCGCACCTTCGTAAAAGAGTCGATTCAAACCGTTGTTGAAACCATATTGAGCGGTGAAGCCTTCGAGTTGAACGGCGAAATAGTAGCTGTTGCCATTGGTGCTCAATATCGCGATATGGAATTTAGCGATATCGCCGATAGCTTGTCTGCTTTCCGCATTGACGGCCGAACGGATCCGGTATTCTCGGTTGTGGGCGCGACCCAAGATGTTTACGCCATTTTTGGCGAGGCAATCATTCCACTGAGCGACACCTTTGAAATTCAAGCGGCTATTCGCTACGAAGACTACGGCAGTGATCAGGGCGGTGACAGCACTGATCCCAAGTTGGGTTTCCGCTGGGACGCGAACAGTGAATTGAGTTTGCGAGGTTCTTACGGTACATCTTTCCAAGCGCCATCCATTCGTAACATTGCAGGTTCTGTGGGCAGCGGCGCTCTACCTGACCCAATCTCGGCCGATGTTTTTGCTGCGGGTGCTGGCTCAGCTTGTGATTCAGATGTAACCGACTCTTTCAACACCGCGCAAATTACTAACGGCGGTGGCCTGTCTCCACAATCTGCTTCAAATTGGAATTTGGGTATTATTTATCAGGGCGAAAACTTTACCGGCTCAGTGGACTATTGGTCCTACGAGTTTGAAGACCTGATTGGTGCTGGTGAAGCCTTTGGTTCCATTGTTTCTGGCGAGTGTGTTAACGGTGTTTATGTACCAGACGCCAGAGTAGGGCGCAACGGCACGGGGCAAATACGCCAAGTAACCACCAGCTTTATCAATTTGGGTGGTGTGGATGCACAGGGTATTGATGTTTCGGCGTCTTACGGTTTTGGCGACGTCTTAGGCGGTAATTTAATGATTGATGCGAAAGCCACCTTTGTGAATACCTTTGATATTGACTCTGGTGACGGCAGCCCCGTTTTTGACGGCGCTGGCAATCGCAACAGCTTCATTGACCTACTGGGTTCCGTACCTGATCAGCGCTTGAACTTGAGTGTTAGTTGGATGCGTGACAGCCACTTGGCCGGTGTGCACCTACGCCATATTGGCGCCTATGACGATCGCGAGCCCGATAATCTTCATGAAGGTATTGATTCAAATACTGTGCTCGACCTGCAGTATGGCTATACCTTCGATGGTCTCATTGGCTCAGGCACCACCAGCGTCACCCTTGGCGTGAACAATGTAACCAATGAAGATCCTCCCGCAATTGATCGTGGCTCGGTGAATGGCCGAGTTGGTTTTGATCAGCAAGTGCATGACCCTCGCGGTCGTACTGGCTACTTGAAGCTAAAGCACACTTTCTAAACTTGCAACGAGCCCGGATGAAATTGTTATGAAGAAACTACCCAATATCTCGCGTAAACAATTTTTCAATACCAATGATTTCGGGCTCAAAAATGTGTTGCTTTTAAGAAAAAAACTGCTTGTCGCACTTAGTGCGGCAGCTTGTTTTACGGCTTTTTCCTCGCTGTCTGTCGCAGTAGATATTGACCTGGGAATAAGGCTTAAGCACTGCTCGAAAATTGAGGTGGCGGCAGAGAGATTGCACTGCTTCGACCAGATTATGGCTTCGCCTGTGATACCTAAGAGCGCAGCTCTCGGCGAAAAATATTTGAAAAAACCTACAGAATCTCGTGAAAGTAAAGTAGCGACTCACGCTTTACTTCGAATGACACAAGACAAGAAAAAACGTTGGGTGTTTGAATTTGGTGATGGCCAGGTTTGGCGGCAAATCGAAGCAAGGCGTCTGCCAAGGCCGGTTGCCTTGCCAATATCGGCCTATTTGTCCTCTGGCATATTTGGCAGCTTCGATCTTCGCTTAGAAGATTATTCCCGCACCGTTAAAGTAAAACGCTTACGTTAATCGAAGAAATTATAATGAATTTACTGAATATAAAACTGTTTCGCACGCAATACACTAAAACTTCACTTCGCATATTGTTTTATTGTGTTTTTTGCAGTGTGGTCCCGGCCGCGCTTGGCTCGGACCGCCTGCACTTTTTAATTCCAGGTGGCGCGGGAGGTGGTTGGGACACCACCGCGCGGGGAGTGGGGGAAGCTTTGACCCGCTCGGGTATTGTCGCTGGAGCGTCTTATGAAAATCGTTCAGGTGGTGACGGCAGCAAAGCTATTGCCTATATGATAGAGACGGCCGATAGACAGAAAAATACCTTAATGATTAGTTCTACGCCGATAATTTTGAAGTCCTTGAAGAATATCTTCCCCCAGTCATACAAAGACCTAACGCCGGTAGCGGCGGTGGTCGCCGACTACGGTGCCTTTGTTGTTAAGGCCGATTCGAAATATCAAAAATGGCAGCAAATGATTGCGGACTATCAGTTGGACCCTAGAAACGTTCGCGTGGCGGGCGGTTCGGTGATTGGCGGCATGGACCATGTTGTAGCGGCGATGGCCTTAAGTAAGTCTGGCACTGACGCTAAGGCACTTCGCTATATTCCCTATAATGCCGGGGCCAAGGCCATGGTGGGCTTGCTTTCAAACGAAACCCAACTGCTTTCAACCGGTTTGAGTGAGGCCATAGCCTTAGCGGAGCAGGGTGAGGTGCGTATCTTGGCGATGACAGCCCCCGCAAGGCTCTCTCATGCTCCTTCAATTCCAACCCTTCAGGAACAAAATATCGATCTGGTTTTTACCAACTGGAGAGGTTTTTTTGGCGCCCCAGGTATGAGCGAAGAGAAGGTTTCAAGCCTGCAAGACTCCTTGGGGGAAATGTATGAAAGCAAAGAGTGGGAAGAGATTAGAACCCAGCGTGGCTGGTCGAATTTATTTATTCGCGGTAAAGAGTTCACTGAATTTCTACAAGCGCAAGAATCTGAGATGGCCATTCTTGTTGATGATCTGGGCCTGCGTTAAACATCTACGCACGTAAAACATTCATCCAAATAGATAAAAATTATGAACTTTTTGAATAGTAAAAACAAAGTTGGCAGCAGTTTTATTCTGCTTTTTTCCTTGATTTATCTGGCGGCCATCTTCGAAATACCCGTCAATGAGTCTCTTAGTTATGACGTTGTGTCGGCGAGAACTTTGCCGTATTGCTTGGCTTTAGTGGCTATATTGGTCTGTTTGCTGCAAATATTTGTCTCTGCTGAAGACGACAGTGAAGAAAGTTTGCATACGGCTATTCAGGGTTTCCAGTGGCGGCCTTGCTTGCAGCTCACCGCCGCCATGTTCCTATACGGAATGAGCTTTGAGTTTCTTGGTTTTCTATTGGCGACCTTTCTATTTCTTTTAGTGGGTTTCGCCATATTGAAGGAGAAGAGATATCTTTTATCGCTGGCGGTAGCAGCAGGTGTCGCCTTGTTTATGTGGCTGGTGTTAACTCAGTTGTTCAGTATTCATCTCGATTCCGGTGAGGTTTACCGGATGTTTTTTGGGAGCTAGAAGATGTTAGACGGAATATTACAAGGCCTCAACACGGCATTTCTGCCCATCAACCTTTTGCTTTTGTTTGTGGGTTGTTTCGCCGGTACATTTATTGGCATGTTGCCGGGTTTAGGCCCCGTTTCGGCCATCGCCTTAATGATACCCATCACTTACGGTTTTGACCCATCTTCGGGCCTTATATTAATGGCGGGCGTTTATTATGGCGCCGTGTTTGGCGGTTCTACTTCCGCCATTCTAATTAACGCACCCGGGGTGTCGGGAGCGGTGGCCACAGCGTTTGACGGCTACCCAATGGCGCAGCGAGGCGAGGCAGGTAGAGCGCTGGCTCTAGCGGCTTACTCATCCTTCTGCGGCGGCACCATTGGCGCCGTGTTCCTACTTATTTTTGTACCTTTTCTCGCGAAGGTGAGCCTGAGTTTTCAGTCGGCTGATTATTTTGCTCTGATGTTATTTGGTCTTACCGCCATCACCGCTTTTGCGGGAAAAGGGCAAGTACTCAAAGCCGTTTTGATGGCGGTATTGGGTTTGATGTTAGCGACAGTGGGGGAGGACCCTTCTGGCATTCAGAGATTTACATTTGGCATCACTGACCTTTACGACGGCATTAGCTTCCTGCTGCTGTCCATGGCAACCTTTGCCATCGCCGAAGCCTTAGTGGTGATTCTTCGCCCAGCACCGGTGGAATCTGAACAGAGCTCTCAAGATGTCAGTTTTAAAGCTTTGGGCAGTATGAAGTTGAGCAAAGAAGAAGTGCTTGATGTTGCGCCGGTGGTTGGCCGCTCATCGGTGCTAGGTTTTTTGGTGGGAGTATTGCCGGGTGCGGGCGCAACCATAGCTTCATTCCTAGCCTATGGCATGGAAAGAAATTTAGCCTCTCTAAAAGAGAAGCTGAAATTTGGCAAGGGTAGCTTAAGGGGCTTAGCGGCACCGGAAAGTGCCAATAACGCAGCCTCTACAGGTTCTTTTGTACCCTTACTTACCTTGGGTATCCCTGGTTCGGCAACCACCGCGGTAATGCTGGGAGCGCTGCTGTCCTACGGCGTGCAACCTGGTCCTAGGCTTTATATAGATAACCCTGCGGTCTTTTGGTCGGTGATCATATCGATGTATCTGGGTAATGTGATTCTGCTGGTGTTGAATCTTCCTCTTATTCCATACATCTCACGCTTACTAGACATCCCTAAGCAATTTTTGACCCCCATTATTTTGTTTCTGTCTTTGATCGGCGTGTATTTAGTTTCATTCAATCCCTTCGATTTAGTGATGATGGTGGTGATTGGCGCAATCGCGGTGTTTTTCAGGGTATTAAATTTTCCTTTAGCACCTATGCTCTTAGGTTTTATTCTCGGTGGCATGCTGGAAGAAAACTTGCGTAGAGCCTTAATGATTTCTGACGGTTCCCTGGCCTTCCTGTGGGAGAGGCCCATCACCGCCAGTATTCTACTGATTACATTGGCAACGGTACTAATTCCACAACTGCTGTCAATGTTACGGAAAAATTCCTAATTTGGCGTGGAGATAGACAGCCATGCCCTGCGGGGCTAAGGTAGATCTTTCTCCTAGTTTTTTGACTGGCTAAGATAATAGGTGAGCGATGAAATTGCGGCGGCGGTTTTCCCTGCAGTTAAAGATGATTCTGTTTATTGTGGCCTTAGTGTTGTTTCAGCTAAGCAGCATGGCTGTGGTGTCCACAAATCTAGTTGATACCACCCTGGAAGAGCAGCTCGACAAAAGAGTGCTTGATATCTCCCTAATCATCGCTGCCATGCCAGAGGTGGTGAGCCTCTTAGAAGTGAAAGACCCTGAAGGCCAGCTTCAGGTCTTGGCTGAGAGAATCAGAATTCAAACGGGCGCGCAATTTGTAGTGATTGGCGATCGCCAAGGCAAGCGTTACTCTCACCCAAACTTAGGAAAAATTGGTGAGACCATGGTGGGCGGCGACAACAAACAAGCTCTAGAGAAAGGCGAGGTATACACTTCAAGAGCCGTGGGCACCATGGGGCTGTCACTGCGAGGCAAAGTTCCGGTATTCGATGCGGACGGGCAGGTGATTGGTATTGTTTCGGTGGGCTTCCTAGAAGAGAATATTAGGCAAATGAGCGGCGGCTTGCGCGGAATCATTATTGTCTCGAATATTATTTTATTAGTCTTCGGCATTTTCATTGCGGTTATCATGGCGCGAAGTTTTAAGCGCGCTACGTTTGGTTTAGAACCTCACGAAATTGGGCGCATATTCAAAGAACAGAGCGCCATTTTAGGGTCCATTCGCGAAGGCATTGTAGCCATTAACCGCCATGGCCATATCACCCTGATTAATCAGGCGGCCAAAAGAACCTTAGGTCTGAGGTTTGACCGGGAATACATCAACAAACATGTGGACGAAGTGTTCCCCGACAATGGCATTCAAGATGTCTTGCGAACCGGTGAAAGCCAGCTAGACACTGAGCAGCGAGTGGCGGATAAAGATATTATTGCCAACAGAATACCCATTTGGTATGACCAGAAAGTGATGGGCGTGGTGTCGAGCTTTCGGGAAAAAGACGAAATGGATATGCTCGAGAAAGAACTGTCTCAGGTGCAAGAGTATTCACAAATGCTGAGACAGCAAACCCACGAATACTCCAATAAGTTGCACACCATCTCTGGCTTGATTCAATTGCAGGCCTACGACAAAGCGGTCGAGTTGATCAGCAGTGAAACCTCAGGCTATCAAGACCTTCTGCAGTTTTTGGTATCAGCAGTACAAGACCCCCTAATATCGGGCTGCATTCTGGGTAAATATCACCGTGCAAAAGAATTAAACATTGTTCTGAACGTGGACCGAGACAGTAATTTCACCGATTTGCCAGAGGGCATGAGCCGTGAAAAGCTAGTCACCATACTTGGTAACCTCTTGGACAATGCCTATGAGGCTGTGGTCAACTTGCCAGAGGCGAAGCGGATGGTTAATCTTAGCTTAACCGACTTAGGAAAAGACCTTATCATTGAGGTGGAAGACTCCGGCGAGGGGATAGCAGACAAAGTGGCTGGGCATATTTTTGAAAGCGGCGTTTCCACCAGCGATAAAAAAGGCAAAGGCATTGGCTTGTATTTGGTTAGAAGTGCCGTGTCTTATTTCAAAGGCGAAATTACTGTGAACCGGTCTGATTTAGGTGGGGTCTTATTCACTGTGTATATTTCAAAAGGGCAAGAAACCAATGGCTAAGCTCAGTGTTGTTGTTGCCGAAGATGACCCAAAAATCTCTGAAATTCAATGTCGATTTATCGAAAAGATTGAAGGCTTTGAGGTGGTGGGTGTTGGCAACACAATATCAGAAGCCGAAGACATAATAGATGTTTTTCAGCCAGACCTAGTTTTACTTGATATCTATTTTCCTGACGGCAATGGCCTCGACCTGCTGTGGGATATCCGCAAAAAACACAAACATATCGACGTCATATGCATCACCTCTGCCAAAGAGGTGGATGTATTGCAGGATGCCGTTCGCGGCGGGGTATTTGACTATATCCTGAAACCCATGACCTTTAATCGCCTGCAATCGACAATGGCCTCGTTTCTTGAGCACAGACAAAAGCTCAAGAAGATTGTTGAGCTTGATCAGAATAATGTGGACAACATAATTAATCCGGCACAGGAAGGCAGTTCTGAAGAAGTCAAAATTCCCAAAAGTATTGACCCACTGACGCTTGAAAAAGTACTCGAAGAAGTCAGTCAATTAGGTAAGGCGGGGGTTAATGCGGAAGACATGGGTTTGCGGGTGGGTATCGGCCGAACAACGGCCCGACGTTATCTGGAATTTTTAGTGTCTCAAGGAACGGTGAAGCCAAGCCTTGTCTATGGTTCCGTGGGGAGGCCAGAGAGGTTGTATTTTTATATTTCACCTTAGGGGTGAAATACCACTCCGCGCTTGTTAATATCGAATGATATCAACTGCATCGCGTGGAGATGCCCTGCATGTCATTGGAGAGTTCCCGTTACCATGGTCTAGATTTCTTGCGAGCATCGATGATGTTACTGGGAATTGTTTTGCACACGGCGATGAATTACGTCGTTCATGAGTCACCTGAATTGTGGTTTCAGTCTAAAAATCCTACTCTGCTTATGGATGTCTTACTCACCTATATACACAGCTTTCGAATGCCCACTTTTTTTCTAACGGCCGGTTTTTTTGGGGCAATGTTGTATCGAAAAAAAGGGCTGGCAGAGACTCTAAGAAATAGGGCGCGCCGTATACTGCTACCCTTTGTGATATTTTGGCCAATTCTCTACATCATCGTGGCGTCGTTAATGCTGGCAACTGCCCACATTATGGAGTTTGGTGAATGGGGGTTTGATCTTAGTCTTGTCAAAGACTCACCCAATGTCCCCCTGCTGAGTACAATGCACCTTTGGTTTTTGTATTACCTATTAATATTTTATCTTGCACTTGCTGTGATTTTGACTGTAGTACGCTATTTGAGCGAGAAAACAAGATTGAAATTCACGTCACTATTCGAGCGCTCTGTAACATTCAATTGGGGGCTTGTTTTAGTCATTCTATTTACAACTTATTTAAAAGTACCGCATCCATTTGCAGAGGTGCCCACCGGGCTTTCATTTATTCCCAATGTTCCATTTGCTCTGTTTTATGGCCAGTTCTTCATATTTGGGTATTTACTGTATGTGAGAATAGAACTATTACAGGCACTCGAAAAAAGGAGCTGGCTCTATTTAGCGCTGGCAAATATGGCGTTTCTAGTGACGCTTTTATTGCTAGACTCAGAGGAAAAAGGCCTCATAAATGTAGGTGACACTGGCCACATTATTTTGAGCTTGATGTTTGCGTCAAGCCACTGGCTGTTCGCAATTGGTTTGTTTGGCCTTAGCCTAAAATACCTGAAACGAGAAAACAGACTTTTTCGATATCTCACCGATGC
>CAJWBQ010000044.1 GCA_913020115.1 uncultured Cellvibrionales bacterium
TAATTAGGAGCACTGAATGGGTTTCGGTGATGACGAAGAAATACTCCAGGATTTCCTTGTAGAAGCAGGGGAAATTCTAGAGCTGTTGTCTGAACAGCTAGTGGATCTGGAGCAGCGTCCCGACGATACCGATTTGTTGAACGCCATTTTTCGTGGTTTTCACACAGTCAAGGGCGGTGCTGGCTTTCTCCAACTAAATGCTATGGTGGATTGTTGTCACGTAACGGAAAACTTGTTTGATATTCTCCGCAACGGTAAGCGCGAAGTAAATTCTGAGTTGATGGATGTTGTACTGCAGGCTCTCGATGCGGTTAATTTACAATTTGGTGAGATATCCTCAAAGCAAGAGTTGACTCCCGCGAGCCCTGAATTGATTGCCTCGCTCGAACGTTTAGTGTCGCTAAAAGACCTTGAAGATGGCGCGAGCGCTGCCCCTGTTGAGGCAGAGGCTGCGGTTCCTGATGCTCCAGCGGCCGAAGGTGACATTACTGACGCTGAATTTGAAAACCTACTTGACGCCATCAGTGATCAAAAAAGTACTGAGGCCCCCGCTGCTGCCCCGATTCCTGATAGTGCGGGCGATAGCAATGAAATATCGGAAGATGAGTTTGAGAATCTTCTTGATCAACTACATGGCAAGGGCCAAGCACCAACACCCGTTAGCGGCACAGCCCCAAGCGCTAGCTCAGCGGGCGGCGAACAAAGCGATGCTATTTCAGACAGTGAATTTGACGATTTACTGGATCAGCTGCACGGTAAAGGCAAGGGCCCCGGTAAAGAAGCTTCAGCAGCGGCGCCAACGGCTGCCCCAGCGGCGGGTGGCGAAGGCCTAATTACAGAAGACGAATTTGATGCGCTGCTCGATGAGCTGCATGGCAAGGGTAAGGTGCCCGCGGGCGCCAAAGCCCCTAGCGCACCAGCACCGGCAGCATCGGAGGCGACCCCCGCTGCAAAAGCTCCAGCCAAAGCAGAACCTGAGGCTGCTAAACCAAAGCCTGCTGCAGCACCAAAACCCGCGGCCGCTGAAGCGCCCGCAAAAGCTCCTCCAGCCGCACGTGGCGCTAGAGAGGGTGGTGCGCAAACAAATGTGGCTGCTGGTGAAACCACGGTAAGGGTTGATACTCAGCGCCTCGACGACATTATGAATATGGTTGGCGAGTTAGTGTTGGTGCGCAACCGCTTGGTGCGTTTAGGCTTAAAAAGTAGTGACGAAGATCTCTCTAAAGCGGTGAACAACCTAGATGTTGTAACGGCTGACCTGCAGTCATCGGTGATGAAAACTCGCATGCAGCCCATTAAGAAAGTGTTTGGTCGCTTTCCTCGTGTGGTGCGTGACTTGGCCCGCAATCTGAAAAAAGAAATTAATCTAGAGTTAGTTGGTGAAGAGACCGATCTTGATAAAAATCTCGTTGAAGCACTAGCTGATCCCTTGGTTCACTTGGTGCGAAACTCGGTTGACCACGGAATAGAACTGCCAGCTGAGCGAGAGGCCAACGGTAAATCAAGCACGGGCAAAATCATTCTCGCGGCTCAGCAGGAAGGCGATCATATATTACTTTCCATCACCGATGATGGTGGCGGTATGGACCCTGACAAGCTGCGTGCAATTGCCGTGAGTAAAGGTGTGCTTGACGAAGATGCAGCCGCTCGCCTATCTGACTCAGATGCGTTCAACCTAATTTTTGCACCAGGGTTCTCGACTAAGGTAGAAATCTCAGACGTGTCAGGCCGCGGCGTTGGCATGGATGTGGTGAAGACAAAAATCACTCAGTTGAATGGCTCAATTGAAATCAAGTCAGTTATGGGTGAAGGTACGAGCATTATTATTAAAGTGCCATTAACGCTGGCCATTATGCCTACCTTAATGATTATGGTGGCCGAGCAGACTTTCGCTTTGCCTCTGGTGAGTGTGAATGAAATCTTCCACATGGACCTCACTAAAAGTAATATCGTAGACTCTCAAGAGTGCGTTACGGTGCGTGAAAAGGCCGTTCCAATTTTCCACCTAAAACGTTGGTTGGTACAGGGTGCGGCATTTGAAGAAACGCCCAAAGAAGCTCATGTAGTGATTGTGTCTGTGGGTACCCAGAGGGTGGGTTTCGTGGTTGATCAATTGATTGGCCAAGAAGAAGTAGTGATTAAGCCCTTAGGGAAAATGTTACAAGGAACGCCAGGTATGGCGGGCGCTACTATTACTGGCGATGGTACCATCGCACTGATTCTCGACGTGCCCAGCATGTTGAAACGATACAGCGGTTAATCAATATATGCCCATCAAAGTTCTAGTTGTTGATGACTCAAATTTTTTTCAGCAACGCCTGAAAGAAATTATTGATGAGCATCCAGATTTAAGTGTTGTGGGGATTGCCGCGAATGGCCGAGAGGCTATTGAGAAAGCGGAGTCTCTACGCCCTGACGTAATCACCATGGATTTCGAAATGCCTGTTATGGACGGTGTAACCGCCGTGCGTGCGATCATGGCTAAGCGTCCTGTGCCAATATTGATGTTTTCATCGCTGACCTATGAAGGCGCGCGTATTACCCTCGACGCCTTAGAAGCGGGTGCCGTTGATTTTATGTCAAAAAACTTCGCTGAAATATCACGAGATTCAGCGGCTTTAAAACAAAAACTACATCAGCGAATTCGCACCATCGCACGAAAAAGTGCGGCGTCTGCAGGTCGAACTTCAGCCCCAGACAGCGCCGGGTCGCCAGGGCGTGCCAAAGCCATAACATCTGAGCCCGGCAAGCTCAAAAACAAACTTAGTTTATTAGTGATTGGGGCCTCAACAGGAGGTCCAATTGCGCTGCCTGAAGTATTGAAAGCCCTGCCGGCAAATTTTCCACTGCCCATTGTGTTAGTGCAGCATATGCCAGAAAACTTTACCAAGGCTTTCGCTGAGCGTATGAACAAACAATGTAATGTTGAGGTTCGGGAAGCGGCCGATGGCGACTCATTGCGCCCGGGGCTCGCCTTGTTAGCGCCGGGCGGCAAGCAATTAATGCTCGACAAGCGCGGTGGCCGCATTAAGATCTTGGACGCAGACGCTCGCGTTAATTATAAACCTTCGGTTGATATCACCTTTGGGTCTGCCGCAAATGCTTTTGGCGATCGAGTGCTGGCGGTAGTGTTAACCGGCATGGGGTCCGACGGTTGTGAAGGTGCGCGTCTATTGAAAGCCAAAGGCAGCACAATTTGGTCGCAAGATAAGGACAGTTGTATTGTGTATGGCATGCCGATGGCCGTTTCTCGGGCCAATTTGACCGATGAAGTGCTTAGTTTGAAGGCTATCGGTCCACGAATTCTACAGGAGGTGTAACGTGGACGTGCTCAGTATTCTAGGTGTGCTCATCGGCTTTGCTGCACTTCTAGGCGGTAACTTTTTAGAAGGTGGCAGTTGGGAATCTTTATTGAATGGACCCGCGGCCATCATCGTAATTGGTGGTACCTTGGGTGCGGCAATCCTGCAGACGCCCATGGCGAGCCTAAAACGTTCGCTCACCTTATTTTCCTGGGTTTTCGTGCCACCTAGGGCACCTTTTAGCGGCGGGCTTCGACAAATTGTGCGTTGGGCTGTGGCTGCGCGCAAAGAAGGTTTGCTGGGTTTGGAAACCCTATCTGAAACTGAGAACGATGCATTTGCAAAAAAGGGTTTGCAGCTTTTGGTGGACGGCAGTGAGCCCGAAACTATACGCCGAGTACTCGAAACCGAACTTATCCTGCAAGAGCAGCGCGACCAAGATGCGGTGAGCTTCTATGAAAGTATGGGAGGTTATGCGCCTACCATTGGTATTATTGGCGCCGTAATGGGGCTTATTCACGTCATGCGCAATTTAGCTGAGCCTGATCAATTGGGTGCGGGTATCGCGATAGCATTCGTTGCCACTATCTATGGAGTAGCGTTTGCAAACCTATTTTTGCTACCTGTGGCGAATAAATTAAAAATGTGCATCAATGAACAGTCTCAATATCGAGAGCTGATTATAGAGGGCATAATTGCCATTGCCGAGGGTGAAAACCCCAAAGGCATTGAGTTGAAACTTAGCGGCTATTTGCGTTAGGTTCTCATTCAATCGTTTCGCAAAGGTACTTCACCATGCCACGCCGTCGACCGACCACCATTAGCATCAATCACGAACGATGGCTCGTATCGTATTCTGATTTTATTACCCTGTTATTTGCCTTTTTTGTGGTTATGTATTCCATATCACAAGTCAGTGAAAGCAAGTATCGAGTGTTATCTGACACTTTGATGGACGCCTTTAGCACTGAGCAGCGAAGTATCTCGCCAATTCAGGTTGGCGAGCCCACTGTTAACTTTATTCCTAGTGCTATCACGGCGGCCGAGCCCGAAGTGGGTGAATTTACAGGCGATGGGGCCTTTGATAAAACGGCCGATTTACCGCAATTAACAGAGAGCTTTAATGAGCAGTTCTCTGATTTGATTGATGATCAATTGGTACAAGTAAATAGCAATGAATTTTGGTTGCAGATCGACATCAGTAGCAATGTTTTATTTGCCAGCGGCAAGGCTCAGCCCAATCTTCAGGCGCAAGTAATTTTTGATGAAGTCGCACAGATGCTAAAGGGGTTCGACAACCCTATTCAGGTCGAAGGTTTTACTGACAATGTCCCGATCAACACTGCCAAATTCCCCAGTAATTGGGAGCTGTCAGCGGCTAGGGCGGCGGCTATCGTCAAATTATTAATGGCGGGGGAAATAGCGCCAGAGCGTTTGTCAGCGGTGGGTTATGGAGAGTTTCGGCCTATATCTGATAACAGCACCGAGGCTGGCAGACTGCAGAATCGTCGCGTAGCCCTGATGATTTCTAGACAAAAAGCAGACCGCCCTCGTGTAGAGAATCTATCTGAGGTAGAAGAAGTGGTGCAGGGCACTGAAATTGTGACCAGTCAGCCCTTCCCCCAACCGGAAGACAATACCGGCTTACCTGCGCCGGTGACCGCGGCGGCCGAAGGCCTGTCTGAGGAGGCTCTGAAAGAGCGCCTAGACTCTTTGTTGACCCAAGGTGAGGGTGAGACGAGCACTTCACTTGGCCGTATACTGGACATCGCAGAGGAGGCGGAGCCAACAGATTCTGTACCTGAAGTGCCTCCCAAGGCGCCACCTGCTCGGGCTGGGAATATTCAGCCTGTTGAGTTGGAAGGTGGAGGCCTCATATTCAGCAATAACCCTGATTTACCCCGCCAGCAACCCTAATTAGCGAACTGATGGTATAAAGCTTGCTTTGGTTTTATGAATTACTGATAAAAAGAACAGCCGACAAAATTTTGGCGCTTGAATTAAGGGGACTGCATTGCAAGTTTGGACGGTTGCAAATCAAAAAGGAGGCGTAGGTAAAACTACCACAGCTGTTTCCCTCGGTGGTTTGGCCGCAGAGCAGGGGCAGAGGGTTTTGCTTTTGGATCTCGACCCACATGCCTCCATGAGTACCTATTTTGGCGTTGATACGGATACTGTTGCGGCGAGTAGCTTTACCTTATTTCAGCAGCGTAAAGAACTCACTCAGCCCTTGGTTGCAGGAATTATTCAATCTACAGCGTTTGAAAATATCTCTCTGTTGCCCGCTACTACCGCTTTAGCAACCCTGGAACGCCAGGCTATTGGCCAAGACGGCATGGGCTTAGTGGTAAGCCGTGCGTTGACCTGTGTACGGGATGATTATGATTTAGTGGTAATTGACAGCCCACCGCTCTTAGGTGTGCTTATGATTAATGCATTGGCTGCCTGTCAGCGTTTGGTGGTGCCGGTACAAACTGAGTTTTTGGCGCTCAAAGGTCTTGAACGCATGGTTCATACCTTGGCGATGATTAGTCGTTCTCGCAAAGAGCCGCTGGCATACACCGTGGTGCCAACAATGTTTGATCGGCGCACACAAGCCTCGGTCAGCAGTCTGCGAGTGATACGCAATACTTATGTAGACCATGTGTGGCCCAGTAAAATACCCGTTGATACTCGTTTTCGAGACGCTAGCAGGGCTGGAGTTCCACCTCATCTCTTCGACCCAAAAAGTCGGGGTGTTGAAGCTTATCGCTCGCTTCTAAAGTGGATGTTAAAAAGTCAGGTCGGTGAAGGCTCTGCGCCCGGATCTTGACTGTGGACGAACATAAATCGCCAGAAGAAACACTTCAAGATTATTTCGACGACTTATTCACTGGGGCTGATGGCACGATTGTGCCTGCTCAACCGCTGCACATTGCCGAACCTGAGATTTCCAGTGATGACAAGCCTATTGAGCGCCCTTCAGTAAAGCCGATACCCAAGCCGAGTACCAAAACCCTAAAAAAACCGACTGAGTCTGCAAGGTTTCAAGCGCCTGTAACAGTAGCGCCTGCAACGTCTTATGCCGAGCCCGACATTTTGCCCCAGCACAAAGCGAAAGTGGAAAAACTGTTGGAGGCCGCGCGAGTTCAGTTGAAGCCCAAGTTGGAGCCGCCAAGAGCCGCGGTCGTTGTTCCCGAAATTGTGGCGCCAGTTGAGATTAAGCCGCTTATAGAGCCAGAGCGCCCAGCAGAGAAGAGATCTGATCCCGATGCTGAATTGGCCGTTGAGCTTGAGATTGAATTAGAAAGCTTGGCTTGGGAGGCGAATGGCCGTCCACAGTGGGCTCAGGGGGATTTTGATGTTTTATTGTTCAAAGTTTCCGGTCTCACCTTAGCCGTGCCGCTAGTTGCGCTCGGGCAGATACAACCAATAACAGATGAGCTTACCCCAATCTTCGGCCAAGCCGATTGGTTTATGGGGATACAGCCAACAGCGCTAGGTAAAATTCGTACTGTTAATACCGCATTATTTGTCATGCCTGAACGATATGATGAGGCATTTCTTCAAACGGCTAAACTAGTGATATCCATTAATGGCCTGGAGTGGGGTTTAGCCGTAGATTCAGTAAACCAACCGATAACCTTGAGTCCTGATGCCGTGAAGTGGCGGAGCAAACGCTCTAAGCGCCCGTGGTTGGCGGGAACAGTAAAAGAACAGATGTGCGCATTGATTGATGTGCCTATGATGGGTAAATTACTCCTTGAAGCAGATAGGAATACTCATAAAGTTTGAGTTTGCTCAATGCAACACAGTAAATCTCGCCTTAAAATGCGCATTTTATTAAGAATTAATGACAAGTAGTCGATACACTGGCATAGAAGCTGCACTTAACTATAGTTAGGAGTAGTTACGTTTGTTTTTTGACGCCTGTCCTAACGAGGAAAAGAGGTTATGGCAACCACTTCAGTAAAAAGTAAATCTGGCGAAGATCCCATGTTGCAGTGGGTCACCTTCAAGCTTGCGGGTGAAACCTACGGCATTAATGTGATGCAAGTGCAGGAAGTGCTGCGCTATTCAGAGATTGCTCCAGTTCCAGGTGCGCCACCCTATGTGTTGGGCATTATTAATTTGCGCGGTAATGTTGTAACAGTCATTGATACTCGCCATCGCTTTGGTTTGCAGTCGGGAGAACTGACCGATAATAGTCGTATTGTCATCATTGAAGCCGATAACCACGTAGTGGGAATTTTGGTAGACAGTGTCGCTGAGGTTGTCTATTTGCGTCAGTCTGAAATCGAGACAGCGCCAAATGTAGGCAATGATGAAAGTGCGAAATTCATTCAGGGCGTGTGCCACAAAAATGGCGAGCTACTGATATTAATTGAACTTGATAAATTGTTAACCGATACAGAGTGGGCTGATTTAGAAGTTTAGTTCTGTGGGTTAACGCAATGAGAGGTTAGGCGGTAATGGCATTGATGGATATAGCTTTAATTGGCAGTGTGGCAATCAGCTGGATAGCGGTTTCTGCCGCTCTGTATGCCATGTTCCGAGTGCGTCGTCAGGCCGCCTTAACTGAAAAACTCTATCGCCGTCTCAGCCACGACATGCAAGTTGCTAACAGTGGATCAATGGGTATGGGTAAGCGTCTGTTATCTTTAGAGCGCTCCCTGCTCGACACATCTCGCAAGCAAGAACTTATGGAGACCAAAGCTGAGCAAGCTGCCGTAACCGAGCTTGATGAAGTGCCCTATGCGCAGGCGAGCTTACTGTTGAACGCAGGTTTAGATGCAGACGATGTCGCCAAGCGCTGTGGCTTATCACGGGCCGAAGCGTCATTGATGGCGCTCATGCAAACACATCAGCAAACTAACATCGCGGCGTAGTTAGGTAGATGCGTCCCTCCTTAAACAGAATTCTAAGTTTTCTTGGCCGCGGCGCTCTACTAATGGCCGTGTTGTCCTTGGCCGCTTGCAGCTTTGTAGATCACAAGCGCGACGTGAGTTTTGGTGGTGCAGGCAAGTTGGTGCCAAGCAGCGTTCTTGCACAGATAAAGCCAGGTAAAACCAGCCTAGCCTGGTTGCACGCAAACCTAGGAGAACCCACCAATCGTTCCATGAGCGATGACGGCGAAGAACTTCTAACCTACGCCTTCGATACAATAAAGCAGAAACGACTCCGCATTCTGTTCCTCTATCAATCACGAAGAACCCAGACCGACAGCAAACATGTATATGTGAGCCTGAAAAAAGGGCTTGTAACACGCTGTTGGAAAGACTTCTCATACGCCGTAGATATGGCGGAAGATCAGGCTTCAGAAGATATTCGTTAGCGGCAGACCCCAGCTTGGCATAGCCTCCTAATTTATTGCGTCCGAATACACAGCCCTCTTTTTGGTCAGGCCTGCCTAGACCCACGCAACTTCTTTCAAAGAATTTAAAGAATTGATCTGTACCTTTGAGTCGACGCCGATGCATTAAGGCAATACAATTCAAGATATGAGTTTTAGATTCTTGTTAATAAACTATGGAATTGCCCGTGACAAGCCCTACAGTATTTGATCAGTCCGCCTACAAACCCTCCACGAAATTACTGGAAGGCAAAATTATCGCCGTCACTGGCGCCGGCTCCGGGATAGGCCGAGAAGCAGCCCTCACCTACGCCGCCTACGGCGCAACCATCGTGTTGCTTGGCCGCACCACCGAAAAACTCGAACAAGTTTACGATGAAATTGAAGCCGCCGGTCACCCCCAAGCGGCCATCTACCCAATAAACTTCGAAGGAGCCGTAGAAAAAGATTACCAAGACATGTGCAACAGCCTCGACGATGCCTTCGGTCGGCTGGACGGTATACTGCACAACGCCGCCGAACTAGGCGAGCGAACTCCTCTTGAAAATTACAGCGCTGATACCTGGCAGAGAATATTACAAGTCAACGTAACCGCTCCCTTCCTCATGACAAAAGCCCTGTCACCACTAATGCAGCGCGCAGAGACAGCGTCAATTGCATTTACCGGCTCCAGCGTTGGTTACAAAGGTCGAGCCTACTGGGGAGCATACTCCGTCTCCAAGGCCGCCACCGAAAACCTAATGCAAATACTCGCCGACGAATTTGAAGAAGTAACAAACATAAGGTGCAACAGCATCAACCCAGGCGCAACGCGCACCCGAATGCGAGCCGCCGCATTCCCCGCCGAAAACCCAGCGACAGTAAAAGAAGCCGCAGAACTAATGCCACTTTACCTATATCTAATGGGCCCAGATTCCCTCCAAGACAACGGCATACAGTTCCAAGGCTAAGGCCACAAATTTAGAAATAAATTTTTGATGCAGAGCATTCAATTTCGAATTGAATGCTCTGCTCGACAGCGCCGCCAACATTACCGGTTCCCTTCAAGCCGAACACAGCAAAATCGCCAGAAACAAAAATTTAAAATGAAATGAATTGGTAGGTTCGGTAGTGCCTTGTGTGCTGTTGCGCCCATTCAGAACGCGTCACTTAGCCTTTCCCTTCTGGCCAAGGTCTTTGAGCGAGGACTGTTTGAGCGTCTCCATGCGAGTTCCGCAGCGGCTTGGTCAGAAGGGAAAGGCGTGCGTTCGGGCGCAACAGCACACAAGGCACTGCCGGGCCGGGGTCTCACCAAATACCCAAGTAAAGAGCCTGCCCCCTAAATTCGCCCTTCAATAATCGCCCAAATATCCCCAGCAGACTCAACCAAATATGTAGCTCCCCAAGACCCAGCACAATCATCCTCAGCAACATAACCATAAGCCGCCGCAACAGTATCCATTCCCGCATTCGCCCCACATTCAATATCCCGCAAATGGTCACCCACATAGATCGCCTCATCCACAGAACAGCCGGCCGCCTCACAAGCCATAAGCAGAGACTCCGCGTCAGGCTTCGGAGCACTCACATGATCAGGGCAAATGACAACATAGGGTTCAGAAGGAAGCGACAGAGCTGCCATCAAAGGAGTGGTAAACCTCTCAGGTTTATTTGTCGCCACCCCCCAAGCAACATTATGGTCGCTTAAGCGAGAGAGCAGATCGTAAATGCCAGGGAACAACTGGCTTTTAGCTGACAAATTTGCGGCGTATGAATCCAGCAACTCCTGGCGCAAAACATCAAAGCCCTTATCGTCTTCCTCCAGGTCAAAGCCCAGAGTTATCAGCGCTCGAGCTCCCTGTGACACAGTATTGCGAATTCGCTCAGCCGCTATACTAGGCTTATCGTGACGAGCGAGCATTTCATTAAGAGTCAGAACAAAGTCGGGCGCCGTATCCAGCAGCGTGCCGTCCAAATCAAACAGCACCGCCTTCAAGCGCTTCATGCAGGCTTCCGAGTGTGGATCAAATAATTAACCGACACATCATTAGGGTTGAGTTTGTAATTGCCAGTAATTGGGTTGTAAGTCATCCCCGTAATATCAACTAACTCTAGCCCCGCGCCGCGAATCCAATTGCCTAACTCCGAAGGGCGAATGAACTTGCTGTACTCATGAGTGCCCTTGGGCAGCATCTTAAGCAAATATTCCGCACCTAAAATGGCAAAAGCATAGGCCTTTGGGTTGCGATTAATCGTAGAAAAATAAATGTCGCCGCCCGGTTTCGTCATTGCTGCACAAGCTTGAATTACCGAGCCGGGGTCTGGCACATGTTCCAGCATTTCAAGACAGGTCACAATATCGAATGACTCGGCGTGCTGCTCCGCAAAACTTTCCGCCGTACTCTGTTGATAGTTGACCTCAAGCTCACTTTCTAAAGCGTGTAAACGCCCAACCGCCAGAGGCGCCTCGCCCATGTCGATGCCCGTAGCAATTGCGCCGCGCTGAGCCATTGACTCAGTGAGAATACCGCCGCCACAACCAACGTCAAGCAAAGCGCGGCCAGCCACAGGGGAGCGGCTGTCAATGTAATTGGCTCGCAAGGGGTTAATCTCGTGCAGCGGTTTAAACTCGCTATTGCGGTCCCACCAGCGGCTAGCCAAAGCTTCAAACTTTGCCACCTCGGCGCTGTCGACATTGGCGTTCACTGACTCAGTGTTCGTGTTTTGCATAGTCTTCTCGATTCAAGTTGAGCGTATTAGTCGTTGTTGGCACTGGCACTGATAGCCTCGCCCCACCTTACTGCGCTAGCGGTCACTTCCTGCTCGTCAAGAGTTTGCAGTGTGCGATCAGCAAGTAAAGCCTTGCCGTTCACCCAAACGTGGCTGACGTTATGGCTGTTGTTGCAGTAAACAAGTTGGGAAATGGGGTGGTATATGGGCTGAAGAGCCAAGTCGCTCATGGCGATGGCACACAGATCGGCTTGTTTGCCCACTTCTAGGCTGCCCACTAGGTGACTAATACCAAGGGCCTTGGCGCCATTCATTGTGGCCATCTCTAGTGCCTTGTGAGCGCTAAGTGCTTCGGCATTTTTTGACACAGCCTTAGCCAACATTGCAGCGGTGCGCATTTCGCCCAGCATGTCGAGGTCGTTGTTACTGGCCGAGCCGTCAGTGCCCAGTGCAACGTTGATGCCGCTCGATTGCAGTTTATCGACCGGACAAAACCCACTCGCCAGTTTTAAATTGGACTCAGGGCAGTGCACAACGTGCGCGCCGCTCTCTTGAAGAATGGCAATGTCAGTATCGTCAATTTCGGTCATGTGCACGCACTGAGTGCTGGGCGTTAATAGGCCCAAATCACGTAGGCGCTCCGTTGGGCGTTGCCCTAGAGTTTTAATGGCTTCCTCCACCTCAAAGGCCGTCTCGTGCAGGTGAATTTGGATGGGGGCCTGCCATTTTTCTGCCAACCTCACGATGTCTTTTATGGGGCCATCTGACACGGTGTAAGGGGCGTGTGGCCCAAAACCAATAGTAACCAGCTCACTGTCTTTGAAGGTGTCTAATACTACCTCGCCCTTGCTGAAATATTCTTCCGGCCCTGAGGCCCAGGCCGTAGGGAAGTCCATTACTGGAATAGTAATTTGCGCACGCATGCCGGCTGACTCACAAGCTTTGGCAGATACCTCTGGGAAAAAATACATATCGGCAAAACAGGTTGTGCCATTTTTAATCATTTCAGCCATGGAAAGCTTGGTGCCGTCTTCGACAAATTGGGCTGATACATGTTGGCCTTCGGCTGGCCAGATGTGATCTTCAAGCCAAGTTTTCAGCGCCTTGTCATCGGCATAGCCCTTGAGAAGGCTCATTGGCGTGTGGCCGTGGCTGTTGATAAGGCCGGGAATCAATATGTGATCTTTTAGATCCCAGCGCTTACCGTTTTCACTGAGGACATAGCTAGAGTCCACGTCTGCGCTCGGCATAATGGCGACAATTTCACCCTCATTAATAAGTACTGAATGGTCTGTTAAGACAGTTTCCGCAGGAATAACTGGCACCATCCAGCGCGCGGTAATAATGAGATCAACAGTAATTAGGTTAGACATGCTTTTCCTCGCTTAAATTCTATACGGTCTGTTGGTAATTTGACCGCTTCAGGCCCTTTGTGGGCGAATCTTGTGGTTCAGTTGGGGAGTATAGCGAGATTCCCCGGACAAGAGCAGGGGGGGCGTGCCTATGCCGTTGATTTCATGGTAGTATTCGCCCCTCACGATATTAAGGAATACCGAACTCCATGGGCGAGCTAGCGAAAGAAATTGTACCGGTTAATATTGAAGACGAGCTGAAGCAATCATACCTTGATTACGCCATGAGCGTGATTGTTGGTCGGGCCCTCCCCGATGTTAGAGACGGGCTCAAACCGGTGCACCGCCGCGTGTTATTTGCCATGAGTGTGCTCGGTAACGATTGGAACAAATCTTATAAGAAATCTGCTCGTGTGGTTGGTGATGTTATCGGTAAATATCACCCGCACGGCGATACCGCTGTTTACGACACCATTGTTCGTATGGCGCAAGACTTTTCCATGCGTTATATGCTGGTAGACGGCCAGGGTAACTTCGGCTCGGTTGACGGCGATAGCGCGGCTGCTATGCGTTACACCGAAATCCGCATGAAGAAAATTGCCCACGACATCCTCGCTGACTTAGACAAAGAAACGGTTGATTACGTACCCAACTACGACGGTACGGAAATGATTCCGGCGGTGATGCCCACACGTATTCCTACCTTACTGGTGAATGGTTCTTCCGGTATTGCGGTCGGCATGGCCACCAACATTCCGCCCCACAATCTCAGCGAAGTGGTTAAAGGCTGTTTGGCACTCATTGATAACCCCGAGCTGAGTATTGACGACCTGATGGAATATATTCCAGGTCCCGATTTCCCCACAGCCGGTATCATTAACGGTCGCGCAGGCATTATCCAGGCCTACCGCACCGGCCGAGGTCGTATTTATGTGCGGGCCAAGGCGGCGATAGAGCGCAATGATAAAACCAACAAAGAAACCATTATTATTACCGAACTTCCGTATCAGTTGAACAAGGCTCGACTGATTGAGAAAATTGCGGAATTGGTAAAAGAAAAGAAAATTGAAGGTATTTCTGAGCTGCGCGACGAGTCAGACAAAGATGGCATGCGTGTGGTTATTGAGCTTAAGCGTGGCGAAGTGGGTGAGGTTATCCTGAATAACCTTTACTCGCAGACACAGCTTCAAGCGGTGTTTGGTATTAACGTAGTTGCCCTTGTCGATGGTCAGCCAAAGATCTTGAATCTGAAGCAGATGCTGGAGTATTTCATTCTGCATCGCCGTGAGGTAGTTACTCGCCGTACAGTTTACCTGCTGCGTAAGGCCCGCGAGCGAGGGCATATTCTGGAAGGTTTGGCTGTCGCTATTGCCAATATTGACCCTGTGATCGCCCTGATTAAAAATTCCAGCTCACCCGCTGAAGCTAAAGAGGCTTTGTTGGCAAAAGGCTGGGAAAGTGGGGATATTGCACAATTTTTAGAGCGTGCAGGCAGCGACGCTTGTCGCCCAGAGGGTTTGGGTGAAGAGTTTGGTATTCGCGATGGCAAATACTACTTGTCGGGTACTCAAGCTCAGGCAATTCTTGAATTACGCTTGCATCGTCTAACCGGTATGGAACATGACAAGTTGTTGGCTGAGTACCAGGAAAAGGTACAGCAAATTGCTGAATTCCTGGAAATCTTGGGCAATGCTGTACGCCTGATGGAATTGATCCGCGAAGAGCTAGAGCAGGTGATTGAAAACTACGGCGATGAGCGCCGCACTGAGATTGTCACCTCGCAAATGGATTTAACGATCGAAGATCTAATTACGGAAGAAGATCGTGTTGTAACCATCAGTCATGGCGGTTATGCCAAAAGTCAGCCTCTCACCGATTATCAGGCGCAGCGCCGCGGTGGCATGGGCAAGTCAGCCACAGCCGTTAAAGACGAAGACTTTGTTGAGCATCTGTTGGTGGCCAACACTCACGATACCATTTTGTGTTTTACCAACGCCGGCAAGGTGTATTGGTTGAAGGTATATCAAATTCCAGTGGCGGGTCGCCAGTCCCGTGGTCGCCCTGTGGTTAATTTGTTGCCTTTGGGTGAGGGTGAGCGAATTACGTCAATCCTTCCCGTTAAAGAATACGATGATGAGCATTTCATCTTTATGGCGACCTCTAATGGCACCGTCAAGAAAACAACCCTGAGTCAATTTGCACGGCCTCGCAGCGTTGGTTTGCGGGCTATTGAGCTCGACGAAGGTGATAACTTAGTGGGTACGGCGATTACCGATGGCAGTTGCGATGTGATCCTACTGTCGTCCAGCGGTAAAGCTGCGCGCTTCAAGGAGTCTGACGTTCGCTCCATGGGTCGCATCTCTCGCGGCGTGAGGGGTATTCGTTTGGCCGAAGGGTTTAAGGTTATCTCAATGGTGGTGCCTGAAGAGGGTGGCCAAGTGTTGACCGTAACTGCGAATGGCTATGGCAAGCGCACCAAGGTTGAGGATTTCCCAACCAAAGGTCGTGGTTCTCAAGGTGTTATTGGTATGCAAACCACTGATCGCAACGGTGAGTTGGTTGGCGGTGTGCAGGTTTTTGACGGTGGCGAAATCATGTTGATTTCCGATCAGGGCACACTGGTTCGCACGCGGGTTGATGAGCTGTCAGTGTTGGGTCGTAACACTCAGGGTGTGCGGGTTATTAAGGTTAAAGAGGGTGAGCACCTTATTGGTGTGCAGCGTATTGAAGAGACCGTTGATACTGGCGAAGGCTATGTGGACGACGAAGATGGCACTGCACAAGATGCCGACACAGCCTCTTCAGTAGAAGATGCGGGTGATTCTAAAGCAGAAGATACGGGCGAATCTGAAGCGGAATAAATTCCGCGAACAAAAGAACAGTAGATGGAAAGTGTTATGGCGGTAAATCCTAAATTGTTGGCACTGCGTGATCGCATAGACTCGATCGACGCGGAAATCGGCAAGCTTATTAGCGAGCGCGCTGGGTGTGCGCAAACAGTTGCAGAAGTTAAAAAAGCCGACGACTCTAGTGACGTTGTTTACTATCGTCCCGAGCGCGAAGCTGAAGTGCTGCGCCGCGCGATGGAGCGCAATGATGGCCCTCTTGACGATGAGGAAGTGGCGCGTTTGTTTCGCGAAATTATGTCCGCTTGTCTGGCTTTGGAAAAGCCCATCAAGGTGGCGTTTTTGGGTCCAGAGGGTACATTTACACAGCAGGCGGCGATTAAACACTTTGGCCATTCTGCGGTTACCATTCCGATGTCAGCCATTGACGAAGTGTTTCGTGAAGTTGAAGCGGGCGCTGTAAATTATGGCGTGGTGCCGGTAGAAAATTCTACTGAGGGTGTTGTGAATCACACGCTCGATAATTTTATGGGTTCCAATCTCCAAATTTGTGGCGAGGTGGAATTGCGTATTCATCAAAATTTGATGATATCGAACATAACAAAAGTCGATAGCATTTCCAGGATATATTCTCACGCGCAATCATTGGCGCAGTGCCGTAAGTGGTTGGATGCTCACTACCCTGGCGTAGAGCGCATTGCTGTAAATAGTAACGCAGAAGCCGCTAAGCGCTTGCAGGGCGAGTGGAATGCAGCGGCGATTGCAGGCGAAATGGCCGCCGATATGTACGGCCTTGAAGTGCTTGCCGAAAAAATTGAAGATCAGCCCGATAATTCAACACGCTTTCTGATCATTGGCACTCAAGATGTGGCGGCGACGGCGGCAGACAAAACCTCAGTTGTAGTTTCCATGCGGAATGAGCCGGGGGCGTTGCATAATGTGCTGGAGCCCTTCCATCGTCATCAGGTGGATTTAACTCGGGTTGAGACTCGGCCTTCTCGCAGCGGTACTTGGAATTACGTATTTTTTGTGGACTTCAGTGGTCATCAAAATGATGATCAGGTGGAGCTTGCGCTGCAAGAAGTGGGTTCTAGAGCGGCAGAGTTGAGAGTCTTAGGTTCTTACCCTAAGGCCGTACTTTAGTCAGCTGGGCGCAGTAATTTCATTATGATTAATAAACTTGTCGTAGTCGGTATTGGCCTGATTGGTGGCAGTTTGGCCGCGGCTTTAAAGCAGCGATCTGGCGCGCGCGAAGTGATTGGTATTGCTCGACGCCAAGAAACTTGTGACGAGGCCTTGGCCTTGGCTGTGGTTGACAGAGCTTTTACCTCGCTTGAGGACGTTGCCGCTGAGCTGGGTGCTGGCGATGTTATTTTTGTTGCAGTGCCTACTCTGGCGGTTGAAGATACTCTGCGAGCTATTCATTCCTGTGTTTCGCCTGATGTTACTGTTACAGACGGTGCTAGCGTTAAGGGTAGTGTGGTTAAAGCAGCGGAGCAGGTGTGGGGTTTTGTACCGCCGCAGCTCGTGCTTGGGCATCCTATTGCGGGTTCAGAAAAAAGTGGTGTGGCCGCAGCCAGTGCAGAGCTCTACGATCATCATCGTGTGATTCTCACTCCCCAAAGTGATACTTGCCCGGTGCATTTAGAGCGAATTCGGGGAATGTGGCAGCTGGTGGGGGCGGAGGTGTTGGAAATGCCTGTTGACGAACATGATGAGGTTCTAGCAGCCACCAGTCACCTGCCTCATGTCATTGCTTACTCTCTGGTTGATACATTGGCGCACGACGCTGAAAATGAGAATATCTTTCGCTACGCGGCGGGAGGGTTTAGAGATTTCACGCGCATTGCGTCCAGCGACCCAGTTATGTGGCACGATATCATGCGGGCCAATAAGGATAGTGTGTTGGGGGCGATTGACCTGTTTAGTCAGAACTTGAACTCGCTTCGTGACTCTATCGAGCGGGAAGATAGCGAGCATATGCTGGGTGTCTTTACTCGGGCAAAGTTGGCGCGAGATCGTTTTTCCGGCGTTTTGGCTGAGACGAGCGAAGCGGCCGGCTCTGAGAGCTCAGAGTCAGATCCAAAGCTTACATTGTCCGATTAAGCTTACCTATATAGACGATACTACTTACAGCTTCAGCTTCTCTAACTTGTGATAATAAAGTGCGTTCGGGTGTGCCGAATGTCTCTGGCAGGCTTTTGCCGGGCCAGATTATCTTTTAGTAAGACAAGGAGCTGTCTTGTGAGTAGCTATTTTAAGTTGTTTTCTGTTTTCCCCTGTTTTTTTAGTCCTAAAGCCAATGTTTGGTATTTCCTGCTTGTGCTGGGTCTTTCGGCCTGCTTGCCTAGTGCGCCTTCACATGCGGCAAAAGAAAGTGGGGGAGCAAGTAAGGTGGCTGAGGTGAGCCAAATTCGCTCGGTGAATATAAACAAGGCCGATGCCAGTGAGTTGGCATCTGTCCTCAAAGGTGTTGGTTTGAGGCGAGCTCACGACATCGTGGTGTATAGAGAAAAAGTGGGGGGGTTCAAGTCTGCAGAGCAATTAATGGATGTGAAAGGTATAGGGCCTAAAGTTTTTGCGAAAAATGAGGCTTTCGTAGTTTTAGAGTAGTTCTGGAATAGTTCTGGAATAGTTCTGGAGTAGTTCTGGAGTAGTTCTGGAGCGGTTCTGGGTTGGTTTTGGGGCGTGTTTGAGCCTGAAACTTGCCCGCTTGAGCGCAGCGACTAAGGTGCGGCAAAGGGTGGGTGTCTTTGTTCGTGCCATTTTTTTGGGTTCATTTTCCTGTGGTGGTGAGTTATTTGGTTTCTTGTGCGGAGTATGTAGTGCAGGTAGTAATGTGGGTTGTTTATGAGTAGGGCCTTTCGGGGAGTGTTATGCATGGACGCAGTGTGTGCACCCATGGAGGGGTGTCGGCAAGCTTCGCAAGGCTCTACTCATAAATATCTCGTTTTTTCTTCTGCTCAGCCTGAAAGTGGGCAATTTTTAATTCCTAAGCTTTCTAGGTGTAAAGCGCGCTTAGCCCCTCACTATCCTTTTCATTACCCGCTATAATGCCATCCGCAAAAACGTGTCTTCGCGCTTTTTGAGCTCCTGTCGCTATATCCCAAGGAGGGATCATGATTGAAGTGTTGGCTCCAGTAATAACAGTTGATGGCCCGAGCGGTTCCGGTAAAGGAACAATATGCCGCTTATTGGCGCAGGAATTGGGTTATCACCTGCTTGATAGTGGTGCCTTGTACCGATTGACCGCCTTGGCGGCGATGCATCATCAGGTGGATGTGGGTAATGAAGCGGCCTTAGAGGTGCTTGCAGGCCACCTTGATGTCCAGTTCGACGTGCAGGATGATGAAATCAAAATTGTTTTAGAGGGTGAGGACGTAACGCGCAATATTCGCACCGAAGAAGTGGGTATGAATGCCTCAAAGGTAGCTGCATACCCGAAGGTTCGGGCGGCTTTACTTGATAGGCAGCGCGCTTTTCGGCAGTCGCCGGGTTTGGTGGCCGATGGTCGCGATATGGGCACCACAGTGTTCCCCGATGCGGCAGTGAAAATATTCTTAACGGCCAGCGCCGAGGAGCGTGCCGATCGTCGCTATAAGCAGTTGATAAATAAGGGGGAATCTGTTAGCCTTGCCGCCCTTCTTGATGACATCAGAGCCCGTGATGAGCAGGACAGTAGTCGTTCAGCATCGCCACTGGTTCCAGCGGCTAATGCAGTGTTATTGGACTGTACTACAATGAGCATAGAAGAGGTTTTGGCCGCAGTACTGGCGGTCGTTAGAGTTTAGTGCAGTTTGCTATAGCTCTACAGATTTGAATAATTGGGCGGGCAGCGGCATTGCGGCGCTGTCAGTCTTTTTTGGAAGTAGAAGTAGAAAAAGTAGTAGTTTGTCGTCTTCGCCAGCTTGTGGCGGCAAAGTGCTTTTATTAATCGATCCACGCTACTGGCAGTGTGGTTAAACAGTCCGCGACTGGCTTGGTAGAGTGGCTGCAGAGCAGTGCACCTACGGGTACAGAGGCAGATTGTGACGTACTTAATAGGTATTTCCCATGAGCGAAAATTTCGCTGAGTTATTTGAAGAAAGTTTGAAAACCGTTGATATGGTTCCCGGTTCTATTGTGACCGGTGTTGTTATTGATATCGACAAAGATTGGGTAACTGTTCACGCTGGCCTGAAGTCGGAAGGCGTAATTCCCGTAGATCAGTTCCTAGATGATGCTGGCGAGCTCAAGTTGAGCATCGGTGACGAAGTGCAGGTAGCGCTAGAATCTGTTGAAGACGGATTCGGTGAGACCAAATTGTCACGCGAAAAAGCCAAGCGCGCTGAAGCCTGGAAAGTGCTTGAAGCGGCTCATGAAGCTGAAGAAGTGGTTATCGGTGTTATTAACGGTAAGGTTAAAGGTGGTTTCACCGTTGACGTATCTAGCATCCGTGCCTTCTTGCCAGGTTCATTGATCGATGTTCGTCCTGTACGTGATACAGCGCACCTCGAAGGCAAAGAACTAGAATTTAAAGTGATCAAGCTTGATCAGAAGCGTAACAACGTTGTGGTTTCTCGCCGCGCCGTTATGGAACAAGCTACTTCAGCAGAGCGCGAAGAGTTGTTGGCCAGCCTGCAAGAAGGTATGGCTGTTAAAGGTATCGTTAAGAACTTGACCGACTACGGTGCTTTCGTAGACTTGGGCGGTGTTGACGGCCTGCTGCACATCACCGATATGGCTTGGAAGCGCATTAAGCACCCAAGTGAAATCGTTAATGTTGGCGACGAAATTGACGTTCGTGTACTGAAGTTTGACCGTGAGCGCAATCGCGTATCGCTGGGTCTGAAGCAACTGGGTGAAGATCCATGGTTGGCATTGACCGCTCGTTACCCAGAAGGCACCAAAGTTAAGGCTAAGGTAACTAACCTGACTGATTACGGTTGTTTTGCTGAGTTGGAAGAGGGCGTTGAGGGTCTGGTTCACGTTTCTGAAATGGATTGGACTAACAAGAACATCCACCCTTCAAAAATCGTTCAGTTGGGCGATGAAATTGAAGTGATGGTTCTGGATATCGATGAAGAGCGTCGTCGTATTTCTCTAGGTGTTAAGCAGTGCATGGAGAATCCATGGGATGCCTTCGCACGCACCTGCGCCAAGGGCGATAAAATCACTGGTAAGATCAAGTCTATTACTGACTTCGGTATCTTCATTGGTTTGGACGGTGGCATCGACGGTCTGGTTCACTTGTCAGATATTTCTTGGCAGGAAGCTGGCGAAGAAGCCGTACGTAAGTACAAGAAGGGCGATGAGCTGGAAACTACTGTTTTAGCTATCGATCCTGAGCGTGAGCGCATTTCTTTGGGTATCAAGCAGTTGGAAGAAGATCCTTTCTCTGACTACGTTACCGTTAACGACAAAGGCGTTATCGTCAATGGTGTCGTTAAAGAAGTTGACGCAAAAGCCGCCATCATCACCTTGTCTGGTGACGTTGAAGGTACTTTGAAAGCTTCTGAAATCAGCCGCGACAAAGTAGAAGACGCACGTAACGTCCTGAAAGTGGGCGATGCTGTTGAAGCTAAGATTGTTAGTGTTGACCGTAAGAACCGCGCTATTAGCTTGTCAATTAAGGCGAAAGACGCCGCTGACGAGAAAACTGCGATGAAGGAACACACGGCCAAGCAGGTTGAACAGTCTGCACCAGCCACTATTGGTGACTTGATCAAAGCTCAAATGCAGAGCCAAGATCAGCAGTAATAGAAGTGCTTATCGAGATTCGTAAGATCTCGAAATAAAAAAGGCGGAGTTCATACTCCGCCTTTTTTTTGTCTGTAGTTCACAAACTTGAGGCCAAGGTATTGATATTGGCTCGCTTAACATTAATAATTCTACTAAGTGACTGATTTTATTCAGGGAATAGAGTGATTTGGGGTGAGAAATTACTTGGTAAATCAGCCTGCATTAAGGTAGCCTCTACCTCGGAAACCTTGATATTGTGCCCCGAGCATCGGGAATTAGGGAAACGCTATGACAAAATCTGAGTTAATTGAACGTATTTCTGAGAGCCAAGACCAGCTCTCCTGCCGAGATGTTGAACTGGCGGTTAAGCTAATGCTTGAGTATATGTCTCAAATTCTGTCTTCTGGTGACCGTATTGAAATTCGGGGTTTCGGGAGCTTTTCCTTGCACTACCGAGAGCCACGTGTCGGTCGCAACCCAAAGACCGGGGAATCGGTGGTGTTGGAAGGCAAATATGTGCCACATTTTAAACCGGGAAAGGAAATGCGAGATAGGGTCAATGAAAGCATCGGCCAGCACTAAGCTGTCTCTATTATTATTTGTTAACGGCATAGCCTGCTAAGGCTGTGCCGTTTTTGTTTGTAAGGTCATTGAGTTTCTTATGTTATTGATAAAGCGCTTACTGAAGGTATTGCTGGGCTTGGTTATTGTTGCTTTGGGTGTATGGTTCACCTCCGAAAACAGTGAGCCCGTTGCTCTGGTCTTGTTAGGCTTTGCCTTGCCGCCATTAAAACTGGGCCTTTGGGTATTGGGGGCCTTACTTTTGGGTGTGTTGCTGGGGGTTACTGTTGGGGCATTGCCTGCGCTTCGGGCCGCTAGCAAAATAAAACGACAGGCCCGCTTGCTCGACAAGCAAAATGACGAGATAAGCCGGCTTCGGGAAGCCGCCAATAATGACTAGTAAGTGGATCCTTACTTTGTGATGACAGTCGTAGATTTAGGGCTCTATGCATTGTTATTCTTCGCTGTGGCTTGCGGCTTCTTTTTGGGGCGCCGCTACAGCCGGGGGCAGGAGTCGCCTGCGAGATCGCAGCATTACTATCGAGGCCTTAATTACTTACTGAATGAACAGGCCGATAGTGCGGTTGATAAATTTATAGAAACGCTGGAAGTCACCCCCGACACCCTTGAAACCCATTTGGCGTTGGGCAATATGATGCGGCGCAAAGGTGAGGTGGACCGAGCGATCAAGGTTCATCAAAATCTAATAGCCCGGCCAGGCTTAAATACGGGGCAATTGCACATTGCCCAGCTTGAGCTGGCGAGAGATTTTATTAAAGCGGGTTTGCTCGATCGGGCCGAAGGCTTGCTGCAAGAACTGGTTGAAATGGCCAGCGCATTAAAAGTCACGTGCTTGGAATTATTGGTCGATATTTACAGGGATGAACGTGAGTGGGAAAAGGCCATTCACGCGGTTACGCTCATAGTGGGCCACCGTTGGAAAAAGGTGCCGGCGAAGTGGGGAGTTATACAGGCTCATTTTTGTTGTGAGTTGGCGGAGTTGGCGCTTGCTCAAAATGATTTTTTGAGTGCTCGTCGGTATTTGAAGCAGGGTCTTGCCTACGATAAAAATTCAGTAAGGGCCAGCTTGTTGTGGGGCGGCTTAGAGTGTCGATTGAGCCGCTACAACGAAGCGCTGAAAATTCTCAATCGTGTCGGCGCACAAGATTCCGATTATATCCCCGAAATCATAGGTCTAATTTGCGAGTGTTATGACGCGCTGGGTGATCAGGTGGGCTTGGTACAGCATCTGCAGAAAATACTGGAAGAATTTCCCAGTAACAGCCTCGTATTAGCTGTGGCAGATAGGCTGGGGCAGATGGAAGGTGATTTAATCGCGGCTGAATTCATTGGTTCTGAGTTGAAGCTTAGACCCTCGATTAAAGGCCTTAGTCGATTGTTAGAATTACATTTGGAACACGCGGTTGGCGGTGCTAAAGAAAACTTAAGTATATTGAAGCAGCTGGTTGATCAGCTGCTGGGTTTGAGGTTTGCCTACAGCTGTCATCGCTGTGGTTTTAAGGGAAATGATCTGCATTGGTTGTGCCCAAGTTGTAAGTCCTGGAGTTCAATTAAGCCGATTAGAGGGATTGAGGGAGAGTGAGTTTTTATGAGTCGAGTGAAGAGCGAAATGATATGCCAGTATTAGATAATTTGGGCCCTCGAGTTTTGGTGGCGCTGGATTTTGATAATGAAGCGCAGGCCCATGATTTGGTCAAGCGCCTCGACCCTAGTATGTGCCGTTTGAAGGTTGGGAAAGAGTTGTTCACCCGCTGCGGGCCTCAATTTGTTGAGCGCCTCATAGCCTTGGGTTTTGATGTGTTTTTAGATCTAAAATTCCACGATATTCCCAATACAACGGCCAAGGCCGTGAAAGCAGCAGCCGATATGGGCGTGTGGATGGTGAACGTTCACGCCTCGGGTGGGCGTCGAATGATGGAAGCATCGCGAGATATTATTGAGGGTTGTAGTGGTAGGCGGCCACGGCTCATTGCAGTGACTGTGTTAACCAGTATCGACAGCGACGATTTACTTGAGTTGGGTATTACCCGTTCGCCAGCCGAGCAGGTAGGTATGTTGGCGAGTCTAACTCAAAGCTGTGGTTTAGACGGTGTTGTCTGCTCGGCGCAGGAGGCGCCAGCTTTGCGAAAGACGCTGGGGGATTCCTTTCAGTTAATTACACCAGGCATACGGCCGCGAGATGTGGATGCCAATGACCAGCGCCGGGTGGTCACTCCCTCGCAAGCGATTAGCGACGGTGCGAGCTTCTTAGTGATTGGCCGACCCATTACCCAAGCAGCAGACCCTATTGCAGTGCTAAAACGTATTAACCAAGAAATTAAGGGGCAGTAGACGCCATGATATTAGATTGTTTTAAAGCTTATGACATTCGCGGTCGTTTAGGTGACCAGCTAAATGAAACCATTGCTTACAGTATTGGGCGAGCGTTCGCTGAGTATATTAAGCCAACATCGATTGTGGTGGGTGGAGACATTCGCTTAACCAGTGAGTCTCTCAAGTTGGCCTTGTGTGAAGGCCTGCGCGATTCAGGCGTGAACGTGCTTGATATCGGCATGTGCGGAACGGAAGAAATCTACTTTGCAACCAGCCATCTGAAAACAGATGGCGGTATTGTTGTGACCGCTAGTCATAATCCTATTGACTACAATGGCATGAAGTTAGTCAGAGAAGACTCCAAGCCAATCAGTGGTGACACCGGCTTAAAGGCGATTCAAGCCTTAGCGGAAGCCAATGAATTTCCCGAAGCAGACCCAAAGACTCGTGGCAGCTACGAGCAGTTGAGTATTCTTGACGCCTACATTGAGCATTTGCTGACTTACGTAGATGTAGCAAAGCTTAAGCCTTTGAAATTGGTTGTGAATGCGGGTAATGGCGCAGCAGGCCATGTGATTGATGCTATTGAGCGCCATTTACCTTTTGAATTTATTAAAGTGCACCACGAGCCAGACGGAACCTTTCCCAACGGCATCCCCAATCCTCTCCTGCCTGAAAATAGAGACGCTACTCGAGATGCCGTGCTAGCTCATGGTGCTGATATGGGTATTGCCTGGGACGGCGATTTTGACCGCTGCTTCTTATTTGATGAAAAGGGCGATTTTGTTGAAGGTTACTACATTGTTGGTTTGCTGGCTGAGGCGTTTTTGGCGAAGCATGCCGGCGCCAGTGTAATTCACGACCCGCGCCTAACTTGGAATACCATTGATATTGTCAATAAGGCTGGCGGCAAAGCGATTCAAAGTAAAACGGGCCACGCTTTTATTAAAGAGCGGATGCGCGAAGAAGATGCCGTTTATGGTGGTGAAATGAGTGCCCATCATTATTTCCGTGATTTCTTTTACTGCGACAGCGGCATGATCCCATGGTTGCTCGTGAGTGAGATGATAGGTGATAAAGCATTGCCTCTGTCGGCTCAATTGGCCGAGCGAATAGCGTGTTACCCATCCTCGGGTGAAATAAACAGTCGAATTGAAAACCCCGATGCGGCTATCCAGCGCGTAATGGCAGAATATCAGGACAAGGCTGAGTTGTTGGATGAAACCGATGGCATTAGCTTAAACTTCTCTGACTGGCGGTTTAGCTTAAGGCAATCGAATACGGAACCTTTAGTGCGTTTAAATGTTGAAAGCCGCGGCGACGTGGCGTTGATGCAGGCGCGAACGGATGACATTCTGGCGCTGCTTCGCTCTGCGTAGTGGGTCTAATTTATTTTTGCAATACAATCATTAAACAGGAAGTAATATGAGAGTTAAAAAAGCCGTTATTCCCGTTGCAGGTTTGGGTACAAGAATGTTGCCCGCAACAAAAGCGATTCCAAAGGAAATGCTGCCCGTCGTTGACAAGCCTCTCATTCAATATGTTGTTAATGAGGCCGCCGCAGCGGGCATTACTGAAATTGTTTTAGTGACTCACGCCAGTAAAAACGCCATTGAAAACCATTTTGATACCAGTTTTGAACTCGAAGCTCAGCTAGAAAATCGTTTGAAAAGAGCCTTGCTGGAAGACGTACGTTCCATCACGCCGCCTGGTCTCACGGTTATTTCAGTTCGTCAGGCTGAAGCTAAAGGTTTGGGGCACGCAATATTAAGCGCTAAAGCGGTTGTGGGCGACGCGCCTTTTGCTGTGCTCTTACCCGATGTTTTGGTGGACGAAGGTTCCTGTGATCCTACAAAGGATAACTTGGCTGCGATGTTAAGTAATTACGAATTGAGTGGCACCAGTCAGGTAATGGTTGAGCCCGTGCCCTGGGATAAAGTTCATCAGTATGGTGTTGTCGATTGTAACGGCCATGAATTAGCGCCCGGTACTACCGCAGAAATTGCCAGCATGGTAGAAAAACCCGCACGAGAAGTTGCGCCTTCTAATCAGGCGGTTGTGGGGCGCTACGTTTTGTCTGGTGCCATTTGGGATTTATTGCAAAGCACCCAGCCTGGTGCGGGTGGTGAAATACAATTAACCGATGCGATTGCGAGATTACATTCCACAGAGAAGGTGGAGGCCTATCAATTGGTGGGCTACAGCCATGATTGCGGTAATAAATTGGGTTATATGAATGCCTGCGTGACTTACGGTTTGCGAGACCCGGAAATTGCGGAGCAATTTAAAGCCACCATAGCTGAAAAAGCCGGCGCGTAGTCAGTGAATAAGTAGAAAATAAAAAGGTACTCTAGATGAATGTAACGATTTTTGGCTCGGGCTATGTTGGCTTGGTCACCGGCGCCTGCTTGGCTGACACCGGGCACAATGTACTTTGTGTTGATGTTGATGAAGCCAAAGTGAAGAGCTTAACTGAGGGGCAGGTGCCCATATACGAGCCGGGCTTGGCTGAAGTGATTAAGCGCTGCCAGGCGGCAGGGCAAATTAATTTCACAGCCGATATGGATCGAGCCGTGGCCTTCGCAGAAGTGCAATTTATTGCAGTAGGCACGCCGCCTGATGAGGACGGTTCCGCTGATTTGCGTTATGTGTTGGCGGTGGCGGAAACCATTGGCACGCTGATGAACGAGCGGAAAATTATCGTTGATAAATCTACCGTGCCAGTGGGTACCGGCGATAAAGTGAATGCCAAAATCGCTGAGTGCATGGCAAAGCGTAATCTCGAGTTAGATTACCATGTGGTCTCCAACCCTGAGTTTCTGAAAGAGGGCGCGGCGATTGATGACTTCATGAAGCCGGACCGAATTGTTGTGGGTAGCGACAGCACCTATGCGCGCGACCGCATGAAAGATCTTTACAGCCCATTCAGTCGTAATCACGACAAGATGATGTTCATGAGTTTGCGTTCAGCCGAGCTTACTAAATACGCGGCTAACGCTATGCTGGCCACTAAAATTTCGTTTATTAATGAAATGGCCAATCTGGCAGAGTTGATGGGTGCGGATATCGAAGAAGTTCGTCGCGGCATTGGCTCCGACGGTCGAATAGGTTATCAATTTATTTATCCCGGCTGTGGTTACGGTGGCTCTTGTTTCCCTAAAGACGTTCAGGCCCTGAAGCATACCGCAGAAAGTTTAGGTTTTGAGCCAAAAATGTTGAGCGCCGTTGAGGCGGTCAATCAGCGTCAAAAAGGCAAGTTGTTTGAATTGGTTTCGGGGCATTTTAATGGTGACTTGAAGGGGCGAACATTTGCGATTTGGGGTTTAGCATTTAAGCCCAATACCGATGACATGCGCGAGGCGCCTAGCCGAGTATTAATGGAAGCGCTATGGGCTGCGGGTGCAAAGGTTAGAGCCTATGACCCTGAAGCAATGACCGAGACGCAACGCATTTATGGCGATCAAGACGGCTTGGAGTTGGTGGGCACAAAAGAGGCCGCCTTGAAAGATGCCGATGCACTTATTGTCTGCACTGAATGGAAGAGCTTTTGGTCATTAGACGTAAACCTGGTGAAAGAAAAATTGCAAACTCCCGCAATTTTCGACGGTCGTAATTTGTACGACCCCACGGTATTGCAGTCTGAGGGCATTGCCTATTACGGCATTGGTCGTGGGTATGGCGCGAACTTATGAAAATATTACTGACTGGCGGCGCAGGTTTTATCGGCTCTGCGCTGGTGCGAGAAATCATTCAGCACACAAATTTTTCAGTTGTGAATGTTGACAAACTAACTTACGCCGGCAACCTGTCCTCGTTAAAGCCGGTTGCAGATTCCGAGCGATACGAATTTCATCAAGTCGATATTGGTGATGATCAGGCTATAGCTCAAATATTTGCAAAGACGCAACCTGACGCGGTAATGCATCTGGCGGCAGAATCTCACGTTGACCGCTCCATTGACGGCCCAGCGGAATTTATTCAAACCAACATTGTGGGTACCTTTTCTCTGTTGGAAAATAGCCGAAAATACTACGAAAGTTTAGAAGGTGAAAAGCGAGAAAACTTTCGCTTCCATCATATCTCTACCGATGAAGTGTATGGCGACTTGGATGAAACTGGCCTGTTCACCGAAACAACACCCTATGCGCCAAGTTCACCTTATTCCGCGAGTAAAGCCAGCTCAGATCATCTAGTGCGCGCCTGGCACCGCACCTACGGCTTCCCCATTTTAGTGACCAACTGCTCCAACAACTATGGTCCTTATCACTTTCCTGAAAAGTTGATTCCTCACGTTATTATTAACGCTTTGAAGGGGCTTCCTCTACCCATATACGGCGAGGGAAAACAAGTGCGAGACTGGCTTCACGTTGAAGACCATGCGCGAGCCCTGCTCACCGTTTTGCAGTCGGGCCTTGTGGGGGAAACCTATAATATTGGCGGTCATAATGAGCGGCAAAATCTACAGGTGGTTCATAGTATCTGCGATCGTTTAGATGCATTGAGGCCCATTCAAATAGAGGGTTTAAGTTCCTATAGGGAACTTATAAAACATGTTCGTGATCGTCCGGGCCATGACCTGCGCTACGCCATAGACGCCAGCAAAATGCAAAATGCCTTGGGCTGGTCGCCGAAAGAAACCTTTGAATCGGGAATTGCAAAAACCGTAGATTGGTATTTGGAAAATGAGCAATGGTGGTCTGAGGTATTAGACGGCAGCTATCAACTCGGTCGCTTGGGCGACGAAAAATCTTAGGAGGTAAAAGGTGAGTAGAAAAGGAATTATACTGGCGGGAGGTAGCGGTACGCGGCTTTACCCTATAACGCAGGGCGTTTCGAAGCAGTTGCTGCCCGTTTATGACAAGCCTATGATTTATTATCCCCTTTCGGTGTTGATGTTGGCGGGTATCAAAGAAGTGTTGATTATCTCCACCCCGAAAGATCTTCCCGGCTTCAAAGATTTGTTGGGCAGCGGCGAGCAGTGGGGAATATCCATTGTCTATGCAGAGCAGCCCAGCCCCGACGGTTTGGCGCAGGCTTTTATTATCGGTGAAGAATTCATTGGTGATAGCAGTGTGTGTTTAGTGCTTGGCGATAATATTTTTTATGGTCACGGCCTTTCAGGAAAGTTAAAAGAAGCCACACTTCAAGAGCGTGGCGCCACGGTATTTGGTTATCAGGTGACAGACCCAGAAAGATTTGGTGTGGTTGAATTTGATGAAAATAAAAATGCCATATCCATCGAAGAGAAACCGGCCAAGCCCAAATCAAATTATGCCGTTACCGGCTTGTATTTTTATGATAATGATGTGGTTGAAATTGCCAAAGGCCTGAAGCCTTCAGCGCGAGGCGAGTTAGAGATTACCTGCCTCAATAATGTGTATCTCGAACGTGAGCTATTGCAGGTTGAGTTGCTAAGCCGAGGTAACGCTTGGCTAGACACTGGCACCCATGACAGTTTGATTGAGGCGGGTCATTTCGTTCAAATCATTGAGAAACGCCAAGGGCTTAAGGTCGCCTGCCTAGAAGAAATTGCCTTTAACCAAGGTTGGGTATCACAGGAGACTTTGTTGAAGCAGGCTGATTTGCTCGCCAAAAGCGGTTACGGGGAATATTTAAGGAAAATTGCCCTGCAATGAAAAAAGTTATGTTGGTGGGAAAAAATGGGCAGGTGGGGCGGGAGCTTGCACAGCGTTTAATCGCAAACAAGTTTGATGTTCTGGCCTTAGATCGTCAGGAGTTGGATATTGCTCAGGGCGCAGATGTCATGCGCCAAGTTCTTGAATTCAACCCAAACTTTATCGTTAACTGTGCGGCTTATACGGCTGTTGATCGAGCGGAAAGCGAAGTTGAAGCCGCTTATCAGGGGAATGAGCTTGGGCCGAAGAATTTGGCTTTGGCGGCAAACGAATGCGGCGCGGTTTTACTTCACCTCTCAACCGATTATGTATTTTCCGGCACGAAAGAGGGTTCATATTTGGAACTTGATCCCGTGGCCCCCAATAGTGTTTACGGTGCCAGTAAGCTCGCGGGAGAAAAGGCTATTGCAGAATCTTGCCGCCAGCACATCATTCTGAGAACCGCCTGGGTGTTTGGTGCCCAGGGCAATAATTTCGTAAAAACAATGCTGCGTTTGGGTCGTGAGAGAGACTCACTCGGTGTTGTTGACGACCAGCGGGGCGGCCCGACGTATGCGGGTGATATTGCTGCGGCTATTATCACCATAATTCAGGGTATACCGCTTGAAACCTTTAAGGGCTGGGGTGTTTATCACTTCTCGGGTTACCCTTATGTCAGCTGGTGTGGTTTTGCCTCGTCTATTTTTGCCGAGGCCGAGAAGCAAGGCTTGCTAAATTCCTCCCCAATTTTGACTCCTTTAAGCAGCGAGCAGTATCCAACGCCCGCTGAGCGGCCTAAAAATTCTTGTCTAGACGGCCATAAAATAACCCAAGTATTTGGTGTTGAGCCTTCTAATTGGTCTGGAGCTTTAAAGCAGCTCGCCAACTATTCCGAATAACACAGATAAGCAGAGAGTAAACATTTCCGATGCAAGTAATTGATACCCGTATTCCCGATGTAAAGATTGTTGAGCCCAAGGTCTTTGGTGACGAGCGTGGTTTTTTCAAAGAGACTTTCCGAGAGGATTGGTTTCGGCGGGAAGTGGCGGATGTCAATTTTGTGCAGGACAACTACTCCCGTTCAGCCCAGGGGGTTTTACGTGGTTTGCACTATCAAACCACGCAGACGCAAGGAAAGCTGGTGCAGGTGTTATTTGGTGAAGTTTACGATGTTGCAGTAGATGTGCGTCAAGATTCGCCCACTCTGGGTCAGTGGGTTGGGGTGCACCTCAGCGCTGAGAATCATCGTCAGTTGTGGGTGCCTGAAGGTTTTGCGCACGGTTTCTACGTACTGAGTGAGTCGGCTGACTTTTCGTATAAGTGCACAGATTACTACCACCCCAGCTCAGAAGTATCTATTTTGTGGAACGAGCCCAATTTGGCCATTGATTGGCCCTTGAAAGGTGAGCCTAGCTTGTCTGAGAAAGACCTTGGCGGCATTGCCTTTGATCAGGCGCCACAGCTGCCTGCAGGCTAATTTTGGCGGGTTAGCTTTGAACGGAATGGAATACTCTTATTCCCCTAAACTCAGCAGACAATGCGGCTTGAATCTCTTATAATGCCGCTCTGGGCTAAACCCTCGAATTATTGCGACATTTAGCGGCCCTTTTTGGGGCTCTGATTAATATATCGACTAAAAACAGACTTATTATGACTAGTAAATACAACTTGACCCACCTCAAGCAGCTCGAAGCTGAAAGCATGCACATCATTAGGGAAGTAGCGGCCGAATTTGATAACCCCGTGATGATGTATTCCGTGGGCAAGGATTCCGCCGTAATGGTGCATCTGGCGATGAAAGCCTTCTATCCTGGCAAACCGCCTTTCCCCTTGATGCACGTCGACACCACCTGGAAGTTTAAGGAAATGATTGAGTTCCGCGACCAGCGGGTTAAGGACTTAGGCTGGGACCTTATCGTCCACGTCAATCAAGAGGGCGTTGACATGGGTGTGGGCCCCTTTACCCACGGCAGTGCCAAGCACACCGACATTATGAAAACCGCTGGTTTGAAGCAAGCGCTAGACAAATACGGGTTTGATGCCGCTTTTGGTGGCGCCCGCCGCGACGAAGAAAAGTCCCGAGCCAAAGAGCGCGTGTATTCCTTCCGTGACAAAAATCATCGCTGGGACCCAAAAAGCCAACGACCTGAGCTTTGGAATATCTACAACGGCAAAGTGGACAAGGGTGAAAGCATCCGTGTTTTCCCTCTGTCGAATTGGACCGAGCTCGATATTTGGCAGTATATCCATTTGGAAAGTATCCCCATTGTGCCTCTCTATTTTGCCGCCAAACGCCCTGTGGTTGAGAAAGACGGCGTCATGATTATGGTAGACGACGACCGTATGCCCATAGAAGAGGGCGAAGTGGTTGAGGAAAAAATGGTCCGTTTCCGCACGCTAGGGTGTTATCCCCTAACGGGTGCTGTGGAGTCTGAAGCGACGACACTGCCAGAAATTATTCAGGAAATGCTTCTGGCCACCACTTCTGAGCGCCAAGGTCGAGTGATTGACAGTGATAGCTCGGGCTCGATGGAAAAGAAGAAACAGGAAGGCTATTTCTAAACCACTTCTTTTGCCAGTGCATGAAAACAGAATATTAACCGATAAAATTTTTGAGTTTACTGACTATGTCTCACCAGTCTGACCTGATCGCCGACGATATTAATGCTTATCTAAAACAGCATGAGCAAAAAGAACTGCTGCGTTTCTTAACCTGCGGCAGTGTTGATGACGGCAAAAGCACCCTTATTGGTCGCTTGCTGCACGATTCTAAAATGATCTATGAAGATCAGTTGGCCGCGATTCAAAATGACTCAGCAAAGCATGGTACAACCGGCGAAAAAATTGATTTGGCTTTACTGGTGGACGGCTTACAGGCCGAGCGGGAGCAGGGCATCACCATCGACGTGGCCTACCGTTATTTTTCAACTGAAAAGCGTAAATTCATCATTGCCGACACTCCTGGCCATGAGCAATATACTCGTAACATGGCAACCGGTGCGTCAACCTGTGATTTAGCCATTATCTTGATTGATGCGCGTTATGGAGTGCAAACTCAAACTCGTCGCCACAGTTACATAGCCTCGCTTTTGGGTATTAAGCATGTGGTGATTGGCATCAACAAAATGGACTTGATGGATTTTGATCAAGGCCTGTTCGAAAAAATCAAAGCCGATTACTTAGAGTTTGCCAGCAATCTGAACGAGCAAACCTTACATTTTGTGCCTATGTCGGCACTGAATGGCGACAATGTTGTTGAGCGCAGCACGCAATCGGATTGGTACACCGGCCAAACCTTGATGGAAATTTTAGAGACAGCGCAAATTGCGGACGATAAAAATGTCACCGATTTCCGTTTTCCTGTGCAATACGTTAATCGCCCTAATCTGGATTTCAGAGGTTTCTGCGGCACCGTTGCCTCGGGTGTGGTGAATGTTGGTGATGCCATCAAAGCCTTACCTTCTGGTAAAACCAGCACCGTAAAAGAAATCGTTTGCCATGGCGGCAACCTAGACCAGGCCTTTGTGGGGCAGGCGGTGACGCTCACCACAGACAGCGAAATTGATATCAGCCGCGGCGACATTATTGTGTTAGCCAAAGACGATGTGAGCAGCACTAACCATTTACAGGCCCATTTGGTGTGGATGTCTGAAGCGCCTTTGTCCACCGAGCGCGAATATCTGTTTAAATTTGCAAGTAAGACCGTAAGCGGTAAGTTTCCGCTGGTTAACTACCAAATTGATGTGAATACCCAAGAGCATATGAACAAGGCTGCTTTGGAGCTGAATGACATCGGCATGGTGGAAGCCGAACTTAGCCAAGAAGTGCTGGTTGACCCTTATGCACAAAACCGGGCTACAGGCGCATTCATTGTGATTGATCGCTTGAGCAACATTACGGTAGCGGCGGGAATGGTGGCGAAGAAGTTGGAGCACGCTGAAATATCTGGGGGCAGTAAAGGAGAGTTTTCAGCGTTTGAGGTGGAGTTGAACGCTTTGGTTCGCAAGCACTTTCCACACTGGGGTGCGGTAGATTTGCGTGGGCTTGA
>CAJWBQ010000045.1 GCA_913020115.1 uncultured Cellvibrionales bacterium
GGAGTTTTTACTCTGACCCCAAATTACGAGCATCCCAACGAAGGCCTGCTTCAGCGTAGTCGTTGGACAGCAGCTTGGCTTTTGCTTCCTGACTACCTTTCAAGAAATATTCGAAAAACTCTAGGGCTTTTTCTTGCTGGATGCGATGAGCCAAATTTGCATCGACCAATATATAGGTTTGATCTGGCGCAAAAAATTGCGGGAACTGTACTGGCTTTAAATTGGGCCACCAATAAGGCGCCGCAACACCTAGCGAACCATGGTTGCTATTGTTCAATACTCCATACAATGCCGGCGCTTTGGTTTGTTCGTACGCGGCTTTTAGCATTGGATGTCTATTGTCCGGCGTCGGTGGCTGGCCTCCTAAAGACGCGGTCAATTGCTTAGACACCCCCATAATTAGAGCGTCTTCACCGCCAGATAATATGAGTGTAGGTTTGCTTATCTCTCCCAAAGCGTAGCCGCCCTCTCGACTTAAAATCACTGACTCCTCACCTGCTGCTCGTAATAGCTCGGCGGGAAGTACTGCTCGCATGTCGGGAAGCGACGGGGGAACTACCGCCATGCCAGCCTTAAACTGATCTTCCAACATAAGACCCGCCAAGGTAGTAGCACCCCCAAAAGAACGCCCCATCAAGCCTATATTTTCAACATCAATTCGACCCGCAAATTCACCATCCACATTGAGCGACTTAATGGCGGTTATGGTCGTTCGCAAATCATTAACCCGCTGAACCAAAGCGGCATCTAATTTTGCAAGTGCTTGCGGCGTCAGACCGCCCTCTGCTAGAGGAATGTAACTTTGGCCATATTTATCAGCATGACCATACACACCATGCTCATCCAGAAGCGGCAATATTTCTTTCATTTTCAATGCAAGTTCGGTGTCGCTCTGACCAGTTCCGAACAATGGGTCTTTGCCTACCATCGCAAAAGGTGAGTTACCGGTATGCTCCGGCGCTATCACTAAAAAACCGTGAGCAGCCAAATACTCACACACCGTCTCCATGCTGTAACGGCTACCCGCATCACCGTGAGTCATCACGATCACCGGCATTGAACGTCCCTTAGATGTCAGGGGCGCGTCAACAAAACTGCCGCGACTGCGGGTGAAAAGTTCATCAATAGCCGCGTCAATTGCAGACTGATCCACGCCCTCCCGAACACTGCCTGGCGTTAAGTGGAAGAAGGTAGTGTCGGTCAACATACGACGATGAACATTGCGATCGCCAAACGCATAGTCTCCATAGCTGGCGCGTCGATGCTCAGCGCTAAGGGCGCTGTGATCTACTGGGTACCATATCTCCGTAATTAGGGTTCGAACGCCTTCGTTCACTCCGCCAACACTGTCAAATGTTCGGCTTTCATCATGGAGAAAGCGGGTAGTAGAACCCACGGCATAGGGAGTTGTTGGTTTAGATACGGCGATATTTGCGGGAGAACTACAGGCAACAAGTTGCCCAATAAGCGCTATCAATAAAAGTGACAAGGTAAATCGACTAGCAATGCTGTTCATTATTTCCATCTCATTAGGGCCGGTAAATTTATCCGCACAGACTAAAAAAACCCCGCCTAAGCGGGGCTAAGCACAGACTACTGTTAGGTCAGGAATCCCTTAAGCTTACATATTCCAAGTGAAGCTTACGCCGTAGGTGCGAGGGTCGCCAAGTATATCCGCCGTTGAGTTGGTTCCGATAAAGGAAAGGTCGTTCTTAAACACGGCATACTGCTCGTCGCTGAGATTTTTTCCCCACAATGCGAGCTCCCAATTACCTTCTTCAGGCTCAAAAGCAACTCGTGCATTCACCAACTCGTAACCTTCGTCTACTTGCAAGGCGGCATTACTTGGATTGAAGTAAACCTTATTTTGAGACAGGTAATCAACGCGGAAAGCCAACTCTCCCAGGTCAGGTAAGGGCATCAAATAGGAGGCGGAAATACTGTAAGTATTTTTCGGCGCGCGCTGTAGGCGGTTACCCGAATAATCGGATCCACTGGTTGTATATTCATCATAAGTGGCATCAAGATAGGAATAACTCGCCGATATATCCAAGCCTTCCAATGGTTTCGCGATCAACTCTAGCTCAACGCCCTGAGAAGTAGCCTGCCCTGCATTGGTTACGATAATGCGTTGGTCATCCGTTGTCTGAAACACCTGTAGATCTTGATAATCAATTGAGAATACTACTGCATTCAGTCTTACTCGATCGTCCAACCACTGAGATTTCACACCCAGCTCAACCTGCATGGCCAACTCAGGGTCGATGGATTGAGCAGCTTGGTCGGCATCAGGTGCCAGTGAGTTAAACGCGCCACTTTTAAAGCCTTCGCCCACAGATAGGTATAGCAATATATTGTCAAAGCCCATGTAGTCGATGCTTAACTTGCCCGAAAAATCGTCCCAGGTTTCTTCACTTTCCACCGTATAATTTTCTGTCAAAAAACCAAACAGCGGTTCTAGGCCAGACGTTGATATATCGAACTCTTTGGTTTCTTCGGTAAAGCGACCACCGACAGTAAAACGCCACTCTTCCGCCAAGTTGTAGCTCACTTGGCCAAATAGTGCAGCGCTGCTGGTTAAGTTCTCGGCGTCTGAATGACTGCGGAAACCCGTGGGGTACGGATAGCCAAACAGTTCGGCGAAGCCTTGAGTGTCCCACTCTTCTATACGTTCAATATCATCATGAAAATAATAAGCGCCTACTGTCCACTCAAAGGGGCTGCCTTCATTTGAACTTGCAAGACGCAACTCTTGAGAGAATTGGGTTTCTTGCTCATCCACATAATTCATGAGCAAACTATGCGCCGAGAGCACCGGTACGAGTTCATCTAAGAATTGATAGTCGGTACTGCGATAACCGGTCACCGAGGTCCATGTTCCGTAAGACTGCTCTGAAGTGATTCGCAGCGAAGTACCCCACACATCCCGATCCGTATATCCGTCGACCAGACTGTCAGTATTATCTCGATCATTAAGACTGGGAGACCAAGCCGTCACACCCGCTAGAGGCTCACCCGCCAAAACACGACCCACGCCCGACTCGCGATCTCGAGAGGCATCTATGGCCCAGTAGACTTCTGTACTGTCATCCACTTCCCACAACAAACCCGCTCGCGCGGACATATTGTCTTCGTCTCTCAAGTCACTTCCTGTGAAGGTATTTTTTACCAAACCGTCCCTTTGGCCAGACGCCAAGGCGAGCTTGCCTCTTACGTTTTCACTTAGCGGACCACTTAAATAGGTTTGTATACCTCCGGCGTTATAATTTCCCGCCGAAATGTTCACCTTAGCTTCAAATTCCTCACTGGGTCGTCTAGTGGTAATATTTAACGCCCCGCCCACTACGTTCTTCCCATACAGAGTGCCCTGAGGGCCACGTAGAACCTCCACTCGCTCTAAGTCAAAAAGGTTGCTGTCGTAAGCACCTGCGCGGCTTATATAAACTTCATCAATAAATACGGCGACGGAAGCATCGTCACCGGCACCGGAAGCGTTGGTGCCAATACCGCGAATAAATGGCTGTGGAGTTACTTTGTTGTAAGACGACAAAGTAAAACCAGGCGTAAACTGCGCCACATTATCAATGCCTGTAATACCCGCTTCCTTCATCATCTTTTCGTTAAATGCAGTAATGGCAATTGGAACATCTTGCAGGCTCTCGGCACGCCGCTGCGCAGTGACCACAATCTCCTCAATGGAAAAATCATTGGCAAAGGATGGCAGTGAGTTGGCACTGGCTATGGTCGTGAGCGCTAGGAATAAGTGATGCTTCTTGTACATGATCTCTCTCCAAGATTATATTTATTTTGGGGTATCTATTGGGCTAGGAATTGGAAGTGCCGTAATGGTATGTCGAAAGGATTTCGATGATCTGACAAAATACGACTTATATATGCACTATTTCGACAAGTTAACGCTCTACCCGTCGATCGCGGCTGGGTGCCACGTCAAATTTGGAATGGTAAGTTCGAGAAAAATGCGAGGCGGATGTAAACCCGCAGGAGACCGCAATATTGGTGATACTGCGATTGGTTTGCTGTAATAGTTGCCGGGCCTGCTCCAGACGCAGGTTGCGATAGTAGGCAGATGGAGTGATATTGAGGTGCTTACGGAAGAGCCGCTCTAGCTCACGCTCCGAAACGTGCACCTCCTCCGACAGGCTTGGAATGGACATTGGGTCCTCCAAGCGTCGTTGCATAACTTTAATGGCCGAGATCAACTTGGCGTTCGTGACGCCAAGCCGAGTCTGCAACGACACCCGCTGCGGGTGGTCGGCACCACGGATATGGCTGTAGACCAGTTCGTCAGAAACCGAAATAGACAGTTCTTCGCCGTGCTGGCCTCGTATCACATGTAGCATCAGGTCTAAGCCTGACATGCCGCCCGAGCAAGAAAAACGATTGCGGTCAATTTCAAAAATATCCTTAACGACTTTCACTTTAGGAAATTCTTCGGCAAAACTGTTTAAGTTTTCCCAATGAATGGTAGCTCGATAATTGTCCAAGAAGCCCCCAGCAGCGAGGATATGTGCCCCAGTATCCTGCGCACCGAGATCAGCACCCTGCCGACTAAAGCGACGCAGGGCATTGATTAAGGTTTTTGATACATGTTCGTGAGGATCAAAACCGGCACAGACAATAACCGCGTCTGTTTCATTGGCGTCATCAATCGAACAATCCGCCAATAGAGTCATCTGGTTACTGGCAGCAACGGGCTCTCCATCTAATGAAACAACCTGCCATTGATAAAGACTTTTCCCCGCGATGCTGTTGGCCCAACGCAAAGGTTCCAACATGGCTGAAAAACCGATTAATGAAAACCCCGGCAGGATTACAAAACTCATCCGCTGCGGCAAGCTCTCCTGATAATCAGATATCAATGTGTTTCTCCGTCTCAAGCAAAATTAATCAATTATAACATCAAGGCGGTCGTGAAAATTCAAATGCTTGTCGGAATTTTGCAAAACAAAAGATCTATTCGTGTGGAGCCCACGTAGCTAGCTGGCTGATGCCTCGCATAGAAGAGGGGATATATTGTGAGACAATTGCGTGAGAACGGGTTTTGAGCACCTTGCCGTCATTCAGTCTTTTTGAAACGGATCAGCGGAAGCTATGGGAGAAGTTATTACTCTGACCCTAATATTCCATCTCCGGAAAATCCAATTAAATTGAACTATCTCACCGAGAGCAAAGCCAAAAAGGGAAGCAGGCCAGAGGCCGGGAAGTTTTTACCCCGACCCTGAACTTCCAGCCACCACCAACTAGAGAAATTATTACTCCGACCCTAAACTTCCAAACCCGCAGCTTGCCTGTTTCGCTGATTAGTATGCATTCTAATTTTGGAATGCATGTCATCTCGATCTAAGTACAAACCGCGCAACTCACGATCGCCCGACTGTGGGAAAAACTCCTCGCGCCCGTGGAGAATACGTCTATTGTCAAAAATAACGATATCTCCTGCGGCAAACTTATAATTCATTTGATACTCAGGGGAATTCGCCATCGTCATAAAGCGCTGCAGGGCTCGGTACACCGGCTCAACATTCTCGTAGTCGGTCATCAGTGGCGCCCGCGAAAAAGGCAGTAAGCGCAGTTCAAATACTTTGCCATCACTATCCACATTAATAATTGGTGCTTGCCAACGATAATCTGTGTCGCCACCTCGATTCGCAAAGCACCACTTCACTGTCGACAAGATGGTAAAGTCTTGAGGAAATTGTTCCGCTAAGTCAGCAGCAATTTTGTAACCGTCGGTCATTGTGCTCTCGCCACCTTGAGCCTCGGCCACTAAACAATGCAGAACTTGCAAGCCGGGAGGCGCCTCGCGAGTTGGAATGTCAGTGTGTGCGGAGAGGCGCTCACTGGTGTAGGCATTACTGTCGCCATCGGCAAGTGATATCACGTCAAAAATTCGCGCGAAATGGGTTTCTCTAACAGGCCCAACTCGCAAGCCAAGTGCTTCGATAGTATCCCGCGACGAACCTGCGTTGCGTATTCGTGCTAAGCCCGTACGCTCGACGGCAAGCAAAACCTCAAGCAGCAATTCGTCACTAACTTGTTCATCAACTGCATTAAAACTAAGTGGTTCAGGCAAGTCAGAGGCGGTCCAAAGAAGCGGCTCAGAACATTGCTCTTGAGAATTTTGTCCTTGAGGCAACCCGCTGTGAGCAAATAACCACCCGGGGTTGAACACACCTACATGAGAGTCAAGCTGCCAACTCACTACCAGGGCACCATCAGCATCGAGCTTAACTTTGTCCGCTTTAATGTCTAAAGGTAAGTCGAGTAAATCGGTCAAATGCTCTCTGGTGAAAGCGTGCAGACAAATATTGCAGGCACAATTGTCTCGCAACCACAAAGGATGGAAACGGCTAAGCTGTTGATCATCCCAGCGCACAACAACGGCGCCGTCGTCTGCTATCTCACAATGTTCGATGCTAGCAGAGGTAGGCCATGCCAAATTGTCGGGAGTAGAAGCCAGATAATGTTTCATTTAAATCACCTTGAGGTTTAACCAGTGGCGCTAATAGGGCTTGCCTAAAGACTGATGCTGATCGGCTAATTTCGAGAGCTCTATGGCAACAGCCTCTAGGGGCAAACACGACTTGCGCGCTTCGAGGTCAACATGAATAAGCAGCTGATCGCAGCTAGCGAGCAACTCGCCCTGCTCATTTCGCATTGCGTGTTCTAGTTTCAGTTTTTTACCCTGACCATTAGCAATACGCGTTGCAACCGTAATGGCATCGCCGTGGTGACACTCTTGGTTATAGGTGATGTGCATATCAACGGTAAAATAGCTCATGCCGCCTTCGATATAATCTGCGTTCGCGCCAATGCTTTGCATGACTTCGTCCGAGGCAACAGAAAAAACCTCACTGTAACGGCTATCATTCATGTGACCGTTGTAGTCGGTCCAGCTACTGGGAATGGTTCTATTAATCGTTGTTAAGTAAGACCCCGCTTCATGAGCATCAGCGCTAAGCTGCTTGTCCATAGTATTCAACAATTCACCGGCACCCCAGTTTGTGGCCTTAAGGCTTCGCATCATGGCCACTAGATTGTCATCGCGAATACGTTCGAGCTCTCTAATGGAATGCTTCCCTGAATGTGCATCGGATTGATCGGCAATAGTTTGTACTAAGCTATCGCTTAATTCTGGTACGTCCATCAGCTTGGTCCAAGGCCACTCAAGCGCCGGGCCAAATTGCTTAATGAAATGTGCCATGCCCGCTTCACCACCGGCAATTCTATAGGTTTCAAACAAACCCATTTGCGCCCAACGCAAACCAAAGCCATAACTAATGGCATCGTCAATTTCCTGAGTGGTCGCAATGCCGTCCTTGACGAGCCACAGGCCTTCCCGCCATACCGCTTCCAATAAACGATCGGCAATATGGGCGTCAATTTCTTTGCGCACAACCAGAGGAAAACAGCCTAACTTAGAAAGTATTTGCTTGGCATTTTGAGTCGTTTCGGCATCACCCACTAACTCCACTAAGGGAATCAGATAAACTGGGTTAAAGGGGTGGGCAACAATAATTTGTTCGGGTCGAGTAGAACCCTGCTGCAGTTCCGAGGGTTTAAACCCAGAGGTTGAGGACGAAACTATTGTACTGCTTGAGCAATGCAACTGAACTTCATTCAATACCTTCTGCTTTAATTCTAGCCGCTCTGGCACACACTCAGACACCCAGTCAACATTCGCTACCGCAGCTTCGATACTGTCACTAAACACCAGCGTGCCTTCCACAGGCAAGCGATGCTCATATAAGTCGGGCAAGGAGCGGCGAGCATTATTGAGCACTTCAGTAATTTTACGCTCCGCCTGCGGGTCGGGGTCATAGACATTGACATCTATACCCATTAATAAAAAGCGAGCTACCCAACCGCCGCCGATGACTCCACCGCCAATAATGGCTGCTGCATTTATTCCTGTATTCATACTGGTGCTCGCTTAGTTAGGCCTAGTTTTTCACGTACTTGGGCTGGTTTTAATATTCTAGAACCCATCGACTCAATAATGGTTACGGCGCGCTCAACCAAGGCTTCATTGCTTGCAAGCACGCCTTTGTCTAGCCAAATATTGTCTTCCAGACCAACCCTCACATTACCTCCCGCTAGCACTGCCGCGGCAACAAAAGGCATTTGATTTTGACCAATTGAAAATGCCGACCAGTTCCAATCATGGGGCACATTATTAACCATCGCCATAAAAGTATTCAGGTCGCTGGGCGCGCCCCAAGGAATGCCCATACAAAGCTGAATGAGCGCTGGGCTGTTTAACACGCCACTTGAGACCAAGTGCTTGGCCAGCCATAAGTGGCCAGTGTCGAACGCTTCTATTTCAGGCTGCACGCCCAAATCGCCCATCATGCGCCCCATGGCTTCTAGCATGCCAGGGGTATTGGTCATAACGTAATCGGCTTCGGCAAAATTCATAGTGCCGCAATCAAGTGTACATATTTCAGGTAGGCAATCGGCGATGGGTTCCATGCGGCTTTCTGCACTGCCCATGTCTGTGCCTTTCACTAAGGGCAGCGGCGACGAAGGGGGACCGAACACCATGTCTCCGCCCATGCCCGCCGTAAGGTTAAGCACAACATCCGTATCAGAGTCTCGAATGCGCTCGGTGAGCTCCCGAAACAACTTGGGGTCGCGAGAGCCTTCTCCTGTCTCAGGGTCTCTGACATGACAGTGCACAATAGCCGCTCCGGCTTTTGCCGCACGGATAGCACTCTCCGCAATTTCCTTGGGTGAACGGGGAACTTCGGCGCTGCGATTTTGAGTATTGCCCGAACCGGTCACGGCACAGGTAATGAAAACATCTTTGTTAGGGGCGAGAGACATAATAGGCTTCACGGTTGTTAATGTTGTGGGAAGCATCGCAAAAAGGGCAAATACCTCTATACATATATCGTCGATCTTTATACCATAATCGTAATGACTAAACTGACCTCGACCACACAAGTTTGCATTTTGATCCTGCCGGAATCATCGATGATGAGTTTATCGTCGTTGATAGACCCTCTAAGGGCGGCCAACCGATTAGCTCGCCAGCGTATATTTTCTTGGCGATTGGTTTCTTTATCGGGCGAGGCAATCGAACTTACCTGCGGAATAAAAATCGCCGTAGACGGCGCACTACAGGCTGATGAATCAGGCGATGTATTTATGTTGATCGCCGGTTTTAATCAAGATGAGAACGCACCCAAGCAGAGCCTTGCACGTATTCGCAAAGCTTCGTCCCAGTTTAAAAGTATATTCGCAATTGAAGCGGCGACATGGGTGCTAGCGCGCGCCGGTATCATTGACAATCACCGGGTAACCACTCACTGGGAAGACCTCGAAAACTTTGCCTTCGCCTACCCGCGTTTAAACGTTGTTGGAGAGCGTTTTGTCATTGACCGAAATGTATGGACCAGCGGCGGCGCGTCCCCTTGCCTAGATATGTTGTTGCATTACCTGCGCTCCACCCAACACAAATCCTTAGCCTTAGATGTCGCCAACGTATTCATTTATAACGAGAGCAAGTCAGCCACCGACGCACAGGCACACGTCTCACTTGATCGACTTAAGCGCATAGAACCGCGCTTAGCATTGGCCGTTGAAATAATGGAAAATACCATCGAAGACCCTGAACCAGTTGAGCAACTCGCCAGCCGCGTGGGTATTTCGCAACGCACCTTAGAATTATTAAGTGCAAAGCACTTAGGCCTGAGCCCATCGGCTCACTACTTGCGTCTACGCCTGCAAGCCGCCCGAAAGCTAGTCTTAGACACCAACAGCCCCATGAGCGACATTGCCGTGCGTTGCGGGTTTAACAGCCAATCGGCATTTAGCCGAGCCTTTTCAAAGCGCTACAAGCGAAGCCCTATCGAATTGAGAAAACGGGAAGTTTAGGATCAGGAAATTTGGGGTCAGAGTAAAAACTACGCTCCAACTTTTGGCCCTGGCTTCATCAGTCTTTGCCTTCTATTCCCCAACACCTCGACTTCATCTTTAAATCGCTCAGAACCAAAAGCCATGCCTCGACTAAGCGACAGCCTTATATCAGTAACAACCTCTCCTGCTAGCTGATCTGCAAATAATCCCCGATAAATTTTTTCTCTTTCCTGCCTTGTCTTAGCAAGACCTAGATATTCGTCATGTGGCGTCCACATATCGACATTTTTACCAAAGGCATGGCTCCGGTAACTAGACCAAAAATAGTCAGCAGGATCGCTCACCATTCCTGCACGAACAGGATTCAGTTCAATATATCGCTGGCAAACCAGAAAATATTGCTCACTTTGAACAGGGCATGATCTAAAACGGCCTTCGAACAAAGTACCGCTTCGGCTGTATTGATGATTGAAGTAAGGGACATAATGCCGCCCTAAAAACTGCATACAGAGAGATATAGAATTATCCTCATCGGGAGTCAACAGTAGATGTACGTGATTGGTCATAAATACCCAACTATGCACATGCACCTTATACCGAATAGATGCCTCATGCAGCCAGTGGGCATAGGCTCCCACATCCTTATCGGAGCAAAAACAAATCTGGCGATTATTACCACGCTGCATAACATGCTGTGGCATTCCTTTAGGGGTATACCTTTTGAGCCTTGCCATAACGTTCATCCTTGAACGGTTTATTTTTTGTTGCCAGCCCTTAGTTTACTACAGATGAGCGAATATAGTTTTTACTCTGACCCCAAACTTCGACCCCAAACTTCAAACTTCCTCCGCCAAGGCTACATATGCGTAATACATTGCTACGAATGATGCACTCCAGGTGATCAGAGCTAGAAAGAAGAAGTTAAACACTACGTTCGTTTCTTCCCCTGGAATTGTGTAGAAATCATATATGCTTGCAATCAGCAGGCTCGCGAAAGTACTTTTCAAAACGAAAACAGCAAGCCCAACTCTGCCGATATCAAAGAGCCGTTTCGCCACATAAAATAAGTACAAGCAAAACGGATAAATAACAACTAAGTACAAGTATGGCAATATCGGAAGCATAAAGTCTGACGAAAGCATGACACTCGTTAACCCCAGAGTAATCACGAACAAAGCTATTTTTGTTCGCTTAGATATCCCTACCTGATGAGTAACAGCCATGAGCCCCAAGGTGCCGAGAATGGGGAAGCCAAACGCCCTTGAAAAGGCGTCAAGATATATCATCAGGTCATACGAAGGCTGATACAAAGTAGCATTGTAAAAAAGAAAATTCAGCCCAGATGAACCCACGATGAGGTACTCATACCCCAGAATGTGATTACCCAGCTTTAGGAATTTAAGCCCGTAGACCCACCCCGTAACTGCTAGCGACAAACACCCCAATAGCAGTAAGGCCGTTCTTGCATCTATGCCGAATACCTCAAGAAACATTTGCATTGACTCCCGCCTACACGGCCTTTTTAAAGCGGCTTTCACTGCGCGCCGCCAAACCCTCAATCAACACTCCGTTATCACGAAGTAGATTTAATGCAGCATCAATATTGGCCCCTTTTTCCGGAAAATAGATTCCAGCGCCGGGGGCAGACAGGCCGTCTAGCCCCAACACTCGCTCCAACTGAATTGTGGCGCCGCAGGCGGTTAAGTGAGTTTGTCCCTTGGGGTCCAATACCGTTATACGCTGCTTACTCACTCCGCCCTCGCGGTTCTTACCCTCAATTTCAATCACAATTTCATGGGCAGCCCCGTCACCTGGGTTGTACAATAAACCCCTCCGTACACCATCAAACATTGGTCGGTCCAATAATTTCATGATACCAATTCTTGCCATGAAGGCGAGGCTACCGGTTGCTGATTCGCTGTCAAAACCGATGCGCCCACTGACGCTCTTGGCGCCAACGGTGGAAGGTAAGGTCAGTTGATCCGGTGTATCAAAACGATAAACCTTGCCACTATAACCACCAGGAAAATCCACCACCTTAGGGTCAGTAAAAGGCATGCGCGGCTCAACTTTGCCGTTCACTTTGATATCAAAAGGTATCGACAAGCGATCCATATACTCAGCAGAATTTGGCCCGGCCTTATCCGCCATTGCAAACAAGATATCCAGATCAATATTGTCGATCACTGAGAAAGACTCGCTCGCGGCCAGAGCCAAAATCACAGCCACGCCGGCCATCCAAGCCGAGCCAAGCATCACTGGCGCGCGCAGGTCCTCTAAAGACACACTCACGGCGGCCGCAGACATGCGCTCGGTCCAACGAGTAATATCCACATAAGCAACACCACTTCGCGCGCAGTCCAATAACAGGTAATCATGAGGATCATTCACCACATTTAATACCGCCGTGGGCTTAAGAGACAAATCCTTCAGAGGTGAGGTAGACTCCAGATCCAGCGCAACAGCCTCGGCATTACCTAAACGCTTTACCAAGGCTTTCGCATGATCTGGATTGCGGCCGCCTAGCAACAGCGGAATTGTTGGGTGGCGCTGGCGGATTATTTCCGCAATTTGACTGCCCACTACCCCGTATCCACCGGCAATTAATACTGCATTTGAGTTTTCGCTTTTCATAACATTAACCTGTTTTTATTAACAACCCGAGCAATGTCCTTGTTGCCCTTGTCGTATTCATAATTCACAAACCGCGCGTCTTCGCAGCTTGCCTTCGTAACTTTTTTAAATAGAAACCAACTTCACTCAGCCTAGTGAAACCAATCGTGAGTTAATTTCCTTCGCGGCCACGTAAGACCAGGCCATAATAGAAATCGACGGATCGACACTGGGCTGCATAGGAAAAACACTAGGATCGGCAACAAATAAATTGGGCACTTCATGGGCCTCGTGATTACTCGCCACCACACTGCTGGCGGGGTCTGCCCCCATGCGCAGAGTGCCTGCGGGGTGTGGCGCTCCAAATAGGTAATTGCCATTGCTGATTGGCAGATCGTCAAACACGCCAATCTCATCAACGCTGCGCAAACGCGTGCCAGCGGTGTCAGGCACAATGACTTCTTTTGCCCCGGTGGCAAATAAGAGCTGAGCCTGTTTCTTCAGAGAGTCACGGGCCTTGAGTTCGTCTACACCACGCAATTGATAGTGATACTCTGCATCGCCATTGTTGTTCAGACGAATTTCTCCAGGCAGCTCATCATCAATCCAAGACACCACACTGCCGATATTCGGCAACTGTGAAACCAGTTCCCGGTGATCCTCACCAAAGCCCGGCAAAGTCAGCGCAAGAAATTCCGGCTGCAGCTGGTTTGGATGCAAAAGATAACCACCTTCAACATATTCACCGTTTTTATAGGTAGCGAGACGATACTGAGAGGTGCCGGTTGCGGCGGGAATGTTCTCCCACAATTTTATTTCTCGATCATAAAGGGCATACAAAAACGTATTAGGGTTGCACAAAAAATTCTTCCCCACCTGGCCACTGCCATTGGGTAATTTTGCACGCAGCCACACCGCAGCTGAGCTATACCCCCCAGCCGCCAAAACAACAATTCGCGCCTGAACCTGCAATCGATGACCGTTGGGACGACCACTGGCGCGATCAATAAATACCGCGTCAATGCCATCTGCCTCACCCTTTGCGTTACGAGTGATGTTTTCTACTTGGCAATCTGCCATCAAGCGGGCCCCAGCTTCAATGGCTGCGGGAACCGAAGTCACCAGCTGACTTTGTTTCGCGTCGTAAGAACAACCTTGATAACAGTGACCACTCTTGGCACACCCTCGCCGTGCCTGAGGAGTGGGTTCGGCATGCCAACCCAAAGTTTCTGCGCCCTCGTTGAACAAACGATTCATGGTGTTGTAATACTCGGAGGCCGCTAGATGCACATTGTGATCTTTTTCAATCTGCTCAAAATAAGGTGTGAGCTCTTCATAGCTATGGCCGGTAACACCGCTTGCCGCAATTTCATCACAGCGATCTTTGGGCATACGCCAACTGTCAGCCCAGTAGTGAACACTGGCGCCACCCACGCAATTGCCATACATCAGGGCCAGCTCATTGTTGACGCTGGTGTGCATCCCCCTGCCGCCATCAATTCGGGCCAGCATATTATCTGAGCGCTGGTCGAAATCACCACGCCGTGCGCTAAAGTAACCGCCCTTTTCCAGAATCAATACCGAGTGACCTTCTGCGGCCAGCAGCTTGGCCACGGTGGCACCTCCACAACCAGAACCAATAATGACTACATCAACCTGCTCTTCATAAGAGCGGTCAACTTTATTGCCTTCAAGGATCATACTGACCCCTCCGCTGTTATTTGTGGTGTGCTTGATAAGTTTGAGAGCGGCGCTAAATTTTCAATACGATTGCCCCCCTCATAAAATTTAATCGCTTGCCATGGCCCCTGGTAACCCAATAAAGGCCAGCTGCGATCATCGCTGTAGTAAAAAAACATCGTCAAAAAACGCAAACCGCCGTATACCTGACGTCGCAAGTCCAGAGATGAGTTCCTACAGCTCTGTAAAAAAATACTTTGTTGCGCCGCATTCAAACGAGTAAAGCGCTCGCCGTAACCTTCCAAAAATGTTCCGTGCTCCACCACCAGTAGTGAATCTCTGAGGTCCTGTAAGAGCTTGCCCCCATGAATCATCAGCTCCCGATCGATACGCGCGGTGGTTCGGGTTTCCTCCGTAGTCGGCGCTCCTTGCGCCGGGCCGACCAAACAACGAACCACTGAGGACAGCACGGCAAATTCTTTGATGGATAGGGCTTGAACTTGCTCGCCTGCCAACAGCGCACGATATTCCTCATCGCCATCCCCCAAGCCGTTGCGAGCCACCTGATAGCCCACTAGCAGCAGCGCCGCCCCGGCTCCAGTTTTTAAAAAACCACGGCGACTCAATGCAGATTCGGACATGATCAACTCCTTAACTTTAGGTGATGCCACCTAATATAAACCAAAATATATTATCAGCACAAGCAGTGAGAACTGAAAACATTATGGAATCTGCTGATTTTGGGTGTTGTTTAGCGTTTTTTGGATAGGCCCTAGGACCCAATTAGTCGATGAATTTCCTCGAAGAAATTCATCATACCTAGCTACAGGTAAGGGGTTTCGTAAATTAGTACTGTAAATTTAGAGCTACAAGCGGCCAGCCAAGGCTTAAATTTATTTTTGTACAAATCACCTATTTCAATTAACACAGCGATCGAAGCCCACTATAATGCCGCAACGACAAGCACCACATTTACCTTAGTTTCAGGAGTCAGCATGGCCAAGTCTGCCAACAAGGATATGGGTAACCGCCCGGGAACCGCCGTTCAGCGCAAGGGCCGCGAGCGAGTAGAGCAAATTCTAGACGTCGCCACCGAGCTCCTCATTAACGAGGGCCACGCACAATTCACCATGAGTCAATTGGCCGAACGTCTGGGTATTCGCCTCAGCAACCTACAATACTACTTCCCTGCTAGAGAGCAGTTGATTCAAACACTTCTGGAGCGATTTCTGGATGCGAGCTTGCTCGAGATTTCCTCCTTCGCAACAAGCAAAACAGGCACTCCTCGCAAGCGATTACTTGCGGCAATTGACTTTGTCTTAAAGGATCAGGAAAAGGAGAGTTCCTGTAAAATATTTTGGGAACTCTGGGCTCTAGCAGCTAGGGATGACAAAGTAGGGCTGGTAATGGGGAATTTTTACAAGCTCTACAGCGACACCATTGCCGAGATGCTGCAGCCCGTCAATCCCGACATGCCCAGGCGCAAAATAAACCGTATCTCCATATTACTTGTCTCTATGATCGAAGGTTTGTCACTGATGCGCGGGTTTGGCAAACAGAACCACACCAACCTTCCGGGCATTGAAAAAGAACTACGAGAAACCATTCTGCTCATCATCGAAGCCTAAGCCCAAACAGCCTACATCTAGTAAGATCGCCCACCTTTTTTACAAGCTCCCCGCTGCCTGAAACCCAATTACTGCCTCAGCGGGGCTTCGCCGTATGCGCAGATCACCGCACTGCACTACCCAATTTTTTCGCTCTCACTCGATGACGCATGAGAAACTGTTGACATTTTAGGTGGACTCACCTAATAATTAAATTAGGTAACAAAACCTAAAACTATAAATCGAGGAGAGAAATATGCTCACCCACCCCCAGGCATCTTCCACGGCCCTGCTAATTGCACTGAGCACAGCAAGCCTGCCAAGCTATTCCGAAAACAAGGGGCTTGTCATCGAAGAAGTGATCGTCACCGCCCAGAAGAGAGCCGAGAGCTTGCAGGACATCCCTCTCTCGGTATCTGCCCTCTCCAGCCATGAACTGGGCGCACTAAAGCTGCACGACACCACTGAAATTGCCGCTCAGATTCCCAACGTGCAGGTTGCAACGCCCTACTCTGACAGCCAGCCCGCCTTCTCGGTTCGCGGTATTTCCATGTCCGATTTCAGCCAGAATCAGTCCAGCCCCATCGCGATGTACGTCGACGAAGTCTACAAAGGGGTCGGCGCTCTGCAAGCTTTGCAACTGTTTGATCTGGAACGTATCGAAGTATTGCGAGGCCCCCAAGGCACCCTCTACGGTAAAAACGCAACAGGTGGTGCGGTGAATATCATCAGTAGGCTGCCCGAACTGAATGGGGTGACCCAGGGCGACATCAGCGTTGGTCTCGGCAATTTCCAGCGCAAAGAAAGTCGCGGCGCTCTGGAGTTTTCCAATGCCTACCACGCACTCGGCGCGCGCATCGCTTTCACCCTCTCAGAAGCCGACGGCTGGGTTGGCAATCAAACAATGGCGCGCGGTAACTCCAGCGCCTTTCGAGATTTAGCGTTACGCCTGAGCAGCCGCTACCAAGCCAGCGAGGACTTAGAGATGGTGCTGAGGCTGTCTAAAAGTCGCAGCAAGCAAAACGAGGGGCACGAAGTTTTAGCCACCAATATCGGCGCTGGCGGGGTGGGTTTCTTCACCGGCTATGATCGCGCTGGGCTGGATTACTTTGACAGTGAACTGGATCGTCAAGGGGGGAACTCTATCGACAATACCAACGCATCGCTGTCGGTCAATTGGGACATTAGCGACCAGCTCACCTTAACTAGCGTGAGCTCTTATGATGAAGGCGAGTGGACCACAGAGGAAGACGCAGACGGCTCACCTTACAACATCCTGCACATAGACTTTGGGTCACAGGTCACTTCCATCGCCCAAGACCTACGCCTCAGCTCCAATTTTGACGGAGACTTTAATTTTCTGCTGGGCCTCTATGGTCACAGGGAAGATCTGGACGCTAGCGTGGGCCAGCGCTTGTTTTATTCCTTCGCCGGAGACAACGACGGCAGCGGTACTCTCGATTGTTTCGAGGACTTTGTCACTGGCTGCCGAGCTGACAACAATTTCAATCAGGTAAAAACTAGTCTGGCGGTTTATTTCCAGGGCCACTACAACCTTTCCCCAGAGCTGACTTTCACCCTTGGCTTGCGCTTCACCAAGGACGATACCGAAATCAATAACTACAATGCGAGCCTTGGCTACCTCGACCCCGCCACTCATAGTGAAGTGTTGGGCGCAATTCCCACTATCAGCGACTACCAGAATGAAATCACCGATCGCAACTGGGGAACACGCTTTGCTTTGGACTACGCCTTGTCCAGCGATATTACCAGCTACATCAGTTTTACCACGGGCTATCGCGGCAGCGCTTTTAACGGTCAGGCCTATTATGATGAGTCAGAAATTACCACCGCCGCTCCCGAAGAAGTCGATGCATGGGAGATGGGCCTCAAGTCTGATCTATTAGACAGGCGATTGCGCATCAACGCGGCGCTGTTCCACTATGCCTACGAAAACCAGCAGTTTCTCGACGTAACACCAAACTTCCTCTCAGTATTAGTGAATGCCGACAAGTCGACGGTGCAGGGAGCTGAAATTGAAATCATGGCAATTCCTCACCCAACTCTGGATTTAAGAATGGGGCTTGGCTATCTGGATAGCCAGTATGACAAGTTAGAACTTCGCGGCAATGATCTTTCAGGCAACGAATTAATCAACGCCCCCTCCTTGAATTTTAACGCCATGATAAACTGGCGTTTTCTGGAAATGGACAGAGGCCATGTGTATTTGACGCTAGACACCAACTACACGGGTGATCAGTATTTCGATGCTTTCAACAACCACAATACTCGCCAAGAGGCTTATTGGCTGTCAAATATTCGTGTGGGTTTCCAGTCTCAAAATGGGCAACTCGATATTGCTTTCTGGGCAAAGAATCTGGCGGACAAAAAATATGTCACCTTCATGACGGACTTACAGGACTTATTTAACTTTGATTACGCCCATCGAGGCCGCACTCGCACCTTCGGGCTGGATGCTCATTATCGTTTCTGATTGAATCAATTGGGTGGCAACTATTTACTGAATTTTCTGAGGCGACAGCCCATGGTCACTCAGAATTTTTTTTACCGCTCCGCTTTCAATAAGAAATTTATATCCCCGATTAAATGCGTCCATTTTTTCAGCCGCTTGTGCCGTTTTTTTAGAGATAATCAAATGCTGCGGGTTACGCTCTAATGTCGGGTCCATCCATTCAACATTATTTCCTACTCCAGATAATCTGGGTTGCTTTAAGGCGTATTGGGCAGCGCCTTTATCTAATACAACCAAGTCAACGCGCTTGCCTCTGAGAATTTTTAGAAGCTGGTCTTCTCGCGACACATAGTAGATGGTTATTCCCGACTCCAAGAGACCCGCAGGCAACATGTAACCATTCACACTACCCAGCCGGTAACCTTGCCGCTTTAAATCACTAAAATCTTTGTAGGCAATTTCCTCGCCTGCTCTCTTAAAAAAACCCACTTGGTTGTCGATCATGGGCGTTGAGTAAAGTAAAGATTCTGCACGCTCTTTTGAATACCAAGCGCCAACAACGCCATCAATTTCCCCAGCCTTGCTTAGATATATGGCTCTGGCAAAGGGTAAAAATACGATTTCTACCTCATACCCAGAGTGGCGATATGATTCGACCACAATCTCAATCAATGGGCCAAAGTTTTTCAATCCTCTTCCGTAGTAAGGAGGGTATTCCATAGCTCCCAACACAACGCTCTTTGCCATGCTTAAAAAGGGCAGCATCAATAAGATATAAGTTATCAGAGCTCGCGATGAAAGCATAAGTCACGTTATTTATAGTGTTGGATTGGTTTACTACCCGTATGCCTGAACAGGATAAATATAGCGTCTATTTAGGAGTGCAGCAAAGTGAGGGCAGCTAAGGCAAAGATAGTAGCACTGCCTGACCTCGGAGCACAGCACAGAACACTAGAACACTAGAACACTAGAGACTAGCCTATTGGCTTTGGACAACAGGCTGTAAGTGCGGCACAAGAAATTCAGGAAAACGACCCTGCGCCTCCCATATAGCCGCTTGCCTGCAGAGTTCGTCAAATATTCCATATCGCTCTTCAGTTGCCTTAGACAAACCTATATAGGCCGTCACGCCTCCCAAATTTGCATCCAAGCGACTGGGCAGTGGTCGCTGATGGATGAGGGACAGGCTTTTTATGGTGTAAGGATCTAAGATCGCTGCATCAATTCGCCCAGTCATTAGCGCTTTAAATACTTGCTCGTGACTGCCAAACCGCGTGAGGTTCTTAAACTGAAACTCACGGGCCATACTGCGCTTAAACGATGCCAAACGAATAGCCCCTATGTGCATCCCAGCAATTGGCTTACCTACGGGAGGCTTGGCAAGGAAATACAGCCCAACAGGAATTCGGCCGATCACAGAAGGACATATCAGAATATTGGAAGGGTAATCATCTACATTCAGTCCCTTTTGGGTAGTGACCAAAAGAAGATCACCCCGCCCGGCAGACATCTCCGAGTAAATTCGCCCTTCAGGGGTGTGATAAACCAAAAGCTGATAACCCATAGGCTGCAGAAGATGGCGCACGATATCAGGGATTGCTCCCACCACTCCCTTTGGTGTTGCGTACGCAAAAGGCGCCGAACTGCCACTTTCGTGATGATAAAGCAGCGTTGGCATGGCACCGTTACTTGCCATACAAGCCTGCACGAAAGCCAGAGATGTCCAGAAAATGCCTAAGCTGATTTTTTTAATCTGACGAAAATTCATTACCGCTCGAGTTTAACATGCCCAATCTCACCAGTGACCCGAGGTGCCCAATGCCTCCCCCAATTCTTTCAATTTAACTATAGAACTGATCTGCCAGCGCGGCAAGCCTGGGGATAGAGCAAATAAGTTCCACCGGCATTCCTTTGAGGGCAACTCCCTTCAACCCTGCCACAACGTTCAATCTTGAAAGATTTATTCACCATTGCCACAAGTTATTGCCGCTAGTTAGCCTGCCACAGTTAAGCGAACAGAGTTTTTACTCCGACCCCAAACTTACTTTTGACCCCCAAGTTTGCGACAATTACCGCAAGAGGTTTGGTGAGAAACGTGGGCTAGCCCTAATTGAAGCAGCTCAGAGCTCACTTAGAAAGCAGGCTACTGAATTACAGGAAGGCTTTGCAAGCCAAGACCAGGAACAAATGACCCGCGCGGTTCACTGCCTGAAGTCTAGCGCCGCCAATCTTGGCAGCAGTCAGCTACGGCTTAGCGCAGAAAGTTTAGAACATCGATACATGCAAGGAACAGATTTGACGGATCTTGAACCCGTTGAAGCACTCCTTGCCTTGGTGAAAGCTACTTTGCTCAAGGTTCAGTCATATCTCAATGCGTAGCTCGCGCTGCGCATGAAGTTTGGGGTCAGAGTGAAAACTAGGCCCTTGATGCTCGAATCACTACGACAGTGAAGTTCGGGGTCAGAGTTTTTACTCTGACCCCGAACTTCCTGCCCCCACAAAAGTATTAATACACAGACAGCTTGGACGACTGCGCCTGAACCCAAGAGATATGGACCGCAGGCTTGGTAATAATTTTGTAGCGCAACGGTCATAATCGCTCCTTAAAATGCTCGCACGCAATCAATCCGACATGCGCCAAAAGAGCGAGAAAATAATGAAAACCTTAAAAAAAACTAGCATTCTAACTAGCGTCGGAATTTCCCTGCTAACGGGAACTCCGCTCGCTAATGCCCAAATCGAAGAAATTATTGTTACAGCACAGAAACGAGAACAATCGGTATTGGATGTGCCCATAACGATGGATGTAATATCGGGTGACTTTCTCGACCGAAGCAACACCACCGAATTGGATGACCTATCACGATTTTTGCCTAATGTGGTCATTCAAGAACAGGCCGTCAGCCTGCCTTCGTTTAATATTCGCGGCATTACCGATGACACCGCCTCTGTCTCCGCCACGCCTCGCATCTCAGTGTATCAAGACGGCTTTGATATCAGTAAAAAAACCGTGTCAAGTGCGGCCTTGTTTGACATAGAGCGTATAGAGGTACTAAAAGGCCCACAGCCCACGCTGTTTGGAGTGGCGGCCGCCAACGGCGCTATCAGCGTCCACTCAAAACGCCCAAGCGAGGAATTCGAGTTGAATGGCCGCGCCTCTCTGAATAGCGAAGAGGGGGTTGATATACAAGCCATGATTAATATTCCAATCAATGACGCCTTGAGTTTTCGCTTGGCAACACTGATTCGCGAACAAGACGGGTCGGTCAAAAACAACGCTTGTTCAAGTACATCTTACAACCCATCGGGAAAAATAACCGACCATAATGAGGTTTCAAAAAATTGCCGCGGCGGTGACTTGAATGGTGTGTCGGTACAAGCCTTTCGGGCCAGCTTGCAAGCCGAAGGTGAAACAGTCAGTGCCATATTGCGCTTGGCTAGCGAGACCAACGAACAACCTGGCATTGCCTTCAAAAGTGGCAGCATAGCGCCACGCAATGGCGACACCAGCCCGTTTACTGACGCAGAGCTTGGCTACGGTTCTCTGTTAGGCATAGACCGTGATTTAAAAAGTGCCGACCTAAGCATCACGTATCAAGTCAATGAGGATATGGAATTAAGTTTTGACACTTTCTACAAAGACGTGAAATTGTCAGAAGCTTTTGATGCCGACGGCTCTGCTCTGCGCATACAAGACGCTTACTTTGATAATGACGCAGAGCTTTATGGCGCCTCGATGCGGATGGTTTTCGACCTAGGAGAAAGCTTCACCGGCTTCATCGGTGCCTCACACAATCGCGACAAATCTATCTTGCCCTACAAGATTCTTGTCGACCCCTACTTAAGAACCGTATTCGATGCAAAGAAGGCCGAACTCGCCGTCTTATACCCGAATATTTCTTTAGATCAAAATGTTAAAACTTCAGCCAGCCAAGCAGATATTGCCGCGGTACGCCAGCAGCTCGTCGATGCACTGTTCAATGCCGACGGTACGCCAATATCCAATGCCAACTACCCAGATACGATCATTCGCGGGCCCTATGTATTTGAGTCTGACTTAGAAATCACTTCTTTGGTCGCCGAAGGCAGCTATGACATCAGCGATAGCCTCAGCCTTACTGCAGGACTTCGCTATATTGATGAAACTCGTTACAGCAAGAACTTCTCCGCCTTCGAAGCAGAGGAAGACTTCAGCGCTACCTTACCAAGGTTTTCACTCAACTACGGCTATAGCGATGAGTTGTCTTTTTACTTTAATTACGCCGAAGGCCGTCGCTCACCGGTTGTAGATCCCAATTTTGGCAGCACCCAGATAACCAAAGCCGAACACGTTGACAGTTACGATATCGGCCTTAAGTTTTACGCTGACAAACTGTCGTTTACTGCCGCCATTTTTGCCTACACGTATACAGACTTTCAACAGAGCTTTACCGACGCCGAAACCTTGCAGTCTAATACAGTTACTGTAGGAGATTCTGATATCTATGGCTTTGAAAGCACAGTGAACTATGCCTTTGACGAAAGCTTATCTCTCGGTGCGAGTCTTGGTTTATTGAATGCAGAGTTTGCTAACAACACCGAAGCCGGTAACGCTTTCGACTACGGTGGCAATAAATTTCGCTTAGCGCCTGAAGTTAGCGGCTCTTTAAGCGCCAGTAAAACTATTCAACTTGAAGACTGGACTGTGGACATCCAGCTGCTCAGTTCTTACCAGTCCGAAGTATTTTTTGAGAGCAGCAACTATCCAGGCCTATCCCAGTCGGCTTACTGGCTTACCGATACCAATATCAAACTAAGTCCCAAGCAACAAAAGTGGCAAGTAGAGCTCTACGCCGACAACCTGTTTGACGAGGAATATTTAATTGACGCAGGCAATACAGGTGGTGGTCTAGGCATTCCGACATATGTTCGCGGCAACGCACGTACGGCCGGCATTCGCTTTTACGCACAATACTAAACTGTAGCGTTCCGCTCAATTAGCTGACGGAAACACAAAAAAGGGGGCCAGATTACTGGTCCCCTTTTTCGATTTACCTAAGTGTTGCTGCATTCAGCTACACGAAACCCAGTTTCCGGCTACCCGCTTTACTCACCAGCATTTTTGATTCGCTGGTGCTAAATTTTTTGTCGAGTATCGTACTTACAAAATGCCATTGGCTGCTCATTGCATCGGGAGTCAATACAAGCTCAGCCCAGCCGCGCTGGGAAGTATCTACATCAACAATTTCAGGGCTACAGTCCTTCAGGGCTCTGGCGGCCACATCAGCTTGTACTGGTACGTAGTGCTCCAGGCCAGGGCTCGATACACTCGGTGTGGCGATTTCTATGCCCACTGCCTTCCCTTGCTTGTTGCTAAGGTTAAATGCCCAAGCATTATGCGTATCACCTGCCAATACTAGAGGGTTATGGGCATGCGCCAAGAGCGAATCAAACATACGATCTCGACAGTTTGGATAACCATCCCATGCGTCTAGGTTTAAGGGTAGGTTTTGTCCCGCCATACCCTGCATGAATTTTACGTAGTTCGGAACCTCCCCTTTAGTTAAATCTAAATTTAACTCTTCATCGCGTAAACTTGGTATACCCACCTTGCCTGCGAGCACTTGCTGCCCCAGCACCTGCCAAACAGCGCCACGCTGCTTGCTGTCTTTCAGCTGCACGTTAAGCCACTCTTCTTGGTCCACTCCCAATAGGTTGCGAGACTTATCATTGAGCTTATTCTCACGAAAGTCCTCAATGTCGGGAAGATAGCGCCAATGGCCTGGCAGGCTCTGTTGATTTAAAGGTTTTATTTTTTGATAATCGGTGACCGCGACAGGCCGACCGCTGGAGAGGTCATACGGCAATGTAAGGTGTTCTATGCCAGCACCTGAGTCTTTCACTTCAGAGGATGGCCCTAAATATACTGGTCCACCGGCCTCGTCAATTTTAAAGGCCCCTGTTTTATTGCTTAGATCGCTGCGGTAATCAAATCCTCTATCTCGACCATGCAATCGCGTATCCAGCATGATCAAATCAGCCAGGTCGCCTATTTTAAATCGTCGATAAATTGAAGCCTGCGGGCCATCTACGCCCGTCCTGATTGGCAGCCATTCATGATAAGCCTGGCGAGCGTGGTGCATGCGCTGATGGAAGTCACCTTCTGCCTCGTTGTGATTTTCCGCGCCGTCTTTCCAAGTGTCATTGCTTAGCTCATGATCGTCCCATACACAAATGAAGGGATGGCGAGCATGAACGGCTTGTAAATCTGCATCACTGCGATACAGGCCATAACGCATGCGGTAGTCCTCTAGAGCAACAATTTCATGGGCAGGCTGAACGCGCCGGCCTAAGGTTTCACGGGCATACTCATTGTCATAGCCACCGTCTTTATATTCGTAAATGTAGTCGCCCAAATGCAACACCACATCAACGTCAGTTTGAGCAATGTGATTATAAACATTGAAATAACCCTGAGGATAATTCGAACAGGACACCACCGCCATTTTGTAGCGATCAATATTACCCTGCGGTAGGGTCAAGGTTCTCCCTACGGGACTGCTAAGTCCTGCGACCAAAAAACGGTAGTAATAATTATGTCTTGGCTGCAGCCCGGCAGCGTCTACTTTTACCGTATAGTCTTGCAGCTGTGAGGTTTCGGTGTGCCCCTCTGAAACCACAGACTTAAACTCAGCGTCTTCGGCCACTTGCCAGTGCACGGGGATTGCTCGATGCTGACCGTCACCGGATAGGACTCGAGTCCAAAGAATCACTCGGTCGCTTAGCGGGTCGCCGCTGGCGACTCCATGTGTGAAGTAGGCCGCTACTGCCGACTCGGCATGAACACTAAAACCCCGCAGCGCCAAAACACCAAGGCTAGCACTGAGGCCTTTGACGAGTTGGCGTCGCGTAAAGGAACTGGATGTCATAATAATTTATCCTGGATAAACGGAAATAGGGAGCGCCGAGCATACGTGGCATTCATTACGACCAGGTTACGAATACAAAACACATAGGCTTCTTGCAGGCGACGAGCTAGTTTGCCCACTTTTGATATTGACATATGTGTTTTCGGGAATCTACTCTGTTTTAGCTGTAGTGCTATGGAGTTCCCAAGATCAACGAGCCTTCTTTAAGGGCCTGCTGGAGGAGACTTAGATTAGCACGAAGCTACTGGATAGATTCGACAATGGCCTTGACCCAACGATAAAGAGCGTCAAGATTTTTGGCGCTTGCGCGCTTGGGGGGAGCAACAAGCCAATAGGAGTAGTCTAAGCTACTCTCTGCGGCGTTGAGTAAAACTAATTTATTGACACTTACCAACCGGTTGATCAGGGGCTTCATACCCACTGCGACTCCAAGACCCTCTTCAGCAGATTTCATCGCTGTGGAGCATGAGTCGCAGGGAATCTTATTGTCCGACTCAAGGCTTGGGTAGAAACTTTTCCAAATTCTTAAATCCTCGAAAACGGAAAGCAGCACATGCTTGTCTAGCTCTTGCTGTGACATAAATACGTTTTTAGCTAAACCTTTTTGTGTGAGATAGGTAGCGCCGCAAACGATTTTTGGCTCAACCTCACAGACGAACCGGCAATCTAAATCTGGCCAATTGCCTTGGCCAAACCGTAGAGCAGCGTCTACCGTGGAGCTTTCAAAGTCGATATGAGAATTTTCAGTAATTAACCGCAACTCCACTCCTGGCGCATACTCTTGGAATAGAGCGTAATTCGGTATCAGTAGCTCATGAGCCATTAAGTGGGGGGCGCTTACCGTGAGGGTAGAATTGAGAAAATTTCTCTCGAAATCTTGATGGCTGCTAATATGGTGATTTACGATGTTACTGGAGCTTTTGTAGTAAGACTCGCCCGCCGCGGTTAGACGCAGTTTTTTCGTGCTCCGATCAAAAAGAGTTACGCCCAAATAGGTTTCAAGCACCTTTACCTGCTGACTAATCGCGGGTGGCGAAACATTGAGCTCCTCAGCCGCCTTCTTAAAATTGAGTAGCCTAGCAGCAGCCTCAAAGGCGGGCAGCCATTGAATGGGTGGTGGGTTCTGGCTCATGCAC
>CAJWBQ010000046.1 GCA_913020115.1 uncultured Cellvibrionales bacterium
CACTTTGAAAAGGTGATGAGCTACATGGATATCGCCAACGAAGATGGTGCAACCACAGCCGTGGGCGGTAAGCGAATGCCAGAACTCGGCACTGGCAATTACGTTACGCCAACCCTGTTTACCGACGCCAATAACTCAATGCGCATTGCCCAAGAAGAAATATTTGGCCCGGTGCTCACCAGCATGAGTTTCGATACGGAAGATGAAGCCATTGCCATGGCCAACGATACTATTTATGGCTTGTCGGGCTACATCTGGACCAACGATACTGGGCGAGCTATGCGCATGGCAAAACATGTAGAAGCGGGTATGTTATGGGTTAACTCCGAAAATAACCGCAACTTACCTTCGCCCTTTGGCGGCGTTAAGATGTCAGGGATTGGCCGAGATGGTGGCGACTACAGTTTTGATTTCTACATGGAGACCAAAAACGTTTGTATCGCCCACGGCACCCATAAAGTACCTGTATTAGGCCGCTAGACTATAGTCACAAGAGGATTGAATGATGGGAGAAATTGCACTCGCGGCAAAAGTCACACATGTACCGTCCATGTACATCTCAGAACAGCCTGGACCACATCAGGGCTGTCGTGAACAAGCCATTGAAGGGCACAGGGAACTAAGCCGGCGCGCTCGAGCCTTGGGCGTAGATACCATTGTGGTTTTTGACGTCCATTGGCTGGTGAATGCGGGCTACCACATTAACTGTAACGGTTCCTTTCAAGGCACCTACACCAGTAATGAACTGCCGCACTTCATCAAAGACATGGAGTACAAATATTCCGGCAACCCAGAACTTGGGCAACTGATAGCCCAGTGTGCAAATGAGCGCGGCGTAGCGACTTTAGCCCACGAGGTAGATTCGCTTGAGCTTGAATACGGCACACTGGTGCCCTGCCGATACATGAACGATGACAACCATTTCAAGGTGATTTCTATCGCGGGATGGTGCGCTTGGCACAGCCATGAAGACTCAAAAATGTTTGGCGAAGCCGTTAAAGAGGCTATTGAGAAAAGTGACAGCAAAGTCATGGTTTTAGCCAGTGGCTCCCTGTCCCATCGCTTCAATGACAATCGCTCTGGCAAAGACAGTATGTTTGAGATCAGCAACGAGTTTTATCGTCAGGTTGATTTGCGAGTATTGGAACTCTGGCAGCAAGGGCAGTGGAAAACTTTCACTGACATGCTCGGCGTATACAATGAGACTTGCCACGGCGAGGGCGGTATGCACGACACCGCTATGCTGCTGGGCATGCTTGGTTGGGACCAGTACAAGGGCAAAGTTGAAATTTTAGGCGAATACTTCCCCAGTTCTGGCACGGGTCAAGTAAACGCACTGTTCCCCATCGTATAAACGGGTTAAATATGCCGCATTTTATTCTTGAATATTCCGCCAACCTTGACGAGTCTCTGTTGGCGCTGGATTCTCTGTTTGAGAAACTGCATCACGCAGCACTCTCAACTGAGCTCTTCCCTCTAGCGGGCATTCGCAGTCGCGCCCACCGCTGCACTGACTTTAGGGTGGCCAACGGCAACCCCGACTATGCTTTTGTTCACCTGCAAGTGAAAATTGGCGGCGGCCGAAGTGCCGAAGAACAAAACCTTTCGGCTGAGCTTTTTTTCAAGGTACTCGGCGATCACTTGAAGGTCATTCAAGACAATAAAGGTTTAGGTATATCCTTCGAAATGACGGAGCTGCCGCCTGTTCTTAAATTTAATCTAAACAATTTACGCCAGCACTTGGCTAAAGAGTAAAGTATGTTAACTGAATCTGAAATTAAAGCCGCGGCTGAAGACCTCTATAAAGCCGAAGTAAATCGACAGGCCATTGACCCAGTGTCCTTAACACACCCTGACATGACAATGGATGACGCCTACGCCATTCAAAAGAGTTGGGTGGACAAAAAAATTGATGACGGCCGCAAAGTGATTGGCTACAAAATTGGCTTAACTTCCCGCGCTATGCAAAATGCGATGAAAATTAACGAGCCCGACTACGGCGTGTTGTTAGACGACATGGTTTTCCCCGACGGCACCGATATCGACATCTCTCAATTCTGCGACCCAAAAATTGAAGTGGAATTGGCCTTTGTATTGAAGGAGCGCCTTGAGGGTGAAAACATCACCATGTTCGATGTGCTCAACGCTACGGACTATGTGGTACCTGCACTGGAAATTATTGCCGCGCGCAGCCACCGTGTTCACCCAGAAACAGGCTACACCCGCAACGTCAAGGACACCATTTCTGACAACGCCGCCAACGCTGGTATTATCATGGGTGGCCGCCCCATCAAACCTAATGACATGGATTTACGCTGGTGCGGTTCGCTGTTTTATTTAAACGGTGTGCTTGAAGAGACGGGCTTGGCAGCGGGCGTGCTCAATCACCCCGCGAACGGCATTTGCTGGGTAGCCAAACGCTTTGCACCCCACGGTGTAGCGCTGGAACCTGGACAGGTGATTTTATCGGGCTCCTTCACGCGGCCTGTGGCCATTAAAGCGGGCGATACCGTTCACGCCGACTACGGCCCACTTGGCGGCATTGCCTGTCGATTTGTGTAAGCGGGAAAATATTTATGAACGTACCCATCAATCACTTCAAACACGCGCTCAATAAAGGCAAAGCCCAATATGGTCTTTGGCTGGGCTTGCCCGATTCTATCTGCGCAGAAATAGCCGCGGGCGCCGGGTTTGATTGGCTGCTAATAGACGCCGAGCACGCGCCTTACAGTGTTCGCGATATTCAAAACCACTTACAGGCCATTGAGCCCTACAAGGTGCCCGCGATTGTCAGGCCGGCGGAAGGCCGCACGGCACTGCTCAAACAACTGCTGGATGTGGGTGCACAAACTCTGCTCATCCCCATGGTAGACACCGCCGAGCAAGCAAGACAGTTAGTGCAAGCGGTTCGCTACCCTCCCGAGGGGATACGGGGTTTGGGCACGTCCATGGCCAGAGCCGCCCGTTGGAACGGAATTCCTGGGTATTTGGACAATGCCAATAAGGAAATTTGCTTGATTGTACAAGCCGAAACCGCCACGGCGATGGAAAACCTAGCAGAGATTGTAGCGGTAGAGGGTGTTGATGCGGTGTTTATCGGGCCGTCTGATTTGTCGGCGTCTATGGGCTATATTGGCCAACCCGGTCACCCCGAGGTAGTGAAGGCAATTGAAGCCGGCTTTGAAACTATTTTGGCCGCAGGAAAAGCCGCAGGGGTATTGGCCGTTGATGAAAAGCTCGCCCACGCTTACGCAAAAAAAGGCGCTAGCTTTATCGGCGTCGGTGTAGACGCTGCGCTGCTGAGTAATGCCACTCGTCAACTGGCGAATCGATTTATCAGCTCAGAAGACGAAGCACCTTTAGCGGGCTACTAAGCGGTCGACTCAGTGCCCGACACGTCTTCTCCAAGTAGAATTCTGCGCCGGAATTCTCTTGGAGAGCATCCCACTTTGCGGGTAAAGAAACGGCAAAAATACGCGGCGTCTTTGTAACCCAATTCATCTGAAATACTATTAATGGCCCTCGCAGTATAAATCAATTGCCACTTCGCCTCTTCTATTTGCCGCTCATACACTAAGCTCTTTGATGACGAACCCGACAAGCGGCGACAAATGTCGGCCAAACGGCTCGGTGAAACATTTAGCTCAAGAGCAAAGGTGGCCAGTGGCCAGTGTTTTTTATAATTCAATTCTATTAATTTGTTAAAGGACTGGAAGATTTTCATTTCTTCTTGGCCAAAGGGTATGGTTCTCTCTGGCAGATGCGACAACCTAAAAACACTCACCAAAATCAGGTTCACAAGCGCCGGCAATGTGTGTTTTTGCCCTGGTCGCAGCGCAAAAAATTCGTCGGCCAACAACTCCATCAGCATGGGCAATTTTTCCGCCTCCCGAGATAAAGCGCCGCCCACAGAGTGCAGCTCATTAAACACAGGATACGAAAAACGTTTTTCCAAGGCGCCTTCTTCACTGCCCGCCACGAGTCGGTGCACCACTTCCCTGCGCACCGTCAGCACTAAACCAGCTGAGGCTTTGTCCATTTTAAAGGAATGGGGTATGGCGGGCGGTGTAAAAAAAAACAACGGCGCAACGCCTCGATATGAGTGATCCCCTAGCTGCACATCCACGCCACCCGATTTAAGCCAGTGGATTTGATAAAAGCGGTCGTGGCGGTGCACGGGCATGTCCCGGCCAAAAAAATCGGACAACTTGCTCAAGGCATCAATGTGGATATCCGCATCTTTATAACGCTGATCATAGGTTTTACCAATATCAATATTCGGTATAAGCACCCAATTCCACCCACTTTTAGCGCCCACAACTGAGCCTTTCAATCTACAGAAAGTACAAGTTTTCTATCGCTTTGTCTATGGCTTTGTACCTCTTTGAGGAGGACTATAGAGCCTCACATAAGCCTTTGCATAGACAGCAAAATAACTCGAAAGGAACATTGCATGAGCCCGAATTCTGCCAGCGCTGCACACGCACCCACCACAGAGCCCAGTCACTCCACGGTTCTCAATGCATCCTCTTTGCTTGAAAAAGTGAAAGAAATTCTCCCCACTATTGCCGCCAATGCGATTCAGGCTGAAGAAGAGCGTCAAGTGCCCGAGGAGAATATTAAAATTCTGAAGGAAATCGGTTTTACTCGAGCCTTCCAGCCAAAAGCCTACGGCGGTTTAGAAGTATCATTGTCCGAATTTGCCGAGTGTGTTGCCACCCTCGCCGGCGCCTGCGCCAGCACCGCCTGGGCCTCTAGCTTACTAGCCACTCACAGCCACCAACTGGCACTATTCTCCGCTGAAGTACAAAAAGATGTTTGGGGTGAAGATCCACAAGCCACTCTGAGCAGCAGCGTTGCCCCAATGGGTAAGATTGAGGAAGTGGAAGGCGGCATTATGCTCAGTGGCGACCTAACCTGGAGCAGCGGTTGCGACCATGCTGAGTGGGCCATTATGGGCTTTATTCGCAAAGGCAATGAACACTTCCCAGAACCGCACACACACTTCGCGGTAGTGCCAAGAAAAGATTATTCGATCATAGACAACTGGTATGCCTGTGCCATGAAAGGCAGCGGTACAAAGACTCTGGAAGTGCGCAATGTATTTGTCCCCAACAGCCGCATTGAATCATCAAAAGCTTTGATGAACGGCAAGTCTAGCGGTTACGGTTTGTACCCTGATAGCGAGGTATTCTTTGCACCTTACCGCCCTTACTTTGCCTGTGGGTTTGCGGCCATTAGCTTAGGCGTGGCTGAGAGAATGCTAGAGTGGTTCATTGTGCGCAGCAAGTCTCGTGTACGTGCCTACACCGGCGCCGAAGTTGGGCAAGACGTTCCGGCCATTATGCGTTTAGCCGAGTCTAAGCATCAGGTGAATGCGGCTAGAGCCTTACTCGAAAAAGATTGGGCCGACTTGACTCAACAAAGTAAAACCCAAGTATTACCCTCGACGGATCAAGTGGCTAACTGGCGCACTAATCAAGCCTATGCCGTGAAATTATGCATAGCCGCGGTTGACCGCTTGTTTGAATCCAGTGGCGCCAACGCTTGGTTTAACCACAATGAAGCCCAGCGCTTATTCAGAGACTCTCACATGACCGGCGCCCACGCCTATACAGACTACGATGTGTGTGCGCAGATCATGGGTCGGCACATGGTCGGTCTAGAGCCAGATCCAAAAACGGCCTAAACTCAAGCGAAAGCTCCTAAGCGTTTCGACGCCTTGCTAGCCCTCACGGTGACACAGCTTAAGTCACCGTGAGACTCTCAGTTCTGTTATCATTCATGCAATGAAAACAAATACCCAACTGAGAGGCCGTCTAAGGCTAACATGAGTAATACAGCGCTCAAAAGCTTCCCCAATCAGTTCCAGCAAGAATGCCTCAAGCTGATCAACAGCTTGTTAAAATTAAGTTCGTCAATTTTTTATCTGGTTAAGCCGGACATGTCGCACCTGGGCACGGCCTTTGACAATATGTCCCCAAGCGTGCAAAAAAATTACCAAAAAAATTATCAAACTCTCGACCCCCTCAACCCTGCCAAGTTTGCCGAAACCGATGATATTTTATTGACCATCGATTCGCAGATGCCCCCACATTTATTGCGTCGCTCGGTCTACTATCTGGAGTTTATGAAGCCCAACAATCAGCACTATGTGGTGGACATGTTTTTCCGGCGCGAAGGTGAGATTGTGGCCGTATTGAGTATGCTGCGAGACGATTCATTGGGAAATTTCACTCAAGAAGAACTTAGCTTACTAAGGAAACAACAGCCTTTTCTACAGTACGCATTGAACGCGGTGTACCTACCCAAACGTCTTGAAGAACGCCGCTCTATGGAAGATAAGTATGGCCTCACGAAACGGGAATTGGATGTATTAGAGCACTTGATCGCCGGCGCAAGTAATAAACTTATTGGCGAAACACTGGGACTGGGTTTGCCCACGGTAAAAACCCACATTCAACATATATACCAAAAAACCGGTGTTTCTTCACGCATTGAATTACTGTCGGGCGCAGCTGCCCACTTGAATCAATAACGCTTGTGCGGAAAATCAAAACGGCGGCGAAATCAGCCTCAATCTAATCCCTACGGTTGATACTCACCGCGGCCCCCACTGCCTAGAATACCCCTGAACCCATTCAACTTGGCTCAGGAATTCAGCACATGATCAGCGGCACAAACACTTCACTCTTACAACGACGCCATAAAGTACTGGGTCAACACTCTCCCCTGTTCTATGACGAGCCCTTGAACATTGTTCGAGGCGAGAATGTCTGGCTTTTTGACGTCGACGGCAAGCGCTACTTGGACGTGTACAACAACGTCCCTCACGTGGGTCACAGCCACCCACATGTGGTTGAGGCTTTAAGCCTACAAGCTAGTACCCTCTGCACACATACCCGCTATCTCCACGACAATGTTGTTCGCTACGCCGAGCGGTTAACGGCCACGTTTGATGACTCTCTGTCTATGGCTATGTTTACCTGTACCGGCAGTGAAGCGAATGAGCTGGCACTGCGTATGGCCCGTCACGTCACAGGTGGCAGCGGCATCATCGTCACTGACTTTGCCTACCATGGCAACACAGAGGCTGTGGCAGAGCTTGGCACAGCCTTTATGGCCGAAGCTAAGGCAACACGTCGAGTACGTTCAATCCCTATACCAGACTCATACCGAGCGATGGGCGGGCTCACCGGCGAAGCCTTAGGTGAGGCCTATGCCAACTGTGTCAAAAACGAGATTGCAGCCTTTGAGGCCGACGGCATTAAATTTGCGGGTATTCTACTGTGCCCAGACTTTGCCAATGAAGGCTTGTTGAATGTTCCCTCTGGCTTTCTCGAAAAAGCCGTAGCTCATGTCCGCGAGGCCGGCGGTGTATTTATTGCCGATGAAGTTCAGGCGGGCTTTGGGCGCAGTGGTCGGCACATGTGGGCACACCAGCAGTATAATGTGACTCCGGATATCGTCACTTTAGGCAAGCCTATGGGGAATGGTCACCCATTGGCCGGCGTAGTGGCAAGGGCAGATATTATTGAATCCTTTGGCGCTTCGTCCATGTACTTCAATACCTTTGGCGGCAACCCAGTATCCTGCGCCGTAGGGATGGCGGTACTCGATGTCTTGGAACAAGAAAATTTATTGCAAAATGCCATTGATACAGGCGCCTATGTCAGTAAAGGTTTGCGCGCACTACAAAACAAATATGAATTGATCGGCGAAGTGCGTGATCTAGGAATGTTCTTTGCGCTGGAGTTAGTAAGCGATCGTATCCTAAAAGAACCCGCCTCCGAGGCCAGTCATAAGATTGTCAATACGCTGCGCAGGGAAGGTGTACTGATCAGTAAAATCGGTCGTTATGACAACATATTAAAACTTCGCCCTCCCATGCCCTTTAAGCCCGAGCACGCCGATATTCTGCTCGCCGCACTGGATAAAGCATTTTCGCAGATCCAGGAGGAGCAATAATCATGTCATCTTGCGACGCTCTAAATTCGCCAAGCCTCTCAGAAAAGACCTCAGCTCTCGGCATTGAGCATTTCCGTACCCTCGCCAAAAATGCTCTGCTCGCCTGGAACATCAGTGATGCCGAGCTCACACTGATCAAGCACAGGGAAAATGCTGTGTTTAAGGTCGTCACCGAGAACGGCGACAAATTCGCTATGCGCATTCATCGCCTAGGCTATCACAGCGATGCAGCCCTACAGTCTGAACTCCAGTGGATTCATGCCCTCGCGAAAAGTGGAATCGAGCTGCCTGAAGTTATTCCGACAGCGGATGGACGCTTTTTTGTTAGCGCCCGCGCCAACGCAAACTCTTCGCCCCAGCAGGTCGACCTGCTGGCTTGGGTAGAAGGAGAGCAGCTTGGGGCAGTAAATAAGGAGCTTTGCGAAGACCCAAATGCGGTGCAAGCAATTTACCGAATTATTGGTAACATGGCGGCTCGCCTGCACAATCAAGCCAGTGAATGGCAGCTTCCTGAAGGTTTTCAGCGCCATGCCTGGGACGCTGAGGGCCTGGTTGGCGAACAACCTTTTTGGGGCCCTTTTTGGGCACTAGCCTCGCTGACGGACGAGCAACGAGAACTACTACAATCCGCACGAAGCTCGGTCAGACAGGCTCTGGAACGCTACGGACAAGACCCCCAGCGCTACAGCATGATTCACGCTGACTTTGTCCCGGAAAATTTGCTGCTTGAGGGCAACACTGTACGACTTATTGACTTTGACGACGCAGGCTTTGGCTGGCACATGTTCGAGATCGCCACGGCCCTGTATTTCATCCAAGACGCCCCCCATTACTCTATCGCCAGAACCGCGTTGATAGAAGGCTATCGCGAGCATCGCGCCCTGCCAGAGCGCGATCTGGAAACGCTTCCCATGTTCCTAGCGGCTCGCGGCTTTACTTATCTGGGATGGGTACAAGACAGACAAGAAACAGAAACCGCACAGAAAATGACCCCTGAGCTTGTGACCATGGCGTGTAAAACGGCGGCCAAATATTTAGCGGTGGCGTCACAACTGAAATCTTCCTAAACTCAGCATTGAGTTGAAAGAAAATTTAACTTTGTCTATTTCAATTAATTGGCATCAGGTGTTAAATACGGCTCTTGCACATACACACTGGAGGTTGAGTGGAATTTCCCAACGAATTCCAAAAGCAATGTATCGCGATGGTACAAAATCTCATTGAGATCAAAGCCGCCCGCTTTCTGATTACAGATCCTCACATGCATAAAAAAGGTTTTGTCGGGCTCAATGTCGAAAATGAAATGGAAGCGAAATATCATGGCGGGCTAGAACGTTTAGACCCCATGCACCCCTCCAATTTTGAAAACTCCAACGAAACGGTGATTAGCAGCAACACGGTAATGCCTCATAATAATTGGTTGAAAACCATTTTTTATCAGGACTTCATAAAACCCTATGGCTACTTACATCTGGCGGATATGTTTTTTCGAAACCACGGCAAGATTATTGCGATACTAACGGTATTGCGCGATGAAAGCCTGCCGGAATATAGCAGTGATGATCTGAAGATGTTAAGAAAAGTGCAGCCCTTTCTGGAGTATTCACTCAACAGCATCTACATGCCCGCCCGTATTTCAGAGCGAGAATATGTGCGCGAAACTTACGAGCTGACCAATCGAGAACTGGACGTACTGGAATATGCGCTCACTGGTGCAGACAACAAAACCATGTCTAAGCACCTGAATATCAGCATGCCTACACTGCGAACACATCTACAGCACATCTATCCCAAAGTAGGCGTGCACTCAACCAGCGAGCTCATCGCAAAGATATTGCGTGAGCTCAAACACGGATAAATACCCTTGCGCTATACCCGCTAAGCTAGAGATTTCTCAGCGGGTTTAAAGTGATTACGTGCTTGCGCACGTAGACCTGGGGTTAACAATACGGCCGAAAATACAAACAGACCAATGGCGATTGAGTTAATCATGTCGTAACCGCCCGCGCCTAATAAAGAAGCGGCCACGGCAGGCCCAAGAGCGTAGCCTAACATTTGCAAAGCAACTCCCATGGCAACCACTTTGCCTTTAGAATCGTAACCCGCGAGGGTTGCCATCAGGTAAGGCATAGTCAGATTCCAAAGGAAGTTAAACAGGCAAACGCCCGCGGTATAGAGCAATAGCGTCGGGGTTCCAAGAATGAAGGCGATTCCTAGAGCGCCGCCAAAAATCCCTATCATCATAGGTAAAATTCGCCCGAAGCGCACCTCAAAAATAACCGCGGTCATTGCCCCTGCTATGCCCAAAAATTGCGAAACCGTCAACGCGTTGGCCACAGATTGTTCGCTGATGCCCGCTTCGATACCCACTAAAAACATATAAACCCAGACAATGCCAATAGCCAAGTTGTAGGCAAGCACACCAGACAGAGCAACAAATTTTGTCACTTTTGGGTATTCAGGGCTCGTATCCAAGGCACTTTCATCGTACTGATGTGAAACCGGAAGGTGCACCACAAAAAGAAGGCCAAGCGCCGAGAAGAGGCCAAAGAATATTTGCACGCCTTCAAGCCCAGCCCAGTGAAATGCGCTTGGCATCACCAACAGGCCCAAAGCACCGTAGGTAAGAACAGCCGTAATAATGTAACCCATATTACGCTCAGCGCGCTGAGTGAGCCCCATCATGATAAAGGTTATGGCAATTAGGCCACCAGAGCCTAAACCCGTAAAAAAGCGCACTGCCATCAAGGAATTTGCGTCAGCGACGCCCACGGATAAAAAATTACCAGCAGCCGACACTAGCAAAAATACCACCGTCATTAAGCGCCAGTTAAATCGTCCTAAAATAAAATTCAAAAACACTGCCATTGCGGCCAGGCCAAACATTTCAGCCGCAGCAATTAAACCGGCTTGCTCCTCAGAATAACTCATGTATTCCACCAAGCCTTGCACATAGGCTGGCTGGAGAATAAACATACAGGGGCCAATAACGGCTAATACAATAACGGCAACGATTGATTTCGTCGCATCAACATCAACAACAGTAGATTGATCGCCTAGATATCCTGACATATACGCCCCTTCTTTTGGTGACTTAATTATAGGTATATTTATAAAATTATGGGATTAATTATTTCTCAACGGTATCAACCCCAATGAACCGTACTTTCGGAATAGAATACTTGGCGCTAAAAAAAAGCCACCTCTGAGAACAGAAGTGGCTTTATGCTTAGCGATCGATTTTAGTAAAAGCCTTTTCTAGGGCATCCACCAATTGGTCACAGTGTTGCTCTTGGAAAACCAAGGGCGGCGAGAGAATAATCTTAGTGCCAACCGGACGTACCAACACCCCTTCTGCTCTAGCGGCCGCCGCAATATTGTTGGCGAAGGCATCGTTAGGGTCAACAGGTTCACGGGTTTCTTTGTCCACCACCAAATCTAGGGCGATCATTAAGCCTTTACCGCGAACTTCACCCACCGATTTGAATTTCTCGGCAAAAGGTAGAAGCTTGCTCTTAAGGTATTCACCCTGAACCTTGGCATTTTCTGGTAGGTTTTCTTTTTCTACAATATCGAGCGAAGCCAAGCCCGCAGCACAAGCTACCGGATGTCCGGAATAGGTATAGCCTGCGAAAATTGCGCCATTAAAATCGGCATTATTGTCCCATGCCTGCTCAATTCGTTCGTTTATCATCACAGCGCCCATGGGGATATAACCCGAGGTTAAACCCTTTGCCAAGCACATCATATCTGGCGCAACGCCCCAGCCACGACTGCCAAACATATTGCCGGAGCGACCAAAACCAGTAACCACCTCATCGGCAATCAACAGCACGCCATATTTGTCGCAGATATCGCGCACTAGCGGCCAGTACTTTTCAGGAGGAACAATAACTCCACCGGCGCCCATAACTGGCTCGGCAATAAAGGCTGCCACTGTGTCAGGCATCTGGAACAAAATTTCTTGTTCAAGTTGGTTTGCACAGTGCTGCGCCAGTTGATCGGGGTCTTCACAGTTCCAAGGGTTGCGATACGACCAGGGTGCATCGATATGTGAGCAACCAGACAGAAGAGGTTCGTAAATTCGACGGTTTACATTGATGCCATTCACGGAGCCACTGCCGAAGTGAACACCATGGTAGCCATTTTTCAGAGAGATAAACTTTTTCCGCTCTGGCTGACCACTAATAACATGGTATTGCCGCGCCAGCTTCATAGACACTTCTACGGAGTCTGAACCACCAGAGGTGAAGAACGCACGCTTCATGTTTTCTTGCTGGGTCATACCAACCAATTTAGCGGCCATTTCAGTAGCGCGAGGGTGGGTGATGCCGTCGAAGAGCTGAAAATATTCCAACTCGTCCAATTGTTTGGTAATAGCTTGTTTCATCTCAGGACGATTATGGCCAACGTTGACGCACCACAAGCCCGCTACACCATCGAGTAGCTGATTGCCTTTATCATCTTTAATATAAACACCGTCGCCGCTGACAATGTGAATGGGCTCGCGTTGCTTGGCTTCGTTAGGGTGTAGCATTGGATGCCAAAGGTCTTTGGAAAATTCCGACATGTCTCTCTCCGTTTATTAGATTCGTTCTGGTGATCCTGAAAAACTTAAAAGCTTCACTCACCCAGCTGACATTGAGCGTAAAAGTTTCTCGCTCTAAGTTGTATCATTCAAAGTGATGATATTGTGGAGAAATCGTCGCACATTGGGTGCCGATCTTCGCCCAAAACAGCATTATCTTGTAAATGTTCCGCAGGGTGAAAAACCTGCGGAAAACACGGTGTAAAATAGCCGCAGAGGCACATAAAGCTTACGCTGCCAGGGCAATTAAAATTGGTATCTGTTTCTTGTTACTTCGGGATATGCATCGACTGGGTAGTGGTGTATTCCTCCAGCCCTTCGATACCAAATTCCACTCCCACACCAGAGCTTTTTACTCCGCCAAACGGTACGTGTGGCAATACCTCACCGTGACCGTTGATCCATACACTGCCACTCTCAATCTGTGCCGCCACTTCTTTCGCCCGCTCAATATCGGTGGACCACACAGAACCACCCAAACCAAACTCAGAGGCATTGGCTCGTTCAATGGCATTAGATACATCAGAATATTTAATAATCGGTAAAACCGGACCAAACTGCTCTTCGTCCACAACGCGCATACCGTCGGTGACATCAGCCAATACGGTTAAGGGATAAAAGAAACCTTTTCCTTCTATTGCCTTGCCACCACAGAGAACTCGACCGCCCTGGGCTTTAGCATCCTCTACCAACTCGGATACAAGGTTGAACTGAGACTTGTTTTGAATAGGGCCAAAAATATTGTTCTCGTCCAGGCCATCTCCCATAGGCATGCTAGACGCAATTTCTGTCAAGGCTTCACACACTTGATCGTATTGAGATTCATGAACATAAAGACGTTTTAAGGCAGCACAGGTTTGACCATTGTTGATGAAGGCGCCCCAAAACAAGCCCTCGGCGATGTCAGAAATATTGGCATCCGGCAATACAATACCCGCGTCATTACCACCAAGCTCAAGAGTCAAACGCTTTAAACTGGCTGAGGCATTAGCCATGACCTTTTTACCCACGGCGGTAGAACCCGTGAACACAACTTTACTAATGCCGGGGTGGCTAGGCAGCTTGTGACCGACGTCGCCCGTGACAACATTGAGCACACCTGGGGGTAAGGCTTCATTTAATATTTCCACCATTCGCAGCGTGCTCAACGGTGTATTTGAGGCGGGTTTAATCACTACAGTACAACCCACACGAATGGCGGGCGCGAGGTGCCAAATTGCAATCATCAATGGCCAGTTCCAGGGAGTTACCGAGGCAACCACACCCACCGGCTTACGGAATAATAAGGCCTCCCTTTCATCACTGTCTTCCAGGGTTTTTACGGGCAGTGACATACCAGCAGTGGCACGCAACCAGCCAATACAACCTTGCAGTTCAAATTCAGAACCAACACCCTTCAGAGGCTTACCCTGTTCCTGTGTCAGCAGTCTAGAAAGCTCTTCTGCATTAGCTTCAACAAAATCAGCCATGGCATTGAGCGCATTAACACGCTCTTGATCGCTGGTTTTGGACCAGGTTTTAAACGCTTTCCCCGCCGCGTCAACGGCCGCGTCCAACTGTTCATCAGTACAATCTGGGCAGCTTCCCACGCGTTCGCCCGTCGACGGATTAATCACTTCTATATGGCTATCAGCATCAACTTTTCTTCCGCCAATAACGGCCTCGTAATAACTCATGGGGTCTCCTTGTACCTTTTAAGTATGTTCATAAGTGACCAAGCCCTCGTTGCTTTAGTCACAGGATATTGAATTTAACGATAATGGCTCTGAGAACATTTTAAAATCATCTAATGTAATGACTTGCTGATAACTTAGGACAAAAAAAAGCCCAGAAACAAGTCTGGGCTTTTGACTAAGTTAAGTTCCACTTACCAACTATAAGCAGCGGTCACACCCATCCAACGAGGCGGGGCGTACATGGCCGTAGATCCACCAGCGCCAAAGTCTAGGTTATACACTCGGTACTCTTCGTTGGTCAGATTTTTAACCCAAGCGCTAAGACGCCACTCTTCTGTGGTATAAGTGAGGCTGGTATTCCACACGGAATAAGAATCTTCAGTGGATGCCAAGGAATTGTGCCCTTCGAGGAATTGCTCATCATAAGCCACGCCGTCTACTTGTAAGGCTAAGTCTCCTTCGCCCAAGGTCCAGCTTTTACGGCCTAGGAAATTAAAGCTGTAACCCGGCGCACTCGGCAACTCTGCATCTACCGTTACACCATCAATAGCCGTATCTACATCATCAACCTCCGAATCCATTACAGACAGGCCAAAAATGAAGTCCCAAGAATCGCCAGGTGTTAGGAACAGCTCCAGTTCAGCACCTTGTGCCGTAGCATCTTTATTGGCAACAGAAGGGGTAAAACCTGTGAAAGAGAAAGACTGATAATCTTGATAGTCATAATAGAAAGCGGTTGCATTTAGACGGGCCAAACCATCAGCGAATTCAGTTTTAATTCCCAGCTCATAAGCATGTAAAGTTTCTTCGTCGTGACGAATGGTTTGCAATTCAAGCTGACCAGCAAAAACATTTTGATTCGGAGACCAGTTCCCGCCCTTAATGCCACGATTATACGAAGCAAATACCAAGGTATCGTCGTTCAGGCGATAGTCTAACTGCAAACGAGCCGCGTAGTCGCCGTAATCAATCTGGCTGAAATCGGCGCCCATTCCTTCGTCAATCAGAGCTTGTTTGAAATCAAACAGTTCAGGTTCAACTCGCGTTGGATCAGATGGGTCGGAGAAGTCATTGGTGAAATCAATTTCTTTATCATCCTGTGAAAAACGATAACCGGCAATAAGAGTTAATTTTTCCGAGAGATCATATTCGTATTGACCAAAAACAGACCAGTTAGTAGATTCCAAATCGACCGTTACTTCACGCTTAGCCGTTGCCGAACCAAAGAACAATTCACCCGATACAGTTTGCACAAGGTCTAGGTCCATACTCAGATAGTAAACACCAGCCTGCCAGCGAGAATTTTCACCCTCACCAGAGAAGCGGAATTCTTGAGACCACTGCGTATAGGGGTCTACCGTATTTTGAAAATCGATGGCGGAAATACCTAGCCCATCACCGTCTTCTAAATAGTCTTTTTCCATGTTGGTATAGTTAGTAATCGATACAAACTCTACTTCGTCATTGAGGTCCCAGACAAGCTTACCGGTGAAGCTGAAAACTTCTCGCTCAAAAAAACCTTCGGTGTTGTTATAGTGCTCATCAGATTTCCCGGTTAATGGGGAGTCGTTAATTATTTCCGTGCCCAAGCCCGTCGCGGGGTCTCCACCTGTATCTAGGAATATGTAACCACCGGTGGCAACATCATTGTCTTCGGTATATTTAAAGGTTAAATCAAGCTGTGCGTCATCGTTAAGGTCAAACTGAAAACCAGCGCGTAAAGCGTAGCCGTCAGAACCCTGTAGATCACGAGCGGCTTTACCTGGGTTGCCAATTGCGCCCTCGGTTATAGTATACAAAGGGCTAGGGCCGTCTTGCGCTTCAATGTAACCGTCAGATTCTTCCCAGCGCGCCGACAAACGGTAGCGCGCGGTGTCTGACAGTGCACCGCCCACGGCGCCTTCAAATGATTTTTTGTTGTATTCGGAGAAAGAGGCTTCAAAATATCCGTTGAGCTCTTCTTCCGCGGCAGGTCGGCTCAGGTAGTGAATCAAACCGCCCGTTGCATTTCGACCAAACAAGGTTCCCTGCGGTCCACGCAGAACTTCAACTCGCTCAACATCAAACAACTGCCCGCTAATAGCGTTCATGCTACCGATGTAAACTTCATCGTTATAAACAGCCACTGGCGCTTCTAAGTTGTCGGTAAAGTTATTTTGTGAGATGCCGCGCAAGTTAAAAGTAGTGAGGGTGGGAGACCAGGAATTCACCTGTAAACCAGGAATCTGCTGGGTTATTTCCGTTGTGCTTGTCACGCCTAAGGCTTTCATTTGGTCGCCAGAGAATGCGGATACGGAAACACCTACATCCTGAATACTCTGTTCACGCTTTTGTGCCGTGACCACTATTTCTTCAAGAATATCGGCTTGAATGGCAAGCGCGGGCAGCAGCAAAGAAGCGGCCACTACACCATGAATGGCGCCAGACAGAGCACGTCCGCCAACGTTATCTCTTACTTGTACTTTATTCGTCATCTTGTTCTCCTGATACTCTGAAGTTACTGACAATGAAAAATGATCCACATTAATACTTCAGGTTGATTTTTATGTAAGACTAGCGTGGTAGAAATTACACTTGCCTTAACCAGCTGACTATCATCTAAAGAGATGAATATCGCTTAACACGTTAAATATTTTCATGTTTTGACATAAAAAAACCCCTCTTATCGAAATAAGAGAGGCCGAGGAGTGACTACCCAAGAAAAAAAAGCGGTTCTTCGTGCGCCCTTAGGCCTATACGAAAGCACGAAGGAGGTTTCACGCTGAGATTAGTATAGACCTTGAGGGGATAATGGGTATCGTCTGAGTAGATGATAAAGCCAAACCTTTATTTACCATGACAGATTCAAGGTTGAATTATGGATATCGAATACTATTAATAGCCGCTGACCCAATCTGGCAAAATAACATTGTTCGCTTCGGCATATCGTTCCCAGCCAGCAATCATTTCCTTTAACTTCTGCGCATGCGCCAAAGATAGATCTCGCTGTTCCCTAGGGTCTTCCGCCAAATTATAGAGCTGCCAATTCCCAGAGCCGTAGGGCGCGGGCAAATGAACCAGTTTCCAATCACCGTGGCGATAGCCACGTTTTCCCATCAGCTCCCAGCCAGCCTCAATTGGTGTAGAAGCATCATCATGGTGGGCCAACAGCGAACGGCCCGTTATAGGCAGTACGTTTCGCCCCATAAATTTTCCATCCGGCGCGTCTACACCTGCCAACTCAAGTATGGTTGGCATGACATCTTGTACGGTACTGAATTGAGACTGCAAAGAGTTTTCAAATTTTATCTGGGGATAAACAATAAAGGCCGGCGCCTTAATACCGCCTTCGGTGGTGGCTCCTTTAAAATTTTTCGTAGGTCCCGTACTCGCTCGAGCCCAGTTTGGCCCAGTCAATAGATAGGAGTCGGCCTTTCCCATATTTTCGTAACGATTGTCACAACATTTTTCTATCCAGGGGACCAACTCCGCCAAGCCATGCTCCACATTATGACCTTCCGCGCCATTGTCAGACATAAAAAATATTACGGTATTGTCGTACTCCCCTATCGCTTTTAAATGCGATATCAGCTTACCTACATAGATGTCGACGTCATCCAACATGGCAGCGTAAATTTCCATCTTACGCTCCTCACGCTGACGTTGACTAGCCGACACATCGGCCCATGCGGGCTCGCCCTCTAAGCGCGGCACCGTTTGGCTATCGGCAGGCACCACGCCTTTGGCAATGGCACCATCAATTCGCTGCTGATGCAGTTTGTCGTAGCCTTGATGATAGCGGCCTTCATATTTGGCGATGGATTGATCAGGCGCCTGCAAGGGCCAATGGGTGGCGGTGTAGGCTAAATAGGCAAAGAATGGTTTTTCTTCCTCGCCTCTCTGACCAATGTATTCCAGCATTTTTTCAGTATAGAAACGTGTCGAGTAAAAATCTTTAGGCAGATCAACCAAGTGATCATTTTCTCGATATTTTGCAGACCGGCCAAACATGCCTAGATTGTCAAAATGTCCGCCGCCCCCATGCAGCAGGGCATAAGACTTTTCGAATCCTCTCGCGGCTGGGCTCTGTGACGCCTCCAAGCCCAAATGCCACTTACCTGTCATGTAAGTGTTGTAGCCTTGCTGTTTGAGGACTTCAGCCAAGTTCGCCGCCCGGGTATTCAAATGACCTTCGTAGCCGGGTTGACCCTTCTGATTGGGAGAAAGCTCTTCGTGCATATTACCGAGCCCAACTAAATGATTATCTGCCCCCGTCAATAACATTGCGCGAGTTGGAGAGCAGGTTGGCGCGGTATGAAAATTGGTAAAACGCATGCCATCGTAGGCAAGTTTATCCAAATTGGGAGTTTCAATTTCACCGCCAAAACTACCAAGGTCGGTAAAACCTACATCGTCCACCACGATCAAAAGTATATTGGGTGCTTGAGAGGGATTGCCGCCCGCGACTACGCCGATACTCGATAGAAAGATAGCAACAAACAGTAATAAGCTTGGCATAGCATCTCCAATGCGTTTTTTTATTAGTCAATGCCCGAGTGTACCCTTACTAGCAAATCTGAGGGTATCCACTAAATAGATGAGACGAAACTTTCTTTAAGGTTCTGCCAAAAAAACCTCCGGCGCTAAAGCTCTCCATCATCAAATACAACGATAGACACCTGAAGGCCTGCTGGGCTATAAATGTCGCCTGCAATTCTTACCCTAATATTACTCGAACCTTGTTCCTCAGGAGAACCATAGTGCCCACCACTGACCTAATTGCTGATCTGCAAGCCCGCGGACTTGTTGCCCAAATGGCCGGCGATAATGAACTAAAAGAACATCTGGCCAGTGGCAGCCGAGCAATTTATTGTGGCTTTGACCCCACGGCCGACAGCCTGCACTTGGGCCACTTAGTGCCTTTGCTAATTTTGCGTCGCTGCCAACTGGCAGGCCACAGGCCCATTGCCTTAGTGGGTGGCGCCACCGGTTTGATTGGTGACCCAAGCTTTAAGGCAGAAGAGCGCAAACTTAATTCTCAAGATACCGTGCTGGCCTGGGTGAATCGCTTGCAGGGACAAATTTCGCGCTTCCTCGATTTTAAGGGTGAATTAAACCCTGCCACCATGGTTAACAATCTAGACTGGATTGGTGGGATTAGCACGTTGGATTTCCTTCGCGATGTGGGCAAACACTTTTCGATCAACCAGATGATCAAGAAAGAATCTGTTCAACAGCGTATTGACCGCGACTCAACAGGCATCTCCTTCACTGAGTTTACTTACATGCTCTTGCAGTCCTACGATTTCGCCGAGCTCAACAAGCGGCATGACTGCACCGTGCAAATTGGTGGCTCAGATCAGTGGGGTAATATTACTGAGGGTATTAGTCTTACCCGTCGAATGAACAATCAGCAAGTTTTTGGCTTTACCGTGCCTCTGATCACCAAAAGTGACGGCACCAAATTTGGCAAAACCGAATCTGGGGCCATCTGGCTCGACCCCAAAAAAACCTCTCCCTATGCCTTTTACCAGTTCTGGCTCAATACCGCTGACAACGATGCGGGTCGCTTCCTGCGTTACTTCACTTTCCTTGATAATAAGACCATCAACGAAATCGACAGCGCCATCGCTGAAAATGGGCCGGGTCGTGAGGCTCAGAAAGTTTTGGCAAATGAAGTAACTCAATTGGTCCACGGCGACGAAGGCCTGGCGGCCGCACAGCGCATAAGCAATGCTCTCTTCAATGGGTCTCTCGATACTTTAAGCTTAGCTGATTGGCAACAGTTAAAAATGGATGGCATTCCTCATAAAGTCCTGTCTCGTGGAGCGCTAGGCGACCAGTCACTCCCCCAGATTCTAAGTGAAAGCGGTATGGTGAATTCTGGAAAGCAAGTTAAGGATGCCCTATCGCGCAATGCGATACAGGTGAATGGTATTGCTCTGCCTGACAACTTAGATGTAAGCGCCATTGACAGCTTTGCGCCGGAAGCCGCTATTTTCGAACATTTCTACTTAGTCAAACTAGGGAAAAGAAAATACCAATTGTTTGAAATAGTATAGCTATGAGATGGCTCTGCAGTGGAACCTAGCAGAGCCACTCATACCAGAGGTAAATTGAAACATTGAGCAGTAAACGATTGATTTGTATCAGCAGTAAGAAATTTGACAGCAGCGTTATTCCTTCCTATACCCTATAGATAGCCAACTCATTGCCTTAAATTCTCACAGACCGACACTTAGGTGGACATTCTCTCGGCTAGACTTGCACATACAGGACCTCTAATAAAAACTAAGACCTAAGTCACGGAGACTACATGAAGGAGTCATATTTCCTATTGGATCATGTATCCGATGCTGTTCTTATACATAAAGGGCTGCACAATACACTTTTTGTGAATAGATCTTGTGTCGATATGCTCGGGCTAAGCGACGCTAATGCCACCCTGAATTATCTAAATAATAGCGATGATTTTTTCAAGAAAATTCGCAAGAATAATATCGATACCTTCGAGCCTTTTAATCAATATGATCTAGACAATCCCGACAGCAAATTTTTTCATAATGAATTCATGTTGGAAAAGCCTAACGGAGATTCAAATTGGTTTAGTTCCAAAACCAAAATATTCGATTCGCAAGGCGAGACAGTTTACTGCACAAGTTTTAGAGACATTTCCACACAACGAAAGGCGGAACAGGCGAAAGAAGTGAGCCAGAGCTTACTGGAAGAAACTCTCAACCTCCTACCATGCGCGGTAACCGTAACGGAATTCAAAGAAGGCCGTTATGTCTACGCCAACGATTTTATGTTGAACTTGATGGGATATACCAAAGAAGAAATGATAGGCACTACGGCCCTGGACCTGGATATTTGGGCGGATACAAAGGATAGAGACGAAGTCATTGCCGAATTGCGATCAATGGGTTCAATTTATGATCACAGGCAGTACCACAAAGCAAAAGATGGCACACTCATTTCCACCTCGTTCAATGCCCATGTTATTCAATCTCAGGAAACGCCGCTGTTGATCGCCGCATCTTTTGATAGGAGAGATGCCGACGCTAAGGATAGGGACTTAGACAAGTCTTATCAAAAACTGGAGAAGGCTGAACAAGCAGCGAAGCAAAACCACATATTCTTGGCCTCCGTACTAAATAATATTGGCCAAGGAGTTTTGGTCTACGATCGAGATTTAAACATAGTCGCCTGGAATGAACTTTATATAGAGATGTTAGAATACCCGCGAAACATGTTCAAAAAAGGGATGAATATAAGCGAAATTCTCCTGAGAGATGCTCGCGTTGGTCTCTACGGAAAAGGGGACATTAATTGTCTGGCAGAAGAACGACTCAATATTATTCTCGAAGGTCTGAAAGGCGGTACTTTTGAACTTGACTGGGCGCTTTCCAACGAGATGATTGTAAAACTATGCGCTCGGTACCTGCCTGATGGCAGCCTCGTTGTAACGGCGGAAGATGTCAGCGAGCAGCGTAGGAGATCAAAAAAAATACGCAGCGAAGCCTATTGTGATAGCTTGACAGGGATAGCCAACAGAAGAGCTTACGATGTAGAGCTTCCAGAGTCACTTCAAAAAGCAAGTGATAATAACAGTGGCGTTATACTAGGTTTGTTAGACCTCGATAATTTTAAGAATATAAACGATACACTTGGCCACGCCGTAGGTGATGCTGTACTTGTAGAAGTCGCTCGCATAATTAGACATAACATCCGCAGTACCGACTTGGCTGTACGTCTTGGCGGTGATGAGTTTGCGGTTATATTCAATGATACTCAAGATGAGAATATTGCCAAGTTACGCTTGGAGACAATAGTAAATAGAGTCTTCAGTTTAGATTCGGTGGATGGAACCTCCATTCAGCTAAGCTCCAGTGCGGGCATGAGCTTATCAATGGGAGGTTTGATCGACGCTCAAAATCTTTTCGTACAAGCCGATGAAGCCCTCTACACGGCAAAAAAAGCGGGCAAGGGCTGTGTTCGGGTTGGCATGTCATAACAAGCAGCGATACGGGATAAAAATCACCCGTAAGCAGCCAGACCCTGCTAAGCACCCGATGTTTATTGGTAAGCGCTTAAGACCTTGTGCCGAGCTAATTTATCCAACCTACTGATATTTTCCACTCGCTGATAGAAAATTGACCAGTCACGACCGGACCTTTCGAAAAGCGCGAGAAAATTCGGCACTAGACTCTGGTAATTCGAAAGCGTGGCCATGCTGGCATTATTCATTGTGCCAAGCCAGTAATCGTAACGACCATCCCATTCCCTAGCACTCTTCAGTTTATGGTAGGCCTTCTGCAAGGCTTGCATAATACGTTTTTTATTCTTGCGCTTTTCGGCCACTGACAATATTCCATTTGAAAAAACCCTATTCAATTGGGCGCGATAATCCAAAACCAGATTGATAAGCGCCTGTTGTCTTATCTTATGTATCCTATACTCCTCGTAAGCAGAGCTATCAGCGCGATCTTGATACCATAGCTCGGAGCCCAGCAATGAAACAGCCGTTGCAAAATTTTCATTAAATGGAGTGTCGTTCTTAATATAGATTTTCCGATGGGCCAATTCGTGAAAAAGCAGTTCCACGAGATAAGCTTCACTTTTCAAAATAAAGGTATTGAGAACGGGGTCATTAAACCAACCCACCGTTGAGTACGCCAAAATACCACCTACTTTGACATCGAAACCACGCTTCCGGTAAACCTCGGCTTCTTGCTGAGCGCTCTCTTCTGCAAAATATCCTCGATAGGCAAAACAACCTGCCAAGGGGTAACACCAGCGCTGAGACTCTAAAGATAGTTCAGGTGCAGCGTAAACATTCCAGAGTGCAAATGGGCGTTTCAGGTCACTGTAAGTAGCGTATGCATTACCAACTGGCAGACCTAAGGCCTCTTCAGCAAAAAACCTGAGTTTCAGTACAAACTGAAGCCTGTCTCTTACATCTGGCGCCAGACCTTCTTCGAGCAATATTTTTTCAATCGCTTTGCGCTTTATTAGTAGATCGGCCTGCCCCAAAAATGCCTGGCTGTAAAATTGGCCAGTACTACAGGCACCGCATGCCAAAATCAGTGTAAGAACAATCAGTAATTTCATGGCATACCCATATTAATGAGGACGGAATTTCTGTCGTTCAAACTTGTACGATCTATGCCAAATGCTGCTGAATTTCCCTGATATGATCCGGCCCCATTCGGCAACAACCGCCTATAATATTCGCTCCGCTGTCCCGCCAAGTTATAGCCGCCACACCACACTCAAGTGGTGAAGACGTACCGTGCCAACTTTTCTCATCCGCGTCATAGATTTCGCCCGAGTTTGGATATACCACAACATTCTGCTCCGGCGTAGCGTTTTTAATTTCTTGAATTAGAGAGTTGATATACTTCGGAGAAGTACAATTCACCCCAATGGCTTTAACTCTAGGGTGGCCCGAGAACAAATGAGCACAAGCTTGAATTGGCGTGCCGTCATTCAAGTGCTTGCCATCTTTACAAGAAAATGAAACCCATGCCGGCGAGTTCACTTCACTCAGTAAATCATGTAAAACCTTCGCTTCTTGTAAGCTCGGAATTGTTTCACAAGCGAGTACATCTGCGCCGCTGCCATCGAGCCAATGCAGGCGCTCTCTATGGAAGTCTGCCAGCGCTTGATCACTCATGCCATATTCGCCGGTGTATTCAGAACCATCCGCTAAAGACGCACCATAAGGACCAACGCTTGCCGCGACCAAGGGAACCCTTCCTTCGTGGTCTCGGCTCTCCATGAAATTTTCACGTGCTGTGGCAGCTAGTTGCACCGATTTTATTATGAGCTCCCTTGCCTCGTTTGCGCTTAAGCCCAAGCGCATCAATCCAGCGCGCGTAGCCTGGTAGCTGGCACTTATCGTACAGTTCGATCCAGACTCGAAGAATGCCCTGTGTGCATCGATAATGGCTTGAGGTTTGTCTCGCAGCAACAAGGCAGACCACAAGGCAGAGCTAAGGTCATGCCCTTGCGCCTCCAATTCAGTGGCTAATCCGCCATCGAGAATGATGCACTGAGCTTGCGAGAGGTATGCTTCGAAAGAGTTGTTGCTGCTGGTCATAGTCGCCTCATTTAAGTTCTGTTCACACTACCATGAGCCCCAACGGCGCCTCAAGCGAAGCCGGCGGGAACTGGTGGGACCTGGTGGGAATTGGCGGGCTTGGATTACGATCTAAGGAAATGTAGGCTTGGGGCCATAAAGTTCGCTTAAATTTCTGCCATCATTTAAGCGTTCAAGAGCCTCCCGGTATATTTTCTCAACCTGAGGGTGGATAGATTTTCTCGACAGATATAAACCCACAACGGGTCCTTGAATGACTAGCAATTTAGTCAAATCACCTTCATCCACATTCGAGCTTCTCATACCCCACTCCAGAGTATGGCTTGTTGCGACCATTGCATCTAGTCGCCCCGCCATTAACATCGACACCCCTTGGCGAATGGTATTCACCCTGACTTCCGTATAATCCTTAAACGAGTCAAACTCTTTTCCATATTTACTTCCTCTCATTACCCCGACACTTAAACCTTTGAGGTCCGCCATAGAGCGATATGGAGTGCTGCCAGCAGGTCCCACGATACTTACCGTAGTGTTCATCACGGTGCCAATTCGTATGGCACGCTTAATTATATCGGGTGAATCAAAAACAAAACCCATATCGGCTTCACCGGAGTAAAGATCCTGAAAAACTCTGGCATAGGGGCGCAAAGAAAGACGATAAGGCAGTCCAGTCTCTTTTTTTAAAGCATGCACAAAATCTATCAATATGCCTTGATTCATGCCATTAAAGTTCATGCCCCAAGGTTTAATCGAAGAGATAGAATAGCTCACAGTGATTTCGGGCTGAGCGTCGCTTGTGCCATTATTCTGCGCGCGACCTTCTGCAATTGCAGAGAAAGCAATAAGCGCACTCAAAACGAGAAAGAGCGATGTTTGAATAACTTTCATGTGAATCAAAGCTATCAGGGCTTTATCGACCACAATGACTCCTTCGCGGGCAAACTAACACCAAAACAACCGAGCTCTCGCAATACGGCTAGAGAGCAAAACAAGAACTAAACATTAGCAAACCATTTGCCCCTTAATCCAAAGCGAGAGGCTGCCTGTCATACTGTCAAAACTGCTGCTGCTCTGCAACAACAGAGATCTAAGCATTATAGCAATTTATCCAAAATTTAACTAAGCCGCGAGAACTGACCACAAGCTTATCCTCGATGTGTGACAGTGATTTCCCACGGCCTGAGGATTAGGGTAGATTGAAGCAATCTGAGGGTGTTAATGCCCCTAAACTCTGGAGATCTATGTTACTCATCGAAGCTTTCTTGCGCTTTGGATCCATCGGCATCTTATTCTCCATTGGCGTATTGATTCTGCGTGATGGTCGTCATATTCCCGCACTGCGTGTGGCGCTGCCACTGATCGCTGCTATTATCTGCCTGTTCCTGTCAACGGGCTCGGAATCCTTACGAGTGAACGGTAGCCTAGCTATTCCCTTGCGTCTGTTCGATATGCTGAACTTCATTTTCGTTTGGTGGTTCGGTCTCGCGCTGTTCAATGATGACTTTAAATTAGGGCTGCGAGAGTGGGGAGTTGCGATTCTATTTGCGGCACTTGTTACACCAATGAGATTGTCTTACCTGGGTTTCGATATACCTTGGGCCAGCTGGCTTGATGACGCTGGCTTTATAGCCACACTCGTTCTTATGGCACATCTGGCTTACCGCGCCTATATGAGCCGCCAAGAAGACCT
>CAJWBQ010000047.1 GCA_913020115.1 uncultured Cellvibrionales bacterium
AATGAGAAGCCCATTATGGTCATGGCCGCCACCGCACCCAAGATGGAAATTGGAATTGTAATCAAGGGCACAATGGCCGTGCGTATTGAACCCATAAGTGCCAGTACCACCAGGCCAACCAATAGAATAGTTTCGGCCAAGGTGATAAAAATTTCTTTCAGCGCACTGCGCATGTAAAGCGTGCCGTCATAACCAATTTTTATTTGCACGCCTTCAGGCAAGGTGGGGTTGATTTCATCCAATAGGGCATAGAGGCTGTCGCCAATGGCCATTTCATTGGCGCCGGGCAGCGGCCAAACCGAGATGTAAAGTGCGTGCGCTTGGCTGTGGCGAGCGTTGACTTCACCTTCCTCCTCGCCTAGCTCTACTGCCGCCACATCACCCAGGCGGATGAGGGAGCCGTCGCGCTGTTGAATAATTAAACGCTCAAAGTCTGTAACATTTTGTAAGGTTGAATTGGTGAGTAGGTTAATACGCTGCCGATCGTTTTCACTGCGGCCGATAGTGGCAATGATGTTGTTGGCACTAATGGCGGCTTGAACGTCCAGAGCGCTAATATTGAATGCCGCCAATTTGATCGGGTCTATCCAAATACGCATGGCGGGGTTTCTGCCACCCTCCAATTCAATACTCTGAACTCCGTCAATAGAGGAGAGAATGGGATTTACTTGGCGGGTAAGATAGTCACTGATCTCGCCGCGAGAAAATCCGTCAATAATCACATCCAGATAAAATACGGCGTTTGGTCTATCGGCGCGCTGTACTTTCACCACAGGATCTTCCGCACCTTGAGGCAGTTCAAAGCGAATTTGGTCCATACGTGAAGACAATTCGGCCAGTGCTGCCGTACTGTCCTCATTAAGTTTTAACCACACGGTTACGGTGCTTCTGCCGGGCAGGGTGCTTGCGTCTACATAATCTATGCCTGGCACGGTGGCGGCCGCGCGTTCAATCGGCTCGGTGATAAAACCTTGCACAACCTCAGCGGAAGCACCAACGTATGCGGTGGAAATCACTAGAGAGGAACTTTCAATCTTCGGGAACTGTAATATGGGAAGGTCGAAGGTGGCACGCAAGCCGGCCAATATTAATACCAGTGACAGCACAATGGACAGCACGGGTCGCGTGACAAAAATGTCCATTATAGTGGGACTACCAAATTTTCTAGCCATGGGCCTGTCCTGATTAGTGTTGAGGTGAAGGCTTGGTTTCGCGCTGGGCCACAAATACTCGTAAGCCCGAGCGAAGTTTAAACGCGCCATTTGCCGCGACGTAAGCGCCCTTGTCTAAGCCCGACACAATTGATCGAAACTGTCCTTCTTCTGCCCCGAGCACTACGGATTGACGTCGAGCGCGGTAGCTGTCGCCTGAGGCTTCGGCTTCGAGGATATAAACATAGTCACCCAAACCATCGTGTAATATTGAGGTTGTTGGAATACGAGCCATCAAACGTGCGCTTTCTACAGCGGCTGTCACCTTAACCACTTCGTTGTGATGAAACCTTGCTTGAGCCGGCAGGCGCGCGCGGAATCGTAAGTTACGAGACTCCGCTGACATAATGGAGTGTTTGGCGATGATTTTAGCGTTGAGGGCCTCGCTCTCGTTGCCGAGAGTGTTCAAGCTCACCGTGTCACCAATATTAATTTGGGCGTGTACCAGCGGCAAATTGAAATCGACCCAAATATAATCGTTGATGCCCACTAAATCGGTGACAAAAGCATTGGCACTTAAGTACTCGCCGAGTTCAAAATCATGAATTCCTGTGTGGGCTCTAAACGGTGCGCGCAGGGTTTTTTTATCAATTACGGCTTGCAGAGCTCCAATGTTTGCTAGGGTAATATCATGCTGGGCCTTAGCTTGGTCGAAGCGCTCCTCACTGACGGTTTTGTTAGTGCGTAATTTACTGATGCGCTCAACATCCAGTTTGGCTAACTTGGCACTGGCTTTTGCGGCCTTCAAACGAGCGACTTCTTCAGCGATATCGAGTTGAATTAGAATTTGTCCCTGCTCAACAATTGCGCCAGAGCTAAAGTTTACGGCCACAATTCGACCTTCAGACTCGGTGTGAAGTGCGAGAGTTTGGGGCATCACCAGCTCGCCAATAGTGCTGACCTTTTGCTGGGAGCTGTGCGATTCTGCGTATACAGCCTCCACAGTTTCGGAGGGCTCTGGAAACGAATTGCCATAAGCAATTGCCGCGCGTATTTGCAGAGCCTTTGTAAGGCCAAGTGCGGCGAAAACAGATATACAAATGGCAGCAGTGATCAGCCAGCGACGAGTGTTCATAAAATGTACCTAAATTAAATAATCTAATGGTATTAGTGTTCTGTCTTATTGATTTGTCGCTTTACGCCACCAAGCGACACTGGTGAAATTTTGAGATATGGAAAAAATCTCTCCCATTCGTGGAGTCACCATATCAACACCGCTTGCAGGAGCCAACTGGGTCAATTGCTCAAAAGGCTCGCTCCAGGGGTGAAAGGCCAAATCAAAAGTGCCATTGTGCACTGGTAGCATTAGCTTACCGCGCAAATCTTTATGAGCTTGAAGGGCTTCGGCCGGAAACATATGCACTTGTGACCACATTTTGTCGTATGCACCCACCTCCATTATTGTTAGATCAAAAGGCCCGTGAGTCTTGCCAATTTCTCGAAAACCCTTGAAGTAACCGCCGTCGCCGCTGTAAAAAACTTTACCCTGTGGTGCTTTGAGCACAAAAGAACTCCAAAGAGTGAGGTTTCGATCAAAGAGGCCGCGACCAGAAAAGTGCTGAGCCGGAGTTGAGGTTATTTCTAAGGTATCGATCTTAGTGCTCTGCCACCAATCCAGTTCCTGAATGCGACTTTTATCAACGCCCCAGTCCTCCAAAAATGCTGCGAGACCTAAAGGCACAATAAAGTGCTCTACTTTTCCTTTCAACATCTCGATGGATGCTCGATCTAAGTGATCGTAATGATTGTGTGAAATAACGACGCCAGTCAGTGACGGCAGCTGATCAATGGCCAGAGGAGGCGCGTGAAAGCGCTTGGGGCCAAATGATTTAAAGGGAGATACACGTTCTGAAAATACCGGATCAATCAACCACAGTTGGCCGGCTATGCGCAGGAGCAAGCTTGAGTGTCCCAGGCGAACAACGCTGATAGAGTCCACAGGTAAGCTATTAATCTGATTCTTATTTAAGGGTAGAACGGGGACGTCAAAATCGGGACTTTGATTTACCACATCTTCGTCCATATAACGCTTAAACATGGCAAAGGTACGCGACCAATTGAGCCCTTCAATGGCTTTTGGATTGCGGTAGCGCTTGTCTTCGCATTGACGCGATTCTGATTGACAGCTGAGCGTCTGATCTTTCACCTTGTCTGGAATCAGTGCGCAGGAAACTGAAATCAGAAGAATAAAAATCGTGAAGATATAAAGGAAAATCCGGGTGCTGTTTTTCATAGATTTGATTCGGTTTGTTGGACAAATCTATATTAGCACGCTCTGTGGAGAAAGAGTGCTTTGGATACTGCTGGGTGGCAAAGTGGTCTTTGTCACCGGTTCAGGCTGAACTGATAGGCCTATTGGTTTGGGCGGCTAATGGATAAGGCTTAACTCCTCTGCCAAGAAATCAAACACTCGACGCACGCGCAAGTTGGTTCGTAGCTCTTGATGGCAGGTTAGCCAAATAGGGAGTTTCAATGCTGGTCCAATGTCTTCAAAAGCTCGGATGATATCAGGGTCTTTATCGCCCAAGTCTTGCGGGAAGAATATTACCGCTAAGCCTTCCTTGCAGAACTGGAGTTGCAAAAGTTGGGAGGCGGTATTGAGTTGAAAGTTCTTTTTTGATAGTTGCCATCCTTGTTGATTGAGAACATCCAATACCATGCTGCTACGGTCAAAACCAACAATTTGAATGTCTGTGAGTTCAGACACCTTAGAAACATCAGGAAGCTTACTCAAGTAGTCTGGCGTTCCATAGAGCCAAACCACTTCCTCGCCCAGTTTTTTGGCAATTAAATCCTTTTGCGTTGGGCGAAAGCTGCGAATTGCAATGTCGGCTTCTCGCCGTTGTAAGTCACTGGTTTCGTTTGTGACAATCACCTCGATATCAATGGCAGGTTCTTGTTTTCTTAGTTTGGCAATTATTTTTGGCAGGCGAAATACGGCGTCTAATTCACTGGCTGAAATAAGTACTAAGCCTTCAATTTGCAGAGACTGTCCTGAAACTCCAAGTGAAAATTTCATCGCTGCATCACCCATGGCACGAGCGTTTTCCAGCAACTTAACGCCACTGTCGGTGAGTACTAAACGTTGCCCAACCCGCTCAAACAGAGTGACGCCCATTTCCTTCTCAAAGGCGGCTACCTGGCGGCTCAATGTGGGCTGACTCATTCCCAAGGCCCTTGCGGCGGCCGATAGGGTGCCTTCTTCCGCCGTGACGAGAAAGGCTCGAATGTGGTTCCAATTGAATTTGAGGGGTGACCAGTTCATGCATTTATGTATAGTTGTTAGGCCTAAATGGCTAATTTACCTTCTGTTTTGGTATATGTACAGTGAGCGCTGTGAATGACTAAGAAGAGATAAAGCTATGACAACACTGGTAGTTGGGGCAAGTGGGGCCACGGGTCGCTTAGTGGTTAAGCAATTATTGGCCGAGGGGGAAAGAGTAAGCGTTATTGTTCGCTCTATGGACGGTTTGCCGGAAACTTTTGCTCGCAGTGAAGGCTTAACGATCACCGTGGCCAATCTATTAGATTTAAGCGATGAGGACTTGTTACAACACGTACAAGGTTGCCGAGCAATTGTGTCCTGCTTGGGCCACAACATGAGCATTAAGGGAATGTTTGGGCAACCTACACGTTTGGTGGCTCAGGGGGTTCAGCGTTTGTGTCAGGCTGTTGAGAAAACCACAGCGCAGGTGCCGGTGAAATTTGTCCTGATGAATACCACGGGTAATCAAAACCTAGAGGCAGGGGAAGTGGTGCCAATGTCGCAATCGATTGCCGTAGCCTTGATTCGACGCTTGCTGCCGCCACACGCCGACAATGAAGCAGCGGCCGATGTTTTACAAGTCAATTACGGCGGCAATCATTCGAAAGTAGAGTGGGTTGTGGTAAGGCCAGACAGTCTCATCAATGACGAGCTTGTTACAGACTATGAAGTGTTTCCTTCGCCTATTCGCAATGCGATTTTTGATGCAGGCACCACAAGCCGAATCAATGTCGCCAATTTCATGTTGAGGCTAATTGTTGATCAGGCCTTGTGGAAGGCGTGGTCTGGGCAAATGCCGGTTATCTATAATACCCACGGCTAAACGATAGGGAATGTAACCTTAAACATAATGAATCAATGCCCAGTAAGGCGCACTACAAGTTAAGAAACTTTAAATAATGTTCAAGCACAGCCTTTGGGTCTTCTACTTGAGGGTAGTGCCCAATTTCACTCAGCTCCGCAAGGTAGTCAAGCCGGCAGTTGAGCTCCTTATATCGCGCCACCATATGCTTACCTGACACTGGGTCGACCGAGCCATTAATCAAGGCCATGGGGACCTGCGCATTTTGTAAGCCTGATACCCAGCGTTCGCGGTGCTCTCGACGATCATTAATGTAGGTCATCAGATTGTGAAAAATGTGCTTGCCGCCGTTTGTCGTAATGAGCTGCCAAAATGAATTCAGTTCTTCTGCTGATGGTTGGGTGTTCGCGCCAAACACACGACTGAAATTCTTTTTAAATTGTTTAAATCCAGAGAATCTATTGATGAAGCCTCCCAGCGGGCTCAATAGAAGCTTTTGAGTGAGCAGGGCGCGATGGGTTTCTGGAAACAAGCCACCATTTAACAGGCAACACGACAGCCAGGTACCCGCACCGGTTTTTTCCAGCTGACGAGCCAAGAGTTCCTGTGTCACCGTATCGCCATAATCGTGGGCTAATACATGAAACTCTCCTAGGGATTTCTCACGAATAAGGGCTTCTACAATATCGGCCTGAGCATGAATGGTGTAGTTACGCTGGTTGGGCTTGTCCGAAAAACCGAAACCCAACATGTCGAGCGCGATCAAACGATAGTGCTTGCGCAGTTCGGGCCACAGGGCTTGCCAGTCCCAACTGGAAGTAGGGAAGCCGTGTATCAGCAAAATAACGGGAAGCTGAGCGTCTCCCTCATCGCAAACAAAAATATTGTGACCGCATAGATCGAGAATCTCACCTCGAGACCGCCATTGCTCAATGCTTATATCTGAGGGTTGTTTGGCCAGAGTGTCCATTGTATGTGCTCCAAAATCAGTGTGCCCAGATATTAAACAAACTTGAACTTGACGTCCAGTTCAGTTTTGGTTTTAATCTCCTCAAACAGTTCTCTGGTGAAGGGCCTTGTAAGGGCAGAGTAGACCTCATGAAAAATGTACCAACACAAAAGCGCGCACAACAAAAAATGCTCGCCCTCATCGATGCGTCTAGGCAGAGCTTTATTGAGCTGGGCTATGATAATACAACGGCTAAAGTCATTGCCGCTCGAGCCGGGGTGGCCACCGGCACGTTTTATCAGTATTTCGACAACAAGGTAGACATTCTCCGAGTAATTGCGGAACAGCGAATTACTGAGCTGTCTCAGCAAATTCCTGCCAGCGAAGCCAAAATGGCATCTCTCGAGCGCGAGGCATCAGCATCGAGGCTCACTGAATTGTTGTTCCTACAGGTGCTAACACTCATTTACGAATTCCATGAGCAGGACCCAGAATTGCATCAAGTATTGGAGCAGAGACGGGGCCTTGATCCTGAGCTGAACGAAATACTGGAAAAAGGGGAAGCGCTCCTAGAGCAAAAGGTGCGTTTATTTGTACAGACTTATAATGTCGAAAATCCTGAAGTGGTGGCCTTCAATCTATTTGCCATGGCAGAGGGTTTGGTACACCGCCATGTGTTTGGTCAGTCAAAAATACCCAAAAATAAAGTGCTCGCTTCGGGTGCAAAAATGCTAGCGAGCTATTTAATTCAACCATAGATATAAACCTTAATTCCCTATAATAAAAGAGACAATTGTGATGAGCTCAAGTGCTTTAGTTGTGGATACCTTAATTAAACAAGCCAAAGTATTTAACAATGGCGAGGCGGCCGTTGTTGAGGATGTTGCGATTCTGGACGGCAAAGTTATTGCTCGTGGTAATGATCTAGATATTGAGAGCGCTAAACATACCATCGACGCTAGCAACTATTGGTTGATGCCAGGACTTTTTGATATACACACGCACTACGACTTAGAGTTGGAAGTAGCGCCAGGCTTGCCCGAATCCACCCGACACGGCACAACCTCTGTAGTTATTGCTAATTGCAGCTTGGGGTTGGCCTTTGGTCACCAGAGAGAAGATGGGCAAGATCCCATAGTGGATTGCTTCGCACGTGTGGAGAACTTGCCTAAATCGATTTTGAAGCGCTGTGCCGATGGCATTGATTGGCAGACGCCAAAGCAGTACCTAGAACATTTAGAGGGCTTGAATTTAGGGCCAAATGTTATTGCCTTATTTCCACATTCAATGCTGCGTATTGATGCGATGGGTTTTGAAAATAGCATTAGCCGCGACCCCAATGAGCAAGAAATGGAAAGCATGGAAAACGCCTTATCGGCAGCCTTATCTTTGGGTTATGCCGGATTTTCTACCGATGCGCTACCGTTTCACTATCTAGCCAATCAGCCTCACTGTGATAAAACTATTCCCACTCAATTTGCCAAGTATGAAGAGCTCAAACGCCTGACAGAAATACTGCGACAGCGAGGAGCACTGTGGCAGGCCACGCCACCAAAAGACAGCGTCTTCAACACCTTGAAAACCTTCCTCTTAACCAGTGGGCGTCTCCATGGAAAACCATTGAAAGTAACCGTTGTGGCGGCTTTAGATATCGCCAATAACTGGAAAATACTTAAACTCGCGAAGTTTCTTGCCCGAGTTTTAAACTCTAGTTTCTTGGCGGGAAATTTTCATCTGCAAGCTCTTGGAGCGCCATTTAAAATTTATTCTGACGGTGTTATTACACCACTGGCAGAGGAAATCTCAGAGCTTCGAGAACTAAACGAGCTGGATTTGGAGGACCGGGCAGGGCGAATGGCCATTCTTAATGATCCTGACTACGTTGCCAGATTCAAATCTATGTGGATGAAGGGAAAGCAAGCTTGGGGAATCGCAAGAATCAAACGCTTATTGAATTTGGAAGACTACGCTTTTAACCGAAAACTCAGCGATATGACTATTGAATCCTGTCCACAAAAGAGCTGGGAAGGACATAGTTTCCAGAGTGTGTTCGATCAAGTGCTGGCTTTAAAACGCGGCGCAGAACCGAAAAACATATGCCCCGGCGAGCGGGATATTGTCCAGCGCGATTTTATGTGGGTTTGCGATGAAGCTGATTTTGTACTGCAATTGCTGCGCACCTTTGACACGGACTTAAGCTGGAGCACCGTCACCGCCAATAGAGACTTAGGCACAGTTCGCGAGCTACTGATGAACCCTTTACTCATGCCTGGCTTTAACGACAGTGGTGCGCATTTAACTAATATGGCGTTCTATGATGTAAATCTAAGGAGTTTAAAGTTGGCGGCTTTAGGTGGGGACGCTGACGTAAGTTATATGGTTAAAAGGCTTAGCAAGGACGCAGCTACTTTGTTCGGTGTGGAAGGCGGCACGATCTACCCTGGTGATGTAGCCGATTTAATTCTAGTTAACCCGGAGGCCTTGGCGGTTTACGACGGTGATGTAAATGTACAGAGAGTCCACCGGCAAGAATTTCAACACGAGCAGTTGGTTAATCGCTCTGAGGGCGTGGTGCCCTTAGTAATGGTGGGCGGCAATGTCGCTTGGCAAGGCGATCAATTTGAGCAATCTCTAGGCCAAAAACCATTTGGCCGCTTGCTTAGGTCTTCTCACTCTAGCTAATGGTGTACAAGGTACGAATAGTGCCGTCAAGCGCAATCAGAAGTACCTTTCGGAACTTGTAAACACTGCTAAACTCAAAGTATTGATTTCAGAGTAAAAGGCAGTGTTTTGATTCGGTATTTGTGTGTAACTATTTACCTGTGTTCATTGAGCTTAGGTCTGCCTCTTAGCGCTGACCCTATGTCAACGCGGCCCTTAGTTTTTGTCACCGCTGACTGGCCGCCATTTTCTCGGGTTAAGGGTAGTGAGGTGGTCGGGGGATTTGAATTAGCGGTGATGCAAGAGTTTGCGAAACGAGCAGGGCTTCGTTTGGAAGCTAAAGGCTGCCCTTGGAAGCGCTGTTTGTTCATGCTTCATTCTGGTCAGGCGGATATGGCAATGTCTCTGGTTTATAGTACTGAACGAGCGAAGTTTCTATATTTCCTGCAACCGGCGAATGAGAGCCCCACCACCTGGTCTTACTATCGACAGAAAAATTCTACTCAACGTGTGGAGGCCCACAGCGATTTGCGCAGCCTCAAAATTGGCGTACGTTCTGGTTACGTTTATTATGAAAAGTTTGCGAATGATCACGCTCTAAATACCTACGGTGTTGAAAGCTCAGAACAACTAATACATATGTTGCTATCAGGTCGTATCGACACTTTTATTCATCGGGAAATTCTGGCTGACTATTTGATTGACAAACTCCAAGTTGGCGATAGGATCGAAAAACATGATTATAAGCACAGTGATGTGTCTTTTGATCACTTAGGCTTGTCTCGCTTATCACCTTTCGCAGACCAGCTGTTTCACTTTGAGCGCATTTTGGAGAACATGCAAAACGAAGGCGTTATTGCAAAGATATATGCGCAAGAAGTGGATCATTAGAGGTAGCGAAGACGCTTATATAGAAGCATATTGTGGATTATTTTTCATGGCAGTAAGCCCTGTTAATTCCCTTTAAGTGCTGTATGCTTGGGGCCTACTACGGATCACAGGAAATGGGTGCATTGCCACAGTTTTATACGCTTCTGCTCGCCATTGCTCTGCTGCCTGCAAGCTCTCTTTTAGATGCGGCCCCCCCAGTCCCAGTCGAGCCTCAAACCGCGCGTATTACCTGGGGTGATTGGCCCCCATTCCACTCCAGATCACTCGCTAATGATGGTCTTTATAGCCATCTTATCCGTGAGGCTTATAACGCGGTGGGGGTTTCGGTTGAGTTTGGTGTTTTCCCTTGGAAGCGAGCGCTGTTAGTAGCACAAACTCCAGGTTCTTCTTGGCACGGCACCAGCGGCTGGGTGAAAACGCCTGAGCGCGACGAAATTTTTCTGTATACCGATGCGATACATAAAGGATGTATAGGGTTCTTCCACAAATCTAAAACGCCATTCAATTGGGAGCGAGCGGAATCTATCAAGGGTTTAAGGGTTGGTGTAACCAGTGGGTTTAGTTCCAATGCATTGATTAAAAAAATGAAGGCCGCTGGCTTAGATATAAGCATAAGGGAGGTAAGCGAAGCAAAATTTGGTATACGTATGTTAAATGCAGAAAGAATTGATGCCTTTATTAACGACGAATCCGTTGGCCAATCCATTATTAATCGAGAGCTAAAGCCGAGTGATGTCGGCGCCATCATTTTCCACCCTCAGCCCTTATTCTGTGACAGCTACCGCATCTTGTTTCCCAAGGAAAAACCGGAAAGTCAGTACTTGATACAACAATTTAATGCTGGATTAAAAATCCTGCGAGAGAATGGCCGCTATCGAGAGATAATGGGCAAGCTTTAAGTCAGTCTGTAAAATTGCTGCGCTTCGCTAACCCCCTCAGATCATTATCTTCAAGGTTTAGCGCGCAATACCAATTAGCTTTCTGCGTTTGTGGCGAGGTTTAAATGATGGGCGGCTTCCTGACGCATAGTCATTGCCATCAAGACAATAGCCGCAACACAACCGCCCACTAACAAAACAAAACCACCGTCCCAGCCAAAGGCATCCACGGTGTATCCCATGGCGATATTGGCTACTACGGCGCCCCCTAGATAGCCAAATAAGCCGGTAAGCCCTGCTGCAGTTCCGGCCGCTTTTTTGGGTACCAGTTCTAGGGCGTGAAGACCAATTAACATAACCGGCCCGTAGATAAGGAAGCCGATGACAATCAGTGAGGCCATATCAATGGTGGGGTTGCCGGGCGGGTTGAACCAGTAGACTAATAGAGCGACCAGTACCAGCGACATGAACAATATGCCTGCGGGAGCGCGTCGGCCTTTAAACAGGCGATCGCTGATCCAGCCGCACAGTAAGGTACCGGGAATACCTGCCCACTCGTACAAGAAATAAGCCCAAGAACTTTTGTCCACAGAGAAGTCTTTTACTTCGCCCAGATAGGTAGGCGCCCAGTCCAGCACGCCGTAGCGAATTAAATAGACAAAGGCATTGGCAAAGGCGATGTACCAGAGCAACTTATTGTTAAGCACGTATTGCATGAAAATTTCTTTGCCGGAAAATTCTTTTTCATGGGCATCACTGTAATCATCTGGGTAATCGTTTCTATGTTCTTCGATGGAAGGTAGGCCGCAAGACTGTGGGGTGTCTTTCAGCATCATAAATATCAACACGGCCACAAAGGCGGCCACGGCGGCTGGCACATAAAAGGCACTGTGCCAGTCGTTAAACCATGCCATGCCGAGTACAAACAGTGGGCCAATCATGCCCCCGCCTACATTGTGAGCGACGTTCCACACGGCAACTGTGCGCCCGCGCTCATTGCCTGAAAACCAGTGCACCATAGTGCGGCCGCAGGCCGGCCAGCCCATGCCCTGTACCCAGCCGTTGAGAAACAGCAGCAAAAACATGGCACTGACGCTTTCGGTGGCCCAAGGCGCGAAACCAAAGGTGAACATAACTCCGGCGGATATCAGTAAGCCGGCCGGCAAAAAGTAGCGAGGGTTGCTGCGGTCAGAAACGCTGCCCATTATAAATTTACTGAGACCGTAGGCGATTGACACTGCCGATAAGGCGATGCCTAGCTGGCCTCGGGTAAAACCTTGCTCTTCAATTAAAAAGGGCATGACTAGGGAAAAGTTTTTACGAACTAAGTAATAGCCGGCATAACCCACGAAAATGCTGATGAAGACCTGCATTCGCAAAGATTTATAGTGGGCATCTATTTGAGATTCGGGTAAGCGATCGCGGTGGCGAGCGGGTTTAAAAATTCCATACATATGTAGTTTCTCTCGCAGGCGCTCAGTGGGGCGATTGCGGTTTTGATCTCAGCGCTGTAGAGGAGCGTTTGAGGTCCAATTTAGGGGGATTATTTGACGCTTTTAGGGCGTTTATTGTTATCAGCTATTCAGTTTGCCACAAAATAAGGCCGTGAATCCTTAAGTCTTAAAAAACCTGTAAATATGTCGCTATTGATCTTCACCGGGTCGTTTTTAGCACGATGGTCTAAGAAAAGGTACCCATTTCCGCCAGTTAGTTGGAATGCGACGGTGCTTACAAAAGAACACTACTCTGGTGACAAATAAATCGACCCCTAATGTAAATTAGAATAAATACCATTTGTAATTTGTGTTTCATCTCCCTTATATTCGCCTATCGAACTTATTCCTAGCCCAGTGCTTTATCCAGCGAGAGATATTTCATGTCGACTTTTGATTACATTATTGTAGGTGCCGGTTCTGCGGGTTGCGTACTCGCCAATAGGCTTAGTGAGAATGGTCGCTATTCCGTATTGCTCTTGGAGGCGGGCGGCAGTGATCGACGCTTTTTTATTCAGCTGCCTATTGGCTACGGAAAAACCTACTATCAAAAAGCCGTAAACTGGATGTATATGGCTGAAGCTGATGAGGGCACGCTCAATCGCAAAAGTTACTGGCCACGGGGCAAAGTATTAGGGGGTTCCAGCTCCATCAACGCCATGGTCTACATTCGTGGCCACAGATTGGATTTTGATCGCTGGGCCGCCATGGGCAACGATGGCTGGGCCTATGAAGACCTGCTTCCCTATTTCAAGAAGTCTGAAACCCATCAGCTGGGGGGCAATAAATATCGTGGTGGAGCAGGGCCGATGCAGGTGTCCGACGTTGCCAATGATTTACACCCCTTATGCAACAATTTTTTGCAGGCCGGCGTGGAGATGGGCGAGCACCTAAATAAAGATTTTAACGGCGCTGATCAAGAGGGCGTCGGGCTCTATCAGACCACTACACGAAACGGTGTTCGGGAATCAACGGCTAAAGCTTTTCTTCACCCGGCACTCAAGCGGCATAACCTAACGTTAATTACTCACGCCCACGCCAGCCGGGTTTTGTTTGATGGAAAAACTGCTGTAGGTGTTGAATATCTCCATCGTGGGAAAACCGAAAGTGTAATGGCTAGAAAGGAAGTGATTTTGTGTGGCGGTGCGATTAACTCGCCGCAGCTTTTGCAGCTCTCTGGCGTTGGTCCCAAAGCCTTGCTGGAGGCGGAAAATATCCCCCTAGTTCAGGAACTCGCAGCCGTGGGGCAGCATCTTCAAGATCACCTTGGTATGGATTACCTCTACACTTGCAACCAGCCGACCTTGAACGACGAGTTACATTCTTGGTGGGGGAAGCTTAAAGCGGGTTTAAGGTACGTATTCACGCGTCGAGGGCCCTTGGGCTTAAGCATTAATCAAGGCGGAGGTTTTATTAAAACCCGCGAAGATTTGGCGCAGCCCGATATACAATTGTATTTCTCTCCGGTGAGTTATACACGTGCGCCTGCGGGTACACGCCCGCTAATGAACCCAGATCCATTCTCGGCTTTTTTGTTGGGCTTGACGAACTGTCGTCCCAGTTCCCGTGGGCATGTGAATATTAAATCGGCTAACCCTCTCGATGCACCGGAAATTAAACCCAATTACCTTTCTACAGAAGAAGACGTCAATGTGCTTCTGGATGGGGTGAAATATTTGCGTAAAATGGCCGCTATGCCCGCTATGAAAGACATTATTATCGATGAAATTCGACCAGGTAAAGACTGTCAAAGCGATGCTGAACTGATCAATGATATTCGATCTTCTGCCTGGACCTGTTTTCATCCTACGAGTACTTGTCGCATGGGACCTGACGCTGAAGACAACGTGGTTGACGCAAGTTTGAAAGTACATGGCCTTGAAAATTTACGGGTAGTAGATGCATCAATTTTTCCCAGTTTAATATCGGGGAATACCAATGCGGCGGCGATAATGGTCGGCGAAAAGGGCGCAGACTTGATTTTGCGCGATGCCTGATGAAACGCCGCATAACGCGGCATGTGAAGTTGGTTAATCTGCCTGTTTGCCCTCGGTGATTAACCAATTTTTAAATAGTAGGGTCTCCGGCCGAGTTTGTACTTCTCGCGACGGGGTTAGGACAAAATGCGACTCGTCATAAGATAGCTCATCATTAATGACTTTAACTAGGCGACCGTCATCAAGGTAAGCTTGTGCATAGCTTTTTTGCACCAGTGCTATTCCCGCGCCTGCACTCGCCAATTGCAAGGCACTCAGTGAGGTGTCGACAATCAGCGAGACCTTTAAGTCTATGCCCGCCAATTGGTTTTCCTTTAAAGTTTGCCAGCGACCTTCGCAGCCCATTACTTGAATGCCGTTTATATCCCAATCGAGTTCTTGAGTATTTGCCTGTCTGGCTTTTTCTAAGCGCTGAGCAATTTCTGGCGTTGCCACGACAACAGAGGGGTGGTGAAGAAATTTGTGCGCTTGAAAACCTGACCAATTGCCATCGCCGAAGCGGATATCAATATCAACGTCGTCGTTACTTAGGGCCTCGGTCCAGATGGCGGTGTAGAGTCGAATATCGATATTCGGGTACAGGGCCATAAAATTCTTCAGTCGCGGCGCTAACCACAGCACTGAGAGTGCCGCTGTGCAGCGTACTCGCACAGACTGCTGATCTTTTGAGCCAAACAAGCCAACAGTAGACGCCGACAGCTCTTCAAAAGCTTTTCGAACCGAGGGTAAATAGGCTCGACCTTTATCGGTTAAACGCAGGCTGCGCGGCAGTCGTTCAAATAACTTCAGCTCGAGGTGCTGCTCAAGTGAACGCACTTGATGGCTTACCGCGGCCGATGTGAGGTTAAGTTCTTTCGCGGCTGCCGTGAAATTGTTGTAACGGGCAGCGGCCTCAAAGGCGCGCAGCCAGGTTAGCGGTGGTAGTTGATAGCTCATGATGCCCTTGATCTAGTCTTTTCAGAGCCTACAGTCTATCGCTTCTTTTCTAGGTAGCAACAAATAAAAGCATGTCTCAGCGCCATAATCCTTCATTTGTTTTTAAGGGCCGCTCGTGGTCCTATTGAACTCAGTCCCCAACCTGTATAGAGAGCCCACTGTGAATATTGCGAGCATTGAAACCTTTACTAATGAATATGTGGGCTTTGTGCGTGTGCGCACCACTGATGGCCACGAGGGCTGGGGTCAAATCTCCACCTACAATGCCGACATTACCTCGCAAATTGTCCACCGTCATATCGCTCCCCACGCTCTGGGCAGAGATGCCAGCGACATCGAGGGTATGAGCGAGTGGATTCTTGAGCGAGAGCACAAATTCCCGGGCAGCTACCTATACCGTGCGCTCTGCGGCTTGGACACAGCCTTGTGGGATATTAAAGGTAAGCAAGCCGGCAAGAGCGTTGCGCAGCTTTTGGGTAGTGAACAAACTAGCTTGCCCGTGTACGCCTCAAGTATGCGCCGCGATATTACCCCTGAGGCGGAGGCTGAGCGCTTTCTCGCTCTGCGTGAAGCTCACGGCTACAAGGCCTTCAAATTTCGGATTGGCCGAGAGTGTGGGCACGATGTAGACCAGTGGGCCGGGCGAACTGAAGCCATCGTTAAAACTGTGCGGAATGCGCTGGGCGATGATGCGACGCTCTTGGTAGATGCAAATAGTGCCTATACTCCAGCCAAAGCCATTGAAGTGGGCCGAATGCTGGAAGACTACGGTGTAGAGCATTTTGAAGAGCCTTGCCCTTACTGGGAGCAGGACTGGACTCGGCAAGTGACAGAGGCCTTAGACATCGATGTGTCAGGCGGCGAGCAAGACAACAATATGATTGCCTGGGCGCAGATGATTGATCGGCGGGTGGTTGATATTGTACAGCCGGATGTGTGTTACATGGGCGGCCTTACTCGCAGCCTCACTGTCGCAAAAATGGCCGAGCAGGCAGGGCTTCCGTGCACCGTGCACTGCGCCAACCTTTCACTCGTCACGCTGTTTTCTGCCCACCTCATGGCGGCTATTCCCAATGCCGGCAAATACCTAGAGTATTCCATTGAAGGATTAGATTACTATCCTTGGCAGGCGGGTATTTTTAGCCCGGATTATGAAATAAAAGCAGGGCGCTTACAGCTTCCTCAAAACCCCGGCTGGGGTGTTGAAATTGATCCGATGTGGTTAGCGAATTCTCATTATCAAGTGAGTTATCACGCCTCCCGCTTCTAAAAATTTGAGCGGTAAAATACAGTTGCTAAACACTTTATAACGAAACACCCTTACAAAAACAGGTACAACATGTCTGAGCGGATAAAAGAACTAAGCCAAGAGTATTTTCGCAGCGGAACACTGGCAGGGCTGCCAAGCCAATTGTTTATTGCAGGCCAGTGGCAGGACGCCGAAAACGGCGACGTTCTGGATGTTTACGATCCCTCATCTGCATCTGTGTTCACACGCGTAAGCGCGGCCAGTGAGAGCGACGTTGGGCGAGCCGTTAGCGCGGCTAATCAAGCCTTCCATAATGTTTGGAAAGTGATGAAGCCGAGCCTGCGAGGACGAATTCTTGCCAAGGCAGCCGATTTACTAGAGCAACAAGCTGAGCGCTTTGCCGTGGTTGAGGCTTTGGATTCGGGCAAACCACTGGCCGAAGCCGAGGGCGATGTCGCAAGCTCCATTGCGACACTGCGTTATTACGCCGGCTGTGCCGACAAAATTCAGGGTGACAGTTTTCCTCTGGGGCAAGATGCCTTTTCTTTTTCGAGCTTAGAACCTGTAGGTGTCACTGCGCACATTATTCCCTGGAATTTTCCGCTGGCTACGACATTGCGTGGCGTGGCACCGGCTTTAGCTGCGGGCTGTACTGCGGTGGTAAAACCAGCAGAGCAAACGCCGCTCACAGCGCTTATGTTGGCTGAGGTGTTTCAAGAGGCTGGCTTACCCGACGGCGTATACAATGTTGTTAACGGAACCGGTGTGGCAGCGGGCGCTCCTTTGGTGAGCGACCCCAGTGTTCGGCATGTTACTTTCACGGGCTCTGTAAATACCGGGGTGTCGGTGATGCAGGCCGCCGCCAATAACATCACCAGTGTTACCTTGGAATTGGGTGGCAAGTCTCCTATTGTGGCGCTGGCAGATTGTGACCTAGAGAAAACGGCCGAAGGTGTGTTGTGGGCCATCTTTTATAATGCGGGACAAATTTGTTCGGCGGGTTCTCGGCTGGTAGTAGAGCGAAGCGTTCACGGTGCCCTAGTAGAGAAAATTGTCGAGAAAGTCGCGGCACTGAAACCTGAACACGCTCTGCACAATCCGAACTATGGGGCGATTAATTCCGCGCAACAACTGGATAAGATTGACGGATTTGTAAGTCGCGCGAAAACGCGGGGCATTAAAATTGCCTGTGGCGGTACACGCTGCTTAAGTTCGGAAGGCCAAGGCTGGTTTTATGCGCCGACGATTATGGATGAAGTGCCCCTGGATGATGAGCTGGTGCAGGAAGAGATATTTGGCCCTGTGCTCAGCGTGCAAGTAGTAGACAGTGTAGAGGAGGCCATTGAGGCGGCCAATTGCACACGCTTTGCTTTGGCCGCAGGCATTTATACCCAGAACATTACCCACGCGCTGCGCTTGTCACAGGGCATTGATGCGGGCCAGATCACCGTGAACGATTATTGGGCCGGCGGTATTGAAGTGCCTTTTGGCGGCAATAAAATGTCGGGTATCGGCCGAGAAAAAGGGCTGGAAGCACTGCGAAGTTATTGCTGTACTAAAGCCGTAACAATGGCTTTTTAAGGAAAAAGAGTGTGGTCATGGATAAAAATAATAAAAATTTCCAAACCAGTAAGGCCAAATCGATGATGGGTCGCAGAGCATTTGTCGCGACAACTCTAGCGGCGGGTGCTAGCTTAGGTCTGGCCTCTGAGCGCTCGTCACAGGTCCAAAGGGATGACCCGAAAAAGGGTGGTACCTTAAGAGTTGGATTTACCCAAGGCGCCTTGTCTGACTCAACCGACCCTGCAAGTTTCAATAATGATTTTATGTTTGCCTATGCCTACGGCGTATTCAATGGTCTAACTGAAATTGCCCCGAGTGGCGAACTAGTGCCGGAATTAGCAGAGCGGTGGCAGGCCTCGCCAGATGCGCGAATTTGGACCTTTCAATTACGGCGCGGTATTCAGTTTCACAACGGTAAAGATTTTGTTGCTGCCGATGTTGTCGCCACTATAAATCATCACCGCCACATTAACTCCACGTCCAGCGCCAAACCATTGGTCGCGGACATTGTTCGTGTTACAGCTCTGGACTCGCATACCGTGGTAATGGAACTGGGCAGTGGCAATGCCGACTTTCCGTTTATTTTCAGTCAGTATAATTTGGTCATTCATCCCGCGCTTGGCGATAGCATTGATGTGACAAGCATGAATGGCACGGGCCCCTACGAAGCGAAAATATTTGATCCTGGCGTGCGTGCGGTATACCAGCGCAACCCAAATTACTGGAAGCCTGACCGTGCTCATTTGGACACGGTTGAAATCATTTTGGTAGCCGACCCAGCGGCGCGCCTAAGTGCGCTAATTACTGGGGCAGTAGATTTAATTGATCGTCCCGATTTGAAAACACTGCACCTTCTCAAACGTCACCCCAGCATTCGAGTTGAACAAACTGTAGGCAATAAACATTACACTTTACCGATGCTGTCGGATATAGCTCCTTTCACCAATAATGATGTGCGGATGGCATTGAAACATGCTATCGATCGAAAGGAAATGGTGGAGAAAATACTTAAAGGCTGCGGGGTGGTGGGCAACGATCATCCTATAGGCCCAACGGTGCCATTTTTTAATTCTGATCTTCCTCAGCGATCCTATGATCCAGACAAAGCGCGCTTCTATCTCAATCGAGCGGGCCTCAAAACTCTTGATGTTAAACTTCATATGGCCGATGTTTCATGGGGTAACGATTCAGTGAAAGCGGGTGTGCTATTTTCAGAAAGCAGCGCCAAGGCTGGCATAAATTTGCAAGTTTTACGTGAGCCCAATGATGGTTACTGGTCGAATGTCTGGATGAAAAAAGCTTTTTGTGGCAGTTACAGCGGCGGTCGCCCCACGGCTGATTGGGCATTTACCACCACCTATGCAAGAGGTGTGAGCTGGAATGAATCACATTGGGACCATTCGCGGTTTAATCAGCTTTTGGTCGCTGCGCGCTCTGAATTAGATCAGGCGCTGCGTGGAGAAATGTATTATGAAATGCAGGGCTTAGTGCGAGATGAAGGTAGCACCATCATTCCGATGTTTGGTAATTATGTTTTAGCGATGAATAAGCACGTTCGCCACACAGAAAAAATTGCCTCCAACTGGGACCTAGATGGACAGCGTTTTATGGAGCGTTGGTGGCTGGACGCATGATAGGAATAATGTGTATGAGTTGTTTATGGGGAGTATTGCTATGAAGGCGATATTGATCATGGTTTTGCAACGCTTGAGTTTAGGTTTTCTGACCTTGTTTGTTGTGTCCGTTATAATTTTTTCGGCGGTAGAATTATTGCCGGGCGATTTGGCTCAGGAAATTTTAGGGCAGTCGGCGACCCCAGAGACAGTGGCCGCATTTCGGGCTGAGTTGGGTTTGGACAAGCCAGCGGTACAGCGCTACGGTCAGTGGTTGTTTAATGTGGCCAGTGGTGATTTTGGTCACTCTCTGGCAAACGGCCGAGCTATTTCTGAGTTGCTGGCCAGTCGGGTTGGCAATACTCTATTTCTGGCCGCTTACGCCGCTATTATTGCCGTGCCCCTCTCGTTAATATTGGGTATTCTCACCGCCTTGTATCGCAACTCTTGGTTTGACCGCTCGGTGAATGTTCTTACCTTATCGTCAATTTCCTTCCCGGAATTTTTTATCGCCTACATACTTATTTTGGCCTTTGCCGTAAAAATTCCCTTGTTTCCGTCTCTGGCAAATATTTATCCTGACACGCCCTTAGGGGATATGCTCTACCGCGCCGCTTTACCGGTGATGACGCTGGTGATGGTGGTGGTGGCACACATGATGCGCATGACGCGGGCAGCTATCATTAATGTATTGGCTAGCCCTTATGTAGAAATGGCACGTTTGAAAGGTCTATCGCCTTTCCGCGTGATTGTGAAGCACGCGCTGCCCAATGCCCTGGCGCCCATTATTAACGTTATCGCCCTTAACCTTGCCTACTTAGTGGTGGGGGTGGTGGTAGTGGAGGTGGTGTTTGTCTATCCAGGTCTTGGCCAATTGTTGGTGGATTCTGTGTCGAAGCGTGATGTTACTGTAGTGCAAGCGGTGAGTTTAATTTTTGCCGCAACTTTTATTCTTTTAAATCTTGTGGCCGACGTTCTGGCCATTGTGACTAATCCACGTTTGCTGAATCCGCGATAGGAGTTAATGTGCAGAAGTTTCTATCTTCCTGGTGGGGCATACCCCTTAGCGCGCAATTTGGCCTGTTGGTTATTACTGTATATCTATTACTGGTGGCGCTAGCACCCTGGCTTGCACCTTTTGGTGAAACCGAGATACTGGCCAACGCTTACGAACCGTGGAGCTCGACTTATTGGTTGGGCACCGACAGTTTGGGGCGAGATATGTTGAGCCGCATTATTTACGGCGCGCGCAACACCGTGGGTATTGCCTTGATTGCGACATTACTGGCATTTCTGATAGGGGGATTACTGGGTTTGCTGGCCGCCACCGTGGGCGGAGTATTAGATCAACTTCTATCGCGCATGGTCGATGTGATTATGGCGATCCCCTCGTTAATATTCGCGCTGTTGATGCTAACCATCGTGGGAACATCAGCGACTTCACTCGTGTTAGTTATTGCCCTCTTAGATTCTACCAAAGTATTCCGCCTGGCCCGCTCGGTGGCCCAGTCAATCGTTGTCATGGACTTTGTTGAAGCCGCTCGATTGCGCGGTGAAGGTCGCTGGTATCTTATGCGGCACGAAATATTACCCAATGTCAGCGCCCCTTTAATCGCCGAATTTGGCCTGCGTTTTTGTTTTGTATTTTTGTTTATTTCAACCTTATCCTTTTTGGGCTTGGGCACTCAGCCACCAGCGGCGGATTGGGGCTCTATGGTGCGCGATAACGCCACCTTAATTTCGTTTGGCGACATTACTCCGCTGTTGCCCGCGCTGGCGATCGCGCTGCTCACGGTGGCCATTAACTTTGTTGTAGATTGGAAGTTACACGCGGCCAGTGGTCTGAAAGATTGAGAATTCAAACGGAGCTCAAAGCATGCTAGACAATATTCTGACAATCAGAGGCCTAAAAATCACTGCCAAGATTGACGGCATCGATAGTGATATTGTTCACGGCATTGATTTAGACCTTAAGCGTGGTGAGATTCTGGGTTTGATTGGCGAGTCGGGTGCAGGCAAGTCGAGTATTGGTTTGGCGGCCATGGGTTTTACCCGTAACGGCTGTAAAATCAGCGCGGGTGAGATTGATTTTGACGGCCTAGATTTGGCTCGGGCCACTGAAAAACAAAAACAAAACTTGCGGGGCGTGCGCATAGCCTATGTGGCACAGTCGGCGGCCGCTTCGTTTAATCCCGCTCATAGGCTCATTGACCAATACGCTGAAGCACCCTTGTCGCACGGTTTGAGTAATGCGCTCGAGTCCAAACAGGAGGCCATCGAACTTTATCGAAAACTGCAGCTTCCCACTCCCGAGGAGATAGGTTTTCGCTATCCTCATCAGTTGTCAGGCGGGCAACTTCAAAGGGCGATGACCGCTATGGCTATGTCCTGCAAACCTGATCTGATTATCTTCGACGAACCCACCACTGCGCTTGATGTGACCACTCAAATTGAAGTGCTGTCGGCCATTCGCGACATTGTTCGTGAGTATAAAACTGCCGCATTATACATTACCCATGATTTAGCCGTGGTTGCACAAATGGCTGACCGTATACAAGTGCTTAAAGACGGGCGCGCGGTAGAAATGTCCGAGACCAGTAAAATGTTGGCGGCTCCGCAAGAAGACTATACAAAGACTTTGTGGGCGGTACGTAATTTTCAGCGACGGGAAAAAGCCTTTGACCCGAAGGATATCATCCTTAGTCTCAATAATATTGATGCGTCTTATGAGAGACACGGTCCAAAGATCTTAAATGATGTGAGTATTCGAGTTGTCCGCGGCCAAACTCTCGCGGTGGTGGGGGAGTCGGGTTCGGGGAAATCCACCACGGCACGAGTATTGTGTGGCTTGCTTGAAGCCAGTAAAGGAGAGCTTGTTTTTAACGGCGATGTTTTACCGCTTAATTACCGGAAACGAGATAAAAGCACCTTAAAGAATCTGCAATTAATTTATCAGATGGCCGATACGGCACTCAACCCGCGCCAAACCCTGTTGCAAATACTGGGGCGCCCTTTGGAATTTTATCTCGGCTTAAAGGGCGAAGAGAAAAATGCTCGAGTGGCGCAGCTATTGGAACAGGTTGAGTTAGAACCCAAACGCTTTCTGAACCGATATCCTGGAGAGCTTTCGGGAGGGCAAAAACAGCGCGTGAGTATTGCTCGAGCGCTGGCGGCCGAGCCTGAGTTAATTATTTGTGATGAAATTACTTCGGCGCTGGATCAAGCCGTTAATGAAAGCATTTTGAATTTGCTCAATCGTTTGCAAGAGGACTTAAACCTCACTTATATTTTTATTACCCACGACCTAGCGACGGTTCGCGCTATTGCCGACGAGGTGGTGGTAATGTGGCAAGGGAAAGTGTTGGAACAAAGCACCACTGAGGCTTTATTCTCCCCCCCTTACCATGAATACACGGAACGCTTGTTGTCGTCGGTGCCACAGATGGATCCCCAGTGGCTCGACGAACTGTTGCTGCAGCGGGCTAAAGCAGAGGCTATTTAGGTTCTGCTTTCAGCGGCTTTACCCAAATAGGATTAGAGTAAGCAAATTTCCCCGCGGCATCTTCAATGACAAGGCTGTACCAAGTATCTGTTTTCGGTTTCACCCTAAATTGTATCTCGGCCGAATTATCCGAGGCTTTCAGAGGCTTAAGTGTGTGTGTTTCCCCCCGCTCAATTAAAGTAACCGAGCGCAGGCCCGAAACTGCGTGTACGGAATAGGCGAGACTCAGCTCGCTTCCCTCGACAGGGTTTAACTCACGGCCAAATATAATTTCAGGATAAACCACAGGTCCTTGGCTGGCGAAAGCGTGGCCCGCCTTTAGGGCCGCCACATATTTGTCGACGCTCACTGGGCCCTCTATGAAGGCGTAGGAGCGCGCAGCGCCAGACTCCTCACTCCAAACGTTGTGCACGTCTGAGCCTGCGGCTAGGTAGGCGCGCTTGCCACTGTTCCACAGTGCCCATGTGTATTCCATTGTGGCTTTATTATCTTCTGAGGTTATTTCCACAACATCGAAGCCAAGGTCGAGGCCGCCAGGCACAGTGCCTTCTTCCAAGCTGTGGAAGTAGCCGTATTCGCTGTAAGGGTGATTTACGTGAACTACATCCGCGCCTAAACGACGCGCCTCAGTGAAGATTTCCTGCACAGTGGCACGGCCGATATCAATGCTCACTTCGCCGCCGGCATCCAAAGGATAAGCGTTAAAATGCGCCCACGACGCCGAGAGTTCGGCGGCGGGAATAAACGGTAGGCCGCGTGTCGCTGAGAGACGTTGCATTTCGGCATTGTTAATCAGCGAGTCGTGATCGCTGAGAAACGGAATGTCGATGCCCGAGGCCAATTCCGAGCGAAGTACGAAGTTGGGCTTGGTAAAACCGTCGAGCACGTCGGAATGGTGGTGTAGATCGGCGCTGTACCAGCCGCGTTGGTTGGGGCGCAGCATTACCGGCACAGCCGACTTCACAGTGTGCCGGCCGCCAGCGTCTACCTTGAGCTTGTGTGTTTGCCGCTGTGAGGTAAACCCTCCGCCGGCCGAAACTTCAAATGTATAAGCGCCTGGGGCTAAGCTTGTACTGAGTTTGCCCACGGGGTCTAACTCGGTAAAAAAGGTATTTTTACCGAAGTATTCAATGAGAGGCTTGTAACCACTTTTGATACTAATTCGCGCGTCGAGCGGCTCGTTATTAGCTTGTTCTTCAACTTGGAATTCAACGGTTCCTGGCAAGCCTACACGATTGAAGTTGAGATGGTGCTGGCCATTTTTCGTCACTTCAAGAGTGCTTGATGCACTGCGCCCGTGGAGCTTGGCAGTGGCGTACAACTCATAGCTGCCCACAGGTAATTCTATATTGTATTGGCCGTTTTGACCGATGGCCCAAGTATAAGGCTGGCCGTCTTTGTTGACGATGATGGCTGGCTTGTCGATGCGCTCACCCTGATCGTTTTCAACATGGCCAATAACTTCTCCCGAAGTTTGAGACTGAAGTTCAATTTCTGATTTCACAAAAGCCGCTAAGTTTCCTTCTGCTTCAATTTGTAACCAGGCTTCAAGTTCGCGGCTCTCTCCCGGCTGTAAGCTGTGAGGCAGATAGCGATCACGGCCGTCATAGCTCATTACTTTGGCAAAAGGCGCGTGTAAACCCAGCGCCCATTTTTCATCGTATGAGGCTGACCAATTGGCCAGCGCATTGTCTTCGGGGCTCTTTTTTACATGGTGTAAACCCGGCATGCCAAACAGGTAGCCGCCGTCGGGCCAGGCTACATATCCGCTGAGGATATCTTTTATGGTTGTTTTCCCACTGTTTGTCATTCGTGTGGTGATGTGAATGCGAGAGTCTTGGTCTTTTATGGTAAAGCGAGTTTCTAAACTAACGTCGCCCCAATCGCGAAGTGTTTTTACAATCACTTCCTGCGCAGTGTTTTTCTCGATGCTGACTGTTTGGTATGTCGTGGGCCAGCTGGACCAGTTGTTGGGCATGAAATCGGCCAGAGAAGCGATATCAAAACCGGGTTTACCGTCGCGTAGAATGGCGATGTCGAGAATGCCGCCGCGAGCGACTCCCCAAGGGGG
>CAJWBQ010000048.1 GCA_913020115.1 uncultured Cellvibrionales bacterium
GGTCATAGCGCATTTTTTCAGCCCAAATACTGGGCTGGCCCCACCCCAACCAAGTACCGCCCATATCAGTGTCATGACCTGCAAAGCGGGTAGTGAAAGTGCGGCCACCCAAACGGGGACGGGCATCGAGCAAAAGAGTGTTCAAGCCCGCCAAGGAGGCATCTCTGGCCGCAGTGACGCCGGCAAACCCACCACCCACCACTATGCTGTCATAAACCTTATTTTGTTTGACCTTAGACCCAAGCGAACTGGCCGCTGAAACGGCCATGCCAGAGACTGCCGTGGTCGCCGTGGTGGCGCCAACGGCCATACTTTTAATGAAATTCCGGCGCTTCATACAATACCCCCAACAAGTTATTTGGTCGTGCGACCAACCATATTTGGTCGAGCGACCAAAGTCAATATTTTATTGGTCAGATGACATATTTTGACGTGGGTGCTACCATGGCACTCTTACAAAGTAGACGGAATTTTACGTGATGAAATCGGCTGAAGTCAGGGATACCAAGGGCACCCGGAAGGGAACTGCACAACGAAAATCCGGCCGAGATACAGCATCCAAGATCATCAGAACCGCCCATGAGCTACTGATGTCTGGGGGCTACGCCGATTTCTCCATGCGTAATATCGCCGACAAGGCCGGTATTCGCCTCGCTAACCTGCAGTATTATTACCCAAAAAAAGAAGACCTAATTCAGGCTTTAATGACTCATGTTGGCGACCTTTATGACGAGAACTATGCGCGCCGCCTAGAACAGGCTGGGCACTCACCGAAAGAAAGGTTTGAAGCTGCGTTGAATTTTAATTTGGAGGATATTAATAAACTGGACACCCGACACTTTTTTATTCAGCTTTGGCCCCTACTGGGTATGGCCGATAATTACACGGGTAAGTTACTCGCGAAGCTCTATGCTCCTCAACTTAGACAGCTCAGTGAGTTAATTGCAGATTTACACCCTGATGCCTCTAGCGTAGAACTTAAATTAAGGGCGGAACTTCTGTCCTCCATGCTCGAGGGGTTAATGGTTGTGTCACTAACGCCAGAAGCCAATCCAAAGAATTTGGACACCCTAAAGAAAATGGCAATTCGTACGGCTTATCAGATTGCCGCGGGGTAATCCCTAGCTTGGCCGTTTGATAGCTTTAATGTCATCGAGATGTTTATATGTGGTTTTATGTTAAGGAGGGTGTATTCTACTACCGACGATGAGATCGGTGCGCTCGCAGCGATATCGACACATTAGCCGCAATGGATACATAGGTATTGAGCCGCAACACTCAAAGCCTTATTTGGCTACCCAATAAAGTATCGAATTGTTCGTTGCCATCTTGCAAAATAGACAAACTGTCTAATTCTGCCAGAAACAAATCTACGCAGCGCACCAGCTCTTGATGGTGCTGGAGTACTTCAAGCCAGTTTCCCTTCTGTGCCGACAAATCTAATAAGGCGGCCGACTGAATGACAAGACCGGCATGAAAGTCTGCCGCGCAAGCCTTGACTCCCGAAACGCCCGTACCGATGCTTTTCGGGCTCTCATCAACAATAGCGGCAGCAAGATTCTCCATATAACCCGGCATAAACGCACGACTCCGAGCAATCAATTCCGGCAATGCATCGGGATTGGCCTTAAAAAAATCGTACACTGCATCGATATTGATCTGCCAAGATTTTTGATAGGCTGCCCGTAAAGCTTCATTGGCAGGGCATGATTTGAAAGCCTCAATAACCTGCTTCATATTTATAGGTTTAGTGAGAAAGCCATTCATTCCAGCGGCTAGACAACGGTCTCTATCATCACTAAATGCACTGGCCGTTAAGGCAAATATTTGCGGTTTTATTGGCCCGAATTTACGAATTTCTTCCGTTGCTTCAATTCCGTCCATCTCCGGCATATGCTGGTCCATTAAAACAAGATCGTAATTGTATTTCTTAATATAATCTAATGCTTCCTCGCCATTAGAAACCACATCGATACGATAACCTAATTTTGAAATTAGACGCTTCGCGACCATTTGATTGACCGTATTGTCTTCCGCCATCAAAATTTTCAAAGGATGCTCAGATGCCATATTCCGCGGCAGGATACTCACATCACCACTATCGAGTTCACTACCTGCGGGTTGACTGGCCTCGGCTGTTATTGAAAAAGCAAAGGTAGTGCCGGTCTCGGCAGAGCATTCGGCCCAAATTCGACCGCCCATCGCCCGGATCAAGCCGTCACAAATGGCAAGCCCTAAACCCGTTCCACCGAATTTTCGAGTAGTTGAGGCATCTAACTGGCTAAATTTCTTAAACAGCCTACCTTTAGCTTCTTCGGAAAAACCCAAACCGTTGTCAACGACGCTGACTTCAATCTGATAGAGTTGCTCTTCCAAGAGCTTCGCCGCCATGCGTACCTGTACGGAGTCTTTCGCAAACTTAATAGCGTTGCCAATTATATTGGTCAATACTTGGCGAATTCTGGTCGCGTCGCCAATAATCCAATTGGGTACACCTTGCTCAACAGAGAGTGTTAAATTAACCCCAAGCTCTAAAGCTTTCGGCTCCAAGAGATCTAAGATTAAATTTGTGTTATGCCTCAAATTATAGGGTAGCTTTTCCACTACCAACATATCACTTTCATTTTTTGAGAAATCCAATATATCGTTGACTAGGGTAATCAACATATCCCCCGAAGACTGGATAGTTTTGAGCAGCTTTATATCATCAGCTCGCCTCACAGAGTCAAGTAAGAGATTGGCACACGACAACACCGCGTTCATGGGTGTTCTTATCTCATGAGACATTACGGCCAAGAAGTTTGACTTAGCCTTTGCCAAGGTCTCTGCCTCTTCCAACGCCTCTTCGAGCTGAGAGTTTTTTATTTCAAGAGCCGACTGCATCGAATTCAACAATGCACTCACTTCTTCTTTATAGGAGACGTCTAGTGCCGAGACCACAAGGCATGAAACACCATTAATTTCCTTGAAATAAAAATTCAATTCTATGGTGAGCTTTTCTCTAGAGGGGGAATTGGACGGTAATGTGACCTTAAAACGACGGCGCTTGACTAAGCCCCTGATGATGCGCTCCGGCTCATTAACACCTATAGTCAGAAAAACATTCTTACTTTCATGTTCATCAAAATACCCATTGAAACACTTATTTCTTCTTAGTATCTGAAATGAGCTATCGTCACATATAGCTAAGCCCTCTTTGCCAAGATCGAGATCCATTTCATTCATTTATATATCCACCTGGGCGAGGACAATTAGCGGCCCAGCCCCTGAGCAAAAAAATGCTATCAATAGCTGGAGCGGTTCTAGCCAGGAGACATCGATTATTTCGAGTCATGACTTACAATTTGCTCTCGGGTAGTGCCTACGACGGCCATTATCGCGGCTATATCCTCTTCGTCTAACCCCGCTTCATCCAAGGTCTCCTCCAAACATTCAGCAACCAAAGAAAAATCTTCCTCTGAGATCTCAAATCGCTTGTGCGCCAGTAGCAAATCGCGCCCTTCATATCTATCAGGCCCAGACATAGCGATGGAGAGGAAGTTAGTCTGGTGTTCCATAAGTCTTTGCATAGGCACATCTTTGAAGTAATGCACTAAGCTGGGTTCAGCCAAAACTTTCTTATAGAATTCATGCACAAACTTACCGATAGCGGAAAAGCCACCGTATTTAGAAAATAGCGATTCCGTCATGATAAATAGAGCCCAGCGGCAAATGGAATATATAACTAAGCGTAATAGCTACTTCGAGAATGTCCAATGTTGATTAGGCGAAACTGGCCCTTTAGGGGCGTAACAAATACACTCTATACCGTAAAATCAATGACTTAGGGTCGACTAGGCGGCCCCGCTATGGCTATTACTCAGCTATCGTGACAACCTCCCCTAATGCCATGCCATAAGGCAAACGACGCCAGTTGCTAGATCACAGCCGCGCAGTGATTACGTCGGCTGATTTTCTCGATAAGCTCTATGAACAACAGCCAAGCGCATCACTCTCATTGGGTATACAACAATCTTTCTCTTGGTCGCCTAGCTGGTTCCTATTCAGCGGAATACAGCATGAGGAAGATTCCTTTGTGCTGACCTCAGAATTGCCACCCAAAACAGGGGTATCACTTAATGTACGAAAGGACTCCCAGGCAATTCCTTGTGGGTCTAATGCCCAATGTTTATTGGAGTGAGAATAGCAGCAGGACCTGCCTTCCTGTTTAGAGTAATTGATTTCCGCGCTTTCAAGGCGTTGTGCTATTTCTTGTAACTCAAGTTCTGAATCAACTTGTATCCCTAGATGATTCATACCACAGAGACCGTCTCGTAGAGAAATGGCGAAGTTGACTTTAGGGTCTCTTAGGTTCCACTTTGCGTAGTCTTCACGCTTTATTGTAGGAGCTGAACCAAAAATTGTTGAGTAAAAGCCAATACTTTCCGATAAGTCATTAACGGCAATGTGTATGTGCATACGCTTCATCAGAGTTTCCTCGTTAAATATTACTGTGCAAACCGCTGAAAGGCGATTCGTCACATGTAATAACGGGGAAATTGGCAAAAGGATGCAAAATAGTTTAACCGAGACAATCACCGCAAGAGCTGCCCGACTTTACCTCATAGTCGACTACTTTCCCGCGATTATCGCGTCTTATCTCACAGCAAGCGAGAATACTGCCATAGAGTAATTTCCTACCTCGCAAAATTCGGGACTTCACCGCCGACAAGCTTAAATGCAGCTCACTCGCAACCTCTTTATATTTTTGCCCTTCAATTTCAGAAAGCATTAAGGGCTGCTGGTAGTTTTCGGGCAAGGCCTGAATCATGGGTAGCAAACACCTTGAAATCACCTTAATGGCATCCGCCTTTTCATGCTCTTCCGCCAAATCTTCTGGCAGTTGTTCAATACACTCTTTAGAACGGTAATAATCCACAATACTATTCTTAGTAACCCGGTATAACCACGGAGCAAGATTACCCGGGTATTTATTCTCACTAGCAACCTTTACCAGCTTCGAAAACACCTCATTCAAAATATCTTCTGCGTCTTCAAGCGTCTCTACTCTGACACGGATAAATGCAAGAAGCTGCTTCCGGTACTCAAGCCAGGCCTGCCCTACTGCTACTGTATAATCCATGCACTTATTTTCCCAAAATCTCACGTTTATCACTTGGTTCACACTTAATGACATAGATAACAATAATGGGTAGTGTTAAGTTAAGTATGACGCTTTGGACACGAAGGAAGAACTCACTACAAGTAAAACCAATGACCTGGGTCCATCATATGGTCCAGCTACGTCCCTAGTCCAGTTAACTTGCCAGCACCATAATTATAAAAAGGAATAGCAAGATGTCAGAGAGTAATAGCGTGCCCGTTTACGACTCCGCAGCCCAGGAATATCTTCAGAAAAGGCAGCTCAAGCAAGGCGCAGCGGGTTGGATCTTACTCGCGGGCCTGGGGGTCTCTTACGTTATATCGGGGGACTTTGCGGGCTGGAACTTCGGGTTGGCGCAAGGCGGTTTCGGCGGCATGCTCATCGCGACTATTATTATGGCGATCATGTACAGCTGTATGGTGCTATCTCTCGCAGAACTTTCGTCGTCCTTACCCACTGCCGGCGGAGGCTATAGTTATGCTCGTCGGGCACTAGGTCGCACCGGAGGCTTCTTAACCGGCACCGCTATTTTGCTCGAATATGCCATTGCGCCTGCCGCGATTGCTGTTTTTATTGGCGGTTACTGTAACGAGTTATTTGGCTGGGATGGCGCCAGCGTATATGCAGCGTTCTATGTGATCTTTGTTGGCATCCATTTATTGGGTGCCGGTGAAGCCTTAAAAATCATGTTAGTGATTACCTCAATTGCAGCGCTCGCTATTATCGTTTTTGTACTTGGTATGATCCCTTATTTCGATGTCGCTAACTTGATGGATATTTCTGTTAATTCTGCCGCAATAGGCTCTAGTGCTTTTTTACCTCAAGGTTATATCGGTATTTGGGCCGCAATTCCTTTTGCTATGTGGCTTTTCCTAGCCGTTGAAGGTGTGCCACTAGCCGCGGAAGAAGCTACTGACCCAACCAAAGACTTACCTAAAGGCATTATTACGGCCATGGCGATCTTACTTGTCTTTGCCGGTCTGGTGTTAGTTTTAGCGCCTGGCGGTTCAAGTGCCGATTTAATGAAAGATCATGCAGCGCCTTTAGTTGGTGCACTGCAAGCGGTCTATGGCGAAAATTCTCTGGTGGCAACCCTAGTCAACATTGTCGGCCTTGCAGGCCTGATAGCCAGTTTCTTCTCAATTATTTACGCCTACTCTCGTCAGGTGTTTGCCCTTTCTCGTGCCGGCTATTTACCCCGCTTCTTGTCTTTAACGGGTAAACGTAAAGTGCCGACCTTAGCGCTGATCATTCCAGGTGTTTTAGGGTTCTTGTTATCTCTAACCGGTGAAGGTGACCTGATGATTACCGTGGCTGTGTTCGGTGCAACCTTGTCTTATGCCTTGATGACATTCTCACACATAATTTTGCGTATAAAAGAACCTGACCTAGTGCGCCCCTATAAAACGCCAGGAGGGGTTTTTACCTCCGGTATCGCTTGTGTGCTCGCGGTAATCGCCTTCATCTCAACCTTCTTAGTAAGTCGCGAAGCGGCTATGTGGTCTGCGGTTTTCTACGGCATTATGGTGGCTTATTTCTTCTTTTACAGTCGTCACCATTTGGTCGCACAGGCACCAGAAGAAGAGTTTGAAGCCATTGCGAATGCGGAAGCTGAACTGAACTAGCTTAAATCTACTAATGATTAATGAATTCAAATCGAACAAGAGCACAACATTATGTTGAATGCAAAAGATGTGAAGACAATCGAAGATGCGAAACGCATTGTTGATGAGCGTAATTTAAGCCATGTGAAGGTCGGATTGTTTGATATCGACGGTATCATGCGCGGCAAATACATGAGCAAAGAAAAGTTCTTCTCTTCGTTGGAGGGTGGTTTTGCATTTTGTGATGTGGTCTTGGGTTGGGATTCTAAAGACCAGCTTTATGATAACGGCAAGGTAACAGGTTGGAACACTGGCTACCCAGATGCACCCGTACGTATTTTGCCTAATACCTGTCGCGACATTGTCGACGAACCCGGGCAACTACTATTCATCTCAGAATTTGTTGATGAGGCTGAAAAGGTTTGCCCGCGCGGCACCTTGCGCAAAGTCATTGAAAAGGGCAAAGCCATGGGCTTTGATGCTTTTGCGGCCCTCGAATATGAATTTTTTATGTTTGATGAAACCCCAGACTCAATTCGTGAAAAAGGCTTTCGTAACTTAAAACCAATTTCCCCTGATTTTTTTGGATATTCGGTGATTCGCAACTCAGTTCACAGCGAGCTTTATCATAAAATCATGGCAATGAGTGAGCTAATGGACTTTCCCATTGAGGGCCTGCATACAGAAACCGGCCCAGGTGTACTTGAAGCAGCATTGGCGGTTGGCGATGCAACCAAAGCGGCCGATAGAGCCGCACTCTTTAAAACCTTTATGAAGGTATTGGCACAACGTAACAATATGATGGCTACCTTTATGGCGAAATGGTCAGGTGATTATCCGGGCCAGAGTGGCCATATTCATCTGTCTTTGAAGAATAGTGCTGATGGCAGCTCGGCTTTTTATGACGCCAATAACAAACACAACATGAGTAAAACCCAGCTTCATTTTCTCGCTGGTCAGCAACGTCTAATGCCCGAACTGCTCGCTATGTTTGCACCCACGGTGAATAGCTACAGCCGTTTAATTCCAGGTTTTTGGGCGCCGACAGATGCAACTTGGGGGGTGGAGAATAGAACCACAGCCTTGCGCGTGATTCCGGGATCAGCAAAATCTCAACGAGTGGAATACCGCTTAGGTTCAGCCGATGCTAACCCCTACTTGGCACTAGCGGCAGCACTAGGAGCAGGCCTTTATGGTATTGAGCATGAACTAGAACCTGAGGCGCAGGTGAAAGGTAATGCTTATGAGCAAAAGCATGCCCCAGAGCTAGCATTACCTCGCACCTTGTGGGAGTCGGCACAAAGACTAAAACATTCTCTTGCGGCAAAAGCCTTGTTTGGTGACAGCTTTGTCGATCATTTTGCCGCGACACGCGAATGGGAAGAAAGAGAATTTCGCCGCCATATCACTGATTGGGAAATGGAAAGATATTTTGAAATTATTTAACCCCTATAAATTATTGAGGTTAAATTTTTTCCGATCCCAAGATGTTTTAGAAAAACTCAACACCGCATTGTTTGCCAAAATGGCGCTTTATAAGAATACAGGTAGAAAATATGAGCAAGATGTTAAAAACCATCTCACCCATTAATGGTGAAGTGTATGTTGAGCGCCCCCTGGCAGATGCGGACAAAATCACCCAGGCCCTAGCTCATGCAAAGGCTTCTCAGCAAGCTTGGGCGACTAAAAGCGTGGCGGAGCGCGCTGAGGTTTGTTCGGCCGCAGTAGATGCCTTTGTCGCAAATAAAGAGCTCATCGCCAATGAATTAACCTGGCAAATGGGACGCCCTATTCGCTACAGTCTGGGTGAAGTGGGCGGTTATGAAGAGCGTGCTCGCTACATGATAGGGGCCGCGCCAGACGCATTAAAATCGCTTCAACTTGAAGAAAAAACCGGATTTACCCGCTATATCAAACGTGAGGCCTTGGGTGTTGTGTTTGTTGTTGCGCCATGGAACTTCCCATTCATGACGGCTGTAAATGCGGTGATGCCTGCACTTATGGCGGGTAATGCCGTGGTGCTTAAACATTCTGCACAAACGCCATTGTGTGCAGAGCGTATGGTGGAATCTTTCGAAAAAGCAGGCTTACCTGCGGGTGTATTCCAATACTTGCATCTTTCCCATGCTGATACAGAAAGCATCATTGCCTCTGATAAGGTGAACTATGTCGCTTTCACCGGTTCTGTTGCTGGCGGCGAAATGGTGGAGAGAGCGACTGCGGGCACCTTTAAAGGTATCGGCTTAGAGTTAGGAGGCAAAGACCCCGCATACATTCGTGCTGATGCAGATATTGACCAAGCTGTAGACACCGCGATTGATGGTGCCTTCTTTAACTCCGGCCAATCATGCTGTGGAATAGAACGTATTTACGTGCATGAAGTTGTTTATGATGAATTTGTTGAAAAAGCGGTGGCACTGGTAAAAAGCTACGTCTTGGGTCGCTCTGATGAAGAGGCAACAACTTTAGGGCCGGTGGTAAAAACCAGCGCCGCTGAGTTTGTTAGAGCTCAAGTGAAGGACGCGCTAGCACAAGGGGCGGTGGCTCATATTGATGCCAGTGACTTTGCTATGGCAAAAAGTGACACACCTTATCTTGCCCCACAAGTGTTAACCGGCGTTGACCACACAATGCGCATCATGCAAGAAGAGTCTTTTGGGCCTGTGGTCGGCATCCAAAAAGTCAGCAATGATGAAGCGGCGATTGCGCTAATGAATGACAGTGAATTTGGCTTAACCGCCAGTGTTTTCACCTCAGATATCGAAGTTGGTATTGCCATTGGTGAGCGTCTAGAAACAGGCACGTTCTTTATTAATCGCTGCGATTACCTTGACCCAGCTTTGGCTTGGACTGGCGTGAAAAATTCAGGTAAAGGTTGCACGCTTTCATCCTTGGGTTATGACTATCTAACTCGTCCAAAATCTTTCCATATTAAACTGCCATAGGCGGAGCGTGTTATGACACTTTCTCAATTTACAACTAACTGGAATTATCCGACAGCAGTACGTGCAGGTATTGGTCGTATCTCCGAATTAGCCGATGCCTGTAAAACCTTAGGTATGAATTCGCCATTGTTGGTGACCGACCCTGGCCTAGCCGCTTTGCCCATGGTGACTGATGCACTTGCAGCCTGCGTAGAAGCGGGCCTAGATTGTCGTTTGTTTAGTAATATCAAAGGCAACCCTACCGGCAAAAACGTTAACGATGGTGTGGTAGCCTTTCGTGAAGGCAAGCACGATGGAGTGATTGCCTTTGGTGGTGGCTCAGCTTTAGACGCGGCGAAAACTATTGCATTCATGTCTGGCCAGAGTGCGGATTTATGGTCATTTGTAGATGTGGGTGATAACTGGAGCAAGGCTATCGAATCTGGCATCGCCCCAATTATTGCTGTCCCGACGACCTCAGGCACAGGCTCTGAAGTGGGTCGCGCTGCAGTAATTACCGACGATGATAATCATGTTAAAAAAATCATCTTCCATCCCAAAATATTACCTGAAATCGTCATACTTGACCCAGAGTTAACCGTAGGCCTACCGGCAAAAATCACCGCAGCCACCGGCATGGATGCATTGTCTCACAACCTCGAAGCGTATTGCTCACCCTTCTACCACCCTATGGCAGAGGGTATAGCGATCGAAGGCATTCGTTTGGTAAAACAATTCCTACCTCAAGCCGTGGCCAATGGTTCAAACCTTGATGCCAGAATGCAAATGCTGGTTTCTTCTTCAATGGGCGCTACGGCTTTTCAGCGTGGTCTTGGCGGCATGCACGCCCTCGCTCATCCGCTAGGGGCTTTATACGATGCCCACCATGGCATGCTCAATGCCATCTTGATGCCCTATGTACTAAAAGCGAATCAAACCGTAATTGCGGAAAAGCTCTCTCGCTTAGCCCTTTATATCGGCCTTGAGGGCAGCTTTGAAGCCTTCTTACAATGGGTGCTGGATTTACGTGAACAACTGGATATCCCCCACTCATTAGCGGCCATAGGCATAGATGCTGAGCAAGCTGAACTTGTGGGGCGAATGGCGATAGAAGATCCCACCGCAGGGGGTAACCCAATTGCCTTTACCGCAGCCGAGTACAGCCAGCTGTTTAAAAATGCTGTGCGAGGAGAACTTTAGCCTCGGCTAGGGTTTTGTTAGTAGAGAGACAAAAAATGAAGATTGCACTTTTACAATGTGATTCGGTAACAGATAGCCTACAGGTCAAGCATGGTAATTACCCGGCTATGTTTGTAGAACTGTTTAAGCAAGTAGACGACTCAGTTGAATTGGATATTTTCAATGTGATTGAAGGCGAATACCCAGACGATATTCACGCTTTTGACGGGTATGTCACCACGGGCAGTCGTCATGGGGCGGAAGATGACTTGCCTTGGATTAAAGATCTTATAAATTTTGTGAATGTCTTGTATCGGCAAAACATTAAGCTAGTGGGTATTTGTTTTGGGCATCAGATTATTGCCAAGGCGCTGGGTGGCCAAGTAGTAAAGTCTGATAAAGGTTGGGGTGTAGGAGTATCCGTCAATAAAGTCGCTAAGCAACTTGAGTGGATGCAGCCTGCTATTGCTGATATAAAACTGCTAGTAAGTCATCAAGACCAAGTCATTAAATTACCCAAGAACAGTGAAGTGCTCGCCGCAAGTGATTTTTGCCCAATCTATATGTATAGCGTAGGCCAGTGTTTTTTGAGTGTTCAGGGTCATCCCGAATTCTCAAAGCTCTATTCCAATGACTTAATGGAATTCCGCCGTGACCGTATACCGCACGAGGTGATTGAAACAGGGCTGGCCTCCTTAGGACAATCTTTGGACGATATTTTAATGGCGAAATGGATACTTAACTTTATAAATTTTTAAGGTATTGCCACATCGACCTTACCCCACGAGAAATTTACGATCTTCCCCAGGGTAAGCTGTCGTATTTCTCTAGGGTCTATAGGTATCCTAGCTAAGTAATCTGCAGGGTCGCCCCTTCAATTACTGGAAAGTTTCCAGTATTGTATGATTACACACAAAGTGACCTAGCGATCAATCGCAGAGCCAGCAAGGAAAGCAACAACTATGCTCAGTATGCTCAGTCGTCTCAACATAATTGAAAGCAGCCCTCCTCGGTCAGTAGAAGAAATTACGCACACTGCACAAGTGACCATGAAGATCACACTGATTATCTCTCTGGTTACTATCTTCGTCACACTTGTGCGCCCAATGGTGTCTGAATTACCTGAAATATTTACCTTTCTCGGCGTGCTTAACGCATCAATATTTCTGGCTCTTTGGGCTGCGTTCAAGCGAGGTTATTGGGAGAGCTACAGCCCCATTATTCTCGCGGTAATGATTAATTTGATACTGCTACCCATGGTGGTTATTTCAGGTGGAATTGACAGCCAGTATACCCCCGTTGTTACCGTGCTGCCATTTGGCCTTATGTTAATTGGCACCTTCCACTCGGCACTGGGAACCATAATTTTCTGGAGTTTCGCTTGGATAGCACTCTATTTCTGGCAACCTACAAATCTAGACCTCAGCTTTAGCCCCTGGCAAGAGGGCAAACTTGCCTCACAAGTGTTTTGGCTCATTGGATCCAGCGCCGTAGCGATGGCGGTTTCCCTTCAATTTGAAAACATTAAGAGACGCCAACAAAAGAGCCTTTTAGCACTCGCTGAGCACGACTCACTTACCGGCGTGTACAACCGCCGAGGCATGGAACGTGTGCTCAACACCGAACTACTGCTATGCGATAGAACCCAACAAAAACTCACGGTGATGATTGTAGATGTAGACAATTTCAAGCTCTACAATGACATTAACGGCCACCCCGCCGGCGATAAGATTCTGGCCACGGTTGCCAACACGCTAAGCAAAAATACTCGCGCTGGACAAGACACCGTCACACGTTTTGGCGGGGAAGAGTTTGTAATTATCCTTAGAGACACCGACGAACAGTCGGCCGCAATCGCAGCAGAAAAATTTCGCAGCCAAGTAGAAGCTCTTAACATCCCCTATGAAAATGACAAACCCACCCCGCTAACCGTCACCCTGGGTTTCTACAGCACCACAGGGAAAGGCGAAACTCAGAGCCACATTATCAATCAAGCCGACAAGGCCCTCTATCACGGCAAAGTAAACGGCAGGAACCAAGCGATAAATGCCGAAACTATTATTGCATAGCCTCGATACCCATTGGTGCATGAGATTTACGGCACGGCGTGAGAGATAAAGTTATATGCCTTGCATTCCTTATCCGAAAACTAAACTATAAGTCCAGCCACACAAGGGCTTCGGATTTTTTCGGGCGCGAAACGTAAGACCGTAACCATAACCACTCAACTACACTCGTTGACTAAGCTCATCATACCGTAAGAATTTTAGCTGTAGCACCTCGAATGCCGATCAAAAATTTTCTTAATGCTACTAACACGTCCATTACCAGCTGGATAAAAATGTAATCGATATATGCTTATTCCTAGCCGGCTTTACTATCAACTTCATTTGGTCCATATCCTTAACGGCTCATTCGTGGTTTCTAGCAAAAACTGATAGCTCTAATATTATATATTGCATTTAGGCTCCAAATATTTCCCCAGAGCACGAAGAGTCATAGGGAGAGCGCGATCAGTACACCAGCATTAACTGCAGACTCGGAATTTGGCTTGGAGGAGGTTGTTCTCGCAGCACCGAAAGTGCACTCGAGTGGATTGCCGCCCCTCCCTGAACTAGGTGTATGCATTAGTCGCAACAGCGGAGGCTTATTCTAGACTATACTTCTCGTGTTCAACTCTAGAATGAGACCAACGGGAGATGGTGAAAACCAAAGTCTATGCGCCGCAATCAAACCACCCTAATTCTGATAGGTTTTTTATTCTGCCTCTTAAGCGAGACGCCTTCGGCGACCGAACCACTAAAAGTAGTCACGGAGGAAATGTACCCTCTCAATTACCGAGACAGCTCTGACGGGAAATTGAAAGGCCTGTCCGTTGAAATTGCTAAAACGATGTTAAGCGCCAGCGGGCAGCTAGTACCGATTCAATTGCTCCCATGGCGCAGGGCTTATCGAATGGCTTTAAGTCGTGAAAACACCCTTATTTTTTCACTGGTTAGAAGCCCGGAACGAGAGTCCCTTTTTCATTGGATAGGCCCAGTTCATTCCCTAAATGGATACTTGATCGCGCTAAGCACTCGGGACGACATTCAATTGAAAACTCTGGACGACGCCAATCGATACCAGATCGCCACCATATCCGATTACTACACGGAAGATTACCTACTTAATAGAGGTATAAAGCGAGATAAACTGGAATCAGTGCCGCAGGGAGTACAGGCTATTAAAATGTTACTTTCTGGTCGAGTTGATCTCATTGCGCTTTCCGATGTGAATTTTTCCCAAAATATTCGGAAGCTAGGACTCAAGCCAGAACTTAACTTCAAAAAAAAGTTTAAATTTAAATCCGAGAATGTAAAGTTGTATCTAGCGCTGAGCAAAAGAACCCCCGATCATTTGGTTAAACAGTTTCGGGCAATGTATAGGCAGTTAGAAGCAAGCGGTGAGTTCGATAGAATTTATAGAAAATACAATTTAAATACAGTTTCGGCACAATAAAAACTTGATGGTGCAAACACGATCACGCGATCCCCATTGAAACGCCTATACAAGTACTGCCCGTCTTATCAGAGCCCTCGATTTTCCCAAACATAGAACCCGCTGCGCGCCATATCTAGCGACTCACACATAAGACCAACCCTGGCTCATAGTATCGTTATAAGTTATTAGCGAAGCTCTATGCCCGAACTTAGAGAGATCTGGAAGCCTCGAAGACGTAGGGGCGCCAAAATAGCAATTATTTTGGGCTACGCTTTTGGACCAGGCAAAAAAAAGACCTCCCCCTTAAGGTAAGTCCTTGTTTTATATAAGTTACGGATAGGTATTTTGGTAACTATTTTCACCCTAAGAGCAACACTGCCAGAATGAAGTAGGCCAACTATGGCTGCATAAAACCATTGGTTAATACAGATACAAGTAACCTTGAAATAGCCTATCCAAATGGCCTAACACCGCTCTGAAATTCGGCAATATCAAGCTCTACTGCGACAAGAATTAACAATAAAACCTATAAACAACAAAACACTAAAACCTAAAAATGAATTGACACTAAAACCTAAAAATAGCTAAGCTGTAAAACCTAAAAATAGTCATTATAGAAAGCGGGCTTCATATGGCGTCACCACAGGTAAAATTAGCTCAGGCCTTAAACGTTTTGAAGAAACTTCAAGGCCAAGGCATTGTTGCCATTAAAAGCGATCAACTCACAAGATCCGTTAAAGAACGCCTATTAAAGAATGGTTTTCTCAAGGAAGTCATGAGGGGCTGGTATATTTGCTCACGTCCTGATGAACCCATAGGGGAGAGCACTGCTTGGTACACGTCCTTTTGGGGGTTTTGTGCCGACTACTGCAATGCACGCTTTGGTAAAGAATGGTGCCTTACACCCGAACAATCGATCAGCCTACATGTCGGTAACCTAACGGTTCCCAAACAATTACTCATACGCTCACCGAAAGGTGGCAATAAACCCACCAAACTATTGCACGACACTTCCATCTTTGATGCACGCCTCAATCCTCCTAGTAAAGAGGATATTGTAGAGTTAGAGGGTTTACGTGCCATGAGCATTCCAGCAGCACTGATTGCCTGCACACCTAGGCAATACACAGCTAATCCATTAGATATACGTGCGGCCTTCTCAACCATTACTGACGTCACCGATATCCTACGCAAACTGCTCGAAGGTAACCATACGACTATTGCTGGCCGCATAGCTGGAGCCTTTATCAATATCGGCCGAAATGATTTGGCAGAGACTATCGTTGAAACAATGAATGGTATTGGCCATGAGATCTCACTTGTTGACCCCTTTAAAGAACAACCACCCATCGAATTTGGGCAAAAGGAATCATCCCCAACCGTTAACCGCTTAAAACTCCTTTGGATGAAACACAGGGAAATCATCATTGAACACTTTCCCGAAGCACCCGCTTCCATTACAGAAACTGATACCTACCTCAACCAACTCGACGAACTCTATACCAGTGATGCGTACCACTCACTCTCCATTGAGGGCTACCGTGTTAGCGAAGAGTTAATTAACAAAGTTAAAGATGGCAATTGGAGCCCTGATACCTCTAATGAAGACCGAGAACACAGAAATGCCCTTGCCGCCAGAGGTTATTGGGAGGCGTTTCAAGCGGTAAAAGAAAGTATAAAAAAAGTGCTTAACCAAGAAGACCCCGGACAAGTTGGCCGCAAAGACCACCCCGCGTGGTATCGAGCCCTCTTCACCCCAAGCGTAGCCGCTGGCATTATTAAAGCCTCTGACTTAGCCGGTTATCGTAACCAGGCCGTTTACATCCGCCAGTCAATGCATACCCCACCTAAATGGGATGCGGTCAGAGAATTAATACCAACACTCTTCGAACTCATAGAAAACGAAGAACACCCTGCGGTACGGATCGTTCTAGGGCATTTTATCTTTGTCTATATTCATCCCTACATGGATGGTAATGGCCGCACAGGCCGCTTTCTCATGAATGTGATGATGGCGGCCGGTGGTTACCCATGGACTATCATCCCTGTCGAACAACGCACGGAGTATATGCAAGCCCTAGAATCCGCTAGCGTTAACGAAAACATACTTCCCTTCACACAATTTCTGGCCAATCTGATCGCCAGCACAAAAACAAAAACGTGATTTTTTTACTTCTATAACTGAAGATAAGAGGACTGGGGAGAATATTTTGGTAAAAATAAAAAGGGCTAGTGGCAATTAGCCCACTAGCCCTTTAAACATATGGTGCACTCGGAAGGATTCGAACGGGGCGGCCATCCGCCTTCGACCGCTCGGTTCGTAGGCTCAATCTAGACACTACATATTCATTTAAATCAATTACTTACGGCACCTGTTCATCATAAACCGTAGTTGATAAATCAATGACTTACAGCACATTAGCAGTGGTATTTAGCACACAACTAACACACTCGAATTTACATCCAAATAGCCTTTGTCCTGCCATTTGAACTCTCGCGCCACAGTACGCATATGGTATAATTTGACCCGCTAACAAGGTGACTAACAAGTACGAGAACGGACGCAATCTGTCTCCCGCCGAATAGCTCATTAAATTGGCTAACGCCAAGACTCGGAGAACCTATCCATGCAAGCCACTAAACAAGATGCTTTAAATACCATTAACCAACTGCCCGACAATGCGGATATGGAAGAGATTATGTATCGCCTCTATGTTCTAGATAAAGTTCGTAAAGGCCAAGACGATGTAGTAAATGGCCGTGTGACTGATGCTGAAAACCTCAAACGTGAGATCGATTCATGGTGAAGTGGTCGGATCACGCCAAAGCCGATCTGCGTCATATCCATGATTTTATTGCGGAGGATTCAAAACATTACGCAAAAAAGGTCACTCAGGATATTGTCGATAAGACTCTGCGGCTGTCTGAGCTACCTCAAATTGGCAAAGTGGTGCCCGAGATTGGCGACCCTGCTATTAGGGAGCTGCACATCTATTCCTATCGCGTAATGTACGAAGTATGTGACAAGCACAATTACGTACTAGCGGTTGTCCATAAACGACAAGATTTTGTGGCGGAAGATTTACCTTAATCGGATGCGTGATGCGAATTGCTAGTGTATTAAAAAACGGTCAGTCTAACGACTGAACTAGATAAAACCCCAGTCTTGAAATACTAACTCAACCTTGTAATATCCCCCCTATACTGTGCTTTATCGAAATTGTCACCCAGTTACTTTTATCCCTGAGGGCTAGAAGCAAAATAACCACTTGCGCTCTCATTCCACCCTGCAATATGGTACAATTTGCCCCACCAACAAGGAGACCACAAACAATGGCACCCTTCAATAAAACGGCATCACTGGCATCAAAAAAAACATCAATCGACAAAAACCGCATTGCCAATTACCGGGCCAGTCTTCGTCTGGAAGGGATTGAGCCTCCCCAACCTAATCAAGAAAAACCTTCAAGCATTACCTCAGTAATAGCCCACTACAAAGCTCTGGCAAATCAGACTCATTAATCGTGGTAGATAAATACGGAACACTACAGGCGACTAAAGACACACAAATCAGCCACCAAATTAGCAAAAGTTACTATTCAATAGGTATTGGCAACTTAACTTTCGCAGACAGAAAAATTCCCTATATTTGAAATCAGGCCATTGCTCTACTCCTTTCAGTGGACGAAGTTAGCCTGAAATCACCGGAACACTGGGCGCCAATTTTATACCAGCCTGTGCGTTGCGAATCACTAATTCACCCCACCACACTCAGTCGAACGACTGTCTTGATTAATCATCCGCTGGAAATCTCATCGAGGTCATGGTGCGAATTTTGGGAGAAAGGTCAGAGCACCTCCAAAAATGAAATTGTTATAGAGAGCCTTCATCTAGAATACTAGCATCAATCGAAGGCTTATTTTAGTAAGTGTTAGCGGATAGCGTTAATTGTTTCGAGGGGCAGTGTGCAATGGATCGGACCACAGGGTTAACTACGACAGGGGGAGAGTGTGGACTGCTTCACCGAACTCGCCTTTTGCTCAAAGGGTTTGTGTTAGCTGCTAACGTTAATCATCAAAGAATGCTAACAGTATTAACCGTATTTTTCGAAAGCCGAACGGATATATGAGTAATTTTCCAATACTGGCGGAATATATTGATCAAGGGGGCTAATGCACTCCACTCTGGCTTATCCTCAGCAACCAAAGCCGGTGTTTTGTGCCATTAAGGGACATTAGGTAGTTGAGGGCTCAGAAAAAAAACAGACATTTGTAACGCCGCCAATAAAGGCAGGCGGTAGAGAGGCCCAGTCCGCGTGTTTTTTTGCGTGGGTTATTTTGATTGGCGTTGTCATGAATCTTTATATACTTCCGGGTCCCAGTTTTCCATGAATATTTCAGGTTTTGCCAACTCCGAAAACCCATATTTTTCATAGAGTCCATGAGCATCAAGGGTTGCAAGAGTCATTCTTCTAAGCCCCTGCAAATCTGGGTGAGACATTATTTCTTGCATGAGCAATTTGCTTATACCTTTACCTTGATGCTCGTCAAGAACGTAGACATCTGCTAGATAAGCGTAAGTAGCTGAATCTGTGATCATACGCGCGAAACCGACTTGTGATCCTTCACTATTGAATACTCCAAAGCAAAGAGAATTATCAATGGCCTTCTTCAATGTTTCAATAGGAATGCCTTTAGCCCAGTAGGATTGCGATATAGATTTATGGATCGACTCAACATCCATTTCACTCTGATTGGAACTTATTCGATAACCATTAATCACATTATACTCCTGGCGCATAGCAATTTATTCAAGAGCCAATGACCTTATATTTAGATGGCCCGTTGAACAATAGCTGTCTGCTTACTAGCTACTCATAGACGTTTATATTTTTCAATAAGTTAGAACCCTAACGCACTTTAGCTTCTCTGACAAAATAAGCCTATGGCTGATAAAACTTGCTCGGTTTTTTCCCTTGAACAATAAACAGCCCTATATAATTCAGCAAGTTACGAACATTTTTCCTAGATATAGAGCCACAGGCTACTGATTTTGGGTATAAAAGGCCAAAACAATCTTCCAGTGTCTGCTTGTGAGAGAAAGTAACGGCGTTTAAAAATGGCGGAAAAGGGTCAGCTAGCACGAAAATGTTAAAAATCAGGCCTATGTCGGCTGTTGAATCGATAGCAGCCATCCAACCATAGGAAGATTATAGTCCCTCACCCCAATTGGAGGGCTAGTCATGTATCACTCACTCACGGCATCAACACCACACACACCTTGGAATAAGGGGAAACTCATTGGCCAACGGCCACCGCTTAAAAAACAAGAAATATGGTCCATACGTGTCCGATTACAGCTTTCTAAGAAAGTCCGAGACCTTGCACTGTTTAACCTCGCTATAGACAGTAAATTACGTGGCTGCGACCTAGTTAAGATTCGTATTCGAGATATATCAACAGGTGGCTCAATCAACAGTCGAGCCATGGTTATGCAACAGAAAACCCACCAGCCTGTTCAATTTGAAATCACCGAGCAAACGAGGATAGCGATACAGAACTGGATTAATCAATCCGGCCTGAAATTTGAAAGTTATTTGTTTCCCAATCGCTGTCAGAATTCAATTCATATATCCACAAGGCAATACGCCCGACTGGTTAAAAACTGGGTGAAGATGATAGGTCTTGATCCATCGCTCTATGGAACTCACTCGATGAGGCGAACCAAAGCCACGCTCATTTACAAGCAGACCAAGAATCTTCGAGCTGTTCAATTATTACTGGGACATACGAAGCTTGAAAGCACTGTTCGGTATTTAGGAGTAGAGGTCGATGACGCCCTCGAAATGTCCGAAAGTATAGAGATTTGAGACATTAAGCACGTGAGCGGCTTCGGTCGCTAACGTGCTGTGGGTTCAACCGGTGATTGCAACGCTATAATCTTCGTACGAGGAGAAAGCGTAGCTATGAAACGAAGAAAACGGACAATTTACACCTCAGAACAAAGATCTTTGATGTGGGACCGCTATCAAAAAGGTGAGTCCCTCGCAGATATCGCTCGTCTATTTGGTAGGTTTCATTCGTCCATCGAGCGTGTCATCGCCGAAACTGGTGGTATCCGGCCGCCAGAGAGAAAACGATCCAGAAACTGCTTGTCACTATCTGAGAGAGAGGAAATCTCTCGAGGCCTGGTCGCCAAAGAAAGCATCCGATCGATAGCTGTTCGTCTCGCTCGCTCCCCCTCCACAATTAGCCGTGAAATTAATCGTAACGGCGGCTGTCATGATTATCGCGCCAGCAAAGCTGACAAGGCCGCATGGGAGCGAGCAAAAAGACCAAAACCTTGTAAGCTATTATCTAACAAACCTTTGAGCAGAATAGTTGCCAAGAAGCTCAAAGAGCAGTGGTCACCTCAGCAAATATCAGGCTGGCTGAAAAGAACATACTTGCCAGAGAGCTTTTACGTGTCACATGAAACGATCTACAAAACACTCTATATACAAGCGCGCGGAGCTTTGAAGAAGGAGCTTGTTCAGTGTTTGCGTACACAACGAGTTAAACGCAGGTCGAAGCATTCCAGCCGTAAAGGCTTGGGACAGGGCAAGATAGTTGACGCTGTGCGTATTAGCGAGAGACCCGCTTCAGTTGAAGATCGCGCCATACCTGGTCACTGGGAAGGCGATCTAATTGAGGGCTGTAGCAATAGTTACGTAGCAACTCTGGTTGAACGTCATTCACGTTACGTCATGCTAGTTAAGCTAACGAACAAAAAGTCAGTGACTGTTATAGCCGCACTGATCAAGCAGTCGAAAAAGCTGCCGAGTGAACTCTACAAATCGCTGACGTGGGATAGAGGTTGTGAGATGCACAACCATAAGCAGTTTACAATTTCGACAGACATTCAGATCTACTTATGTGACCCTCAATCTCCATGGCAGCGAGGATCAAACGAAAATACGAATCGACTGTTACGGCAGTATCTTCCCAAAGGCACAGACCTTGCTGCCCACTCACAAGCGAAGCTAAATTCCATTGCTAGACAATTAAATGAGCGACCAAGGAAAACCTTGGATTATGAAACACCAGCTGATAGATTTAGTCAGTGTGTTGCTGCGACCGGTTGAACCCACAGCCATTAACAGACATCGACAGGTAGTTCTCTTTAGTTATGAATCTGGGATTCTGTATTCACAAGATTGTACAAATGGACCTTCAGCAATATTGTAATACTCCGAATCGGGAAAAATAGCTAAGTACCTACCGACAAGTGAACTGTCGGGAAACCTCTTTCTATAGACGTCAAATTCAGCCCATCCACCATAATTGTAGCCGCCGGTGTTATTTTCACCGTACACCTGATTGTTCCAGTTAAGACATTGTTCTTCTGTCTCACAAAAGCTACTGTCGTTTATTCCTTCGAGATGACTGGTATAAGGGAGAAACAGGTCATTGTCTTCTAATGCGGAAATATGAAATTCCATGATGTTATGTAACGATACGCCATTAATCTCGATGGCATATATATCGTAACCCTGATTCGCAGCCAGTTCCGCAAGACGAATTAGCAAAGAAGTAGAATACAAACTGTAGTAAAGGGATGAGCCACCTCTCTGGGTTTCGGGAATCAGAGATCCATCTGCTCTTACGAGTCCGTCAAGAACGGCAAAGTAATGCGCAATGCTTTGTTGAAAATATATATCATCGTCGGAAAATATACTGTAGGCCATCACCCCAACAAATTGACTCCAGGAGTGATTGCCAAAATCAACACTGGCTGGATAGTTTGACCCACTATAAAATGCATCTGATATTCGCATTCTCGCCGTGACACTCTTAAGATAGCTGTCAACCAGTGAGCGGTCGCTATCACTAACGAAAGTTTCATATCTTATTGAATTCCATGCTCGAATGTAAACGGGTAAAAAGAGGCCTACTTGATAATGCGCGCCATTACCGACCCCAAATTCATCATCCAAATTTACCTCAGCTTCAGCCCAATCACTTAATAAACGCAAAATCATTCTTGCTGCGTCACCATTACCCAAGTAGTTAAAATGGGCCGTAGCAATAACCAGTGGAAAATGAATTGCTCCTCCTTCTTCAAAAGAGCTTTCAGGGGGCACCAGTGAAAATGTTTCATAGTCGATTGGATAGGTGGCGTCACATAGTGCGTCTATTTCGGACTGATTTAGCATCGACAATTCACTGCGACGAGAATCGGGATCGACGAACAAAGTCGAGTTGGTTACTTGAAAGTCTGTGAGATCGCCATGTCCATAGCTGGAGAAAGATTTAAAATTACAACTATAATCCGTCAGGTTTCCTATCGGCTCATCGTATGAGCATACCGTTATCATGCCTTCTGGGGGAAAGAAGAGTTCGAATTCCTTATCGAATGAGGCCAATGCCCACTCCTTAGTTCTAAAATCACTACTTATTCTAGCAAGCATATCTACGGCTGATGCTACATCATTGCTACCGGCATATGTCTTTGTGCCATTTTCTACCGCCAGGGTAAATGAGTTGGCAACCGTCATTCGATTGTCGACAATGGTCGCATCGTCAGTACCTTCGTTTACACCATCTACAATACGTAACGCGATAGAAGCCAAGCTCCAGTCAGGATCACCGGATTCAAGTTTTCCGACATACCATGCTAACCCACCAGCATCGGCACTGCGGCCGAAAAGCTGAACATAAATGTTGTTGATTAATTCAGAGTTGCTAAAAGATCCGAATCGATTAACAAATTCATCAGAGTTGCCAAAACTTTCGATGATTTCAGTTAGATCACCATTCGCTTCTGCGAGTTTTCCAGCCCACCAATCCAAGCCTTCAGGATCTCCGGGCCGGCCGTAATAGGCAACATACATCTTCTGGACTTTCTCTTCGTTTGATGCAGCAATCGAATGAGAAAAAGAGGAAAAAAGAATCATTGCAAATAGAGTTTTTACTATCAACCGGCATCGATAGACCATATACAATCCTTGGCATCTTTTTGGAGTTATTATGATGAAGGTATATACAATATTGCTTTATTGCAAATCATAGTAGAGCGAGAATTTGCTAAGGTCCGTTAAGGGTCAAGGGGCAGACTAACGCCCCGGATATCAATAACAGTCGCGTTGTGCCACTTTCTGCCATTAAGCTATCCCCAAAGAATGCTAACCGCCACTGAAGTATTCACAAAACTCGCGATCGACACAGCCTACACCTGTCTATGTAAGTAGCGCACCAACTTCCCACCCAATGCAGGCACATGGGATCTACTATTTCACTGGCCGATCATTCGCGCGCATCTACTTAGGCCGCTAACGATCAAAGATACACAATGATGTCTCTCAGCGCCCGTCTCGAATAAAGCCTAGGGACTAATAATAGCTCCCTCTGCATAGCTGCGCCGGCCCTCACTTTTGCCAATATCGAGAAAGTGGGTCAGCCCATCCGGATACTCGCCGTTGCCTACCATTGCCGACACATCGGGATTCTCTGTGAGGTAATAGTATTCGTTGTAACCTGGGGCACCTCGGTCGGCCGGATTGGTTCCTTTTGGACCCGTGTAGATCAGTTCCTCAGCGCGTATATCGAAAAAGAAAGTCTGATCCGGGTGACCACGATTGGAGGTGATAAAACCCAGGCGACCGTCAGCCAAAACATAGGGGAAGGTGCGCCCCCGCACCAAGGAATAGGGCTCGAACTCGCTACCGTAGGACACGAAGATCTCTTCAATATCCAAGGTAAAGTCATTGTATCCCTCCCACATTGTGACAACGAACTTTCCATTGCCGGTGTTGATGAGAATCATATTGCCCCATGAACGATCAATGGATTGGTATAAGTCACCTGTTCCTCCGCCCGTCGGCCATACTTTCTCCACGGCCTCCACATAGGATTCTTCGGCGCTGACGATGTCCATAAATCCGTCACGATTTACATCGATATAACGTATTTCGTGGCCACCCTGGGTGCCAGTATTGTAGTTGAAAAGTGCCTGCTCAGTCACATCCGTGAAATTTCCACTGCCATCGTTCTGCAGAAACTGGACTACGCCTGCAGTATCTAGACCTGCACTATTCCAGATCATAGAGAAGACCAGTATGTCATTGTCACCATCGTTGTCGAAATCCATCAGGTCTGTTTGCACATCATGGGATGGTGAGTAGCTATCGTTTTCACTAACAGCTGCTTGGAACTCTTCCTTCGCATTTAG
>CAJWBQ010000049.1 GCA_913020115.1 uncultured Cellvibrionales bacterium
GTGGTGCGAGTGAACTCGTCGATATTGTCGCGTGTTCCGGGCCCCGCTGATTTCGAGGCGATAGTGGCAATAATCTCGCCGTAGGCAACGGGCTGCACCTGACTTATAGCCGCGACAATGGGAATCGTTGCTTGACCGCCACAGGTGACCATATTGACGTTAGTTTCATTGGCTTTCAGGAGTTCGTCTAGGTTGACGGGTGGCACACAAAAGGGACCGATGGCCGCCGGCGTTAAGTCAATGACGGTGACGCCGTGGCGCGCTAATTTTTCGTTGTTTTCAGCGTGTACGTAAGCAGAGGTGGCATCGAAGGCGATTTTAATATTGTCTTCTTCAATGTGAGGTAATAAGCCGTCAATGCCTTTTGCCGTGGTTTTAAGACCCGCGGCTCTAGCTTTGCTTAAACCGTCGGAATCCTCATCTATGCCCACCATCCACACAGGATTAATGTGCATACTACGCAGGGCTTTAATCATCAAATCGGTGCCAATGTTCCCAGAGCCAATTAGCGCTACATTAATTTTTTTAGTCACTTTTCCTACTCCGCTACAAATTTAAATTCGGCGCTGCCCACGCCTTCAATTTCAACGCTCATTTCATCATCAGCCTCACACGTAATCATTGCGGCCAGTGAACCCGATAAGATAATGTCGCCGGCTTTCAGGGGTATGTTGTAAGAGCCTAAAGTATTCGCCAGCCAAGCCACGCAATTTAACGGCGAGCCAAGGGCCGCTGATCCTTTGCCCGTGGCCACTACGTCGCCTTTGTTTTTAATGGTCATGAGGCAGTTTTCAAAATCTACGGTATTGGGGTCAACACCTTGTTCACTCATCACGAATAAACCACAGGATGCGTTGTCGGCAATGGTGTCTTGAATTTTAATGTTCCAATTCTCAATACGGGAATCAACTATTTCAAAGCAGGCGAATACTTTTTCGGTTGCGGCTAGAACGTCGTCGGCGGTGATGTTGGGTCCCACTAAATCGTGCTTTAATTTAAACGCAATTTCGCCTTCAGACTTAGCTTGAATCAGTTCCTTCTTCAGGACAATTTCCGCTCCTGAGCTATACAGCATTTTATCTGTCAAAAAGCCAAAGTCAGGCTGATGCACGGCCAGCATTTTCTGGACGACTTCACTGGTGAGGCCAATTTTCTTCCCAATAACTTTCTCGCCCTTGCCTATGCGAATATCTAGAAAGGCTAGGGAAATAGCGTAGGCCTGATCTATTGTCAGCCCAGGGTGCTGAGTTGTTAAAGGTACAAGTGTTTTCTGATTATCCATCGCTTCGTTTAAGCGGTGGGCGCATTGCTCAATCTGTAATGCATTCACTGTGATTATCCTAAGCCTGAGGAGAAATTAAATTGCTATTGATACTTTACTTGAGTATGTTAAATAACAATAGTTGAATATATTCTACTGTTTGATTCAAAAAATGTATCAATTGTGAGGGTGGTTGAAATGGGTAGAAGCCAGCTGAGTATTAGTCACTTAAAGATGATTTGTACCATTGTCGAGTCAAATACAGTGAAACAGGCGGCTGAAAAGCTTTTTATCACTCAGCCAGCCTTAACAAACAGAATTCGTGAAGCTGAACGTCGACTCAATATTAGCCTGTTTGCCAGGCGCCGGCGTAAATTGGTTATCACTACCGCAGGTAAGCGCTTACTTCAGTCGGCTAAAAAAATCCTCGAAGAGCTCGAGCGCGCAGAATATGATATTGCACGCTTGAGTGATGGTATTGATCAGGTTCTGCGTATTGGTTTACCGCATTATGTGTCGTTCAAATGGCTGCCAAATGTGGTGAGCTATTTCCATAAAGAGCTGCCTAATATTGAGCTGGAGATTACAGCAGAAGCGGCTATCGGCCCGCTTGATTCGCTCTACAATGGCGACGTAGACATCGCTTTATTGTCCACTAAAGATAAGCAATTGGATATTCAAAAGAGTGATTATGATACCGCCTATATCATGCAAGATGAACTCCTTGCCTGCCTATCAAGCAAGCATAAGAAAGCCACGCAAACCTTTATGAGCGCGGAAGATTTTTCAACGGAAACGTATATTACTAACTCTTCAGTACCGGAGAAAGATCGGGAATATGAATTGTTCTTTAAACCGCACAATTTACTGCCGTACAAAATGGTACAGGTTGGGTTTAATGAGGCGATAATTGAGTTGGTGAAGGTCAATATGGGGCTGACAATCATGTCAAAACAGTTGATCGCCCCGTATCTGACCGACGGCAGCATTAAAGCCATGCCTTTAGGAGAGGGCGGTTTAAAAATACATTGGCACTTGGTTTACCTAAAAAGCAGCAACGTGGCAAAGCACGCTAAGCTGCTGTGTAATATCTTAAAAGAACATTCAAATAACTAATGAATCTTCACTGAACTCAAGTTAATCGCTGGACGCCATGAGGGCAATAGTCTCTTGAAACAACCAGCTTGATTTGTCGGCGAGGTCTAAAATGACATCAAAATGATTCCGTTTATTAATGACTTTGAATAGAACTTCAAGGCCTTCAGTACGCAGTTTCTCCGTCATCATCTGGCTTTGTCGTTTGAATTCATCCGTTTCAATATCTCCCACCGCAATGATAATAGGCACATTTTTTGGTGTGGGCTGAAAAACCGGACTGTTGGCTTTTGCCTCGGCAACATCCATTTTTAGTGCATCGTTAACATACGTTGGCAGCAATGGCTGAAGGTCATAAATGCCACTAACAGCACACAAGCCTTTGACAACACTCCCCTTGTACTCCGATATGTATTCATACCAAGGGGTTTGCAGCATCATCGTCGCGAGATGGGCTCCTGCGGAGCTACCACAGACGTATATCTGTTCTGGGTCATAGCCAAACTGGCTGGCGTTTATATACAGCCACGCAATGGCCTGGCGATTCTCTTCGACGATATCGCTCATACTTGCATCGGGCGCAAGTGTGTAGTCGAGCACAGCAACATGAAAGCCGTGTTGCTGAAAATTTGTAGCTGCAAAGGACGATTCTTCTTTGCTTAACTCCTGCCAATAGCCTCCATGGATATACACCATCAACTTACCTTGTGAAACCTCAGTGGGTAAGTACAGATCAAGGCTTTGAGTCTTGCAATCGCCATACTGCAGGTCACTGTGTAGTTTCTTTTGTACTCCTGCCTGGTTTTTGGCCGCGTGACTTAATTCCACATATTGTTGTATATGGACGTTAATATCGTCTATACAGCTACTGGGAGAGTATTCCCGGTTCAATTGCGCCAAGTCGGCAATGTCAGTGCTTGTCATCTAGGCTATCTCCATCATTCGTTATTTCTGCATGTGTTGGATAAGTAAAAATAAAAACTTGTTATATTCCTTAGAAATAATCGCGGCCTGAATGAAAATCACCTGCGCGAGGCAGGTGATTTTATCAAACTATAGACTGAAAAATGTAATTATTTAGAACGAAAAGTTAGCTCGAACAAAATAACTTAAACCATTGAATCCGTATGGAACCGCTCTTATAGGGTATTTAAAGGCGCCTTGGGTTATGAAGTCTAATGCTTCGTCTTCCCCTAGTTCATCTGGCGTCACATCAAATATATTATCGACTCCGGCAACAATCTCAACATTCTCTGTGATTTCATAAGCAATGTTCAAGTCCAGCAACACCGCCGATTCAACCACACTAGTGGGTTCAAATTCCCCCGTTGGAGATAGAAATCCCGGTAATCCAATGTGATCATTGCCAAAATAAGTGACATTGGTTTCGCCGAAATAATTCGCTCGAAGAATGGAGCTCCATTTTCCACGCTGATAGTCAAAGGTCAAGGTAGCCCTTTCCTGCGGTTGCCCATCTTCCAAGAAACTACGCTGTAGAGAGTCGAGAGTGACCTCTTCAGGTATTCCCTGTGGAGTATTCACCCGATCTATCTCTGTGCTGTTGATATTGCCCGCAAAAGTAGCGCTGAATGTTCCTTCAGCAAGTGTCGTCTCATAGTTTATAATGATATCAACGCCTTTTGTCGTTGAGTTAACAGAGTTAGAAAAATAATTGGCTTGGTCAGCTCCGGTCGCGGCAAGTGCCGCGAGGGCCGCTGGGTTAAATGCAAGCTGCTCAGGACTTAATAAGCTTCCTAGTGTGATCCTGTCGGTAATTTCTACATTGTATGCATCGACCGTGATTGTGATTTCGTCGGTAGCATCAAAGACAAAACCGATACTCGCATTTTTTGTTGTTTCCAGTTCGAGCTCAGTTACACCTAGTGCCGCTGGGAAGTCTGAACCCGCGGTTGCTGTAAATGAAGGTGACAGCACACCACCTGGGCCAAGGTTAGTCGTAAATGCCGTATAGGCGCTTTGCTGCAAGGAAGGAGCCCTAAAGCCTGTTGATAACGCCCCACGTATTGAAAAATTATCACTTATTTCATAGCGGCTCGACAGTTTGCCAACTAAATCATCACCGGAGTCGGAAAAATTTTCATAGCGCAGTGCGGCTCCAACATTCCATTCGTCGGTGATATTCATTTCCACGTCCAAATAGGCGGCGTAGCTATCACGGCTGGCGTCTGCGGCGGCGTCGGGGCGAAGGCCTGGGTAAGCCTGGAAACCACAACCCGCAAACGTTGCGGGGTCAATAATTGATGGGAACGAGCTGTCGGCGTTGGCTATGCCACAGGCGTATGAAGCCTCTTCCCCGGGTACAATTTCATAATTTTCATCACGATACTCGGCACCCAATGAGACAAACAATATATCATTTTTGCCAATATTAACTTGGCTAGAAAGATCCAGATTTAGCGTCGTTTGGTCAAATCGAAATCCTCCAGAATAACCCGAGCTAGGACCCGAATTTGCGGCTATTTCGGCGTCACTCGCTCCTGGGTTGCTAAATGAATACTCTGCCGCATAGGAAGCATTGATCGTATTTTTGGAATCGAAATCATATTGGTTTCTACCGTGTACAGCTGATACGTCAAACGTCCAGTCGCTGTTTAGATCCCCTCGGATACCTACGGCGAGTGAAACATCTTCGGCTTCATTGTCGATGCGAGGTAGAAATCCGTCTGGATAAACCTGCGGTACGTTCTGAGACGCGGAGTTGAACGCTCGGAAAAAGCCGTTGCCTAAGGCTGTGCGATTTGAAAAACCACCAAAAGAATAGAATTCTTTATCGTCACTTAAAGGCATTGCCATATTATAAAATGTTGATACAAACTCTGAGGCGGCGTCGCCTTGACCCCAGCGCACAGTGTCTGACAGTTCACCGGGTGCAATACTTGATGAGCCTGTTCTATCGCGCTGCGATCTATTGGCCCCATCATAGTCACGATACTCAAGGGTTATATTTATAAAACCACCGTCATTTCCTAGATCAAAACCTCGGTTCAGGCCTAAGGTGATCTTATCGCCATCTCCTTCGCCAGTAGCTCCGGTTTGGGTGAAGCCGGTGGTCACGCCTGTACTTTCATTTAGGGTTAAGTTTATTACGCCGGCTATGGCGTCTGAACCATATTGTGCTGCAGCACCATCTCGTAATACCTGGATGTTGCCTAAGGCGCTAATAGGAATGGCGTTCATGTCCGTACCCGCCGCACCGGCACCCACCGTGCCATTAAGCCCGAAAATGGCTTGGTTATGGCGTCGTTTGCCATTCACTAGTACGAGAGTTTGGTCTGGTTGCAAGCCTCTTAATGTAGCGGGGCGGAACAGGTCTGAACCATCGGAAACTTGAGTGCGAGTAAAATTAAATGAAGGCGCAGATGTTTGTAAACTTTGTCCAAGTTCAGTAAACCCCCCTTTAGATAGTGAGTCAGCATTTATGATGTCTATCGGTACAGAGGATTCGGTCGCGGTACGATTGGCGACTCTAGAGCCTAAGATAAAAATTTCTTCGAGTATTTCGTAGCCTTCATCTGCGTTTAATTCCGCTGCATCTTGCGCAAATGCTAGCGGGCTACCAAGCGCTATGGCTACAGCAAGTGTTAACGGATGAATTGAGTGCTTTGCTTTCATGGGTATTTCCCTTTTTTGTTTTATTATTTCTAATTATTAAGACTTATATTGCTCAATCATTTTTTACCAATTGAACTCATAATCTTCTAGAAAGCTGTCTATTTTTACAGCTTGCAAATAGCATACTCCAAAAGAAAAACAGAAATTTATCTATATCCATTGAATATTTTTTGAGGGTGGATAATTTTTTTGTATCGAATATTGGGAATGTATTGGGAGGGTGGTGCCCCTTCACACGGAAGGGGGTTTTCTTACATTGTCTATTTTGGCCACACTGAAAGTCGACTTGCGTTAAAATTCTATGAGTTTTTTTAAGTCGATATGTCCTATAGAATTCGATTTCCTTCTCTCACCTCCTATACATACAAACCTATAGGAAACAGAGCGAGACTAAGCGCGAATGGTTTGTATGAACATTGCAGCGATAATGACAGGGCAAATGAATTTAACGTAATACGGCCATAAGCGCCAAAAAATGCTTGACTCTATTGACTCATTTCCCTGCTTCAATTCCCCTAATAATTTGTTTCTATGCCATATCCAACCCACAAATATACACATAATCAGACTAATGAGTGGCTGGCTGTACTGAGTGGTGAGGGTGACTATAGTGCCGAAGAGCATATCAAAGTAAAAAATAACAGTAATGCTTATCGCTAGTATCATCAATCCAATCACCAACGTTATTTTTTGTCTTGACGCTTTACTATTTTCAAGGGAATAAGCAATAGGCACCTCGAGCATTGAGATGGATGAGGTTAAAGCGGCAATCGTCATCAGTAAGAAGAACGCGGCTGAAATGATGTAGCCTACTTGTCCCATACTACTAAACAGCGCAGGAATGACCGTAAAGATTAACTGGTCGCCATCTAGAAGTATGCCGTCGGGGCTAAATATAGTAACGCCATTATGTAAGGCTACATACATAGCAGGGATAATTAGCATGCCAGCGAGAATGGCAATGCCACTGTCTACCAAAGCAACCGAAAACCCTAAGGAGACAAGATTTTCTTCTTTACTAATGTACGAACCATAGATCAACATGGTGCCAACACCGAGTGATAAAGAGAAAAATGCTTGCCCCATCGCACTCACCAACAAATTAGGCTGAAGTATTTTCGAAAAGTCCGGCACTACATATACTCGCCACCCCTCTGAAGCGCCTTCGAGCGTGGCAACAAAGATAATCATTGAAACAATAAGAATTAGCAGGGCGGGCATTAGTCGACCGGACCATTTTTCAATGCCCTCGCTGACACCGTGACGAACAATATTAATAGTGAGTAGTGAGAATAGGGTACAAAAAATAATATTGCGCTCGATCGAAAAGGTCACTAGCCAAGTTGATATTTCAGACCAGCCGAGAATCAGACTTAAGGCTTGCAAAAAATAGGCAATCATCCAGCCGGCAACGATAGAGTAGAAGCTGAGAATAAGACTTACGACACCTAGGCCCCACCAGCCGGTGGCCTTTCCAAACTTTTTCCCGGTTTGGCTCTCGGCGATATCTTGCATGGCGTCAACCATGTTGGCTTGTGCATATCGGCCGATGGTGAGTTCGGCCATCAATATGGGGTAGGCTAAAATAAGAGTGAGTAATAGATAAACCATAACGAACGCGGCGCCACCATTTGTGGCGACTTGGGTGGGGAATCCCCAAATATTGCCTAAACCCACGGCGGCACCGGCGGCCGCCATGATAAACCCAAATCTTGATGAAAACTGTCCGCGAGCACTCATAGAAACAACCTTTATTATTATCTAAACTGAAGCGTGAAGCACACACGGTAAGCCCGCAATGCCCCTTTTATTTGGCTTTTATATATTCCCGATGGCGTATATCAGCGGTACCTTAGAGGGTAGGTCCGCCGAAATCGGTATGAGCAGGATACTGAAAAGACAGTGATTTCCTAGCCCTCAGGCGCACTTGGCTCGGTGCTAACCTCAATTCAGTGCTATTTTTATTTAGATACTAAAAATCCTCACACCCCGCTAGGCCTTATTGGTTAGGGAGCTTGAGTGAATCGCATCAAAAACAATATTCATAAATTGAATACAAACGACAAATTAATAAAATTTGCGCACATTTCGGCCAAACTCATAAAAACATTCAAAAATTGAATGCAAATAACAAATTAATAAAATTATAGTTATTTATAAATCGTCACTAAGATGAGTGACAAGAAATAACATTTGCGGCTTGGGATCATGGCTCAGCGGCGCACAAAGGACATAGGGTTAAATTATGACTGTTCCATCCACGCTTACTTCATACATAAATGGAGAGTTTGTCGATAGAGAGCACTACTTCGACAATATAAATCCCGTTAACGGCTGTGTAGTCTCGCTTATATCTGAGGCAAACCATCAGATGATTGACGATGCGGTTGCGGCGGCTAAAAACAGTGAGTGGGCACGCTTAAGCGTGAAAGAGCGCTGTGTGTTACTCAATAAAGTCGCTGATGTGATGCAGGCGCGAGAGCAAGAGTTCATAGATGCTGAGATAGCGGATACAGGGAAGTCCTTATTCCAAGTAAAAACGATAGATATACCAAGAGGCACCGCCAACTTTCGTTTCTTTGCCGACTTAGTCCAATACCCCGCAAATGAAAGCTTTATTACCGAGACCCCGCAAGGCACAAAAGCACTGAACTATAGTGTTAATAAGCCGCTGGGCGTCGTGGCTATTATTTCTCCTTGGAACCTGCCTTTATTACTCGCGACCTGGAAAATTGCCCCGGCAATGGCTTGTGGTAATAGCGTGATATTTAAACCCTCTGAGGAAACATCCTCAACGGCATTTCTACTTGCGCAAGTTATGGATGAAGTGGGCATCCCTAAAGGTGCTTTTAATCTAATTCTAGGGCGTGGGCATGCGGTCGGTGATGCTATTACGAGCCATGCCGATATTGATGCCATAACCTTTACGGGTGCGTCGGCAACGGGGCAACGAATCATGGCATCGGCTGCGCAAACCGTGAAGCCTATCTCCTTCGAGTTAGGCGGTAAAAATTCGGCTGTGGTATTTAGCGATGTTGATATCGATAAAGCGGTGGCCGGCGTTGCACGTTCTACTTTCACCAATTGTGGGCAAGTTTGTTTGTGTACTGAAAAGGTGTATGTGCATCGCTCAATATTTGACGAATTTGTAGGAAAGCTAAAGCAGCACGCGGCTGGGATTAAGATTGGTTACCCTACAGATGACGATGTCTTTATGGGACCCCTAGTCTCTAAGGCACACCAGACAAAGGTGCTTTCCTATTATCAGCTCGCGCGTGACGAGGGCGCTACCATTGAGCAGGGTGGTGGTGTGCCAAAATTCGGCGATGAGCGTGACGAGGGCTGTTACATTGAACCCACTGTTCTCACCGGTCTTGACGACCACGCGCGTATTAACCAAGAAGAAATATTTGGCCCCGTGTGCCACGTTTCACCGTTTGACAGTGAAGCTGAAGTGATTAAACGAGTGAACGATACGCCTTATGGTTTGGCGGCGTCTTTGTGGACAGAGAATCTATCGCGGGCACATAGAGTTGCACCACAAATTGACGTTGGATTAGTGTGGGTAAACACTTGGTTTTTACGGGACCTCAGAGCGCCTTTTGGTGGCACGAAACTATCTGGCGTTGGCCGCGAAGGCGGTCTACATTCCTTGGCCTTTTATACTGAGCCAAGCAACATCTGTATAAATATTGAAGAGTAAATTATGAATAATACTAATCAAAGTAAAGTCGTCAGTGGTAAAGCCACCCCTAGAGGTACGTTCCCTCATGTTAAACGTGCGGGAGACTTTATCTACGTCTCGGGTACCAGTTCACGCCGGGCCGACAACAGTTTTGCAGGCGTAGAGGTGGATGATATGGGCAGCACCAACCTATGCATTGCCAGCCAAACTCGTGCGGTCATTCAGAATATAGCTGATCTTCTTGCATCCATGGACGCCACATTAGATGACTTAGTGGAAATTTCTACCTTCCTTGTGAATATGAACGACTTCCGTGAGTACAATAAAGTGTATTCAGAGTTTTTTGACTTTGAAGGGCCTACACGTACAACAGTAGCCGTGCATCAGTTGCCTCACCCACACCTATTAATCGAATGTAAAGCGGTAGCCTACAAGCCGTTAGTTCAAACTGCTAAGGAAATCTCTGATGTCTAAACTGGGCGCATTTAACTTTCAACGCTGGATAGAAGAGCATAAACATTTACTAAAGCCGCCAGTGGGTAATGTTCAAATATGGACCGACACCGACTTGATGGTCACTGTAGTAGGCGGCCCCAATCAACGTACCGACTTTCATGATGATCCCGTTGAAGAATTTTTTTACCAGCTAAAAGGCGATATGGTTCTTAAAGTCATTGAAGATGGTGAGCACCGGGACATTTTTATACGCGAAGGTGATATTTTCTTCCTGCCTGCGCATGTGCGTCATTCGCCCCAACGACCTGTAGAAGGCAGCATTGGCTTGGTTATAGAACCTAAGCGCCCAGATGGGCATAAGGACGCCTTCGAATGGTATTGTTTCAACTGCGAAGCTTTAGTGCACAGAGTTGAAGTGCAACTCAAATCTATTGTTAAAGATCTACCGCCACTTTATAAAGAATTTTATCAAGATATGGCCGCTCGTACCTGTGCCAGCTGTGGTGAATTACACCCAGGTAAAGAGCCGCCCAAAGGCTGGGTAAGCCTTGAGGAAAAGTCATGAATGTTATCGATATCCACTCTCACTTCTTCCCCAAAGATTGGCCAAGCCTAGCGGAGCGCTTTGGTGGTGATGACTGGCCATGGTTGCGTCACGATAGTGAAGGCAGCGCTATGTTAATGCGTGGAGATCAGGAGTTTAGACCCATATATTCCGCGTGTTGGGACGGAAATAAACGCTTGGAAGAAATGGATCGTGACGGTGTTGAAAAACAAATTATTTCGGCTACGCCCATATTGTTTGGCTATGAACGTCCTGTCGACCAAGCATTGTACTGTGCACAATTATTTAATGATGCCGCTCGTGAAATTTGCCAGGTCGATTCGCAACGTCTGTTTTCGTTAGCGCAAGTACCTTTACAAGACCTCGATGCCTCGTGTAAAGAAGCGTCGCGCGCTAAGGCAACAGGGCACGTTGGAATACAAATTGGCAATCATGTTGGATTGAAAAACATGGATGACGACACAGTGCTAGGTTTTCTTGAGCACTGTGCAAACGAAGATATTCCCATATTTGTTCATCCCTGGGACATGATGGCCAGTGAGCGTACCAAAGACTACATGATGGGCTGGACGGTAGGAATGCCCGCTGAAACTCAGCTTTCCATTGTATCGATGATATTGGGTGGCGGTTTTGACCGCGTGAGCCCCAAATTAAAAATATGTTTTGCTCACGGCGGCGGCTCTTTCGCTTTCCTATTGGGGCGCTTGGAGAATGCCTGGCATCACCGTGACATTGCTCGCGGTAAATCAAAGTATCCGCCCAGTCATTACCTCAATCGTTTCTTTCTTGATACAGCGGTATTTGATCATGATTCACTTGAATTATTGGTGAAAAAAATGGGCACCGATCGCTTGATGTTTGGCACAGATTATCCCTTTCCATTAGGTGAACAAAAAATGGGTCATCTGATTAAAACGGCGCCCAGCCTGTCTGAGCAAAACAAACAAAAGCTGCTGGCAAGTAACGCTGAGTCTTTTTTCCAGCTGACTACATAACAGGACAATTTCTTATGATAGAAGACATCGCAAATACTTTAGATCAGGCCGCCGCTACCGGTTCAAGTGTTGAGCAAATATCTTTAAGCCAGAGTATTACCTTGCCGCAAGCTTACGAAATCCAGAAACTCAGCATTCAGCAGCGACTCGATCGAGGCGAAAAACTGGTGGGTTACAAAATGGGTTTTACTAGCCGCGCCAAAATGTTGCAAATGGGTGTGGATGACCTTATATGGGGCCGTCTTACCGACGCAATGCACGTTGAAGTTGATGAGGTCATAGATATAACGAAATACGTGCACCCCAGAGCGGAGCCTGAAATTGCCTTTTTGCTGAATAAGCCGCTGTCCGGAAAAGTGACAAAAGAAGAGGCTCTTGCGGCCGTAGAAGCTATCGCACCGGCTATTGAAATTATTGATTCTCGTTATACAAATTTTAAGTTCTCCCTAGAAGATGTGGTGGCTGATAACAGCTCGAGCAGTAGTTTTGTTATCGGCGAATGGCAGTCAAAAGACAGTAATATCGACGGCTTAGCCATGAATTTACGGGTAAATAATGAAATCGTTGCCAGTGGCTCTAGCAATGATATTTTAGATCACCCTATTAATTCCTTAGTTGAAGCGGCTCGTTGTATCGGTGCTGCAGGTGAAGAGCTTAAAGCCGGTCAAATCATTCTGGCTGGGGCGGCGACCGCTGCAGTGGCGCTGGAACCGAATCAAACTATTTCAGCTGATGTTGCCAACTTAGGCGGCTGTCAATTCAGGACTAAGGCGTAATTTATGAAACACGAAAATACATTAGCGTATGCAAAAGAACTAGATGCACAGGATCCGATGGCGGCTTTTCGTGAGCAATTTCATCATCCGGTTATCGATGGAAAACAGGTTCTTTATTTTACCGGTAATTCATTGGGGCTACAGCCAAAGAGTGCCCGGGAGTACATCAATAAAGAGCTCGACGAATGGGCAAAGTGGGGAGTAGAGGGTCACTTTTTGGCCGAGACGCCTTGGGTGAGCTATCACGAGGGGCTCACACCGGCTTCGGCTCGTTTAGTGGGCGCCAAAGAATCTGAAGTGGTGTGTATGGGGTCACTAACCAATAACTTACATTTGCTTTTTGTGTCCTTCTACAAGCCTACAGCGAAGCGCTTCAAAATTATCAGTGAAGCAAAAATGTTTCCATCAGATCGCTATTTGTTGGAAACACAAGTCAGGCATCATGGACTCGATCCGGACGATGCCATCATCGAAATTTCACCAAGAGAGGGCGAGCACCTTATCCGTGAAGATGACATTGTTGCCGCGATAGAAGAGCATGGCGACGAACTAGCCTTAGTGTTCTTTGGCGGCATGAACTACTTTACGGGTCAGTTTTTTGATATGAAGAAATTGACCCGTGTTGCCCATCAGCATGGTGCCCTTGCCGGTTTTGATTTGGCGCACGCCGCCGGTAATGTCCCGCTTGAAATGCACGAGTGGGACGTGGACTTTGCCGCATGGTGTACCTACAAATACATCAACTCCAGTGCTGGCAATGTTGCAGGTCTATTTGTTCACGAACGTCACGGCAATGATACTTCAATTAACCGCTTTGGTGGTTGGTGGGGGCACAACAAAGAACGTCGCTTCTTGATGGAAAATACCTTTGATCCTATGCAGGGTGCAGAAGGCTGGCAACTGAGTAATGCACCTGTAATGGGAATGGCGATATTAAAAGCGTCTTTAGATATATTTGATGAAGCTGGCATTCATAATCTTCGGGCGAAAAGCTTAAAACTAACGAGTTACCTAGAGTTCATTTTTAACGATGTTGTGAAAAAATTTCCTGATATCCAATTGGAGATTATCACTCCAAGTGACCCAGAACAACGTGGCGCACAGCTCTCCATCAAGTTGATAGGCACAGATAAAAGTTTCTTTGAAAAAATCACTAAAGCCGGTGTTATAAGCGATTTCCGTTCACCTGATGTAATCAGGCTAGCGCCGGCGCCCCTGTATAATAGTTTCGAAGACGTATATCAGTTTGGACTCACATTACATTGCTTGCTTTCTGAATGGAAATAGACATGACTAATTCAACTAAAACAATCACTGTTGCCGGAGCGGGCCCTGTTGGCGCACTGCTCACGGTTATGCTAGCAAGGCAAGGGTATAAAGTTGATCTGTTTGAATCTCGCGAGGATTCACGCCTTAGTGATATTTATCAGGGTAAGTCTATCAATATAGCCTTGTCAGATCGCGGCTGGCTTGCGCTTGAGTCTGTGGGTATTGCCGAAGAAGTTAGGCGTGAAGCAATACCTATGTATAACCGTGTGATGCACGACCTTGAAGGTAATCTAACAAGACAAGCCTATGGGAAGGAAAAACAGGCCATTTGGTCGGTATCTCGGTCGAAAATAAATGAACAGCTCGTTTCCTTGGCCGAACAAGAGGAAACCGTCTCGCTGCATTTTAATAAGCACCTTACGGACGTTGATTTTGATACCACCACGCTCACTTTTAATTCAGCGGAAGGTGAAATACAGCACAATAGTGATTTACTCTTTGGTGCTGATGGTGCATTTTCGAAAGTGCGTAGAAAGATGCAGGAAATTCCCCGTAAGCGTATTAGCTATAGCCTAGAATACATGCCGCAAAGCTATATCGAGCTGAATATTCCTGCGGGGGCGGATGGTAGTCATCAACTCGAAAAAGAAGCGCTTCACATCTGGCCTCGTAAAGACTTCATGTTAATTGCTTTGCCCAATCCAGATGGCAGCTTCACATGCACACTGTTTATGAATCAAGAGGGTGATATATCATTTGAGGCTTTGACACAGCGCGGTGATGTTGAAGCCTTTTTTCAAACCTATTTTAGTGACGCCTTGGGCTTACTGGAAGACCCAGTGGGTGAATTTATGAGCCGCAAAGCCTCCCCATTATCATTGGTTCATATATACCCTTGGGTGGTGAATGACAATGTTGGTTTGATAGGCGACGCGGCGCATGCAATGGTACCTTTTTACGGTCAGGGCATGAATTGTGGTTTTGAAGACTGCAGAGTGTTAAATGAACTTGTTACGCAGAACCAAAACGATTGGCCTGAAATTCTGTCGAAATACCAGGAGCATCGCAAACCCAATGGCGATGCTATCATCGAGTTGGCTAAGCGCAACTTTGTAGAGATGAGCGAGCTATCTGGAGATGCAAGCTTTCAGTTGTGCAAAAAAATTGAAGCTAATTTTCATGATCGTTATCCCAACTTGTGGGTTCCCTTATACTCTATGGTGACATTTTCACCGCAAACATCCTACAGTGAAGCCTTGCGTGTAGGTGATATACAGAAACGCATCATGGTCCAAATTATGGCGTTGCCAAATATAGAAGAGCGCTGGCAAGATGAAGACATTTATGAGCACTTGCACCATTTGACGGTGAGCGAAAACTTGAAAGGAGAAAAATTGTGAGCTGTCCACACCAGCCAAATTATCGTGAGATGGAAGACTCAATTCATACCGACTTTAAGGACGATATGGCCTATGGCGATTATCTGTGTCTTGAAAAAATATTGTCGGCACAACAACCCCAAAGTGAGCAGCATGATGAAATGCTTTTTGTCATCATACATCAGGCCAGTGAATTGTGGCTGAAGCTAGCGGGTTATGAACTCAGTGCGGCTATGGGTTACGTCAGAGACGGTGATTTTGGTCATGCCTTTAAAGTGATATCTCGCGTGAAGCAGATTGTTAGGCAGTTGACACAATCTTGGGATATCTTATCGACACTCACGCCGGTAGATTACCTTAAGTTTCGTGACGATCTTGGCCATTCATCGGGTTTCCAGTCATACGGCTATCGCAAAATTGAGTTTTTGCTGGGAAATAAAAATGCCTCATTGTTAGAGGTGCATAAGAATAACGAATCGGTTCATAGTGAACTGAAAAGTATCCTTGAGCAGCCCAGTCTCTACGACGAGGTGATCAGAGTATTGCATAACAAGGGCTTGGAAATTGATTCCGAGGTATTGACGCGAGACGTCACATTGCCCTATGAAAGCAATGAATCCGTCGTTCAGGCCTGGCTAAGCATTTACCAAAATCCCGATCAATATTTTGAGTATTATGAATTGGCCGAAAAACTGGTAGACATTGAAGACACCATTCAGCAGTGGCGTTTCAAACATATGTCCACAGTCATGAGAATTATTGGCAACAAAATGGGCACAGGTGGCTCATCCGGTGTGAGTTTTCTTAAAAAAGCTTTGGATATTAGCTTCTTTCCTGAGTTATATGAGGTGCGGACAAAACTTTGATGTAGATAGGCAGGTAGGTCGCGAGTTTAGACTCGCGGTTTACCTGTAAGCTCGAAATGCCGACAGTGCTTCCCAGTTTAATCAACCGTGTGCGAGTCCCCTTGTAGACGCGTGGAGACAAGGTCACGCTAACTTTGCAATATCTTTAGGGGTAATCCTAATAGCTCATCGCCAGTGCTGGCAAAAAACCAAATAATAGCGACGAAACTAGCCACTGTTATGAGGTACCAAACGGCGGCGAATATTTGGCCATAGCGGTCCAAGGGTAGAAGGTGGCTTTGATGGCGACCGCGCCACTCGGAAAAAATTTCAAGACTGCCAACCAATAATAAAAAACCAAGCAGAGCCAAACCCAAACTATAGCTGAGCCATACGCCAAATACGGCGGCTAGTATACACACAACTAAACCGACCTTGCTGTTCATCGAAAAAGTCACGCTCTTAAGTATATGCCCGCCATCTAATGGCAATATAGGCAGTAGGTTGAACATATTGAGCAGGGAGTTAAAAACGGCAAGCCCAGCAAAAAATATGTTGTCTGTTAACCAGTAGGCCAGCACGCTCAGCAACGACATGCCAAGCCCAAAAGTAGGCCCCATGATTGAAATCACAACGTCTTGCCAGCGGGTATTTATCTTGCCGTCGCTGAGAGCCATGCCTCCAAAGAAGGGAATTAAATAGATTCCCTTAGTAGGCATTTTGAAATATTTCATCGCTCGGATGTGCCCATATTCATGAACCACAAGACAGGCGAGCAAAGACAGCGCAAACTGCAATGAAAATAGCCAAGCATAGGCGGCCAAACTGGCGCCGGCGAGAGCTACCTTAATCAGTTTCGCGCTTTTGAGCAGCTTCAGGCCAAGTATGCCAAGGCCTACCAGGTTGAACTTAGTCTTGACGACAATGGCTTGCTCAGGCACCTGCTGTTCAATATCTTTACTGTCGCGTTCTCCTGCAAGGTAATCGGCGTCATTCACAAGAATTTTGTATTTGAAATCAAAGGGCTGCCATCTTAAATTGACCTCAAGCCGGCAATCAATGACATTTTCCTTGCTTATATCGGTCGGTTCGTCCACTTGCGCATGAGGTTTGGGTGCGTCAGCCTGACTCAACATTTGGAAACGGTGTACTTTTAAGCTCTCCTCATTAGGGGATGCTGCTATCTCAGATACCAACTGATTGCCCCAAAATAGTCGCTGCCAGCCCGCCATCGATCCATCCAAGCGCAGTTTTTTTCCAAAAAAATCAGTATTGAGTAATTCCAAGAATACACCTATAGGTTGTTTGTCGTATCAAGAGCGGCAATTATGCCTGTGCATTATTCTAGCTCCAAGTAATAACAGGCAATTTATGCGTAGAGGCTCGCGCACATGCCTAGAGACCGCCATGTTATGAAACTCGGCCTGTACCGCTCGAATTCAATTTAGTGCAAATCCGGAAATATTGGCTAGAGTTAAAATATCCGCTTTATCGCTGCCAGGCCATATGATGCTCGATATCCTCGACATTCGAACGCTGTCATTTACCACCATGGTATTTAGCTTTATCTATGGTGTAGGGCTTATTGTCTACTCCGTGAACCATCGAAAATTTGCCGGTATTTCGATGATTGGCATTGCCTTCTTAGTTCTTTCGCTAGGGCTTTTATTACTCTCTTTACGGCATTTTGTTAGTGATTTATTTTCCGTGATTATCGCAAATACCTTGCAATTTCTCGCTACGATAATGGTTTACGAAGGTCTCATTCGTTTTCGCCAGGCAAACATAACCTGGGGAAAATATGTCGCGGCCTGCTTGCTGTGTTTGATGGTGCTATCGTTTTACTACTACACCTATAATAAGCCCGACGTCAATGCACGAATGATTGCACTTGCAATCAGTTTTTCTTTGGAATACTTGTTGATCAGTTATGCTTTATTCTATAGAACAAAGCAATCTGGGGGAGCGGCCAATACTTTTTTGGGACTTATGTTTCTATTGCTTTCAGTCTCATACGCCTTGCGGGCGATAGTGACTTTAGGCGAAGCTGAACTTATTGATTTCATGGACGCAGGATTTATTCATGCTGTTTCACTAATGAGCCTTCAGATGATGGTTTTGTTTACTAGCTTTTCGGTGCTTTGGATCGCGAGTAACGAGCTGGAAAAGGAGCTTAGGGAGCAAGCCAGAATTGATCCGCTCACCTTGGCCTATAACCGCAGGGCGCTGGAGGATGTCGCCAATGTGGAAATATCACGAGTCATTAGGAATAAACATTCTCTGTCAATTATTATGTGCGATATCGATCATTTCAAAGATTTCAATGATGAGCACGGCCATCAAGTGGGTGATAAAGTTCTTGTGGATTTTTGCTCGATATTAAAATCCAATGTTCGAGAACATGATTTTATTGCACGATATGGCGGCGAGGAATTTCTAGTGCTGCTGCCGGAAACTAATCTTCAGAAAGCGCTTGCCATTGCTGAGAAGTTGCGAACAAAAATATGCCAGCATCGCATGGCCATCCGCAGAAATAGGGCCGTGTCAATTACGGCGAGTTTTGGTGTCGCAGGATATCAACAGGGAATGACGGATTGGCGATTAATTGTTAAAGCCGCCGATCAAGCTTTGTATCAAGCCAAGAACGCAGGTCGAAATAAAGTGATGGCAGAGAAAATTAGGCTTGAAAAAAAATAGCCGATACTCTCTACTGTATTTCGTACTTGAGCTCCAGAATGCCTTAGTTCTCTGTCGATATTTCGCCAAGTTACAACATTGTTTCACCTCATAGCCCCCTTAAGATTATTACTGTTTTTTAGGCTCGGCCTTGCAGTGGAGCGGAATTTGTTATTTAATTAATCAAATGATTGATTAAATGGTAAGCATATGATCAAAACTCCCTCGGAAGCCCGTCGCCGTGGTCGCCCCAAAGACTTGGAAAGAGAGCTGGCCGCCAAACAAAACCTGTTGGATGCCGCGAATGAAATGCTGAAGGAGACAAGCTATAAAGATATTTCTATTCGCGAACTAGCACGTTTGGCGAATGTAAATTCGGCCATGATTAGTTACCATTTTGGCAGTAAGGAAGGCCTGTTTGTTGATTTAATCAAGACCAGCATAAACCCTGAAAGCCTGTTTGCCGCGCCTTCTACAGCCTCTACACACTCTGCGAGTGCAGGTGCGCCACTGGCCGAAGATATTATCAAGGCGCTCATGTCCCGCTTTTTGGAGGTGCACAAAAAGCACCCTTGGCTGTCGAGGCTGATTGTTGATCAAGTGGTTTTAAAAGAGGGAAAGCTGCGCAAGTTGTTTGTGGAAAAGCTCGTACGCCCCAGTGGTGAGCAATTGCTCAAACTGCTAGGTGGCCTAAAAGAGGGTGGGCAGCTGCGTCACAACTTGGATACGGAGGCGGCTAGAGTATCTCTACTCAGTTTAATGGCCTTTCCTTTTGTTGGTGCCCCCATCTTGAAACAAGCCTTTGGTTTTGATGTCCGTGAACAGGACACCGCTCAATGGGTGCAGCATTGCGCCAGTTTGTTTTTGCATGGAAGTGCCGAAACTGGAAAAATAAAGAAGGATGATTGTGAATAAGTTAAATTCGTTTCACACGTTTATTTCTCGTAAACAGGCGCTGCCAGCCTTTGCCCTAGGAGGGTTATTAATCGCTGTACTGTTGGTGAAACTCCAGCCCGGGCCCGCTCACGGGACCGCAGCCCTAAGGGTCAGTTCAGTGGAGGTTGTAGGGGCTCAAGTCATGCCCACTCGAGCATTAGCGGTAGGGTTTGGTGAGGTAAGCCCTAGTTTGTTTCTGCGAGCCAATGCCGAAGTGACGGGCCGAATTGTGTACGTACACCCAGAATTGAAACAGGGTGCGTTTCTAAAAGAAGGCACACCCGTGTTGCGCATCGATGATACTAGTTATGTATTAGCGCTGGCTCAGGCCCGAGCGGATCTAGCCGCCAATCGTGCGAACAAGGAAGAGTTGTCAGTAGAGAAAAGTAATACTGAGGCGTCCTTGGTAATCGCGCGTCGAAATTTGAAGATTGGTGAGAATGAGCTGGCTCGTAAGAAAAAGCTGTTGAAACAAGGTTCGGTATCTCGATCCTCGGCGGATAAAGAGGAACAAAGTGTATTGCGCTTGCGTCAGGAGCTGCAGAATCTACTAAGTCAGGATTCTTTGATGCCCAGTAGGGGGCAGGTGATTGATGCACAAATTGCCCGAGCAGAAGCCCAGGTTAAGGACAGTGACTACAAACTTAAGCGAACAGAAATTCTTTTGCCTTTTGCCGCTAGAGTGGGTGAAGTTCATGTGGAGGTAGGGCAGTTTGTGATGACGAACAGTCCATTGTTTGACGCCAGCGGCATGGCACAGGTGGAAATCTCGGCCGAGCTGCCCTTAATGCACGCCCGCTATTTGTTCCAAGGCTTGAGTGTGAATGGTGAAGGTATGCCTGGACTGGCAGGCCTCGATTTTTCTTCTTTGGGGCTCGAGGCCCGTGTAAGTTTGATTGGTGGGCCACCTGAGGCCAAGTGGCAGGGGCGTGTTGTGAGAATAGGGGACGCCTTGGACAACGTCAGTCGTACCATTAGCATGGTGGTGGCCGTAGACTCCCCCTACACGCAAGTGATTCCTGGGCAGCGTCCTCCCTTAATTCGGGGCATGTACACTCGCATCGAACTGTTGGCGCCCGCGACCCCTGCGATGGTCATTCCACGTCGCGCCCTGCACCAAGGAAAAGTGTATGTCGCGCACAACAATAAACTTCAAATCCGCGAAGTTGAACTTGAGTATCATCAGGGTGAATTCAGTGTCATCAGTGCGGGTATCCGCGTGGGCGAACAAGTGATCGTAACTGACTTGGTACCTGCCTTGGCGGGTATGCCGCTAGAAGTAAGCACCGACAAAGCCTTACAAGACCGCTTGCCGATATTGGCGATGGGTGAGGGAGGCGCGCCATGATTCGCTTTTTCGCAGCTCACCCTACGGCGGCTAACTTGGTGATGATTGCGCTGCTGTTGAGTGGTCTGGCGGTCTTGCCGTCAATGAAACGAGAGACCATGCCGGAGGTTGAGCTGTTCGAAGTTCAAGTGTCCATTGTTTACCCCGGCGCCAGCGCTAGCGAAGTTGAAAGTAGCATTTGTCTGTTGCTGGAAGATGCCAGCGACGGCATCAGTTTTACCGATGAGCGCCGTTGTGACGCACGAGACAATCGGGGCACAATGGTGTTGAAGATGCTCGAAGCGGGCGATATGGATCAGTTTGTAAATGATGTCCAGGCCGCTGTCGACGCCATTGATGACTTTCCTGAACAGAGCGAAACGCCCGTGGTTGAGGAGTTGGGGCGTACTAGCCCCGTAGTCAGTGTGGCCATCAGCGCAGACTTGCCCTTACCGAAGCTGAATGAACTGGCAGAACGCTATAAGCAGCGTTTATTGCAACTGCAAGATGTACCCATTGTTCGTATTTCCGGTTTCTCTGACCACCAATTAAAAATTGAAATCTCCGATTATAATTTGCGTCAGTATGGTCTCAGCGTCAGTGAGTTGGCCGGCATAATTGGCCAGCAAACCATCGACATTCCCGCGGGTAATGTAGAAACGCCCGAGCGAGATTATCAGCTGCGTTTTACTGAAGAGCGACGCACAAGCTCTGAGTTGGCTGAGCTTGTAGTCATTCGCAGCGAACAAGGGACTGAAGTTCGCCTAGGGGATATTGCCACCATTTACGACGGCTTCGAGGTCGCCGAGGAAAAAATTGAATTTGACGGTCGCCGCGCCGCACTGTTAGAAATTAGCAAAAATAAAGTAGATGACAGTCTGACAGTACTGCAAGCAGTACAGGCTTTTGTGGATGAAGAAAATAGCCTCTTACCCGATGGTATTAAGCTGACGGTCACTCAGGACCAAGCATCCATTGTGGCTGATCGTTTGCAAATGCTGGTGAGCAACGCATGGCAAGGTTTAGTTCTTGTGGCTTTGGCACTTTACTTGTTCTTTAGCGCCCGTTACACACTGTGGGTAGTGATGGGTTTGCCGGTGTCTTTTTTGGGCAGCTTTGCCCTGATTACCGCCATGGGTGTCTCTCTCAATATGATCAGTATGGTGGGTTTACTCATCGCCATCGGTATTTTGATGGATGATGCGATTGTAATTTCCGAGAGCATTGCCAGTCGGTATCGCGCAGGGCTCAGCGCTCTGGATGCCGTGGTGGATGGTACCAAGCGTGTAGCCCGCGGAGTGCTTTCTTCTTTTGCCACAACCGTGTTTGTATTTGGCGGTTTGATGTTTATCGAGGGCAATCTGGGGCAGGTTCTCAAAGTAATGCCGCTGGTGTTGATTGCCGTATTACTCGTCAGCCTGGTAGAGGCCTTCTTGCTTCTGCCCGCACATTTACATCACTCTCTTGGCCGGAAAGAAACCGTGCCCAGATGGAAGCTCAAGTTTGGCTTACGCTTTGAGCGCGCGCGTGAGGCCGTTGGTCGCTTAGCCGATAAGGCTGTGCGGTACCGCTACGGTTTCGTTGGTGTGGTATTGGCGCTGTTTTTTCTGTCGGCCAGTTTATTGCCGGCCGGCATTGTAAAATTTCGCGGTTTTCCGGAAATGGATGGCGATATTTTGCAGGCTAAAATATTGATGCCGCAGGGGACGTCACTGGGCCTCATGGAAAAAATTGTTGAGCGGCAACTTAAGGGGCTGGAAGCGGCCTCAGAGAGTTTGTCTGAGTTAGAAAACAGCGCTTTGATTCGCCATATTAGTGTTCACTATGGCGTTAACTCCGATGCCTTTGAAAGCGGACCTCACGTGGCGACAATCAGTGTCGACCTGCTGTCAGCCGAACAGCGCAATACCCGCATTGATGAATTTCGCAATGCTTGGCGTAAGGCCGCTGGTGAAGTGCCTGGGGCAATAGCCATTCTCTACAAGGAACCCAGTGTAGGTCCTGCAGGGCGCCCTATTGATATTCGCTTGTCTGGTCTGGAACTGGATCAGCTGTCGGCCGCTTCCCACGACTTGAAAGCCTGGTTGCGAGGTTATGATGGTGTTGTCGATGTGCTTGACGATCTGCGTCCGGGTAAGCCCCAGCTGAAAATTAGCCTGCGTGATGGCGTTTATGGCTCGGGCCTGGATGCCCGGACTGTAGCGGACCAGTTGCGAGCATCTTACCAAGGCATCGAAGTGGGAGAGGTACAATACGCAGGGGAAAGCTACGAGATTTTGGTCCGCATGGATGAGACCAGTAGAAGTTCACTGAGCCGTTTTGATCAGTTGGCCATCATCCACCCCAAAACCCGACAAGCCGTGCCTCTCATTGCCATTGCCGACATTGAGTCTTCACGGGATTACGCTCGCATTCAACGCATTGACGGGCAGAGAACGGTTTCTGTATTTGGTGATGTACTGGCGGATAGGGCCAATGCCGCGGCGATTCTCGGCGATAGTCAAAAACATTTTTTCCCCAGCTTACTTAAAACCTATCCCGGGCTGCGCATAGACCTAGATGGCGAGATGAAGCAAAGCAAAATAACCGCTCGGTCTATCGGGCAGGCTTTATTGATGGGGGCCATTGCGATATATCTTTTGCTGTCATTGCAGTTTCGCAGTTACGTGGAACCTGTGATTGTGATGGTGGCCGTGCCACTGGCTTTTATCGGAGTGATCTGGGGGCACCTCTTGATGGGTTTGGAGTTGTCTATGCCGAGCATGATGGGTTTCGTTTCTTTGGTTGGTATTGTCGTCAATGATTCGATTTTGTTAGTGGAGTTTGTCAAACTCCGAGCACGAGAAGGAATGAGCGTTCACGATGCGGCCAGTCAAGCTTCGCAGGACCGCTTTCGGGCAATTTTCCTCACCTCTCTCACCACGGTTGTTGGCTTGTTGCCGCTATTATTGGAAACCAGCTTGCAGGCGCAAATTCTAATTCCCCTAGTGACCAGTATCGTATTTGGCATTACGGTATCAACTTTGTTGATTCTGTTTGTTTTGCCCGCACTTTACGGCATTTTGGAAGACTTTGGCTTTACGGAAACGGGCCGTGATGAGGAGGGCCACGAGCTAGTGCCGCCCACCTAAAACCGATTATTTCCAAATTGAGCCACGGTTTAACGTACACATTTTTCTCTCATAGGCTATGTAATTGAAAGAGAGGGGGTGAATGATGATGGGGAAGTGGAGTTCTTTTAATATTTATATAAGACCTTCGAGGGAACATTGGCAAGCGAAATTACGGACGGAAGTTGAATGCTAATACGCCCAAAAATAAATACAATCTTAGAGGCGTATTGAAACTACCGCCCCCTCAAATAATCTCACCACATACTGAATTATTCTCACGTATTCATGGCTAACTTTTACATAGGAAATAAGTCAAAATCCCTGTACCCTTCTAGTGAGCTGGGATGATTAATCATAAGGCTATAAAACATCAGAATAGGCCATTACCTGATGTCTTTTCCGGCAACTTCTTCTCATCACGCTAACAAACCCATAAAAGGCCGCCACTGTGAACGCAGCAGAAAAGATTAATCAACCCTCCGTATTGTTTGCGTCAACTTTCTATATTGGTGTGGCATTTCT
>CAJWBQ010000050.1 GCA_913020115.1 uncultured Cellvibrionales bacterium
CCACTCAACAAAATCAAGCGAAGAATGATACGTACTTATCTTGTCGATGCTGAACACCCGATTGGGGCCAACCGGCAGATCCAATATCTTAAGGCTGTCTGGAACTGGGCAAGCCAGCTCTATGACAAAGTTCCCGACACCAATCCATGCCAGGGGGTAACATTCAATAAAGAAAAGGCCCGCACTCGCTACATAGAAGACTGGGAATATGAATTGGTCAAGGAAGTAATCTTGCGTACAACGCGTTCCCATTACCTCGCCGTGCTGATGGAACTGGCTTACCTTTGCAGGCTTCGATGTTCAGAAGCTAGAGGGCTTAAAATCACTGACATCGAGTTTAAAGAAGGGCATATCAAAGTCATACGCAAGAAAGGATCGATGGGTGAGCTAACACACATAAGTCCTCGGTTGCAGACCGCAATTGACGATGCAAGAAGACAGTATCCCAACGCTCCATCTCCGATAGCAGGAGGATACTTATTACACAATGCCAAAGGGCTAGCAATTGGCAAAAACAAATTTGATTCTGCGTGGAAGCGGGCTATGCACAGCGCCAAAACGGTAGGACTGACCATCGAAGGAAAAACCATTAAGCTAGAAGAGCACTTCACCTTCCACGACATTAAAGCCAAAGGTGTTTCCGACCACACTGAACACGAATCAGGCCACAAATCAGATAAAGCAAAGCAAGTCTACATTCGGAGAATACTAGAGGTAGATGCTACAAAATAGCCGAGAGTTCTCACCCAGAATTCTCACCCAGGCAAAAAAAATGACCTAGCCATTACAGCTAAGTCATTGATCTATATGGTGCACTCGGAAGGATTCGAACCTTCGACCGCTCGGTTCGTAGCCGAGTACTCTATCCAGCTGAGCTACGAGTGCGTTGTTGAGGCGCGTATATTATGGATTCATGCGCTTTGAGTCAAGCAATTCTAATGAAGTTTTTAACAAATTTATCAAGCACTTAGAGCCCGCTGAAATTTCGACCAAGAAGGTACGAAAAACACTCAAAAAGCTCGTTTTAGCCGCTACTCCCCAAGCCATTCGCGAAGCCAATACCCCCGTACCTTGTGTTTAAGGCCAACATAGAATAATGTGACATCACATTGATATCACATTGCCTCGCCTAATTCGAGGAACCATCATCCAATTACTGCTCCATGGAGATATACATGATTAAGGAAATTCCCCACAAAGCCATCACTGGCTTCACAGCCATTCCCTTTCTGGTTGTGGCACAAATTGCTTCGGCCTTTGCCCTTTATCTGGCGTTGTCGAACTACCGCTTTGCCTTGGCGGCACTACTGCTATTGTGCTTCGTGGTGATATTTGTCGGTTGGTTTGGTTTCTTTATGGTGCAACCTAAAACCGGTCGTGTGCTGCAGCTATTTGGCACATATGTGGGCACAGTCACTGCGCCTGGCTTGCGGTGGGCAATTCCTTTTTACACAAAAAAAGCTGTGTCACTTAGAGTGCGTAACTTTGAAAGCAGCCAACTAAAAGTGAACGATAGCTCCGGCAGCCCAATTGAAATTGCCGCGGTGGTTGTCTGGGAGGTGGTCGACACCGCAGAAGCAACCTTTGAAGTTGACGATTATGAAGATTACGTCAATATACAAAGCGAGGCGGCACTGAGAAACATGGCCATAAGCTATCCTTACGATCAGCACGATGAGGGGGCAATTTCTCTGCGCAGCCACCCACAAGAAATTTCCGACGCCCTGAAAGGTGAAGTACAAGAGCGCCTGGGTAAAGCCGGTGTTCGAGTCATTGAAGCGCGCATCTCACATTTGGCCTATGCACCCGAAATAGCCAGTGCTATGCTCCGTCGCCAACAAGCCACCGCGGTGATTGCCGCTCGCGCCAAAGTTGTTGAAGGCGCGGTGGGCATGGTGGAGATGGCACTGACGCAACTGTCTGAACGTCGTATTGTTGACTTAGACGATGAACGCAGAGCGGCCATGGTGAGCAATTTGCTCGTGGTGCTCTGCTCTGACGACAGCGCACAACCCATAGTCAACGCTGGCAGCATTTACTAACACGAGCACTCAATTATGGCGCGGCGCAAAGCCTTCCCATTAAGAATTAACGAAGACATTCTCGCCGCTATGCAAGGCTGGGCCGACGATGAGCTGCGCAGCGTAAACGCACAAATTGAATATGTGCTGCGCCAGTCTTTGCGGCAAGCTGGACGTATTAAAAAGCCCGGCGAAACCGAAGCCATCCTTGTTGCCGATGATAAAAAACTATAAAAAAAGGGAGGCCATTGGCCTCCCTTTTTACTTTAAAACCTTAGCGGTTTTTTAAGTATTACTTGTATTTCTTCAACTCATCGCGGCCCACTACCATGCGGTGAACCTCGTCTGGACCGTCGGCCAAACGCAGTGTGCGGTTACCCACATACATTTGTGCCAAAGGCGTGTCTTGGGAAACCCCCGAAGCGCCATACATTTGAATGGCGGCATCAATAATGCCTTCCGTGACATTCGGTGCAATCACTTTAATTTTTGATACCCAAATGCGAGCTTCTTTCACACTCACCGTGTCCATCATGTGCGCCGCTTTCAGAGTCAACAAACGCGCCATATCTAGGTCCATTCGTGCATTAGCGATAATGTCTACGTTGCCGCCCAAATTCGCCAAAGGCTTACCAAAGGCACTGCGCCCAAGTGAGCGTTCACACAACATTTTCAAGGCTTTCTCGCCCATACCCAGAGCACGCATACAGTGGTGTATACGGCCTGGCCCTAAGCGGCCCTGTGAAATTTCAAATCCGCGGCCAACACCCAGAATAACGTTCTCTTTAGGCACTCTCACATTGTTGAAACGCATGTGCATGTGACCATGTGGTGCGTCGTCTAGATTAAACACCTTCATTGGGCGAATGATTTCAACACCTGCGGTATCCATAGGCACCAATATTTGCGATTGCTGTTGATGGCGTGCCGCATCGGGGTCGGTTTTAACCATTACGATCATTATCTTACAGCGAGGGTCACCGGCACCGGAGATGTAATGCTTGTCGCCGTTAATCACCCACTCGTCACCATCCAGTTCGGCGGTGGTACACACGTTGGTTGCATCAGAGCTGGCCACATCAGGTTCGGTCATTGCGAAAGCCGAGCGAATTTTGCCGTCTAGAAGCGGCTCTAGCCACTCTTTCTTTTGTGCTTCAGTGCCATACTTGTGCAGCACTTCCATATTACCGGTATCAGGTGCTGCGCAGTTAAACACCTCAGCCGCCAAGTGAGCGCCGCCCATGGCTTCGGCCAAATAAGCGTATTCTACAGTGGTCAAACCAGGGCCTTCGGGGCTATTGGTCAAAAAGAAATTCCACAAACCCTCGGCGCGTGCCTTGGCTTTCAAGCTTTCAAGTATTTCTGTTTGACGGTCGGTATACGTCCAACGATCACCAATATCAACCTGCGCCCAATACTCTTTTTCTACCGGTTCAATTTGCTCTTTAATAAAGGCGTTCACCTGGTCCAACAAAGGCTGCACTCGTTCACTGATACCTAGATCCATTGACATAAAATTGCTCTCTTATTTTTTAGTTTCTGGTGAAATGTTAATTTACTGCTTGCGCTAAAAACTCTTCTTTCAACTGCCGTTTGGAAATTTTTCCAGAAGCCACTCTCGGGAGTTTCTCTGGGTGCTGAATGATAATCTTAGGGATTTTAAATCCGGCCAAACGTCCCTTTAAAAACTCTCGCAATACCGATTCGGTAAAAACCTCACCCGGCTTTGGCATGACAACCGCCACCACCACTTCGCCTAAACGCTCATCAGGAACACCAAACACAGCGGCTTCTTGAACGCTTGGGCAGCTAAACAACACTGACTCCACATCAATACAGCTGATATTTTCACCCCCACGAATAATGATGTCTTTCTTTCTATCGACGATATACAAAAACCCTTCAGCATCAAACTCACCAATATCGCCGGTGGCCAACCAACCATTTTGCAGCGTTTGCTTTGTAGCCTCGGGCTTATTCCAGTAACCTTGAATATTCGCGGCACTTTTGATCATGATTTCGCCGCGCTCGCCTTGAGGAACATCACCACCCTCTTCGTCTAGCAGCTTAATACTAACCATTGGCGCGGTAGGAAAGCCCACGCTCGAAGGCCTCTGCAGATAATCGCTATCGCCCAGCAGGGCACCCAAGCCATTGGTTTCAGTAAGCCCATATCCCGTCGTCGGTTTCGCGTCGGCAAAGGTTTTGCTTAAGGCCGCAACCTGCTCCGGCGGGCGCGCTGCACCGCCAGCCTGAATGTCCTTTAAACTGCTCAGATCTCTATCGCTTTGAGCAGCGGCTTGCATCAACTCAAGAGACATTGTGGGCACACCAAAAAAGGAGCTTACTTGCTCACGCTCAATTAATTCTAGCGCATCTTCTGCCAACCACTTGTGCATAATCACAACTTTGCGGCCGGCAATCATTGAAAGCAAAAATAGGCTGTTACAACCGGTCACATGAAATAGAGGGATGGTTAACAGAGTGGCGGCTTGGTGGTCTAGCACTATGGCGTTCTCACCCTGAACAACCGTCACAGCCTCTCCCACAGCCGCCCATTGTAATATTGTTGTGAGCACACCTCGGTGACTGGACAGCGCGCCTTTTGGGTGCCCCGTAGAGCCTGAGGTATAAAGAATGGATGCACTGTCATCAGGACAAACATCAACACTGGGCATAGGCTCGCCATCGAAAGCGGCCATAAGCCGCTCCCAAGAGCTCAGTGTTTCTTGCAGTTCGGGGTGTGAGGTATCGCCTAAGCGAACCCCAATAAGCGGCAAACCTTCGCTCGCCAGATGCCCGGCCACTCGCGCAATACGCGGCTCATCGGCAATGAATACGCTCGCGCCGCAATCCTCCAAACCATAGGCCAGCTCATCCGCCTCCCACCAAGCATTCAAAGGCACACAAATAGCGCCAATGGAAGTGACAGCCATATAGCTAATCATCCACTCTGGATAATTGCGCATGGCGAGCGCGACACGCTCGCCCTTTTTCACTTTATATTGCTGAACCAGTGCGGCCGCTAAGGCGCTGGCTTGGCGATATACTTCGGCAAAACTCAGACGCTCCTGCTCATAAACGATGAAGGGAAGCTCATCGTGTAGGAGACAGCATTGAAACATCTCGCCTAGGTTGTTGGGGGCATTGACAAAAACGGTGTGAGCTACGCCCGCTATAGACTCTTGAGCAGTACGAAAGCTCCCCTCCTCATTGCCAAAACGAGTCAGGGTGTCCATGAGTTGCTGAGAAAAGGTCATAGGCTAGGCACATCTAGGTGAGTGACATTTTTAATTTGAACTTATAGTATGTTCAAGCATGCTCCCAGCGCAAGCACTACTGCATCATTCCATTATTAATGCGACTCTGAACGCCTAATAATTAACTCCCCTACCACCAGAGTGATGACCACGCCAATGAACACAGGCCACTGCATGCCTGTGCCAGGCACATAGATGAGCAGCACAATACTTGAGATTAGAATGAGCATGCATAGATAGGCCAAAAGCTTCGCCACCCACACACCTCCGGGAATCTTGAAGGGCCTGGGATGATCAGCATCAACACGACGCATTTTCACAAAGGCCAGTAACATGCCCTGGTAAGGTAGTAGAAAAATCACCGCGCTAAACGCGAATAAGGACCAAAATAATTCTTCGTTTGAGCCCGACATAAATCCGTACAGCAGTAAGGTCACCGTACTGACCACACCCGTGGCCACGGCGGCGCCCACTGGCGTGCCTCTGCTTGGATGCTCAATTCCGAAGAGAGCCGGCAATTCTCCATCCAGTGCCGCCTGAGCCGCGGCACGGTTGCAACCCAAAGACCAAGTCACGGCATTAGAGAAGAAGGTGTACAGCGCCGCTACCCCTAGTATGAGCACCGCTGCTTTGCCGAGCTCTGAATCCCCGAGAAAGAGTGCCAAGGTGTCCATCAAACCTTCAACCAAATTTACCTCACCAGAAGGAATGGCGGCCAGCACCGCTATAGTGCCAAGAATGTACAGCGCGGTCATGATCAAGCTCGAAATCAAAATGGCGCGGGGCACGTCTCTCCCCGGATTGTTCATTTCTTCACTGCTGGCACTCACCAGCTCAAAACCCAACATGCCGTAAATAATGTAGGGCACGTATTGCAGGCTAATGGTGAAGTCTGGCTTCATGGTGTCAAAGGTGAGTGGGTTCGCCATCCCATGATCTTGGGTATAAAAGTAAGCGCCAAGGATGATAACCAAGAAAATAATAATCTTAAGAATGGCACCGATATTTGGCACCCATTTGCCAATATTTAGCGTAATGACATTCACGAATACCGACACCCAAGTGAGCAGCACACAAATCAATATTTGACCGTTTAAGGACAATTCGGGGTAAAAGAGTTGTTTAAAGATGGCGGCAAACAGAATGAATATAGCGGGCATCCACACCGCGGTATTCACCCAGTAACCCCACGTGGCTCTGGACGCCCAGCGACCGCCAAAGGCGTTTTTTACCCAGGCGTATATACCGCCCTGCTCCGGATACGCACAACCCATTTCCGCGCAAATTAGCGCAAACGGTGCGAGAAAACACACACTGAGAAATACCCACCAAAATATACTGGAAGCCCCCAATGACGCTGCGGCCGCGAGAGTGTCTAGCAGCAAAATGGCCGACACGGTAAACAGCACCATGTCTTTAGAACCCAGGGCTTTCAGGTGTTTAACAGGTTCAGTCGTCGCTGTGCTCATGGCTATTCTCGTTATTATTAGCAGGTAGAATTTAGCCATACTATAAACTAAAAAACGCTACAACCAAGGGCTGCAGCGCAATTAATTGATTAATTATTCAGTTTTTACCGGTTTTTTGATAGCTCTCCCCTGACCTTGAGGCGCCCCTAATAAACGCCCAATGGGAGTGCTGGCCACGCTCGCGACATTAGCCTCATGCTTTATTGGTTTTGATTGCCTTCACATCCAACTGATAACGTGCAATTTTACGGTCTAAGGCGGGCCTGGAAATTTTCAATATTTCGCAAGATTTCCCTTTGTGTCCAGCGCAATAATCCAATACCAATTGTATATGCCCAGCTTCAAGCTCGTCCAATGACTGTAATGGGCCTGTATTAGTGGCGGGGCCAGACCCTCCATGCGCCATCAATATATCAGCCGGCAAACTCAAATGCTGTGCAGTTATCGGCGCACCCCGGCCGCGAATCAGGGCCTGAGTCAGGACGTTCTCAAGCTCCCGAATATTGCCCGGCCAGTTGTATTGTTTGATCAGTGCGTTTGCCCCTTCTGTAACCGAGACCAGAGGCAGGCCCTCATTGCGGCAGATACGCTCCAAGAGCCCATCAACTAACATGGGAATGTCCTCTTTGCGGTCTCGCAGTGGCGGCAGTGCAATCTGAATGGTGTTCAGACGATAAAACAAGTCTTCCCGAAAACGCCCCTCCTCTACTTCCACAGCCAAATCTCGGTTAGTCGCGGCAATGACACGGGCATTACTTTCAAGAACCTGACTTCCCCCTAAACGCTCAAAAGTGCCCTCTTGCAATACACGCAGGAGTTTCGCCTGTAAAGGCAATGCCATCTCGCCTATTTCATCTAAAAACAAAATCCCGTTGGCCGCGAGTTCAAATTTGCCGCTTTTACGGTTGTTCGCGCCGGTAAACGCGCCTCGCTCGTGACCAAACAATTCACTTTCCAATAAATTGTCGACTAGAGCCGCGCAATTTAGTGCCAGGAAAACTCCTGCACAGCGGCTGTGGTTATAGATCGCTCTGGCAATTAATTCTTTCCCTGTGCCGCTCTCTCCGGTAATTAATACGCGAGTTTGGCTTTGGGCCACCAAAGCAATATCTTTGCTGATACTGAGCATAGCTTCGCTGCGACCCAATAACTTAGGTAAATCATTCACCCCCGCTTGTGAGGTGCTAAGCACCTCAACTTGTCGTGTGAGTCGTCGATGCTCAAGCGCAATTTTAACCGTGTGTTCCAGCTCTTCAGTGGTAATAGGTTTATGAACAAAATCGAAAGCCCCTGCCTGAATCGCCGCAATAGCCAGATCCAAGTCGTGTTGAGCGGTCATCATAACCACCGCCATATCGAGGCCATCACGCTCTAGTGAAAGCAGGAAATCAATGCCTTTTCCATCGGGAAGGCCCTGATCTAAAATAACCAAATCGGGTTGTTTCTCGGCGATCAACTGCCGCGCCAGCTTAAGTGTCGGAGCGTGAAACACTTCATGCCCACCCTCTTCAAAATGCAGCGTCAATATCTGCGCCAAGGCACTGTCGTCTTCAACTAAAAGAATGCGCGCGTTCATAAAGGGGCCAATGGAAGATCAATTTCAACAACAGTACCGTCACTCACGCTGGATTTAAAAGACACATTTCCTCCTTGAGATTTTTGTAAAGATTCAACGATAGCCAAACCCAAGCCGGAACCATTTGCCTTACAACTAACAAAAGGTTCTGTAATGATAGACAACTTATCTTCCGGTATCGTATTACCAAAATTGTGAATGCTGACTCGACCCACCTGGTCAGTTTTCCCAAGCCGTAAGGTGATCGTATCCTCTGGATCGGCGGCTTCACAGGCATTTCGAACAAGATTCAAAACGACTTGAGTCAATTTGTCTCTGTCGGCCATCACCGTCACGGAAGTATCGGCAAGTAACTTCAATGTTTGGCGTCGCTCTTTAGCGATTGAGTCGAAGGTAGAAATGAAATCTCGACAGAAACCCGCCAATTCCAAAGGGCCAGCATTGACCTCTATTGGCTTGGCGTACAACAAAAGCTCGTTGAGAAGTCTTTCAAGCCTTGACACTTCACCAATGCCCAATTCAAGTCGTTTCTCCGGATTCCTTTCTGGATTTTTCATGATGTATTCTAGGGTCAGGCGAATGGTTGTTAAGGGGTTTCTAATTTCGTGGGTGATGTGTGAGGCAAATTCACCCAGAGCCGCCAACTTCTCTTTATGGGCTAATTCTTCATGCGCCTTTAACAGCTGCTCTGAACGTTCCTGAACTTGTACTTCCAGTGAATTAGAATATTCTCCCAGCTTCTGAAATAAATCGTAGTTGTCCAAAGCGATGGCAATACGCTCTGCAAACAATTCTGCGGTCTGCTCCTCGCGGTCAGTATACTGCCTTGCCTTTTTATCAAAATAACACAAGGTGCCAACCACCTCGCCTCCAGGAGAGCGAAGAGGAACCCCCATGTAAGAGCAAAAGCCTTCAGGCGGGCTTCCATATTGGGTATTGTTCAAGGCGTTCTCCACGGTCAATATCGCATTAGTATTCAATACGTGTGTAGACAGCTCCCCATGAACGTCCATTGACCCACAAGACAGGCAATCAGACTCAGGTTTAGTGGCCAGGACCTTCTTGGTGCCATATCGATACAATGTAATGGCCGACAGACCCGTCCCCATTAACTCCAATAAAGCTTCACACACATTGTCTAAATAGGACTGTAGCTCTCCCGCTCGATAGCTAACGGTTGTCAGCGTAGCAAGAATTTTTTCCGCAGGATGCAAGGCTGACGGCTCATCGTCGAAATTAATATCTAAATGCTTGCCGGTATCATTTTCTTTGGGCACTTCACCCATAATATTCTCCCGCGAAGTTGGACGTATCGGAACTCAGTAAACCCATGTCATTGAGTTGAGAGATAACTTCTAGCCCCTGCGCTATAAACTCATCAAGGTTTTCAATTTGCCAAAACTCTGCGATAGCGAACAAACACTCAGTAACCCCTAGTGCACAGCGCTTATCCGAGGCCATGCGCAGCGCCAGCACCAAAGTATAAACGGGTGGGAGTAATTCAAGGAAGGAAACTTTACCAGCAGGTGTTCTATACAACAGAAGAAAGGTTAGTCTGGGGCTGCCCGAGTCAAGCTCTTGCTCTTGCTCCCGCCTCTGTATCGCGTAATCGTAAACCTGGGGAAGCGCATGACTAGAAAGTATAAGGGGTTTATCCGCAAGATCTTCAGCTTTGAGCTGTGGTGCCCCTTTAATGTGCTCAGCACCTGGCGGCATGGTGGACAAGCGGAGTTTACATAACTCAAATGAAACCAAAACCTGGCTGAATGGCAGTATCGGGCGAAGCAAATCTGTCGTAGAACAACGCTGTAGCGGTGCAGCATATGCGGTAGACGCCATGGTGCTCTCATTTAGCCACTGGCTGCTAGCCTGAACGGATGTGATAGCTCGTTTCACATAGGGGTTTAAAGACTGAATTTCTTTCTTATTATTCGTTTCCATAAAGCGAGCCAATCAGTCCATGTTGCGCCCATTTTGACAGGACATTTACTGCACAAGCACTAAGTTCATCATCAGGTACAACGTTTAACAGTGCCTCACACACCTGAGCAAAGCTTGAGCCTTGTCGAAACTCTCGGAACATACACAATTCAGGCAAATTTAAATGAACGAATTCCGTCATCCTCTGCTGGTTGCGCCACAGTAGACATGCTTCGCTACTGGGTAAACTATTTGGCGGTGGCAAATCGTCTTTAATGGCCTGCCAGACAGAAACCACATTCCATGGGCTTTCAAACACTCTTACACTAGGATGAAACTGTATTTTCATATTTGGCCAATCAGGAGCTTTCAGCCCGCTTAATTCACGCAAACCAATAACGGGGGCATCGGAGGCATCAAATACCGTCAATAATAGGCGTTCAAATCGAGCCAATTCAGCAATTTGCGGATGCTCACTAAATGGCTCTTGATCAGCCAGGAAGCTTGGCAGTTCATCACAGAAGTGCCTTAGAGAGCGGTAACTCGAAGGATAAGAAATTGTGTATTGTTGCACCAATTGATCAAAAAGTTCATCGCCTATATACACGCCCGTAACAGGGTGGTCAGTATCAATGGTTTCACGCAATCGCTGCTGATAAGCGTTGCGATAGATGTGCAGACGGGTATCAACCGTGATGGCACCCTGTTGCACAATGTGATCTTTGATCGTCGGCTTACCTTGCAGCAAATAGTTCATCATTTGCTGTTGACGCTCAAACAAGGTTTCTTTCATCCTCTAGCCCGCCGCTGAGTTAGGTCAATATCATTACCAAAAACCCTATGCGAAATTCCCCGAGCAATGTCCAGCTCGGCGATCAGGTCCCCTAAAGGAGGGATGTTGTCGTCTCGCTCTATCATTGTGCTGGTGGCACCAAAGCGCACTAAGGCCTTTTCATAAAGATCCCAAACAGGATCAGCAATGTCTTGGTCGTGTGTGTCTATCACGTAATCTCCGTAGTCGGAATGACCGGCCAAGTGAAACTGTTTAACCCGCGCTGGGTCAATGGCGTTGATATAATCAAGTGGATCAAAGCCGTGGTTGCGCGCACTGACATAAATATTATTTATGTCTAGGAGAATATGACAATCGGCTTTCTTGACAATCTCTGAAATAAATTCCCACTCACTGCATTGAGAATCGGTATATGTGAGATAGCTAGACACGTTTTCCAGCAGAATTTGTCTTCCTAAGAAATCTTGCACCTGAATAATTCTATCTGCTACATGGTTAATAGCCTCTTCACTATAAGGCAGGGGCAGTAAGTCGTGGCTGTTTATTTTTCCCATTCCGGTAAAACACAAGTGATCTGAAATCCACAGAGGTTCAACTTCGTCGGCCAATTTTTTGAGTTCAGATAAATAGGCGGTGTCGAGCGGGTCGACTGAGCCAATAGACAGAGAGACACCGTGCATAAAGATAGGATAATCCCGGCGTATCTGATGCAGAAAGTTTTTCGGTTTTCCTCCAGCCACCATGAAGTTTTCAGTCACCACTTCAAACCAATCAACATTGGGCTGAGTTTCAATCACATCCACAAAATGGTCTGTGCGCAAACCCAAGCCAAAACCATAATTTTTCTTAGTCATAAAATCATTCCATATGGGCCTCCGGTGTCAGGTTTTACCAACCTGAACCGGAGGTGCAGGATTACGCGCCGATTTTTCCTGCGACATCGCCACAAGCTTTTTCAGACATTGCAACAAAACCATGTCCCTTACATGCGGCCTTGCCCGCACAAGCATTTTCAGCTGTTTTACAGTCATTATGACCTTTGCATTTATTCACGTCATAACAATGCGACAGAGATGTCACCGCGACCTTACCTTTCCATTCGTCCTGGATCGTACCGCCGATATCAGCACAACTTTTCGACGGCATGGCCACAAAACCGTGGCCTTTACATATTGCATGGCCGGCACAAGCGTTCTCGGCAGTCTTGCAATCGTTGTGGCCTTTGCAAGTGTTTACCCCGTAACAGTGCACCAAATCGGTAGTAGTTGATGCGGCCGATACACCCGCGGAGGCCGCGGCCGTAGACGTGCTAGTGCCTGCATTTGCACACCCCATTAATCCCGCCGCCGCAAGCGCCAAAGCTGTACCAGATAGAGTAGGTTTAAATTTGCGTTCCATGATGCATTCCTTAATAAGGTTAAGAGTAATTTGATGTGGCCGCACAAATATTAGCGACGCAAACAAAATTGCAAAGCGCGTGCCAACTCATAAGCCATTGATTTTATTAAAATTTATAAGAATCGACATGAGCAGTGTTAACGGAACGTTGCGTTGTTCGGCTGCTCCTTGTAACGGTTCGTTCAATTCACTATTAAGCAAACGTAACGTGCCGTTCAAGTCCACAGCCCTACAAATAAAATTTATGCCTTTAAAATCAATCAGATACAACTTGGCACGGGAATTGTAATGAACCCGAGCAAACCCTAAGACGCTGAGAGGAAACACCTAATGATCGATCGGATAAAAAAACTACAAGACGCCTTTAACCTTAGTCGAAAGGTCGATTTCGTCGCACCACTATTATTGCGTATCTATCTGGTGCCCATTTTTTGGATGGCCGGTTCGCAGAAACTTGGGCATTTCAGCGACACTGTAGAATGGTTTGGAAATAGCGACTGGGGTTTAGGTTTGCCTTTCCCACTTGTCATGGCATCAATGGCAGTTGCTACAGAAATTGGCGGTGCCCTTTTACTCACCCTGGGTTTAGCCACTCGCTGGATCAGCATTCCCTTAATTTTCACTATGTTAGTTGCGGCCGTCAGCGTGCATCTAAAAAACGGTTGGTTGGCTATTGCCTCGGCGAGCGGTCCTTTTGCTACAGAGCAATCCATCGGCGCGATTGATCGTCTGGACCGCGCAAAATCAATTTTACAGGAACACGGAAATTATGAATGGCTGACCGAAAACGGCCCCTTAGTAATTCTCAACAATGGCGTTGAATTTGCGGCGACCTATTTGATCATGTTACTTGCGCTTTTATTCCTGGGCGGCGGCCGCTACGTCAGCGCAGACTACTGGGTCGCAAGACGCTTTCAATATCAATCCAGCTTTCCTCGGCCGACCAGTTTCGACGCTAACGGCCAATGAATACAGGGCCTTTGGAACATAAAGAATGCCCTACAAGCCCTAATAAATTCACAACCCGAGGTATCAACAATGGAATCATCTAAGATGGACTCAATCAGCCAGCTCAGCATGAATGTACTCAACATCAGCGTACTGGCCTTTGTCTTTTTTCTTGGCGTGGCGTGTCTGGTGCTGCTTTACATGTATCTATCGGACATTTCACAGACCAAACAAGCGATACGAAGAAATTACCCAATCGTTGGTCGATTCCGTTATTTTTTTGAACATTTAGGCGAGTTTTTTCGCCAGTATTTTTTTGCACAAGACCGGGAAGAACTCCCCTTCAATCGGGCTCAGCGCTCTTGGGTTTATCGTGCGGCAAAGAATATTGATTCCACCATCGCCTTCGGCTCCTCTCGACCGCTGAATCAATCCGGCGACGTGATTTTCATGAACTGCTTCTTTCCGACATTGAGCGATGACACTGTGCCCGCCTCGGCACTCACTTTTGGTGAAGGCTACGCAAAAATTCCTTACAGCACTAACTCGCTATTTAATATCTCGGCTATGAGTTTTGGTGCTTTATCGGTGCCAGCTGTTAGGGCTTTGTCTAAGGGGGCGAAAAAAGCAGGTATCTGGATGAACACCGGTGAAGGTGCGCTGTCGCCCTACCACCTTGAAGGCGGCTGCGATTTGATCTATCAGATTGGTACAGCGAAATACGGTGTCAGAAATACCGACGGTTCTCTGTCGGACAAAAAACTTCAGGAGATAGCGGCTCACAAACAAGTGAGAATGTTTGAAATTAAAATGAGCCAAGGCGCCAAACCAGGCAAAGGAGGTATTTTACCAGGCGCCAAGGTCACGCCTATAATCGCCGAAATTAGGGGTATTGAAGAGGGACAGGATTCCATCAGTCCCAACGGCCATACCGAAATACGCGAAGTGAATGATCTTTTGGACATGATTGTAAGGATTCGCAAGGTAAGCGGAAAACCTGTCGGATTTAAGGCTGTGATTGGCAGCATCGAATGGATTGATGATTTGTGCCTGGCTATTCATGAGCGAGGTATGGACTGCGCTCCTGACTTTATCACCATCGACAGTGCCGACGGTGGTACGGGGGCTGCGCCTCAAAGTTTGATGGACTACATGGGTTTGCCCATAAGACGAAGCCTGCCATTGATGGTCGACAAGCTCACTGAGTATGGATTACGAAAAAGGATTAAGGTGATGACCTCAGGAAAGCTGGTTAATCCCAGCGATGTCGCCTGGGCGCTTTGCATGGGCGCTGACGCTGTCAATTCTGCCCGAGGGTTTCTGTTTTCGCTCGGCTGTATTCAAGCTCTCCAGTGCAATAAAAATACTTGCCCAACGGGCATAACTACACACGATACAGACCTGCAAAAGGGCTTGGTTGTACAGGACAAAGCAGAACGTGTTGGCAACTACGCCCGCAATCTCGCTTACGAAGTTGGCATCATTGCCCATTCATGTGGCGTGAAAGAACCCCGGGAGTTAACTCGCAACCACGTCCATATTATTAACGCCGACGGCTTCCCCAGCCCCAGCAGTGAGCAGTTTCCAAATGTAGCTACTCAAGAGAAATATCTCATCGCCACTGATCGACAGATCAGTGCGTAAACTCATTCTTTAACGAGAGGCAAGGTATGGACATTCAAATAATCATGGGCCAAATGTTATTCCTGTCAGCCGTGGTGATCAGCGGGCTCATCATAACCCGACTGTGTCGCTTGGAACTCAGTCTCTCGTGCCTTTGTAGCGGAGTGTTAGCAGGTTTACTCCTGCCTTGGCTGGAAATAGATACTGGAATTCGCGCATCGAATATTCATGATTTGGTATTTTATATCATCTTGCCTGTGCTTATCTTCGAAGCGGCATGGCATCTTAAACCTTCACTACTGAAACGCTGGCTATCTCCGATCTTGCTATTGTCGACGCTAGGAATGCTGATCAGCTGTGCCGTGGTAGCCACGGCCCTCTATTTTGCGATGGCGGAACCCGCCGGGTTTCCCTGGATCGCAGCACTCTTAGCGGCTGCAATTTTGGCGGCAACCGACCCTATTGCGGTGGTGTCCTCGCTGAAAAACCTCAATGCACCCGATGAACTGACCACCTTAGTTGAAGGTGAAAGTCTGTTTAACGACGCCAGCGCTCTTGTGCTCTTTGGTGTGATTTTGAGTTTCTCCATAAATTCAAACGCGCACCTAGACTCAACATTTCTAAGTTTATTTTTGGTCACTTTTTTAGGTGGACTGTTGGTTGGTGGCCTACTTGGCTTGGCCGCGGCTATACTCACCCTACTAATAAACCAGAGTTCCGCCTCAAATATTCTACTGGTGTTGCTCGCATTCTCCAGCTTCTTTGTGGCTGAACATCTTTTCCATGTATCGGGCATTATGTCGGTGGTAAGCGCCGCCATAGTTTCGAAAACCCTATTGCGGGAACATGAACAGCAGCTACTAAGTGATGTTCTCAGCACTTGGAATTGGCTAGCGCAATTTTTTAATGCCTTGATATTTGTCCTGATGGGCTTGGTTATTACCTTTGATATGTTCAGCCAGCAATGGTTGGCGATTGCCATTGCCATTCCCGCGGCGCTTCTTGGCCGATTGCTTGCGGTATTTGGATGCAACCTTCTAAGTGGTCGTTTTATCCGCCCCATCCCTTTGGGGTGGCGTTACATTCTGGTATGGGGAGGTTTACGCGGTGCTATCGCCATCGTTTTGGTTTTGAGCCTACCCATAGAGTTACCCTATTGGTGGACAATTCAGTCAATGGTATTTGGCGTGGTTTTATTCTCTATGCTGGTACAGGGAAATACCACTCAAATGTTGATTAAGCGATATGCCTCAAGCGATCACTCTAAAAGTGAAACAAGAATACAGCAGTAGAACCTCTCAAATAAACACCAGCAATAGCTTTACAAAATGTCAGGAGTTAGCCATGCAGTCTATAGAGAAGCGACAGAGACCCGCTCGCCCAGAGACCCGCTTCAGGGTGAGCGAAAAGAATGCACTGGGTGCCAAATCTGAATTTTTAGCGCAAATGAGCCATGAAATTCGAACCCCCATGAACGGCATTATTGCGATGGCGGATCTTCTCCTGACAAGTGCTCAAAACGACACAAATCTAGAGATGATCCGCATCATAAAGCAATCTGGAAGCGACCTTTTGAAGATAGTCAACAGCATCTTAGATCTATCAAAATTGGAGGCTGGCAAGGTCATTTTGGACAATCATAATTGGAGGCTTCGCGATATTATTGCCGACTGCTTTTCTTTGTTGAGCAGCGGCGTCGGTCACAAGCAACTGGAGCTTCAGTGCAAGGTGGACGAAAATATTCCAGAGTACGTTATCTGTGACTCAACTCGTCTGCGCCAAATCTTGTTTAATTTGCTGGGTAATGCGATAAAATTCAGCCCGGCAGACGGTGAAATTCATTTACTCGTCAGTAAAATGGGGATAGACACAGACAAGCGAGCCGATGGCGATATGTATCTGCATTTCAAGGTAATAGACCATGGTATTGGCATGTCGGATAAACAACAGGAAAATATTTTTGAAGCTTACACTCAAGCACACAAAAGCACCACCCGAACCCACGGTGGCACTGGTCTAGGACTAAAAATTTGCCGGGAACTTTGTCACATTATGGGCGGTGAGATACACATAGAAAGTAAGGAAGGAATCGGTACAAATGCAAGTTTCTACATTCCGGCTGCCTTAGGCCAAACCAACAATGAAACACCTAAGAAAATCTCTACCGACAGCCTGCGCCCGGCTCAGGACGTCAAGGTTTTGGTGGTAGAAGACAATCCGGTCAGCCAGAAAGTCGCGTCAGCTGTATTAACAAAGTTAGGTTACACCGCAAGCTTGGTCAGCAATGGAAAAGCGGCAATCGAAACACTCTCTTCGCAGCACTACGACCTAATATTAATGGATTGCCAAATGCCGATTATGGACGGCTACGAGGCGACTCGAAAACTGCGCACAGACAAACGATTTTCTCATTTAACGATTATCGCTATGACCGCCAGCACCACAATCGAAGAGCAGAATAAATGCCGGGATGCCGGCATGAATGACTTCATCGCTAAACCTTTTGATCTTGAATCCGTCAGAGCAATACTTGCGCATCATCACTAAATTGACTTATTCGGCCGAGCCAAATGTAGTTTCCTACATCAAGCTTCAGGAGCGTGAGAACTCAGCAGGCGAAAAGACTCGACAACCTAGGGGCTCTGCCCTTCTTGGCCTGCAGAGATCGTGGCCTGGCCTCTAGTAAAGCTTCTGAAAGTTTCGCAGGTAGTATTTTTTCTTGTCACTGCAGTCACGCATTTTTATTACTTTCTTCGCCATGCGCATCAAAAAAGGGACGCGGGTATTGAATGCTTTCCCAATGCTTAACTTGGCAGACACGCAAATAAGCTTCTTGAAAGGTTTAATGATTGATTTTATCGAGCAGAGTGTAGCTCTGATGACAGTTGCCACTGTTCGACATTTCACCAATACGAAAGAAGAAGCGCTGCGACTCTACGGCTGAATAGACCTGTTCAATCAAAGCCTTTGACTCGGGGTGAGCCATGGCAGACCAGGGGGCTTCCTCTCTTTTATACCACCCCCAGTCTTGAGTCTCTGCCGTGAGCTTCGCGGCCATAGCTTCCGAGCACTGATAGCGAAACACCACGTAAATTTGGTCTATGGGCACAACCGAACTCACGCTCATGGGAATCATGGCTTTTGAGGGAATATCGATACCGGTCTCTTCCCGCAATTCTCTGGCGGCGGCCTGCTGTAAAGACTCGCCGCACTCGGCGAAACCTGCTGGAAAGGCCCAGAGTCCCTTAAAGGGTTCAATGCCGCGCTGAGTCCAAAGCATAGTATCTTCATAATGCAAAAAAGCTGCGACAAGTACTGTAGGGTTTTTATAGTGTGCCACGCTACAGGCAGAGCACCACAAACGCTCGACATCCTCTTCCTGCAGGCGTTTGAGAGATAAAGCCGACCCACAATAACAACAAAAATTCATACTTTTTGCATCGCTCATAGATCAACTCCGTGAATAGGCAGAACCTACTCGTCTATTTTTTCAATGAGTTCATCAAGAAGTTCGTATAGCAACTCCAACTTCCCGGGTCCAAATTTCTCAGTGATATATTGATAGCGTTCTGCCGATTTTGGGGAAATTTCAGCAAACAACCTCTTGCCTTCAGCGGTCAAAAATATGGCACTTCGGCGCTGATCACTGGTGACAGGCTTGCGGTTCACAAGGCCACGCTGATCTAGGTTTTGGATAATTCGCGACAAGCTGGGCATCAACAAATAACAGCGCTCTGACAACAAAGTCATTTCTAGGCCATTTTCATCCTCAAGCGCACGAATCACACGCCACTGCTGTGGCGAAATGTTATGCTCTTTAAGCGCCGGAGAAAACTTTTTCATTACGGCTTCCCGCGCCCGCAACAGCGACATGGGTAGAGACCGGTTAAAACCCCGAAGACTACTGTTCTTCATTCCTGCAACTCACTGATCATTCGACAAAACGCAATCCTACACTCATTACCCTCAATCCAACAGGGCCGCCGTTAGCCTACGACTCCTGAGCCATCAAGCCATATTTTCCGGCGTGAAATAACAAAGGCGCCTTTTCGGGCCTGCTTGTGATCTCAAGCACTTCACCCACCAAAATGGTATGATCGCCACCAGGGTATCGAGCCCACACGCGGCATTCAAAACTGGAGGCCACGTTGTGCAGTACAGGGGTTCCTGACTTGCCTAGTTGGAATATTTCCGAATCGAGTACATGATCACCTTTTTTTGCACAACTGTTTGAGAGGGCCTGCTGGTCATCGGCCAGTATGTTGATACAAAACGTTTCAGACTCTTCAAACCAAGCCAAGCAATCGGAGTCATTTTGCAAGCTCCACAATACCAGAGCTGGCTCCAATGATACTGACGCAAAGGAATTCACGGTCATGCCAAAAGGCTTGTGGCTTTTAGGGTTCGCAGTAATGACACAAACACCTGTTGCAAAGCTGCCCAGTGCGTTGCGAAGTTCAATAGGATCGATTTTCATAATTACTCTCTTTATTCAATAATATACATACAATGGCACAGTTTTTCTCAGTATTGCCTCTCACTGCTTGAGATATTTTGCTCAATGCCACCTAAGCAGAGATATTTTATCTCTAAATAGTCATCCAAACCGTACTTCGATCCCTCTCGCCCCATACCCGATTCTTTTACCCCGCCAAAAGGTGCCGCTGGATTAGAAATGGCCGCTTCATTTATACCAACCATACCGTATTCCAGAGCCTCTGAAACTCGCCAGATACGAGACAGGTTCTGCGTATAAAAATAAGCCGCCAAGCCCGCTCGTGTAGCGTTCGCCATGGCAATGGCCTCGCCCTCGGTTTCAAACCTAAGCACCGCGGTAACTGGGCCAAATATTTCTTCCTGCGCGATGGCCATGTGTGACTCCACCTCACTTAAAACACTTGGCGGGTAAAAACACTCGCCCAAGGAAGACATCGACCCACCGCTCAGCAGTTTTGCGCCCTGCTCGACCGCCTGCTCCACTTTCCGATTAACCGTTTTTACCGCTTTGGCGTTAATCAAAGGACCTATGTCAGTCTGCGCTGCGTCACCCGCCCCAACTTCAAGTTTATTAACGGCCAGCACCAATTTTTCAAGGAAAGTATCGTAAATACCCGCCTGTACCAGCACCCGATTGGTGCAGACACAGGTTTGCCCCGCGTTGCGATATTTAGACAGCATCAGCCCGGCCACAGCTTGATCGATATCGGCATCGTCAAACACTATGAAGGGTGCGTTTCCGCCCAGTTCCATCGAAGTTTTCTTCACTGTGTCGGCCGTTTTCTTCAGCAATATTTTACCCACTGCTGTAGAGCCAGTGAAAGAAAATTTACCAATTCTAGGATCTGTGACCAACACTTCGCCAACTTCAACTGATTGCTCACTGACCAGAACATTGAACACACCAGCGGGGATACCCGCCTCGCCGGCAAGCTCGGCTAAGGCCAGTGCCGACAAAGGAGTTTCCTCTGAAGCCTTAACAACAAAGGTACAACCCGCGGCCAAAGCTGGCGCCGCTTTTCGAGTAATCATGGCAAGCGGAAAATTCCACGGCGTAATGGCTGATACCACACCTACGGCTTGTTTGATAACAATAACTCGCTTGTCGTTTGCGGGGCTGGGAATGGTATCGCCATAAACACGTTTTGCCTCTTCGGCAAACCATTCGATGTAGCTTGCGGCATAATCCACTTCACTTTTAGCTTCGGCCAAAGGCTTGCCTTGCTCGGCCGTTAAAAGTTCAGCCAGCTGATCTCGATTATTCACAATGAGCTTAAACCAAACCATCAGCAGTTCAGCGCGCTGCTTCGCCGTTTTAGCACGCCAACTCGGCAGCGCCTGATCCGCAGCGTCGACCGCCAAAACTGCGTCAGCTGGGCTCGCCGAAGCGACCTCAGCCACACAACTTTGATTGGCCGGGTTTAATACTGCAAAGGCATTTAAGCCCTCGTAATTTATCCAGTCGCCATTAACATAGCTGCTTTTTTTGATCAGCCTATTACTCACCGGCTTTACACGGCAGCACTTCATCAATAATGCCGTTGGAGAGTGTACCCACCCCTTCAACTTCAACTTCAACCACATCGCCTGGAACTAAGTACACAGGTGGCTCAAATCGGGCGCCGGCGCCATTAGGCGTACCGGTGGCAATCACATCGCCGGGCTTGAGATGGAAAAATTGCGAGAAATAGCTAATGATGTATTTGAATGGAAACATCATGCTCGCGGTTGTATCGTTCTGGCGCACTTCGCCATTGACCCGAGTAGTCACGCGCAGGTCTTCAAGTTGCGCTTCAGTGAACTCATCCCGAGTCACCATCCAGGGGCCAATAGAGCCAGAATGCACAAAGTTTTTGCCCTGCGTCACATTGAACTTGGCATGGCGAACCCAATCTCGCAAAGTGCCCTCGTTCATAATTGTCAGGCCTGCAATGTGGCTGTAGGCATCTTCCTCAGCAATGCGTCGACCACCTTTACCAATGATCAAAACAATCTCACCTTCATAATCTAACTGGTGCGATTCTGGTGGGCGAACCAATGGCTGATCGTGGCCGGTTAATGAATCAGGCGTGCGAATAAACAAACTGGGAAATTTTGGCGCTTCTGAGCCGTCTTTATACTCAGCATTCCTATTCGCGTAGTTCACTCCCACGCAGGCAATTTTCTCGGGCGAAGTGATGGGGGCTAGGTAAACAACGCCTTCATCTGAGAAGTCCGCGTCCAAGTCCGCAGCAAGTGCCTGTATTTCCGCTAGGCGATCTTGCTTCAAGATCTCATGTAAATCACCCCCTATACGGCGACCCAAGTCGACAATACCCGCGCTCTTTACTACGCCCCAGGATTGCTTCCCTTCTCTCTCAAATGTCACAAATTTCATAAAGCCCCTACCCTCTCAGCATTCACTGTTGATCTAAAAGAACAAATATATTTAACGTGTTATGCAATATACTCTAAGATTATCTTGATTTCCAGCTATAAATACAGACAAATAACCATATTCGTTGTTTACAACGGGCTTTTTTGAACATATTATACTTAACACGTTATACAAATTAGCCGACACGGAGGCTGCCATGCCGAGTTTTAAAGAGAACCAAACCCATGCCAATCATTTTTTGGCGCGATTTAAAAAATCGGTTACGGGCCATTTTATTAGTGGTGCGCCCCATTTGCCGAGTGAATTTGAGACTTACAGCAACACCACCCCAGTCGACAATTCCAGCCTCGGGGATGTTGTGATTGGCTCCGCTGCCGATGTTGATAAAGCCTGTGAGGCGGCCCAAAATGCCTTTCCGGCATGGCGCGACATGCCAGGCGCCGAGCGTAAAAAGCTGCTGAATCACTTTGCCGACAAAATTGTAGAGCGCGCCGACGAAATTGCTCTGGTGGAGTCAATGGATTGTGGCCAGCCCATCCGCTTTATGAAGCAAGCCGCCATTCGCGGCGCCGCAAACTTCCGCTTTTTTGCCGACAAGGCCCCGGAAGCTCAAAATGGCCAGGCCCTGCATCAAGCGGAACACACTAACTACACACTGCGCAGCCCAATCGGCCCTGTAGGCATTATCACGCCGTGGAATACCCCCTTCATGCTGGCCACTTGGAAAATTGCCCCCGCACTGGCCTCGGGTTGCACCATTGTTCACAAGCCCGCTGAACTCACTCCACTCACCGCCATGCTACTGGCCGAGATTGCACGCGACGCCGGCATACCCGACGGCGTTTGGAATACCGTCAACGGTTTTGGCGAGGTGGCTGGCAAACGTTTAACCGAGCACCCCGCGATAAAAGCAATTGCGCTCGTGGGCGAAGGCGCAACGGGCAGCCATATCATGCGTCAGGGTGCGGAAACGCTGAAGCGTGTGCATTTTGAATTGGGCGGCAAAAACCCAGTCATCGTCTTTGATGATGCCGACTTTGATCGCGCACTCGACGCAGTGGTATTTATGATTTACAGCTTGAACGGCCAGCGCTGTACGTCCTCTAGCCGGTTACTGGTGCAAAGTGGCATCAGGGACCGGTTTATTGCGGCTCTGGAAGCCAGGGTTAAAAACCTGAAAGTAGGTCACCCCTTAGACCCCGACACTGAAGTGGGGCCACTGGTGCACACCGGCCACTTTGAAAAGGTGATGAGCTACATGGATATCGCCAACGAAGATGGTGCAACCACAGCCGTGGGCGGTAAGCGAAT
>CAJWBQ010000051.1 GCA_913020115.1 uncultured Cellvibrionales bacterium
AAATCAGACAGGCCGTAAGCTAATACTTGAGCCTCTAAAGCCGCCAGATTGGCGGTACCCATTGAATGCATACCGGCATCGCTGCCACAGAGTTCATTCACTAAAATACCTACCAATGGTTGATGGCTAACCAGTAAAACAGAGTCTAGTTCCAAATCGCCAAAGCACTGATTAGCCAGCCAGCGTAGCAACTCAGTTGGATTTGATTCAGGTACTAGGAAGGGGGTGGTATGTAGGGTTATATCTGGCAAAAATTCTGACACTATTTCAGCCGTCTGCTGGGCTCGAACATAGGGGCTCACCAATATTCGCTGAACTGAACATAACTCTGACTTTCGAGCAGAAATGACGGACGCCACCTCCTCTCGGCCGCGCTCTGTGAGTTGACGCTCTTCATCTCGCGCCATCATGCCCTCGGCTTCACCGTGCCGTAGAATATACAACTTCATTGTTCATCACCCTGAGATCGCCCTGTATATTCAACATCATTAGATTGCTCGCCCTGCATCAAACTACTGACGATCTCCTCTATACCCTTACCTTCGAAAAGTACGGCGTAGAGCCCCGTGGCTAAAGGCATATAGATACCCATCTCTTCGGCTTTTTGTTTAACTAATTTAACGGTGTTAACACCTTCGGCAACTTGACCCAATTCCGCCACTACCTCATCTAAGCTTTTACCCTGCCCTACACCATAACCCACTCTGTAATTACGGCTCAAATCCGAGGTGCAGGTTAGAATTAGGTCCCCAACCCCAGCCAGACCCAAAAATGTCATGGGATCGGCGCCCATAGAGTTTGCAAAGCGCCCCATTTCGGCCAGGCTGCGTGTTAGCACCATAGCTTGGCTGTTGCCGCCAACACCATACGCGGCGGCCATGCCGGTGATAATAGCGTAGATATTTTTAAGTGCGCCGCCAAGTTCAACCCCATAGCGATCTGAGTTGGCATACACTCTAAAAGTATCAGAGCTCAATATGCTTTGAATGCGCTGTAGCACTAGACTGTCATCGCTGGCGACGACCGTGCCGGTTAACTGTTTTTCAATTATTTCCTTCGCGAAATTCGGACCGCTCACCACACCAATATGCCTATCGGGCAGCTCTTGCTCTAAAATTTGACTCATCAAATCAAAGGTATTCGCCTCTATGCCTTTGGTTGTGCTCACCACTACGGCTTCAGGCGACAGGAAAGGCGCCACCTGTTGAGTTACCGCCCGAAAGGAGCTGCTGGGCACGGATATAAACACTACGTCGCTAGATGACACAGCCTCAGCCAAATCAGCCGTGACAATTAAATTATCGTCTAAGGTATATCCGGGCAAATACTCATTATTCTCACGACTGAGCTGACAGCTCGCCGCTCGTTCAATGTGTCGCATCCACAGATAAGTGCGATGGCCATTAACGGCGGCAATATTAGCAATTGCTGTACCGAAGCTACCACCGCCTAATACCGCGACGGTGGGTTTGGAGAACTTATTATCGCTTGTCATTAGTCTCTCTAATCACTATTCAGAACCCAGCATAACAAAAAAAGGCCGAGTATTAAGTACAATACTCGGCCTTTTTATTTTGCGTCAAAACGCAGCCTTTAGTTACTCAGTTCTAACAAGAGCTTATTCAGGCGAGAAACATACGCAGCGGGATCTTCCAAATGGCCGCCTTCGGCGAGATTTGCTTGATCAAATAGCACACGAGTTAAGTCAGCAAAACGGTCTTCGTCCGCCTCTTGATCTAACTTCAGCACCAGCGGGTGTTCTGGGTTCAACTCAAAACTTGGCTTGCTACTCGGCAGACTTTGACCGGCCTGCTCAAGAATTCGACGCATTTGTGCACCCATATCCTGTTCGTTAACAACGATACAAGCAGGCGATTCGGTTAAGCGCGTGGTAATACGAACTTCTTCAACCTGCTCTTCAAGCACGGTCTTAACTCGCTGCACCAAATCTTCGTTTTCTTTGGCGACTTCTTCTTGAGCTTTCTTATCTTCTTCGGTATCTAGCTCACCAAGATCTAATGCACCTTTACCCACATCTTGGAAAGACTTGCTATCAAACTCAGTTAAATGCCCCATCAACCACTCATCCACACGGTCGCTGAGCAGCAATACTTCAATGCCCTTTTTACGGAAAACTTCTAAGTGCGGGCTGTTCTTGGCGGTATTGAAATTTTCCGCTGCCACATAATAAATTTTAGTCTGACCTTCCTGCATGCGTGCAACATACTCTTCCAACGACTGGTCTTGCGTCTCTTTATCGGTTTGAGTACTCGCAAAGCGGAATAGCTTGGCTATTTTCTCTTTGTTGGCAAAATCTTCTGCAGGGCCTTCTTTTAGGACCTGACCCAGCTCACTCCAGAAGGCGGCATACTCTTCTGGCTTGTTCTTAGCCATTTTAGTCAGCATATCTAAAACACGCTTCGTTAAGGCGCTGCGCATAGAGTCGATGTTTGGATCATTCTGTAAAATTTCACGTGATACATTCAGAGACAAGTCATTAGAGTCGACTACGCCCTTGATGAAACGAAGATATGTGGGTAAAAATTGCTCTGCATCGTCCATAATAAAGGTGCGTTGAACATACAGCTTTAAACCTTTGCTCGCTTCGCGGTTATACATGTCATACGGTGCTTTACTGGGAATATACAACAAACTGGTGTAATCCAATTTGCCTTCCACACGGTTGTGGCTCCAGTTAACGGGCTCTGAGAAATCATGGGAAATATGCTTATAGAACTCTTTATATTCCTCATCACTCACTTCGCTACGCGAACGAGTCCAAAGGGCCGTAGCATCGTTAATCGCTTCAAATTCTGGCGCTGTCTCTTCGGTTTTTTCAGCGTCATCTTCCGCTGCCGGTGCCGCCTCTTTTTCCATTTCTACAGGAATAGCAATGTGGTCTGAATATTTCTTAATGACTGAACGTAAGCGCCAGCCATCAGCAAACTCTTCACCTTCACTCTTCAGGTGCAAGATAATCGTGGTGCCGCGAGACTCTTTTGTGGTGTTTTCGACAGAGTATTCCGCTTCACCATCACATTCCCAATGCACGCCTTCTTCAGCGGGCAAGCCAGCGCGACGACTCAACACCTCAACTTTGTCAGCGACAATAAAGGCCGAATAGAAGCCCACACCAAACTGACCTATAAGTTGTGAATCTTTTTGCTGATCGCCACTCAAGTTCTGCATAAATGAGGCTGTACCTGATTTGGCAATAGTGCCTAGGTGATCAACCACTTCGTCGCGGCTCATGCCTATGCCGTTATCGGCAATGGTCAGAGTTTTAGCGTCTTTATCAAAGGTAATACGTATTTTTAATTCAGAGTCGCCTTCATACAAATCACCGTTTGAAATGGCTTCAAAACGCAGCTTATCAGCGGCATCAGAGGCATTAGATACCAGCTCGCGAAGGAAGATTTCCTTGTTGGAGTATAAGGAGTGAATCATTAGATGAAGTAACTGCTTGGCTTCGGTCTGAAAACCTCTGGTTTCTTTTTGCGCATCAACGGTCATGCGGTAAGCTCCTGATCTTGTCTGTTGGGTCTATAGTATGAGTATTCGAAGCGAATATTCTCGATGGACTTAAAGATTGGGGCTAGTTGGGGGTTTTCAAGGGGATATTTGTGGCTATAAGACACACCGAAGGAACGAAAGAGCTATTTTTGCTCGATTTTCAAGCATATTTACCGCAGTACTGATTTACGTCAATAAACCATTGCCTCAATAGGCTACCGTTCTACCTAACCAACACTTAGGAGACCGGCATGTACGAAGACCAAATCCAAGACAAACAAACTCTGAGAAGCATAGCCTTAACCGTTGCAGCACTGTTGCTTGGCACCATCGCTATGGCCGTGGCAGTGAATGTCTTCGCGTAACGATTGTAATAGGAAGCACTGCACTAAGCGAACCCACACAATTTTGGGGCTCCGTTACACTTAAGAGGATTTCTACAACTTTGATAGCGCCCACTCAGCAAGGATGAGCCCTTTTCCTCACTTGGAGATCTCTATTTCAAACTCCACATAGTGCGGCAGTTTCTTATAGGACGTTCTCAATGACCGGATAACGCTCGAATCCAGCTGATTTGACATGGCAATATACACGGGGCTGGAGTGACCATAAAAGTTCGAGCAGGCAATCGTCTTATAAAATCGACTGTTGATGTTGTACATTGGAAGAACATTAGCCACGTATGCCGCATCCGCTCGCTTGGACGCCAACATTTTAATCAATCGATCTTGAATACTAGCCCCAAACACAGGCTTTAGAGAAGTATTATGCTCGGCCAAAAAGGGAATGATTTCCGTACCGCCCGCATAAATAATATCTAATTCTTTCCAGCGATCTATTACGCTCAAAAATGGGATGAAATTCTCTTTACGAAAACAAAGGCCTGGAGTTTCAAACAACAGCGGGCGAACAGACATCTGTTTCGAGTTACGCAGTTCATTTTCATAGATTGGGAAAGCCATGTCCACTTTGCCATTCGCCAAATATTGAGCGAGCCTTTTGCGAGGCACAACTTGGTAAATCGGCTCATAGCCGGCAGATTCAAGCAACTTACTGAGGTAGTTAATACCACGCCCTTGCAAAGGGCCAGCACCTACCTTTATATGAGGTTGATAACCATAGGTGCCGATTGTTATGGTCTTTCCAACGGTATCGCTCCCCTCTGCAAAAGTTTTTAATGAATATAGTATCAGACAACAACATGACAATGCGCAACCAGCTAAATAACGAAATATTAACGAACGTTTATTGCAATTCAAGATTACCACCTTCCTGAATACCTAAAACATCTAGCGTTAAACTAACGCCTCCCGCCAAATCACCTAAATGGTAATTTGGCATTTTGAAGCCAGCCTTATTTATAAGCGTCCAATGTTCTTTACTGATAAATTTATTGGCCGGATTATCGCTTACGGTGCCGTGACAAGAAAGACAATCTAAGGAGAAGTAAATAGGCTTCAAGGTCCGAACCATCGAGCGCCCATTTTCTTCTGTCACTTGTTGAACAAGCCCACCATCTTCCGAAACTGAAACCGCCACTCTGGATAAGACTTCATACTCCCAAACATCAGGGTTATTAGCCTCGTTAACCAAATTGTTCCGCAAACCTACAAATTTAATTTTCACGGGGTAACCGCTATTGGAAAAACGCTGCGACAATTGAAAGGAGAAAGTAGCCGGTATCAAGCCCTTATAGACAAGGCCCGGATCCATAATCAAGGCGCGATTATCTTCCATGACCGACAATATCGATTGATACAACAAGGCCTTTATCGGATGATCGGCTTTAGGTAAGGGCTGGCCATGATTTCTTTTGTAAACGAGATCGATTTCGCGAAGAAACAATTGCCCAAACAGGCTACTTTTGTCGGAATTAGCGGAATTTATTTCCGCCTGCTTTTCGAACAAGACCTCCTTTGAAGCCATAAAAATGTTTATGACCTCTATCGAGAGTCCAGGGTAATCCACCCCAAAAGCCCTGTTGTTGAGAAACAATAGAGCCAGCAGCAACAGTCTCGAAAATTTCATAACTTGCCTCCAAGGTACTATCCGCCAGTATCACGAATGGTAGTAGACGCCTTTATTCGATTAAGAAATGAGCCCGAGCAGTTGCAATGGATGCATCCCGATCTTGCTGCCAAGTTTGAATGGCAACGTTCACCAATTTGTTACCCTGTCGCACAACTGAACAACTAGCCCAAGTATCCTCATATCGGCCAGCCCTCACATAATCAATCGAAAAATCCACTACCCTAGGCACCTTGACAACATCCATGGACATTAATACATGAATGGTCGCCGCCATTTCCATAAACCCGCCTATGGCGCCACCGTGTAAGGCCGGCAAGGTAGGGTTACCGACATTGCTTTTCTTAGGTGGGAGATGGAATATCAAAGCGCCGCCTGCATCATCAGGTTCATAGACACTACGCATGCCTAACAAGCGCGCGTAGGGAACCGCATCGATAATGAGCTCAGGAGACGAGGCGCTTTGAGCTTGTTGAATTATTTCGGCAATTCCTGTTGTTTTACTCACTCTATACCTTCCAAAAATGGCTCAATCATTTGGGTCATTTGGGCACTGACCTCTGGGTCTAAACGAATAAAATTCGCCACACAATGTGCCACGGGGTTGTTAATGTCGTCCTGATAAGCCACGCCTCGACAAAATACCACTTGCCGAGTTACTCGATAGGCCTCCGCGCTCGCAAACACCGGCTTATGCGGTTCGGCTGCACGCATGTAGTCCACGCGAAGGTCCATTGTTGGGCAAATGGCCAGATCATCTAGTGCCGAAATCGCAGCAAAACCTGAACAAGTATCCAACAATGCTGTTAAGGCGCCCCCGTGAATAACGCCTGTTTCAGGATTGCCGACTATTGATTCGCTGTAGGGCAACTCAGCAAGAACCTTACCCTCTTCCAAGCGCGTAAAACGCATATCTAAGGCATGGAAATGATCGCCAGGATTCGCGCTCACCATTAGCTTACAAAGCTTTCGTAGCTTTTCTATATCCGCCATATTTCTTTCTTCACGGTAAATTCAATTTAATTAAGAGCCGCAACAATAATTTTGCGAGTATCTACTGGGTCAATCACGGCGTCTATTTCTAAATGTGCCGCCGCCTCTGTGGCTTTGCCTCGCTCATAAGACTCAGCAACTAATGAGTCAAACAAAGCTTTGCGAGCATCTGGAGTCTCTTGTTCGTCCAGTTCTTTCTTAAATCCAAGTTGTACAGCGCCTTCTAAGCCCATGCCACCAAACTCACCGGAGGGCCACGCCACACAATAATTTGGCTTGGCGAAACTCCCTCCCGCCATAGCCATGGCACCTAAGCCATAACCTTTACGTAAAAACACAGTCACTAATGGCGTTTTCAGCTGTGCACCAGCGACAAACAAATCAGAAAAATGACGCACGGCGGCATCTTTTTCGCTCTCGGGACCAACCATAAAGCCCGGTGTGTCCCCCAGCGCTAATACGGGCATGGACTGAGCTTCACAAAAACGCAAAAAGGCGGCCGTTTTCTCAGCGGCCACGGCATCGATTGCCCCTCCCAACACCCGGCAGTCATTGGCAATCAAACCCATTGCACGACCTTCGATGCGCACTAGCCCCGTGACCATTGCAGTGCCCCAAAGAGGCTTGAGTTCAACGAAGCTGTCCTGATCAACTAATATTTCTATAAGCGATCGAATTTTATAAGAATAACGACGATCTTCCGGCAGCCCATCGATGAGGGTGTTTTGATCACCCGCGCTCCAGTCGCGGAGGTCGCCCTGAAAATATGACAGTACTTTACGGGCGGCGGCGCAAGCTTCTACTTCGTCGTTTACGACAATATCAATAACGCCATTACCCGACTGAACGTCTACAGGGCCAATCTCAGTAGGCTTGAAGCTGCCTAAACCACCACCTTCAATCATCGCCGGGCCCGCCATGCCGATCCAACTATGTTGAGTGGCGATCTTTATATCGGCACAACCAAACAGTGCCGCATTACCCGCAAAGCAATAGCCGTTGTTCACTGCAATGCGCAGCACCTTGCCGCTCAGACCCGCCCACGCAGAAAAGGAGGTAATATTCAGACCAGCAATTTGGGTCAGTGCGTCAGTGTCGCCGGGGCGACCACCGCCACCTTCAGTCATCATAATAACTGGAAGGTTTTGCGCTTGCGCTACTTCAAGTATTCGATCGAGCTTTTTGTGGTGAAAGTAACCTTGGGTGCCCGCTAATACAGTGTAGTCGTTAACAATTAGCGCTGCCTTACTTGAACCCTTGTCGTGAAGTTCAGAGTTCACCGTCGCCAAGCCTGTTATAATTCCATCGGCTGCAGTAGCACTCTTTAGTTCTTCATAGTCGCGCCGCATGCGCTGAGCCGCCACCGCCATCTGACCATATTCAATAAAACTGCCTTCATCGCTGAGCTCGGCAACATTCTCACGCGCAGAGCGGTAACCCTTTGCGTGACGCTTTGCAATGGCCGCCTTGCGCCCACTGTCCATAGTGCCCTCAATGCGAGCGTGTAGACGCTCCAGGGCGTCTCTTGGCGAATCCATAAAATATCCTAGAGGCTTAAGGTAAAGTAATTCTGAAGTGTATACGCCAAGTGATTTGAAATCACGGCCTTTACGAAGAAGATGTGCATACTCGTATCTAAACATTTTTGCTCGTAATCGCGCAATACGCACGATCAATTCTCCAAGAAATCAGGGCCAAAAAAAAGGCCAATTCTATTGCTAGAATCGGCCTTTCCTATTGCGCCCGCTTATTCACGGATGCTCAGAAAACTACCAACCGGTAATTTCCTTCAGTGCAACACCGATGTCGGCAAGACTGCGAACGGTTTTAACACCGGCGTCTTCCAAGGCTGCAAATTTCTCGTCTGCAGTACCCTTACCGCCAGAGATAATGGCGCCAGCATGGCCCATACGCTTACCTGCAGGCGCTGTAACACCGGCAATGTAAGATACAACAGGCTTGGTCACGTTAGCTTTGATGTAGGCTGCTGCTTCTTCTTCTGCAGTACCGCCAATTTCACCAATCATAACGATCGCTTCTGTGGCGGGGTCCTTTTCGAACTTCTCCAAAATATCGATGAAGTTAGAACCAGGAATGGGATCGCCACCAATACCAACACACGTTGACTGACCAAAACCGAAATCAGTTGTCTGCTTTACGGCTTCATAGGTCAGTGTGCCGGAACGCGAAACAATACCCACTTTACCAGGCAAGTGAATGTGACCAGGCATAATGCCGATTTTACATTCACCCGGAGTGATAACGCCCGGACAGTTAGGACCGATCAGCTGTACACCCAAGTCGTCACAACGAACTTTTGCGTCCAGCATGTCCAGAGTCGGAATACCTTCAGTAATACAAACGATGAGCTTGATGCCGCCATTTGCCGCTTCTAGAATTGAATCTTTACAAAAGGCAGCAGGCACGTAGATTACAGATGCATCAGCACCTGTTGCTTCTACAGCTTCACGCACAGTGTTAAAAACGGGCAAGCCCAGGTGAGTTTGACCACCTTTGCCAGGTGTAACACCACCTACCATTTTTGTACCGTATTCAATCGCTTGCTCAGAGTGAAAAGTACCTTGAGAACCGGTGAAGCCCTGGCAGATAACCTTAGTGTTCTTGTCGATTAAAATGCTCATGTTTACTGGCCTCCCGCTGCAGCTTTAACCACTTGCTCAGCCGCGTCAGTCAAGCTAGTGGCTGCAATAATATTCAAACCGCTATCGGCCAAAACCTTAGCACCAATTTCGGCGTTGTTACCTTCAAGTCGAACCACAACAGGCACTTTCACGCCCACTTCTTCTACTGCACCAATCACGCCTTCAGCGATCAAGTCACAACGTACGATACCGCCAAAGATGTTAATCAATACGGCTTCTACGCTGGTGTCAGATAGAATAATTTTGAAAGCTTCAATAACGCGCTCTTTAGTAGCTCCGCCACCTACGTCCAAGAAGTTGGCAGGGTTTCCGCCGTGCAACTTAACGATGTCCATAGTACCCATCGCTAAGCCTGCACCGTTAACCATACAGCCGATGTTGCCATCGAGTGCTACGTAATTCAGTTCAAAACGTGCCGCGTGGGCTTCGCGCTCATCTTCTTGCGAAGGATCGTGCATCTCTTTCAGCGCTGGCTGGCGGTACATTGCATTGCTATCGACAACCAGTTTGGCGTCCAAACAGTGCAAGTCACCTGCTGGAGTAATTACCAGAGGGTTCACTTCCATCAAGGCCAAATCTTTGTCAGCAAATAATTTCGCTAAGCCCAAAAATATTTGTGTGAACTGCTTGATTTGCTTACCTTCCAAACCCAGCTGGAAAGCCAAGTCACGAGCCTGGTAAGGCTGTGCGCCCGCTAGAGGATCAATCTCAGCTTTGAGAATTTTCTCAGGAGTTTCTTCCGCAACTTTTTCAATCTCAACACCACCTTCAGTGGAGGCCATGAAAACAATACGGCGACTAGAGCGATCAACTACCGCGCCCAGGTACAATTCTTGGTCGATGTCGGTGCAAGGCTCAACCAGAATACGGCTAACGGGCTGACCGTCTGCATCTGTCTGGTAAGTTACTAGGTTTTTACCCAGCCACTGCTTGGCAAAGGCTTCAATTTCACCTTTAGTGCTGACCAGCTTAACGCCGCCCGCTTTACCACGGCCACCAGCGTGTACCTGCGCTTTAACTACCCACTTGTCGCCACCGATGATATCGGCTGCGGCGACGGCTTCTGCTGCTGTTTCAGCGGCAATACCTTTAGAGACAGGCAAGCCGTATTCGGCAAACAACTGCTTCCCTTGATACTCATGCAAATTCATGATTTTTTTCCGTTCACTCGCGTTGGTTCATACTATAATTTAGTAAGAACGAACACTCAGTTATAGTCAGCGACGCTTATTCAGTGAAAAAGGCCGCCCCCTTGGTTTTCAATGAGGCCACACACGCCTAAACGTGACAACCTCCAAACACGCTGTGATTATTATTTTTTGCGCTTGCGGTTTGGCATGTGGATGGCGTGACCATTCACAGCCAAAGCGGCTTCCTTCACTGCTTCCGAGAAGGTTGGATGACCAAAAACAGTCATCCCAATATCTTCTGCACTAGAGCCAAACTCCATGGCAATTGCAACAGACTGAACCAAGTCTGACGCACTTGGGCCAACAATATGGCAACCCAATACGCGATCTGTTTCAGCATGTGCAAGCATTTTTACCATGCCGTCCGCTTCGTCAGCGGCAACAGCACGACCGATGGCCACGAATGGGAATACACCCACATTGTAAGGCTCGCCATCAGCTTTCAATTGTTCTTCGGTTTTACCCACTGATGCCACTTCAGGGTGAGTATAGATAACGTTAGGAATAATATCGTAGTTTAATAAAGGTTTTTGCCCGGCAATGCGTTCGGCTACCATAACGCCTTCTTCAGAACCTTTATGTGCCAACATTGGGCCGCGCACTACATCGCCAATAGCCCAAACGCCTGGTGCGCTAGTCGAACACAAATCATTAACGTAAATTAGCCCACGCTCATCGAGGTTCACACCACAGTCACCTGACAACAAACCTTCCGTGAACGGACGACGTCCGACACACACAATCAGCTTATCGAAGGTTTCAGTTTGCTCTTTACCGTCTACGTCAGTGTAGGTCACGACAACTTCCTTGCCCTTCACTTCGGTACCCGTTACCCGGCAGCTCAAACGAATATCTAAGCCCTGCTTAGTAAGGATTTTTTTCGTTTCTTTAGCAATTTGCTGATCCATCATGGCCAAGAAACTGTCCATGGCTTCTAAGCACACAACTTTAGAACCTAAGCGACTCCAGACACTGCCCAGCTCCAGGCCAATTACGCCAGCGCCAATTACACCTAAACGCTCTGGCACTGAATCAAATTCTAAGGCGCCGGTAGAATCAACGATAACCTCATTGTCTACAGGGGCCATAGGGATGGCCACAGGCACAGAGCCAGACGCCAAAATTACATTGTCGGCTTCAAGTTCGCTCACTGCGCCGTCAAGTGCAGTGAACTCAACCTTGCGACCGGCTAAAAGTTTGCCGGTGCCGTAGAGGGAACTTACTTTGTTGGCTTTAAACAAACCGGCAATACCGCCTGACATCTGCTTAACAATCTTGTCTTTACGCTTAATCATTGCAGGCACGTCAATGGTAACGGTGCCAGTGCTAATGCCGTGCCCGGACATAGCGTCCTTGGCATCGTGATATTTGTGCGAACTGTCTAACAGTGCCTTTGAAGGAATACAACCTACGTTCAAGCAGGTGCCGCCGTTAACGCCTTTGCCGGCGCTGTCTTGCCACTTCTCAATACACGCTGTTTTTAAACCCAACTGGGCAGCGCGGATAGCAGCTACATATCCTGCAGGGCCAGAACCGATAACAATTACATCGTATTTTTCAGACATTTTGGTTTCCAATTTTAATTCGGGTTGAGCTTGGTCCTTTGAGCTCTAAGACCTTAGAGACTCAAAGGTTTCGAATAAGAATTTACATTTCCAACAGGATACGCGCTGGATCTTCAATCATATCTTTAATGGCCACAAGGAATTGTACGGCGTCTTTACCATCAATTAGTCGGTGATCGTAAGACAGTGCCAGATACATCATGGGCAAGATTTTCACTTCACCATTCACAGCCATTGGGCGATCTTGAATTTTATGCATACCCAAAATAGCCGTCTGAGGCGGATTCAAGATTGGCGTCGAGATCAAAGAACCAAATACGCCACCGTTGGTAATAGTGAATGTACCTCCGGTCATTTCATCCATGGTCAACTTGCCATCGCGAGCGCGCAAGCCGTAATCGCGAATGGTGCTTTCAACATCAGCCAAACCCATATTTTCAGCATCACGCAACACAGGCACAACCAAACCCTTTGGCGTGGACACGGCCACACCAATATCTTGGAAACCGTGGTAAACGATGTCGTCATTATCAATTGAAGCATTCACTGCAGGGAAACGACGCAGTGCTTCAACCGCTGCTTTCACGAAGAAACCCATGAAACCTAAGCGAGTACCATTGTGTGCTTTTTCGAACTTGTCTTTATATTTAGCCCGCAATTCCATCACCGGGCCCATGTCCACTTCATTAAAGGTAGTCAACATAGCCGTGGTGCTTGTAGCTTCAAGCAAGCGCTCGGCAACGCGTTTCCGCAAGCGAGTCATTGGCACTCGTTTTTCAACACGATCACCACCGCTCACTTCAACCACAGGCGCAGGCGCCGCAGGTGCAGAAACAGGCGAACTTGACGCAGCAGCCGCAACTGCAGGCGCGCCATTTTTAATACGATTCACGATATCTTCTTTAGTTATGCGACCATCTTTACCCGTGCCGCTAACTTGGGCCACATCAATACTATTTTCTTCGGCCAGCTTGCGAGCCGCGGGGCTCAACAATTTTTCACCGACGCTGACATCCGCACTCGCTTCTGCAGCGGCCGGTGCAGCCGAAGCGGCAGCAACGGCGCCTTCAGCGAAACGGGCAATTATTTCATTGCTCGCAATGATCTCACCTTCGCCTTTCAAAATTTCTACGATGCTACCGTTTGCAGGTGCCACTACTTCCAAAACAACTTTATCTGTTTCAATATCGACAATCAGCTCATCCCGAGAAACAGCTTCTCCCGGTTGTTTGTGCCAAGTTGCAATGGAACCGTCCTGTACAGATTCGGGGAATTGCGGCGCTTTAATTTCGATGCTCATTCTTCTTCCTTAGCTATGCCTGCGCAATTTTTGCGCTCAACGCTGTCATGTAAATGTTTAAGTTAATGAAAATTTCTCTCCTTTAAGAAAGAGACAAGGCCTCATCAACAAACTTGTTTTGTTGTTCCAAATGCAAAGACATATAACCGGCAGCAGGTGCGGCAGAGGCTTCACGGCCCACATAATTGATATAAAGATTAGGGTCCACATCGTGAATAACACGGCGTAAATGGTGTTGACTGCTATACCACGCGCCCTGATTCATGGGTTCTTCCTGACACCACATTACATCGTCCAGATGTTGATAAGGCGCCATGGCCTTTTTCAATTCAATTTCTGGGAACGGATACAACTGCTCAAGGCGAATCAGTGCAACATCTTTTTGACCTCGCTCCTCTCGTGCCTCGAGTAAGTGGTAATACACTTTGCCGCTACAAATGATGACTCGCTTGACGTCGGCCGGGTCCAACTCATTGTCTGCAATCACGTTATGGAACTGCCCGTCTGCCAGCTCATCAAGTGTTGAGGTGGCCAGCTTATGGCGCAAAATCCATTTAGGACTCAAAACTACTAGAGGGCGACGCATAGGGCGAATAGCCTGACGTCTTAACAAGTGGAAAATTTGCGCAGGCGTCGTGGGGATACACACCTGAATATTATGCTCGGCACACAGCTGTAAATATCGCTCCAAGCGCGCCGATGAGTGTTCAGGCCCCTGCCCTTCATAACCGTGTGGCAGTAACATAGTTAAGCCACACAAGCGGCCCCACTTATGTTCACCACTAGTAATAAATTGATCAATCACCACTTGGGCGCCGTTGGCAAAGTCACCAAACTGCGCTTCCCAAATCACCAAACCATTTGGAGCTGTGGTAGCGTAGCCGTATTCAAAGGCCAACACCGCTTCTTCTGACAAGAAAGAGTCGTACAAATCAAAGGAGGGTTGATTTTCTTTGATATTGTTCAGGGGCGTATAAGCCGAGGCATCACGCTGGCTATGAACAACGGCATGGCGGTGAGAGAAAGTGCCTCGCCCAACGTCCTGCCCGGTAATCCGGATTGGATAATCTTGTTCTAAAATGGTGGCGTACGCCAGAAGCTCGGCCATACCCCAATTCAACGGCAAAGCACCGTTGGCCATCTTGCGACGATCGTCATAGATTTTTGCTACCTGACGCTGCACTTGTACGCCATCGGGTATTTCACAGACACTGGCTGCAATTCCACGCAAACGCTGCAAATCATAACCGGTGTCACCAGCCGTCTGCCAAGTGTGGCCAATGAAGGGTGACCAATCTACAAACAAAGATTTATCTGGCACGGAAACTAAGCCGGAGGCAACATGATCACCGCGGTCTAGAGCGGCTCGATAATCGTTTGCCAAAGCATCGGTTTCGTCTTGAGACACAATACCTTCGCTGACCAAGTGCTCAGAATACAAAGTGCGCGTGGTTTTTTGTTTGCGAATAGCTTGATACATCATCGGTTGTGTGGCCGAAGGTTCATCAGTTTCGTTGTGGCCACGGCGGCGGTAACAGACCAAGTCGATCACTACGTCTTTTTTAAATTCATAACGATAATCGGTGGCCAGCTGCGTCACAAACATAACCGCTTCAGGGTCATCGCCGTTAACGTGAAAAATCGGTGCCTCAATTATTTTGGCGACGTCAGTACAGTATTCAGTTGAACGTGCATCAATTCGCTTGTTCGTCGTAAAACCAACCTGATTATTCAATACGATGTGAACTGTACCACCGGTGAAATAACCGCGCGTTTGCGACATTTGGAAGGTTTCCATCACAACGCCTTGGCCCGCAAAAGCCGCATCGCCATGAACTACAATTGGCACAACCGTGTCGCCCTGAGTATCGTCACGTCGGTCTTGGCGAGCGCGTACAGAACCTTCGACAACTGGGGAAACAATTTCGAGATGCGAAGGGTTAAAGGCCATCGCCAGGTGAATTTCTCCACCCGGAGTCATTATGTTTGAAGAAAAACCTTGGTGATACTTTACATCGCCGGAGGTATCAACCAGCTTCTTGCCCTCGAATTCTTCAAAGAGCTCTGAAGGGTTCTTACCCAAGATGTTAACCAGGGTATTCAAGCGACCACGGTGGGCCATACCCATAACAATTTCTTTTGCGCCGTAATATCCCGAACGTTTTATCACGCAATCGAGTAATGGAATGAAGCTCTCGCTGCCCTCCAAGCCAAAACGCTTAGTGCCTGGGTATTTACTGTCAAGGTGACGCTCAAGACCCTCTGCAGCCGACAAACGTTCAAGAATACTCTTGCGCATTTCTGGGCTAAATTCAGGCTTAGACCGCACACCTTCTAAACGCTGTTGCAACCACTGCTTTTCAGCAAGGTTGGTGATGTGCATTATTTCGGGGCCTACGTGACGACAATAGGTAGATTCCAATGCTTCAATAATTTCACTTAAAGGAGCTTCGTCTTTACCAATAAATAGATTGCCCGTCTGGAAAACGGTATCGTGATCGGCTGGTGTTAAACCATGATAGGACAACTCTAGATCGGGAACCAGCTCGCGCTCCATCAATCCTAGTGGATCCAGCTGGGCCTTTTGGTGACCACGAAAACGGTAAGAACTGATTAACTGAACAACTTTAACTTGCTTGCGTTCGTGCTCGACATTAACGCCACCTGTGCCAGGTGCCGCAATGGGACGCGCCCGTCTTTTACCCAATAATTTGAAGTGCTCACGAATAACAGAGTGAGGGGTGTCCTGAGTGACTACGCCTTCAACCCGTGGCAACTGTTCAAAGTAACTGCGCCACTCTTCCGGCACCGCATTGGGATCATAGAGATATTTGTCGTAGAGCTCTTCTACGTATGAAGCATTACCACCCGATATGTGGGAAGTACTCCAAAGTAACTCCATTATACTGTCTTGCATTCCTGCCCGCCTTGTGACGGGGCCGCCTGCACTCCAGCCTTCACGGCTACAGTGATTTCAAATCTACCTGTGCTGGCAACTGCACGGTTTTGCACCGACGCTTTAGATTGAAACCAAAGCCATGTCGATTACCGGAAATACCTACCGCACAGGTAAACCGGAAGTGCCCGGCATACCCCTGCTTTTACTAGCTAATAGCTAACGTATTGCCTGCCCGCCCCTATGGCGCGCAGACCCAAATTTAAACCCTAATATGCCCCAAGGCCTAGGATCTTTAAATCTTTTTGTAGGAGTTGTGCCCGCTAAATGAGGTCTCGATTATAGTTTCGAGTAACTCTCGCGTTTTGTACTGCACACAACTAAGTATATCCGCACCGCTTTATTCTAAATCTGTGCGGCCGCTAGCGACCGCTGCATACCGCTTTAGGCGCCGCGTTCCAGCAACATATTACGAATATGACCAATAGCTCTTGTTGGATTCAAGCCTTTTGGACACACCGCAACACAGGCCTGAATACCATGACAACGGAAAACACTGAAAGGATCATCCAAACCTGCCAGACGACTTTCAGACGCTGTATCACGACTGTCGGCCAAGAAACGATATGCCTGCAACAAACCTGCTGGGCCGATAAATTTATCAGGATTCCACCAAAAAGAAGGGCAAGACGTTGAACAGCATGCACAGAGAATACACTCGTACAAACCATCAAGCTTCTCGCGTTCTTCTGGTGATTGCAAACGCTCTATCGCTGGCGCTGGCGTGTTGTTCTGCAAATAAGGCTGCACTTTTTCATACTGTGCGTAAAACTGCGCCATATCAATCACTAAATCTCTGATCACTGGCAGACCTGGCAGCGGACGCAAAATCAGAGTGTTATTTTTCACACATTCTGATAGCGGCTTTACACACGCCAAACCATTCTTACCATTGATGTTCATGCCGTCAGAGCCACACACACCTTCACGACAAGAACGACGGTAAGCCAAACTAGGGTCTTGCCCTTTTAACAGCTCCAGCACATCTAGTACCATCAGGTCTTTACCTTCGGTATCGACTTCATAGCGCTTCATGTATGGCTCGCTGTCAGCGTCCGGGTCATAGCGGTAAATTTCAACGTTTAACATATTCTTAATTCCCCCGGGGCAGCTTAGTAGCTACGAATCATTGGTTCAAACTTATCCATGGTCTTCGGCGCGAAGTTCACCGCACGCTTTCCGACCCGCTTTTCGCCGGGATAATACATTGAATGACACAACCAATTTTCATCATCGCGCTCTTGGAAATCTTCACGGGCGTGAGCGCCACGAGATTCTTTACGCTCTTCAGCTGCAACAGCGGTAGCTTCGGCAACTTCTAGCAAGTTTTGAAGTTCAAGCGCTTCAATACGTGCGGTATTAAAGGCATTACTCTTATCGCCTAAAGTCACGTTATCAATACGAACCCGCAAAGCTTCAAGCTTCTTAACGCCTTCCTGCATGAATTCACCATTGCGGAACACGCCAAAGTGGTTCTGCATAATGCTCTGCAACTCTGTGCGCAATACTGATGCGTCTTCGCCGCCGCTTGAATTGTTTACTTTATTCAAACGCGCCATAGCAGCTTCAATGTTAGCGTCTGTAGCTTCGCGGTGATCAACACCTTCACGCAATTGTTGCTCGATGAACAGCCCAGATGCTCGACCAAATACCACCAGATCCAGCAGCGAGTTACCACCTAAGCGGTTTGCGCCATGTACGGATACACAAGCCACTTCACCACAAGCGTAGAAGCCTTCAATGATTTGATCATTGCCATCGGCATCCACCGTCAGCGCCTGGCCATTAATGTTGGTTGGAATACCACCCATCATGTAGTGACAGGTAGGCACTACCGGGACCAGTTCTTTTACTGGGTCGACGTGAGCAAAGGTGCGAGACAGCTCAAGAATACCCGGTAATTTGGCGTTCAAAGTCTCTTCGCCCAAGTGGTCGAGCTTCAAGAATACGTGATCGGCGTTGGGGCCTGCACCTCGGCCTTCGAGAATCTCCAGAACCATAGAACGCGCCACTACATCGCGGCCAGCTAAATCTTTTGCGTTGGGCGCATAACGCTCCATGAAACGCTCACCGTCTTTGTTTACTAGATAGCCACCTTCACCGCGACAACCTTCAGTAACCAAAACGCCGGCGCCGGCAATACCGGTTGGGTGGAACTGCCACATTTCAATATCTTGCACTGGGAAGCCTGCACGCAAGGCCATGCCGATGCCATCACCGGTATTTATGTGAGCATTGGTGGTTGAGGCGTATATACGCCCCGCTCCGCCGGTCGCGAACACAGTGGCTTTAGACTTAATAAAGACGGTTTCACCGTCTTCAATGTTGATGGCAATAACACCTACCACCACACCGTCATCGTTTTTAACGATATCAACAGCAAACCATTCATTCAGGAAGGTGGTATCGTTTTTCAGGTTGCCCTGATATAAAGCGTGCAGCAGAGCGTGACCAGTACGGTCAGCGGCAGCACATGTACGTGCCGCTTGGCCACCACGTCCAAAATCTTTAGATTGACCACCAAAAGGACGCTGATAAATACGACCTTCTTCTGTACGAGAGAAAGGCAAACCCATGTGGTCAAGTTCGTATACCGCCTCTGGACCTACCGAACACATATATTCGATGGCGTCCTGGTCGCCGATATAATCGGATCCCTTAACGGTGTCATACATGTGCCAGCGCCAATCATCATTGGGATCATCGCTTGCGATGGCACAGGTGATTCCGCCCTGAGCCGACACAGTGTGTGAACGAGTTGGAAATACCTTGGTAATTACGGCCGTCTTGTAACCCGACTGAGCCAATTGCAGTGCAGCGCGCATGCCCGCACCGCCGCCGCCAATAACAATGGCGTCAAAAGAAATAGTACGCATATTAGACATTACTTAAAATCCCCACAAAATTTCAACGCCCCAGACCGTATAGGTCATGGTGACTAAACCAAGTACGCCTTGCGCCACTAAGCGCAACACAGTGGCTTTCGCCCCCATCATACGGTTTGTGAGGTAATCGGTGAGCACGGCCCACAAACCAATCCAGGCGTGAGCGGCAATAGACAGCAATGCGGCCAAACTGAACACGCGCATGCATAGAGTGCTATAGAGGTCCGACCACACCGCAAAGGTGAGATCTGGAGTCAATACGATAAAGCCTGCTACAAACAGGGTGTAGGCTGCCAATACAACGGCGCTAACCCGCTGGATGAGCCAATCGTATAGGCCGCTGCGGCCAAAACTTGTTACTGCAGTTACCATATCCAAGCTCCCAATAAGGCAATGATAATAAACGCCACAAACAAAGCGATCTTAGCGCCGTTCTGGCCACCTTCTAAGGTCTCACCAATGCCGATATCCATAAAGAGATGTCGGATACCCGCTACCATGTGGTAAGCAAGCGCGGCGAGTGTGCCCCATATAATAAATTGACACAGTGGATTGTTGAGCGACTCTTTCAAAGCACTAAACTGCTCTTCCGAAGCCAGGCTATTGTCTAAGGCCCAAAGTAGCACCGCTACGCCGGCAAACAGGATGACACCTGAAGCGCGATGAAGGATAGAAACATAGGCAGTAATAGGGAGTTGTATCGTGGTAATGTCTAGATTGACGGGTCTGTTTTTCTTCACGGTTGAATCACACCTCTTTGTCCAGTGAAAGGACAGATTCGAGATAACGCAAATCTGCGCGTCTCCTCAAGGGTAGCAGCTGATGACCAAAGCGTCACTTTACTGGCTTCACCCTGAAGACGCGCGAAATTATAAGGATGTAGACCGAAAAATACAAACTAAAACCGATACTTATCGCACTGTTTGCAATTCAGCCTGAAGTTTGAGCAAAACGCGGGCGAAATAGGCGGCGTAAGACAAGGTGCCACACTAATTGTGCGGCATTTTTTGCACTGTATTGACGCAGGGCAAACCATAACAATATATAGGCACGAATTAAGCGGCTATTTCTCCGGCGATTAGCTATAATTCACGGCTTTTAGCACCAATTTAATTGACAAACTCTGTGGTGACTTTATAGTTGTGCCGCTTTTGCTTCGGTTGGCCATTTGCCAACCACCTTATAAATCAGCCCGCACTTAGCGGTGTTGATACCCTAATTTTCGCAGATACAGGAGTCCGTAATGACTGATAAGAAAGCGCACTTAACGGTCGACGGTTTGGATGAAACCTTCGAATTGCCAGTTTATAGCGGTACCACCGGCCCAGACGTAATTGACGTCAGCAGCCTTACCGCAAAAGGCTATTTCACTTATGACCCAGGCTTTATGGCCACCGCCGCATGTGAGTCAGAAATCACATACATTGACGGCGGCAAAGGTGTACTGCTGCACGGCGGCTACCCAATCGACCAGCTGGCAGAACATTCAGACTACCTGGAAACCTGTTACTTGTTGCTCAACGGCGAATTGCCGAACGCTCAACAAAAACAAGAATTTGTCGATGTAATTTCCAAGCACACCATGGTGCACGAGTCTTTGGCGTCTTTTTTCAGAGGCTTCCATCACGACGCCCACCCAATGTCGATCATGGTTGGCGTTGTCGGCGCTCTAGCATCGTTCTACCACGACTCATTGGACATCACTAACGAAGAGCACCGTCAAATCTCTGCTCATCGCCTGATTGCTAAGATGCCTACTCTGGCCGCCATGTGCTACAAGCACCACGTTGGCCAGCCCTTCATGTACCCAGATAACAAGCTTGGTTACGCAGAAAACTTCCTGCACATGATGTTTGGCACACCTTGTGACGACCCTAAAGTTAACCCTGTTCTGGCTCGCGCCATGGACAAGATTTTCCTCTTGCACGCCGATCATGAGCAAAATGCTTCAACCTCTACCGTAAGACTCGCAGGATCCTCTGGCGCCAACCCTTTTGCGTGTATTGCCGCAGGTATTGCTACTTTGTGGGGCCCCGCTCACGGCGGCGCCAACGAAGCTGTTCTTTCCATGCTTGAAGAGATTGGTAGCGTAGACAACATCGACGCATTTGTTGCCAAAGCAAAAGACCGCAACGATCCTTTCCGCCTGATGGGCTTTGGACATCGAGTTTACAAAAACTTCGATCCTCGCGCTAAAGTGATGAAAGAATCCTGTGACGAAGTACTGGCTGAGCTAGGCCTTGAAAATGATCCGCTTTTGGCCATTGCCAAGCG
>CAJWBQ010000052.1 GCA_913020115.1 uncultured Cellvibrionales bacterium
GTTATGCTTAAGTTGTTGGTTTAGTTCTGTCATATCTGTTTGGATGGAGATCCAGACGTCACCGTGGGCACTGTGATGAAAAGTGGTGACTGATGCTGTGCACCAGAACAACGAGCCATCCTTCCTCAAACTGTGCACCTCGCCGCGCCAGGCACCATCTTTTTTCAAGCTGGCCTGAATACGTTTATCTGTATCTGTCTCGCCTTCGGGCGCTGGGGCATTCACAATTGAGATATGTTTGCCCCTTACCTCTTCCGATTTGTAAGAAAACATTGACTCAAACGCAAGATTTACATAGAGGATAATGCCGTCGCTGGCTCTTATTAAGACAGCGCCTTCTGTAATGTTATTGATGATGTTACTTTGACTGGACAGCTCTGCGTCTGTTTTCAATCTACGTTTTTCTTCCTTCTTCATATTCAATATATAAACGAGAACAGCAGAAATCACTAGCAATAGAATTAGTACGATAAGACAATAAAACCAAATTGTATTCCAGAATGGCGATTCAATAACTAGAATGACGGAGGTTTCTTCCTGAGCCCATACTCCATCGTTGTTTGATCCACGCATCCGCAATTTGTAAGACCCTGGAGATAAACCGGAATATCGACCAAATGGTTTTTTACCTGCGTTGTACCAGTGGTCGTCCCAACCTTCTAGTTTATAGGTATATTGATTGTTGCCGGGGGCGATGAAGTTCAAGGCAGCAAACTGAAATTCGAAATAATTCGTCCGCCAATCGAGGCTTACCTGCTTCAATCGCTCGGGTGAAGTGCCAAGATCTATGTTGTCTCCCCCTTGCGTGAAGGACGTGAGAAATACAGGGGAGGCAATGGCATTTTCTAGGAGCCTTGAGGGGTGGAAGTGGGTAACACCCGCTGAATTTCCAAACCAAAGATCTCCACGTTTAGTTTTCAGTCGAGATCCCCAAAAGTTAACATTACTTTGAAGGCCATCTTCAACAGTATAACGTTTAGTCGTTTTTTGGTTTGGATTGAACCTCACGAGCCCGCCGCCAAGACTAGCTAACCATAAGTCTCCATTATCGTCTTCCAGTAGAGACCCAACGGCACCGTATCGGATGCCGTTGTTGTCCCGCTCAAAATTCTCAAAAATTTCAGTCTCAGGATGAAATTGACTGATCCCCCCTTTTGCCGAAATCCAAATTTTCCCAGCAGAGGTTTCAATAACATCATAGAGTGCATGAAATGCTAGGCTTGTTGGGTCGCCGGGTTCTTTCCTATAATTGACGAAGGTTTTTGTTTTCTTATCGAATTTGTCTAGGCCCGCGCCATAGGTCGGCACCCATAAAGTGCCGTTTCCATCGTCATACAGGCTCGCCATAGAATTATAGCTAGGTTGTTCGCGCGTGTTTTTTTCAGCGCTTTTATCGAGGGCCTTAAAGTGGGTGAATTCTTGACTGCGTTGGTCGAAACGATCAAGTCCGCCTTTTATCGTCGCCAGCCACAGAACCTGAGAGTCGTCTGCATCTTGGAGAATATATTGAATTCTCTCGCTTTGGGTAATTGACGAGGGTTCATCCCTATTGTGTTGATAAACCTTGATGACATTGCCGTTTTGTCTATCGAAGCTTGCCAGAAGTCCATCCCAAAAACCAATCCACAAAATACCCGCGTCGTCCTCAGCCAGCGCGGTGATTCGCTCCCGCGGTATTGTGAGTGGATCGAGAGGATCTGATAGAAAGTGGGTGATGATTCCGGTGGACGGTTCGATGCGGTTGAGTCCCCCCATGGTCCCCACCCAGATATTTTGATCACTGTCTTCAATTAGGGGCTCCACTGTTGGGTTACTAAGGTGTTTATTACTCCCAGGCTGCGCGCTTATATTATTGAATACTGAAGAGCGCTCATCACTGCGATCTATACTGCCATTAAAATTGATGGCCCACAGTGTGTGGCTTGGCTGGTGGTCATAGACGCCAACAATTGCATTAGTGCTGATTGACCTCGGGTCGTCGGACTTATGCTGGTAGCGTGTAAAAACTCCCTGTTCTTTGTCGAATAAATCAATGCCTGAGTTTTCTGAGGAGATGTGGCTAATCCAGATTCCTCCATTGTGATCTTCATTTAAATTCCATATGCCATTGTCACCAATGGTATTTTCTTGCTTCGGATCATGAACAAAATGCTGGAAGGTACCGCTCTCTGAGTCAAAACGATTCAAACCACGATTTTTCGTACCAACCCAAAGAGTACCATCCCTGTCTACGAGAAGTGAACTAATCCAATTACTGCTCAAACTGTCGGGCTTATTTTGATCATGCTTATATGAAGACCACAAACTCGTCTTTGGATCATATTTATTTAGCCCTCCACGCTGTGTTCCTACCCAGATTGAGCCTTCATGGTCCTCTGCCAAGGCCAAAACAGTGTTGTCATTTAGGCTGTTGTTTGTATTGGTTTTGTAGAGATGTTGGGTCCATTTCCCGATCTCCTTATCATAAATGCAGAGTCCAGCGTCATCTGAACCAACCCATAGTTTGTTGGTGTGATCGATCAGCATTTTCTTGGGTGAAAAGGAAATGTTGTTGCTGCATAGAGAATTGGCATTTCCAGTTTCGTGTATGTAGTGGGTAAATAGCCCCGTGCTTTTGTCATAGCTTGTGAGGCCGTTGCTGAACGAAGCTATCCAGATGACCCCCTGCTGATCCTCGACAATGGTGCTAATCATACTTCCAGAGACTGAGTCAGCAAAACTTTTGAGCTCAACTCCATCATATCTTAAGAGTCCTAAGCCGGTGGTGCCTATCCATATGAAACCATCGCGATCAATAAGAAAACCACCGTATTGGCTGGTTGGAATTGATAGGGCATTTTGTTGGAAGGATTTCCGCTCGTCTGTGGCCAAGACGCTCGGGCCAAATAGTATTTGGCAGAAGAGAATAATGAATATCGATAGAGTTCGAGTTCTTACTGGCCTCGGTGAGATAATGGGTTCTGAAGTCACTATTTAGGCATACCTTCTTGAGTCACTTTAAAAGTCCACGCGACTAATGTCGTATTCAGTGGAAGTGAATTTGGCTGCCTTAGGTGGCATAAATATCGTCTCTTGAGCTTGTTGAACGCTATTAACTGTTCTTTTTCTATGCGAGTCAGAGCAACAAAGGCTAGCAGATGGGATTTCTTAAGCTGACCTCCGATATAAATGTAGTTGAATATTTTGAATTTGACTATTCTGCGTCAAGTAGATATCTGTATCTTGGGCTGTCTGTATCCGATTTTAGCTTTTGACGGGCTCATTTTTTTGCGGGCGGATTAATCGCGAATTAGAATGTAGTTATTATTCCGAAAGAGACTAAATGTGGTGGCGCTAATTCCAGAATGGTGTTGGCGGGCAGGGTAGAAGTATCAGCTGAATATTGATAGCACAGACTTGCTATGCGCTGCGCCAACGATGTAGGAGTAGACCAGTAAACCTCCGATCAAACCGATCCACTGCCTGCGGTCGGTGCTCCCCCAGCGAATCATTATTAAACCAAAGAGAATATAGAGGGGGAGCGCAATCAGCTTCGCCAAAAGCCAAGCTTGTTCCATTGGTGAAATAGCCCAGTAGAATGCCATAAACATTCCACTAATGAATAAACCGCTATCAATTATGTGTGGTAATTTTTTTGCGATTCGATGTTGCCTTAGCGGGCTCTGGCAAAGTATTAATACGCCTCGCAAGAGGAATCCAATGCCAGTTGTATAGGCGCAAAAGATATGAATGGCTTTTAAAGTCAACATAACAGGTAGAATCGAATGTGATAGTTTAGGTTAAGGCTAATGAAAATTACACTGGAAGTAAATTTAGTTCACAACATTTAGGCACTTATACTTTTTCTCATCGTTTGAAATTTGCTCGCTGTGGTAGTCTGTAATGTATGCGAGTACCTCTTCCTCCGCCATTGGGGGGCTGAATAGATAACCCTGAACATAGTCACAGCCTAAGATTTCCAGCATCTCCAGCTGCTCGGGTGATTCAACGCCCTCAGCGATAACCTGCATACCAAAATTGTGGGCCATATCGACGATCGTTTTCACTAGAATGTGAGATTCTTTTTGTTCTGTCATGTCTGCGATAAAGCTTCGGTCAATTTTAATATAATCGAAAGGGTACTTTTTTAGATATCCTAGAGATGAAAAGCCTGTGCCGAAATCATCCATGGAAATGCTGAAGCCAAGGGAGCGCAAGTGTTCTAGTTGAAGTTTTGCGGTCGATTCGTTGTTGATCATCATGCTTTCGGTTAGCTCAATACTTACAAGACTTGGATCTATATCGCTATGATTAATCATCTCTACAATATTGGCGCAGTGATCATCATCACTCATAAATTCACGCGCAGAGCGGTTTATAGAAAGGCCAATAGGAACCGTCAAGTTTTCATTTATACTCAGTATTCCGTCAATGGCCTTGGTAGTAACACACTGACCTAGCCCTTGGATTAGACCAAACTCTTCCGAAATCGGAATAAATTCATCCGGATATACTTTGCCAAGTATCTCGTCATGCCAACGAGCCAGGGCTTCAAAGTGAGAGAGACTCTTGGTTTTAGTATGGACAATGGGCTGGTAGTAAGCGTCAAAGGAATTGTTCGCAATGGCAATGGCCATTCGCCGACGAAGAAGGTCGATTCGTTTCGCGCGAGATTTCAATTCTTCATCGTAAAATGCAATTGTATCTTTTCCGGAATATTTGGCGTGATCTAATGCCAGTTCTGCGCAAGTAAATAATTCTCGGCTTTCTTTGGCGTCATGAGGGAAAAGACTTATGCCAAGCGATAGAGTGATGAAATACTCCTTTCCGTCGGAGGTTTTATAAGGTTTATTAAGTTTCTTAAGTAAATTCCTAGAGAAAGTCGCAGTGCTCACGGGATTGTTGTTGGTAAATAGCACGCCGAACTGATCGCCATTCAGTCGCGATATAGAGCGTACGTTCTCCGTACAATAGCTGCGTAGCCTAAGTGCGAATTGCTTTAATAGCAGATCTCCATCTTCGATCCCATGTGAATTATTAATGAGTTTGAAATTATCTATGTCGATTAATATAATGGACCCAGAGCCTAAATCGCCCCTGTCTTTCAATTTATCATCAATGTCTGAATGAAAACGAAATCGATTAGTTAAGCCTGTGAGGTGGTCGTGGGAGGCTTGAAAAGCGATTAATTCACGAGATTGCTTTTCCGCCGTTATATCTCTGTGAACAGCAATGTGATTGAGTGCGGGGCCTTCGTCTGAATTGAGAACACTGATGGCGGTTACGATCGGGTACACATCGCCACTCTTTTTTCGGTTAATTAACTCGCCCTGCCAAAAGCTATTGGTATTAATCTCACGCCACATTTTTTGATAAAATGACTTGGGGAGTAGGCCAGAATTTAGAACTCTAGGATTTTTATCTACAAGTTCATCTCGTTCATATCCCGACATAGTAAGTAGCGCATCATTCACATAGATTATTTGGTTGTGTGGGTTGGTAATGATAACTCCGTCGCTCATGAAGTCGTAAATTTGATGCGCTATTCTGAGGTCGGATGTTTTCTTTTCTAGCTCATTGGTTTTAGTGATCAGCGAATTTTCATTGTTTCTACGTTCGATCTCTGACAGAGCTGATGCGGAAAAAAACCGGAATGCGTTCTCTGCGATTCCTTCATCATGTATTGTCGATTTGTAGAGAGCCACCAAAATTCCAACCGTATGATTGGAGGTATTGCGTAAGGTGATGCCTACATAGCCTACAATTCCCATTTCTGTAAGAAGTGCATCGTCAGGATACCGATCTGCGATACCCTGTTTAATGCAGAATTGTTGGTTGTGAGCTAAGTCGCTACAAGGTGTGCCAGCTAGGGGGTATGAAAAATTATTTTCTGGGCCTACACGGCTTTGTACCGCCAGACTTTTCGCCGTATTGGCCGTTGGATCTATAGTGGCAATAAAAGTGTAGTCTGCGTTTGTTACTTCACGAAGTAACTGTACGAGTTGAGTGAAATAATTTTTACCATTGAGATTGCTAAGAGTCTTTTCAATATCTCGAAGACTTATATTGTCGTTCATAAGATTGGTTTTCTCTATGTATAACTATATGGCTCCGCTAATCTAGCCGGAGTTATATTGCGAATTGTGTAATCATGGTATTTAAATTGTTGACGCTGGAGAACAAATTTTTATTAGTATCATATACGCGATGGCATCCATCGAGTGTGTGATTGGCGCTGTCGTTAATATTTACTATGTTGCGGTTGATTTCTTCAGAGACCTGGCTTTGCTCCTCAGCCGCGGTAGCGATTTGTATGCTCATGTCATTTATCTGATCCATATTGGTTCGAATAAGCGCAAGAGACTCTGTTGCGTTGTTCGCCTCAACGACAGATGATTCCGCTTCGGTTTTGTTGCAATTCATAGCAATTACGGCTTCGCCTGCGGTTTTTTGTAAATCATTTATCATTTTCCTAATCTCGCCAGTGGAGGATTGGGTCTTTGCGGCAAGAGAGCGTACTTCATCGGCAACGACAGAAAATCCGCGTCCGAATTCGCCTGCTCGAGCGGCTTCAATGGCGGCATTGAGCGCTAGTAAATTGGTTTGCTCGGCGATGCTATTGATCACGTCAATCACGCTGCCTATTGACTCGCTGTCCTTGGCGAGCTGAGAAATAGTGACTGATGACTCTCCTAGATCCCTCGATAAAGATTCGATTTTCTGCTTGGTTTGCTGCACTACCTCCTCGCCTTGTCGAACGCTGGTAAACGCGTCCTGAGTAGTCGACGATGTTAATGAGGCATTTCGGGCAATTTCCTGAACGGTAGCACTCATTTCAGTCATGGCCGTAGACACTAAATCTACTTCTTGATGTAGTGCAGACATGTTCTCTTGAGTGTTTTTAGTTTCCAAATTGGCCTGACTGGCAGATTTAGCTAGGCAGCCCGCTGAATCTGATGAGCGCCAAATTATGGTGTTTTGTTGAGCTTGTAAAAACTTGATTACCAACTCAAGTTGACCAAGTTCGTCAGTCCTGCCGGTATAGACTTGTTTTGCTATCAAATTTTTGAATATTGACTCTGATTTCTTGGCCGCGTCACTCCAAGGTTTGAGCAAAACTTGGAAGAATATTGCGTTGAGGCAAAGTGTAAGGGTCATTGCAATACCCACTATTTCGACATTTTTTGAACCTAGTAGTAAGCCTGCCCCTAGGCCAAGGATTAAGGAAAGAACGCTGAGTCCCAGGGTTTTTACGGATATGGGAAGCCTGCTAACTAGCCCAAGTGGTTTTGGCTGTCCTTGCGGCCCTAGTTTTTTGTATATTCGATCTGCCCGGCCAACGGTTTCTCTATCTGGCTGTGTGCGAACAGATTGATAACCGTCATCTGCGCCGGAACCTGTTGAGGTTACGAAGGCGTCCACCCAATAGTAATCACCATTTTTACAGCGATTCTTAACCAGTCCCATCCAGGGTTTGTGGTCTTTGATTGTGTCCCACAAATCTTTAAAAGCCGCTTGTGGCATGTCGGGGTGTCGAACTAGGTTGTGAGCCTGACCAACGAGTTCATCAGTTTCAAAACCACTGATGTCGACAAAGTCATCATTAACATAGCCGATTAGACCTTTTCGCGTAGTGGTACTAACGATACGTTGGTGTTTTTGGTAGTTACGTTCTTTGTTCGTAACAGGAAGGTTCTCACGCATAATAGCAGCTCTCAATTACTTCGGGTGGCGTTGTCAATAGCAGGGTATAGCTGTTTTAAATCAAACGGCTTCTTCAAGATACAGAGCGTTCCTGCGCTCATCATGTTGTCTGTTTCGGCAGAAGAGGCATATCCGGTGATGCCGATTACGGGGATATGTTTGGTGGCTGAGTTTTGTTTGATTAATTTGCAGGCCGTACTGCCCGACATGCCAGGCATATGAATATCCATAAAAATGATGTCTGGCTTGTGAATGTTGGTTAAGAACCCAGCCTCAAATCCGTCGCCTGCAAACAAATAGCTTACATTTTCGATGTGTAAATTTATTAGTTCGGCCAGAAGCTCCGCTACTTCGGCGTCATCGTCGACGATAAGAATTGTTAGTTTTTCCGGCGTTTTTCCCTCGAGCTTGGTATTTCGAGTGAGGGCAAACTCATCGACACTTTCCGCACTGAACCGACGATGTCCGCCAGGGGTAACAGTACTTTTTAATTTGCCGGAATTTGCCCAGTTCCTAACCGTGATAGGAGACACATGGAACTGCGCCGCGACGTCCGCGGGAGTGAACCACTCTTGTTTGCTTTTTACTTTGCTGTCGCTCATTGCAATTGTGGGCCTGGGCAAATTCTATGGTATCGATCGCTCTGCGTGATCGAATTGACCGATTTATACAGACCAAAATCGACAAAATCTATCAAAGATGGCGAAACTAGCCCTTAAGGCTTAAGCAAATCGTTTATTAATGATGTGGATCATCTTTTCCCAAGAGCTGGAAGTCATTTCCTAGATGATTGGCGTTATCAAGGCCAAAAGGCTTCGAATCGTTTTTCTATCTACTCTATGAACTCAAAACATAGTACTCTGCTGCTTTTTTTGGCTAGATCAAATTATTAAGCAATTAAAATGGAGCTGTCATGGACGCTATGTTTGTAGACGGGCAAATTATTCGCCTATATCAGGCTTTTTTTGCCCGCCAACCGGATCAAGAAGGATTTACTTTCTGGAATAATGCACTTTCCAATAAGGGCTTCAGTCTATCGAGGGTGGCTCAGTCTTTTAGTGGTTCGGAAGAGTTCATCAATACTTACGGCAGCTTAAATAACGATCAGTTCATTGAGCTAGTGTACCAAAATGTCTTGGGGCGTGAACCGGATGCCAGTGGCTTCGCGTACTGGCAGGACGCTATGAATAGTGGTTTAACGCGCGGCAAGTTAATGGTCGGTTTTTCTGAGTCGGAAGAGCATATTCAGAATACCAAAATATCGACTTACTGGAGCCACCAATCCCTAGAAAAGCCCGTTGCCAGTGAATTGATTTTCCAACAGTATGAAGAAATCCCCTTGATTACCGGCGATGGTATTACAAACTCTAGTGCCGTTATTGCCTTAGATATCAACGGCGATGGCCAATTGGATCTATTGAACGGTAAGACCACGCCGGTGTTGCAAGATGCCAAATTGCCCTTAGAGCTATTGTTAAACCAAGGGGGAGGCCAGTTTCATTTGGCGGACCTTAACGCTTTTATTTCAGGTCCAGTGCCGGCCTTGCAAAACATCACTGAGTTATTGAAGGCCGATCTCAATGGTGATGGCATTGATGACCTTGTATTGGCGGGGCGGGGAGTAAACGCTGAAGGTCATGGGGGAGAGCGCAATCAGTTGCTGTTGTCTGACGGCGCGAGCCAATGGCGCAATGCGGAAATGAACCTTCCTGATGATGTCAGTTTAACTCATAGTATTTCCGCTGGTGATATCGATAAAGACGGCGATTTAGATTTATTGGTCGGTAATGTTTCAGTCTATGAAAAACCTTATTTATTACTCAATGATGGGGCTGGAAACTTTACGCGCGATGATACTTTATTGCCTGAGCAATTAGCGACTAAAAACCAGATTGCGGTGCATTTGGCGGATATCAATAATGACGGCGCAGCCGATATGATTATTGGGGCAGATGACACCGCTGCTGGGTATGTAGTGCTCAGCGACGGCGAGGGTTCTTTCAATGGCCAAGCGACGATGTCGCTGCCTGTTCCTGACCTCAATGCTAGAGACATGACCTTGGATATTGAAAGCTACGATGTCAATGGCGATGGGTGGCTGGACCTGCTGGTCTCTCATACACAAAGTATTGAAGGCACTGATTATGAAGGTAATACGATTCAGGTCATGATAAATCAGCAGGGGGAATACTTCATCGACGAAAGTTTTCGTATTCCAGAGCAATCCGCCTCAGGTTTAACGATTACCGATTTGTTTGTCGCCGATTTAAATAGTGATGGTTATATTGATTTGTTGGCTGAACAAACTGGAGATTATTTTTTGAATGACGGCCGAGGGTCCTTTTCGACCCATGGTGTAATTGCGAATTACAACGAAGACGATGGTCCTTTTGTCTTGGCTGATATAGATAGTGACCAGCAGTTGGAGCTTATTGTGGTGGGAATCGTAAGCGCAGATCTTTATCAATAAATGGCTAGGGTAAGTCGCTAAAGCGATGGTATTAGCCTTGTGCGTGGAGAGTATTTTCTCCACGGAATTGTGCAGGCTTCTGAGCGCTCAACTATCAGCTGGCAGAGTTCGATGGCTTCAGAGCTTTGCGCCTATATTCACTGGGTGTTTGCTGATATTGCCCTTTGAACGCTCGATTGAAGGGCGTTAGCGAGCTGTAACCGACCTCGAGGGCAATGGTTAATATGGGAAGTCGTTCCTGTTCCGGATCGTTTAGGCGCTTCGCGGCTTCGCCAATTCGGTATTGATTGAGAAAGTCGTTAAAATTTCGATAGCCCAAATGTTTATTGATAAGTCGGCGCAGTTGATGCTCTGGAATTGCAAGCCGCTCCCCAAGTTTGCCTATGCTGAGTTCGTTGTTGCGATAACCGTACTCGCTTTCCATATGGTCTCTCAAAGCTTGAAGCCAGTTTTTCTCCGTGAGTGAAAGTGTGTCTTGTGCCTTGTCACTCTCTGAGTCAATAGTTTCAATTTTGGGGGCGGCCTTGAGCGGAATATCCAGTGAAGCCAACAAACCTTGCGGGCTTGTTATGATTAGCCATGTGGCAGTGACCACAAGCAGTGATGCGAGTAACAGAGAGTGCCCCACTTCCAGTAATAATGGCGCTGACTTAAGGCCAAGAACCAGTTCCACAAACGTTACCACCAGAATATAGGCGCCGCCCAAACCAATGAATATACTCCTTAGTTGACGCCGTGCCTCCACGAGGTCTTGCCTCCAATGAGCGACTATTGCGCTTAGTGCCAGTATTAAAAACAATATACGAATTGAATAGGAGAGATAAAAAAGCCATTGATACACCATGTTGTCTTGGGCTTGAGTAATGTGATCAAACCAAAGTTCCGGTAGTGCAATAATTAAAAACAATACCAGCAACGCAGTCCGCAGCGGGCCCACGGTAATGCCTTTCTGGTCCCAATCGTTAAATACCGCAAGTGAAAAAAGCCAAAAAATTGCCGTAACTGAGGTTGCTAGAACAATCGCGGGATTTTGTATCCACGGCCAGTTGTCGAGCATTGGCGCAACTAAATAGGCGCTCACGCACACCAATAGGCCATTGAGTAGGCGCCCGGCAAGGAGGTGTCGGTAGTCGAACCATAGCTTGAGGTTCATTAATAAAACCGAGCCTACGGCGACACCACGGGTAAAGATAAAGAGCTCTTCCATAGATTCCAATCATATAGGAAATTACCGCCTCTGGCGCTCACAACCTTTCTGAGTACATAGGCACTAATCGGGTGGCTGCTCCTCTTCTGCGTGCAGTATGGTGCCGACTTGAATGGCCGCTGCCTGTAATGTGGATTGAGTTTTGTACTCTGCGGGGAGGGCAGGAATCGTGAGCGCACGCCATATGCTTATCGCGGCTAGAAGCAATAAACTTGTTGCTAGGAGTAAGAACAAGCTTTGTTCGCCCAGCGATTGTTGCCAGACAACGGCCGTGATCGGGCCCGTCACAGAGGTAATGCCCGCAATTAATATTACGGTGCCGCTTGCCGGTACAATTTCATGAGGGCGTAGGTGGTCGTTGGTAAGGGCAACGACTACCGAGTACATTGATAGTGAGAACCCGCCAAATACGAAGGCCAGTAGATAGAGCTTGGTAGATGCCACGGTTTCAAAACTAATAAGTATGGCAATGGCAGCCGCCACCAAACTAGACAAGCCAATAACCCAGCGGCGATCGATGTGATCCGAAATCTTACCCAAGGGCCATTGCAGGATCATTCCGCCCGCCATCAACGCACCCATAAAATTCGCAACCTCATAAACACTCATGCCTAGCTCGGAGACATACACAGCACCAATGCTAAAGATGATACTTGAGACCCATTGAGAGAGAATAATGCCAGTAACTCCCATGGGCGTGCGATACCAAAGTTGGGCCATGCTCACCCGTTCGATCTCTTCGAGGTCGGGCGCGGTGACAGCCGACAGGAGAATAGGCACCCCTGCAATGCTTACCATCACTGAAATGAGTATAAACAGGGTGAAGTCTGTGGGTGGAGCCAGATTAAGCATAAATTGACCGGCACAAATGCCGGTCAATAAGATGGTGGTGTATATAGAAAGAATTTGGCCGCGATTGGCATTGGTTGAGGCCTGATTCAGCCAGCTTTCGGACACGACGTAAATAACGGAGAATGCAAAGCCTGTGAGCAGACGCATGAGCGCCCAGGCCCAAGGTTGAACATACAGCGAGTGAACTAATATAGTCACAGAGGCTATTGCCGATAGGGCTGCAAAAATTCGAATATGGCCAACCCGCTGAATCATTCTGGGAGCTAGTCGAGAACCAATCAAAAAGCCTGCGTAGTAGCAGGACATCAGCACGCCAATCAGATAGCTGTCGAAGCCCTCTAGTTGCGCTCGAACCCCTAGCAGGCTGCCTTGTACGCCTATGGCTAAACCAATAAGAGAGAGCCCAGCGAAGAGGGGCCATATACTAACAATAGTGGTAGCGGGCATAAGCGATAGTCGCTGTAATATGAAAGGGGTCTGTGCCCATTTTCGCCAAAAGTACCTTAAACAGGTAGGCTCTGGCAATCACTAGTGTATAAGAATAGTTGAAATGCTATTGACAATCATTCCTATTCGCGTTTAAATTGAGCTCATCTACCGAAACGCCGATTGAGAGCTCAAAATGTACGTTTGTATTTGCCGCGCTATTACCGACAACCAAATTCGTGAAGAAGTCAGGCAAGGTGCCAGCACTCTGAGAGAAGTGGGTCAGCGTTTGGGTGTGGCGAGTCAATGTGGCAAATGTGGCAAACACGCTCGCTCGGTGATACGTGAAGCAATTTCTAGTCGCCCTATGCAAGACCCATTAATTTGGAATCCTACTGTATAAATCTGCCCGCTTTCACTTACTTGTTGTCTGCTCAACTTCCTCTTTATTAACTTAGCCTAATTTTACAAATATTCTGCTTGCCAAACTTTGCGGCGCCAGCCCATTCATATGATGTAAGATCAATTACTTGAGCGCCAATAATCCATCTGTTAGGGTTGTTGCGCTTATTCAAAAAATAATTGGAGGTATTTTATGATTGTTTCTCATACTCACTGGGCATTAAGCACTCCAACTCTCTAGTTCTTGCTTCTCTGTCCGGTTTATCAACCGGGGCATCTAATTCCGCCCTGATAATTTCATTATCGGCGCTTCACTGCGTCTTGGGGTTCACAATGACACACACTTTTTCTCTGTCCCAGTTGGGATGGCAGGCATTCTTTCAACAACAACTTAGTTTAGAGGAGTGGGAAAATCACGTTGCTTGGCGTGTGCTAGCTCAGCACAGGGCGACACTTGAACTTATTTCTGAGAGAGGGTTATTCACTCTAGCACTTACGCCAAACATGCCTAATTTAACGGTGGGTGATTGGCTTCTATTAGACCTTGATTTTAAATTTGTACGGGCACTGGACCGGCTTTCACTCTTTGCGCGGAAAGCGGCGGGCAGTAAAATTGATCGCCAGTCTATAGCGGCAAACATTGATACGGTGTTTATCGTAAGTTCTTTGAATCATGATTTTAATCTGAGTCGACTTGAGCGTTATTTGGCTTTAGCAAAAGGCGCGCAAGTAGAGCCGGTGGTCGTGCTTACCAAGCTGGATTGCTGTGAGGAGCCTGAAAGCTACTCGCAACAGGCCCAGGGTTTGGACCCCATGTTAATGGTTCTCGCCGTCAATGGCCTTGATGTCAGCAGCGTTAATGCATTATCACCCTGGTGTCGCAGTGGTAAAACCTTGGCTTTTATGGGCTCGTCAGGTGTTGGCAAATCAACGCTTGTGAATACCTTGCTTGGGGAGGGTGAGCAGGACACCGGTGGTGTTCGCGACGACGACAGTAAGGGCCGACACACAACCACTGCGCGCTCACTTCATCCTATGCCGGGGGGCGGTTTGTTGCTCGACACTCCGGGTATGAGGGAGTTGCAATTGACTGACTGTGAAGATGGAGTTCACGAAGCCTTTGGTGACATAAGTGAACTAGCGCAAAGCTGCAAATTTCAAGATTGTTGCCACCAGCAAGAGCCCGGTTGTCATGTCAAAGCAGCGGTAGAAGCCGGAACGATCGACGCTCGTCGTCTCAATAATTATTTAAAGTTGCTGCGCGAGCAAGCGTTTAATGACGCAAGTATTGCTGAAAAGCGAGCGACGAGTCGAAGTTTAGGTCGTTTTTATCGCTCTGTTCAAACTGAAACAAAACAAAGGAAAAATAAGTGAGTTGAGTATTTCTCTGGGCGGTGCTTACCGCCCAGAGAAATACACTAAGGGCCGCTCGGACCTCCGGGAGGAGGGCCTCCGCCAGCACCGCTGGAACAGCTAGCAATCGCATTGTCCTGTAATTGACCTTTGAATCGAGGGCCAAATGTAAATGGGAACGCAGGTGTTATGTCAGTATTGCTAACGATCGTTAAGTGATAGTGATACCCCAGGTTGTCGTGGTCATGGCCGTTGAATTGGTCTAGCGCTTCTTCGCCGCCGTTACTGGTACAAGCACTGTCATAATAATAATCCTCAAAGAAAAATCCTGAGATCGTGACAAAAGTATTGCTTGATAAACTGGTGTATTCGCCAGAGGTGGTGGGGCCATTGCTACTAGCGGCAGTTGTGCCTTGGCTAAGATCATACTGATCCACCAGTAAGCAGCTGCGATCGCCGTCGGTGCCGCAGCCACTGGCCGAATTGGCATTATATTCACGGGGCACCCAGCAACTTTGCGCGACCACAGCACTGCTGTGCCAAGGTCCGTAAACCGCGTAGCCATCGGCGGCAAAGCCATAAATGGGCGAGTGACCGGTTTTATCTTCGCCGACAACTTCACCCCAGCAATCAGAATAAAAATGATGATGATAGTCGCCATTTGCGGCGTGTCCGCCACATACATCTACGTCATACACCTCGGCAAAGGGTGCCAGAGATTGCCAGACACCTTCGTTGTTGTAGCTCTGACCGTCAAACCAACTGTAGATAGAAACACCATTTACGGCATATCCGCTGGCGGATGCACCAATATCACAATTTTCGCTAGTATCAATGGGTTCTATTGGGAAATATCCATCCTTTGCCTGATCATTTGGGCAGGTGGGACCTGGAGGCCAGTAGCCATAACCGGCACCATCGGCGCAGCTTATGTCGCCTGAAAATGAGCGAAATCCAATGTCGCCACCAAAGCCCAAAACATCGCCTGCGCTCGCAGTGGTGGCTCCGGGTTCGCTGACGAAGTCCTGATTGTTTTGCTGCTGCAGATCGGCGCGTGGCCGCGCATTTAACGCGTCAATTTGTTCTTGGGTAAAGGTCACCACGTAATTTGGAATGCCTTCTGTTTGTACTCGAGCAAAGCTAGCACCGTTGATCGATTCTTCGGTCACTGATTGGACATTAACAGCTATGGCGGCTGATCCTTGGCTATTGAGTAAGAAAGTCGAAAGCTCGCCACTGGTGTTTACAATCCACTCGGTCAACAGCGCAACGCCAGACTCGCCGGTGAATAGCGAATCGACAGATGTCAGTGAGACCTCAAGTGATTCTGATGTTCCGTCGACGGCGTCAAGCAGTGCTTTAGCCGCATCAATTTCGGCCGTGCTGTAAGTGCTATCAGTCTCTTCGACCGCGGCACTATAGGCGTTGGCAACGGTCAGTTTATTACTGTAAATATCGGCGTCGGAAGTGCCATCATCAATACCGTCGGCTATTTGCAGGGCAATGGAGGCGAGTGTGCTCACGGTGTTGTCCAGGCGACCTACATAGAAATCTAAGCCGCCGGAATCGGCGTCTCGACCCAGTATTTGAAGATAGATATTGTTCACCAGCTCGGAAGATGACAGCGAGCCAAAACGGCTAGTATATTCGTCAGAGGCGCCAAAGCTTTCAATTATAGAGGATAGATCGCCGTTACCTTCGGCCAACTTGCCTGCCCAAAATGATAGCCCCTCAGGGTCGCCAGGGCGTCCGTAATACGCGATATACATTTTCTGTACATTGTCGTAGTCGCCTTGGCTGTATTGCGCTTGGGCGCTGCATGCCGTGATCAGCAGCACGACGATGAGAACCTGTCTGCCTAATAATGAAATTGAGGGTTTAATCACTAGCTTTGCCCGCCCATGAATTAGTATTGTTCGTTAGTCAGAATTCCAGTATAGCAGCGATCGAAAAAGCCAATTGTGCAAACATTTAGCAAATTAGGCTCTTGTGCTGACGGCCCGAAAACAGGGCATAGAGGTGTCGAATTCCATTCAAATTTGATTTAGGCTGAGTGTTGAAGGTATTAAATTTGGTGCGAAAAGCCGCGGGTGTAACTATGAATAGTTTTCTTTGTGCAATTTTATTGGTGGTGCTTGGTGCACCACATTGGGTTTTTGCGGCTCACCCTGCAGATAATGCCAACGGTGAGGAAATGAGCCACGGAACGCTTGAAATAACGACTGGCTTTCGGGTTCCTGAACTCAGTGCAGAAATATTTGTTGATAAAATGGATGGTTATAACCTGCAACTTGAACTTGCGCACTACGATATCATTCCGCCTATTAAGAAGTTCATAGCGAGTTCCCCCAAAGCAATGCTTGAAGGTCATGCGCATCTCTATGTCAACGGTGTTAAAATTCAACGCGTATACGGGCATAATTTGCATCTGCCCGGACATCTATTTAAGAATGGTATAAACACCATTACCATTTCACTCAATGATCATAATCACGCAACTTGGACGGTAAAAGGTGTTGAGCTTCAAGCGACGCTGACAATGAACGTCGGACGAAAGCCTCTAGTGCTTAATCATTATTCAGCGTCGCCTATACTTAAGGCCAGCCAGTAATACTACTAAGCCGCTTGAGTTAGTTCATTTTTCTGGCGATTAATAAATTGAATGATACTCGCTGATTCATACAGCCATTCGACATTTCCGTTGTCCCGTTCAATGCGCAAACAAGGCACTTGTGGTTTCCCGCCCTGCCGAGTGAGGGTATTTCTATGCTCACGATTTTTTTGAATATCGCGACGTTCAACAGTGAGACCTTTTTGGTCTATGGCTCTTCGTGTGACTGCGCAATATGGGCACGACTGGTAATGGTAAAGAGCAAGGTTCTTGATTGATTGGGCCTTAGTCATGCTGTGTACTCCGCTTAGCTTGAGGTTTGAGCTTCTATTATGGAGATTTCTGTTCAGCAAGATATGCTGTAGAGTACAGAAAAATTGTCCTTTAGTTCAATTTCCCTCGTCATAGCGCCGAATAGGTATGTTCATGAGTAAACCGCAAATTAATAACCCACTTCACGGCATCACCTTAGAAAAAATTGTCACTCAGCTCGAAGCGCATTACGGGTGGGCAGAAATGGGCGTGCGTATCAATATTCGCTGTTTTACCAGCGACCCCTCTGTTAAATCCAGCCTTAAATTCTTGCGAAAAACGCCTTGGGCAAGAACTAAGGTTGAAAATTTGTATTTAGAGATGCAGGAGGAGCTGTAGCGTTTGACTACCTTAACGCTACAGTGAGAGTTCCATTTTGGCCAGCTACTGCTGGTAAGAGTGCTTGCCAAATACGCGAATAATACCCATGAGTATAGCCGCGGCGATAGGAAGCGTTATCCACCAGGGAATGCCAAAGGCGCTGGGCAGGGTGCAAACGAATAATGATACGGCGCCTACAGTTAAGGCATAGGGCATCTGTGTGCGTACGTGTTCCATATGATCACAGTTGGTCGACATCGATGATAGAACCGTAGTGTCCGAAATCGGTGAGCAGTGATCGCCCCAAATTGACCCGGCCAAGACGCTGGCAAGGGTGGAATAAATAATGTGCATATTGTCGGCCGATACGCCGCCATCTGCTACCAAGGTGGACCAAGCTACAGGTAAGATAAGTGGCAGCATCAAGGCCATAACTCCCCAGCTTGAGCCAGTGGAGAAAGCGGCGGCTGCAGATAATACGAAGGCGAGCGCAGGAATAATTTCAGGTATTAAAATACCGTCGGCCAACGTAACTAAGTATTCGGCCGTGCCGAGCGTAGTGGTGGTTTCGGCGAGCGACCAAGCTAAAATTAAAATGACCATCGGCGCGGCCATGCAAACCACGCCGTTTTCCCAAGCCGTGACAATTTCGTTAATAGTCATTATCCGCTGGCCCATCGTTAGGATGGCGGCGACCATGACACTGATTAACGAGCCCCACATCAGAGACTTGTATACGTCACCGGTCGATAAAATCTCCTGTAATGTGCTGCCCTCACCGCTGACAAATAAACCCCCAATACAGCTCGCTACCAAGGTGAAAATAGGCAGAACAGCATTAATGGCTCGATGCGGTATGTCGTCGCGCACAGTGTTGTCTAACATTGATTCTTTGGCTCCCGCATAGGGGTCGCCTATGGCATTGTAGCTTTTACTTTCCGCCTTTAGCATTGGGCCAAAATCTCGCCCCGTCCAGGCGATTACGAAGACAAAAAAGAGTGTCAATATGGGGTAAAAACTGTAGGGAATTGAATTGAGGAAAACGCTGTAGGGCGCTTCGGTCGCGCCCTCAATTGAGGCAAAAACATCACTGATTAAACCCAGTTCATAACCAATCCAGGTAGTGATCACGGCGATGGCTGCCACGGGTGCTGCGGTTGAATCTACAATATAAGCCACTTTTTCTCGAGAGATACGCAGGCGGTCGGTGATGGGGCGCACAGAATTGCCTACGGTCAGGGTGTTTGTGTAATCGTCAAAAAACACCGCCAAGCCTAAAAACCATACCGAAAGTTGGCCGCGTCTAGGCGTGCAAGCCCAGCGAATTACTTTGTCGATTACCCCAAGCATGCCACCATTTTTTGAAATGATGCCCACCATGCCGCCGATCATAATGCTGAACAAAAGAATTGCGGCGTGGTCTTCATTGGAGAATGCTTTCAGGACAAATACTTGAAAACTATCGAGCAATGCCATGAGGATATCAGGGGGCGTAAACCCACGGATAACGATAACCCCGGCCCATAAACCAAAGAAAATCGAGGGAATCACACTTTTTAATATAAGCGCTAAGCCAATAGCAATTACGGGAGGCACCAGAGACAAATAGCCAGGAATCACACGAACGCCAGGCGCTGGGTTTATGGCTTCGGCTTGGCCTTCATGGACAATGCTTGGCAGCACTGAGTAATCTTTGGAGGCTTCCTGCGTGTCTGATGCAAATGTCGCGAGCGTGGCACCCAGAGAAACCATAAGTAAGAATAGAGAAAGGATTTTTTTCACAAAAGCCGCCAATATTTAAGGTTGTTTTACAATTTTCCCGTCAATCATAACGAAATTAACACGCTCGAGTTCGCTGATGTCATCGAGGGGGTTGCCCGCGACAGCGATAATATCGGCGAGCATGCCAGGCGCTAGTACGCCTAGCTTGTGATCCCATCCCAGTAACTCTGCGCCCACTCGAGTGGCGGCTTGCACTGCCTCCATCGGGCTCATGCCCGCTTCAATTAATACCGCTAGCTCGCGAGCGCTTAAGGTGGGGTTGTATTGTTCGCCGCCTAAGTCTAAGCCAACGGCAATTTTCACCCCTGCTTTGTGAGCCTTGCCCACTTGGCGTAGAAATGTGGCGCGAATGTTATTGCTGTAATGATCGTTTTTGTCTTGGGCGCGAAGCGCTTGACTCTCGTCATTGTAATAATCACCAACGTAAATAGTTGGCACTAGGAAGGTGCCATGTTTTTTCATTAATCGGATACTTTCGTCATCCAGATAAGTGCCGTGTTCAATTGAGCGGGCGCCTGCTTTTACTGCCATGTTGATACCTGCAGTTGCGTGGGCGTGGGCGGCCACAGGCACATTCAGGCGCTTGGCCTCCTCCATGGCAACTTTCAATTCCTCGGCACTGAAGGCTACATTGCGGGGATTGTCACCTACTGACATGAACGCGCCAGTAACCAGCAGCTTGATCCAATCAGAGCCATATTTGACCTCGCGGCGAATGGCTTTGCGAACTTCGTCTGGCCCGTCCACGATTAACCCGTCGGCGTGAACTTTTTGCTCGGGCGAGAGGTAATTAATGTCGCCGCCACCCCCGGTGATTGATAGATAATGACCCGCTCCAGTGATGCGAGGCCCCACAAAAAGCCCCTCATCGTAGACGCGCCTGAGGTCACGGAAGCCGTAAAATACGTCGTTTGTGCCCATTACTCTGAGAGACGTCCAGCCGGCCTTAAGTAAGGCTTGGGTCGACTTAAAGGCCTTCAGGGTTTTATACGCCGATGAGGTTTCGAGATGCCTAGCCTGATAGTCATCGCCGTGCATAAGAGGGTGAATGTGGGTATCAATCAAGCCGGGGAGCAGTGTGGCGTCACCCAAATCAATTATTTGCGCGTTTTTGGGAATTATCTCGGGCTTGCCTATGGCGATGATTTTATTGTCTTTGGTGAGGATCACTGTGTTGTTTAAAGCTTTTGAATGGCGGCCGTCAATAATGCGGCCGGCTACTAAGGCTGTGATGCTCTCGTTTGCGAGTAGGAGGCTAGGATTTAAACAAAGACACACTAATAAGGCCCAGTGAGCTCTCAGTGGCATTTTAAGAGGTGAAAAAGTGTGCAGATGAAACATGTCTGTAGGCCTACCTGTGCTAATTGTTATTATTCTTTATTGCGATACCTAGGATAAACAAACTGTATTCAGATCACAATGACGCCTCGAGAATCGCCTAGTGAGGGTGAAGAAACGTGCATCAGGGCCCTATCGAAGCCGTGCTTGAGCTGGCGAATTAGTAGGCACTTAAGGGACTGTGCAGTCTAGTTCTTTTATAGTAATCTAAGCACTCATATTTTTATGGTCAAAAAGCGTAGAGAGGCAGTGTGAATCG
>CAJWBQ010000053.1 GCA_913020115.1 uncultured Cellvibrionales bacterium
ATCTACGAATATGGCAGCCGTGCTGGCGCTTGGCGCCTATTAAATTTGTTTTCTGAGCGTGATATCAAAGGCACAATCTATGCCGTTGGGCAGGCGGCCGAGAAAAATCCCGAAGCCATCAAGGCCTTCCATGATGCCAACTTCGAAATTGCGAGCCATCACTATCGTTGGATTGACTACTCCACTCTAACGGAGGCACAGGAAATAGAGCATTTGCAGAAGGCGGTCTCGGCGATTCGTTCTATTACCGGTAAGGAGCCAGTGGGTTTGTACGGAGGCAGAACCAGCATGAACACCCGAAGGTTGTGCGCAGAGTCCAGTAACTTTCTATACGAGTCTGACGCCTACAATGACGACCTCCCCTATTGGGTGGAAGTTGCAGGGAAGCCCTTGCTAATTATTCCCTACAGCCTAGACAACAACGACTTTCGTTATGCCACACTACCGGGTTGGTCTAGCGGTGACGATTTTTTCAACTACAACAAAGCAACTTTTGATCAACTGTACAAAGAAGGCGCAACGCAAGCAAAAATGATGTCGGTTGGATTACACTGTCGCCTAAGTGGACGGCCTGGCCGGGCTGAAGCTTTGGGTAGATTTCTTGACTATGTGCAGCAATTCGATGACGTTTGGATTTGTACTCGTGAGGAAATTGCACGGCATTGGCATGATGTACATCCGCACATTCCCGCTTCTGGTCCCTAGCGCTTGTCAGTAGAACAAGCTTTCCCCGAAAGATACTTTATCAATAACGAATGCCCCATTTTCTAAAGGGGGCATTCGTCATAGTGGATAAAAGACTATGCCTGGATATGAAAACACCGTTGAACTTTCACTCCCACAAGACGATAACAAGCAGACCTCGAAGGTTTTACCGGTTCTGGTCGTTTGTGTATTTTTAACCGTGGTTGACTTTTTACTTGTTGGACCTTTGATTCCAGTACTAATGGATGCGGTCACAAGTTCGGTGGACCGTGGCGGTTTCCTTATTTCTATTTACACCCTATTTGCGACTATTGCGGCGCTGTGCGGCGCGCCCTTGTCCGACCGCTGGGGACACAAAAATATGTTGATCGGAGGTATTTTCGTCATCGCTCTTGCTGACATTTTAATGGGGATGAGCAGCAGCTATACACATTTCCTATTGGCCCGGGGCCTAGCAGGAATTGGCGGCGCCCTAGTGGTGCCAAATGCCTTTGCCTTGGTGGGAGACCTTTTCCCCTATGAGCGCAGGGGAAGGGCGATGGGGTACATGACGGGGTCCATGGGGCTTGCGGGTGTTGTCGCCATTCCCTTAGGCACAATGATCGCTAGTATTCTAGGCTGGCAGTGGAGCTTTTTTTTGGTGTCCCTGCTCGCCGTGATTCCCGTGGCTTTTCTTTATCTATTCTTGAATGGTCGACACAAAAAAATCCGTAAGCCCATAACGCTTGGGGCTTATGCCCGTGAATTTAGCGAGGCAATCAATCGGCCCTATGTACTGTTTACTTTAATTTGTACTTCGCTCTGGTATGCCTCTTATCTGGGAGTGTATCAATACCTAGGAATCTATTACGCAAAATCCTTTTCCCTGAATATTCAAGAAGTAGGCGTCATGATTCTGCTACCTAGCCTTACTTACCTAGTTGGAACCATTGTTGGAGGAAGAATTTCGGACAGAACCGGTAAGAAACGCCTCATCATTATCGTTGGTTTGGGTGCAATAGCTGGGGCACTGGGTTTCGCCGTATTCAATCAACACTTGCACCTTGCGACCGGAATCTTTATGTTTTGGGGCGCTTGTTATGGTGTAGGCGACTCATCTTTTCTGGCCTTAATCTCTGAGTTAGGCGGCGAAAGCAAAGGAACTGTTTTGTCCATTAATACCGCGATCATGTATGGCGCGATTTCGATAACCACTGCAATTTACCCCAGCGTAATGGTCTGGAAAGGATTTACTGGAGTTGGTTTAATTTCAACGCTTTTAGCGCTTATCTCCTTTCTGGTACTAAACTATTTCGTAAGAGAACCTAAGGGGCAAAAAAACCAACCCGTAGAGCTGGAGGTTTCAAAATGAAGTCCACTTTCTCGCCCAGTTACAAATCATGTCGTCAACGCTTTCTATCGGCAGCCCAACATTCAAAATTTAGACTAGAGTCCTTGGCCATGCGGGAAAAAGGACGAGAAGGCGAGACCTTGGCAATGGACGTTGCGGTCGGAGGAAATGAAAGTAGCGAAAATATCCTGGTATGTTTTTCCGGTGTTCATGGGGCAGAAGGGTTTGCGGGTTCAGCCTGCCAGAGTCATTTTCTTGAAAATATCGCCCCAAAGGCTGACTTGGCAAAGGTTAAAATTCTATTGATTCACGGAGTGAACCCCTATGGGTTCTCCTATTTACGAAGGACCAATGAAAACAATGTTGATATGAATCGAAACTTTGTCGACTTTTCCACTTTTCATTCCGACGACCATGAATATCAAGAGTTACACAAGGTTCTATTAACTTCAGAAATACCGAACATGAATATCATTGAAGGCCCACTCGGCGAGTATGTCGCCCAACAGGGGGCCAGCAATTTTCAAGAAATATTAGCAAAAGGACAATATAGTGAAAGCAAAGGCTTATTTTATGGCGGGGACCAAGCACAGTGGAGCCGCTTAACGCTCGAAAAAGTATTGGTTAAAGAGATGGTCGCCGCCAAAAAGGTTGCCTTCCTTGATATTCATACGGGTTTGGGCCCCGAGGGCTATGGCGAATTGATTTTTAACGGCTCGCCTCAATCCCAGGCTTATCAATTTAGTGCAGCAATGTTTGGAAATGATGTGAAAGCCACTCAGAGCGGTGACGCGGTGGCTACGATCAGCTCCGGATTAATTCAGCATGTGTTTAATTTCCTCGACGAATCCTGCCTATTTGCGTCTTCAACCCTAGAATATGGCACCGTCGAGTTTGCCAACATTGTCAATGCCCTGCGGAGCGAGTGCTGGCAGTATTTTTACGGCGCCAGCGAAAGCACCAAAGAGGAAGCAAGGCAGCGAATGAAGTCTTCATTTTACGTTCAGACACCAAGCTGGGAGCAGGCGGTAATATTTCGATTCAGCGATGTCATTGATCGAGCATTAGACTGCATGGCCAATAATAATTGATGCGCTCTAAACTGTTGATTTTCAATAAAAACCCCAAAGCACAAGGCAATATACGATGACATCCTTAACCCAAAGTTACCATTGTGGCCTAGCCGACTCTCCCATTCTGTACCAAACCATCGGGCGGTATCTCGACACCATTGCAAAACGTTATCCAGACAATGAAGCGTTAGTGGTTTGCCATCAGTCTGTTCGCTGGACTTACCGGAAGTTTAATTGTGAGGTAGATCGCTTAGCAAAAGGATTGTTAGCTCTGGGGATTCGGCCGGGTGACAGAGTAGGAATCTGGGGCCCAAACAGCTATGAATGGACGCTTGTGCAGTTCGCTACTGCCAAAATTGGCGCCATTTTGGTGTGTGTTAATCCGGCCTATGGTCTTTACGACCTGGAATATGCACTAAACAAAGTGGGCTGTAAGTTGCTCGTTTGTGCAGAACAGTTTAAGCACAGTAATTATCTAGCAATGCTTTTGGAGCTTATTCCAGAGCTCGAGGGCTACGACCCTCAATCGCTGAAAACAGAAAAATTACCTGAGCTTAAAATGATTGTTCGCATGGGTAAGGGTCATAGTGCTGGGATGCTTAATTTTGAGCATGTCTGTGGCTTGGGAGGTGAAGTTGAGACACGTGAACTAGAACTTATCACTCATCAGTTACAGCCTGACGACGCCATCAACATTCAGTTTACTTCCGGCACTACGGGTAGCCCCAAAGGCGCGACGCTCTCACATACTAATATTCTCAATAATGGGTATCTTTCTGGGCAAGGGATGGGTTTTACAGATCAAGATCGCCTGTGTATTCCTGTGCCTCTATATCATTGTTTTGGCATGGTGCTGGGAAATTTGGCCTGCATTGCTCACGGGGCAACCATTGTCTATCCCAACGACGCTTTTGATCCACTCACAACCTTAGAGGTAGTACAGCGCGAGCGATGCACCGCCTTGCACGGCGTGCCGACTATGTTTATCTCCGAATTAGACCACCCCAAGTTCCACGAATTTGATCTGTCTAGTTTGCGAACAGGGATCATGGCGGGCGCGCCGTGCCCAGTAGAAATAATGAAACGAGTTATCGCCGATATGCACATGAGCGATGTTTTGATCGGCTATGGCCAAACTGAAGTGAGCCCACTTAACCACCTGACATTGCCTGAAGACCCTATTGAAAAACGCGTCGAAACCGTCGGGCGAGCTGTACCTTGGGTTGAAATAAAATTAGTTGATAGCGACGGTAGGATAGTCGCCACAGGGGAGAAAGGAGAAATTTGCACACGTGGCTATTCTGTCATGAAAGGGTATTGGAATGATAAGCAAAAAACAGACGAAACAATTGACGACGCGCACTGGTTACATTCTGGAGATCTAGGAACCATGGACTCCGAGGGATACGTTCGAGTCGTAGGGCGTATTAAGGACATGATTATCCGTGGTGGAGAAAACATCTATCCTCGGGAAGTTGAAGAGTTTCTCTACAGACACCCCAAAGTCAGTGAAGTGCAGGTGTTTGGTGTTGGCGATGATAGATTAGGCGAGGAAGTTTGCGCATGGGTGCAGGTAATTTCAGGCGAAACGCTGAACGAAGATGAACTCAGGAATTTTTGCAAAGGAAAAATAGCTCACTTTAAAATTCCACGATATGTCCAATTTGTAGATCACTACCCAATGACCGTCACGGGAAAAATCCAAAAGTTTGTGATGCGAGAAAAGATGACAAAAATCCTGAATACAGCCCCTGATGCAATGCCAGTGTAGGTGACATCTAGGTCAAACTCTATAAAAATACAAATCCTCCGCGCACCTCAGCATGACAGCAGGCAGAGAGTTAGGGTAGAACAGTGCTTTGAATGGACGAGAGCTCTAACAGTCCCCAGCTTTCAAGCACTGGCAGGGTAATATGATAATACCCGTCGGCATAGTCCACGCTCAGCTTTCGCTTCTGCTTGCCAGCTTGATGATAGATAGCTGCCTTAATGGCGGGTTGAAACAGGTTTCCGCTTATCCTAAGCTGAAGATTCCGCTTCGTTGTGACCCTCTTTGTTCCCTCACTAAAATCGTGATTCACAAAATGAATCACTTTGGGTGCCCCTGCGTCAGTAGGTTTTTCTCTTGGATAGCTTGAAACCTTAGGGCTCGCCACCTCGATCTTTCGCGGTCCGCTATCCATGAACGAGTCATTAAAGGGCCAATCAAGGGTTTTCTCAGCATGCTGTAGGAGAACCGCGTTCTGTTGTTTTTCCATTTTCGTTCGCGAGAGCTTGCCGGCGAGAATCAGGTCCAGTTCACCCATTCGCATAAGTTGATCACTGTCCGTTAGATATTTTGGCCACGCCTCATTTCCTGCGACTAAAAGATGAAAAGGCGTATTACTCTCCATCAAGGCTTGGCTTATAGCCAAGGCCTCAAGGTCTTCAAAGTCCGTTTCAATGTATGCATTGAAGTCATAAACCACTCCCACATCGGCACGGGTTTCATATCCATCAAACAGGCGACGATTCTCTGTAATCCAACGGTAAATAAAGTCATAGTCACCGCTGCGAGCATTATAATATCGCTGTTCGTTTTTCTTGTTGTAAGCCCACATCTGTTCCGGCACCATAAATATGGCGCCGTTTGCGTAGGCCTGTGCGATCCACAGGCGAACCATGTCAACGGCGTCGGGGTTATCCACCATATAATTCCAATCGGGATAGGGTTGCGCCGTCAGTGCCAAAGGTTTGCCCCTCGCCTCCGCCAGTTTGTACAACAAAAGCGCACTGCCGTTTAGCGCGCCTGACTCGGGTCGGTGATTAAATTCCTGAACATAGAAGTCAATTGCTTCAGAGTGAACAAATCGCAGCCCCTTCCAATAAGGGTCCAATAATTGCGAGCTGCTTCCTACCCTGATATACCCCTTGCCAGGAATTTCAGGGTAGCCCGAGAGGCGTGCAAATTCATCCGCAGTGTGAACTAGGTGCTCTACGTGACGATTGTTCCACTCAGTTAAAAATTGTCGATAAAGAGCCGACAAGGGTATTGTATTGGGAAATTTCTCAGACTCCTGCTCATAAGTCTCCACGGTCCAGCCCTGCGCCAATAAATATTGGCCATAGTGGAAGTGCTTATTAAGTGGAAGGCCCAGATCAGCCCGTTCACTCTTGCTAAATTTATCGGCCAGCCAGCGCGAGAAATTGTCCATACACGCATCGCTGAAATCGCCACCTTGATTGTAGTGAGCAGGCGTTGCATGCTGAGAGTCAAACAACAAGCCATCTAATTGCTTACCTCGACTCAAGCCGCTCATTGCTACGGTTTTTATTTGCCATTCAAGATAGTCTTGAAATAAAGGTGAGTGGGTGGAAAAAAACATGTGCCCAGGGAACCATGTGATTGGTAAGGGAGAACCATCCAAGCGGCGGGCAAATGCCTCTTGATAGGTTTTGGGGAATTTTTGGGTCATGCCATTCCAGATCACATCCCATTCAACCCTAGACACCCACTTCAATCCCGCATTCTGATGCGCAGCGATTCTGTCACGGTATTTTTCGTGTGTCGCGTCGAAATCAGCTATAGAAAAGTCGTGAAAACTGGATGGGGTGAAACCCCACATCACAATTTCGCCCTTATATTTTCCGTAGCGCCCACGGTCGGCTTTTTTCAAGTCTTGAAATAGAGGCTGAGTAAAAACGACGGAGGATCTATCGAGGAACGGTGCCCCCAGGGAAGAGGCTTCGACGGCGCCTGCCAGCCCCTTACCACTCAGAGTTATCCATAGGATTATGAGAGTAAGAGCAGGCAGGGCTGGAAGTCTTATTAGCTTATTCGGCATCCGCTTTGCATCGAAACAAGCTTTCTCTCGAGACACCAAAGCGCTCGGGGTCCTTCATCACATCTCTTATGGTGCTGTAATGAGAGAAATTTTTCCACCCGAGATCTTTTTTTACATCGGGCTGTAAATCACAGTCAAAACCCACCAAAAACGCCCAATCGGAACCGCCATAATGGGCTAGCCCCCAGGAGAAACCACGGCCATCGCCGGTATCCAGAAACTTGTCAGGAATATAGGCACCGCCCGCCGGTGGAATATCTTCAAGCGTTGTCATGATCTCAAAGTTAATGCCATCTTCAGAGTACTGAATGGTCCCTTTTTCCGGGCCGGCCCAGTCGACAATGGCCGCCATGCCCGTACGCCAAGGAAACACCCAGGTTTCGTGGCCACTGTTTGAAACAGGGTTTGCCGAGTGCTTTCGATAGGGGCCTTCAGGTTTATCGGCCACCGCAACACCCCACTTCGAATCAGTGAACATAGTTTCACCAATGGCGTGACCTTTATAATAGAGGTAATACTGCCCTTTCCAGGTGATCACTCCTGGGTCATGGATAGCACCACTGTCCCAACACCCCTCCTCCAATGCGGCACCCCAATTGGAATCACCGTGCTCATTAGGGTTAATCAATTTACCATCGCGGCTGGGCTCGAGAATGGGTTGCTCCAGCTTTGTCCACGGCCCATCGGGTGAATCTGCCCATGCCATACCCACCACATTAAGTGGGTCGTTGTTTCTCTTGGCCTGATAGGTTAAATAATACCGATTTTCAGCGACCAAAATTTCCGTTGTAAAAACACTGTACTCATCCCAACAACCCGCATCACCGCGCTTCACCGCAGGGCCAACTTCTTGCCAATCAACCCCGTCTTTACTCACGGCATACCAGATGTCGGCATCAAGCCAACTGGATTGATCGCACTCGTTACGTGTGTACCAAATGTAATACTGACCTTTGCACTTGATAATCGAGCTGGGGTCTCGTCGGTTCACCCCTTTCTCATACCCCAAGCCCCTTACAGGTTTGTAGCGAAATCGTGTGTAAAATTCGTTTTCACTGTCATCGCCACGATGGCGTTTCATGGCTGCGCTTATTTGATCTGACGTATTCATTAATCGTTTACCTGTCCGTACAACTGAATGTTAATTTCTTCGCGTCGCGCCCTGTCGAGGGAATAAAATTTCATAATACCGCCGGCAAGCAAAAACATGAGCCCGGGCAATAAGGTGCCGACAAAATTGATGCTGTTCACGACTGCCGTCGTTTGTGTTTCCAGGCCGGCAACATAACCGGTCTCACCAATAACCCATAGCGCTATGGCACCACCGACACCCAGGCCTACCTTGAGCGTAAAAAGGAACAGCGCAAAGAAAATGCCTGCCATATCTCGGCCTACGAGTACTTTTTGGTAATCCACCAGGTCGCTCAGCATGCTCCACGTGAGGGGAACCATGCTGATAGAAAGAAAAGATACAATAACCCCTAGAGCTAAGATGGCCGTAAACTCGGTACCCGGCATCCAGTAGGGCGCTGCGCTCAAGCCGGCGCAGACAATCATCAGAACTTTATAAGCACGCACCTTATCAAAACGCGTCCAGAGAAAAGCCGCCATGGCCGCACCGAGGGTTGCGCCAATGCTGCCAAAGGTGAAGAACAGGCCAATTTTATCATCGGCATCAACCAACACTTCGTTAACGTAGTAAGCCGCCGCAGTGCCTTTTACGGTAAGCGTTATAAAAAACAGGATGTTCGCTGCAAACAGAATCACTAATTCTCTATTGGCAAAAGCCAACTTAATGTCCGAGATCAGATCGCCAATTCCCGCTTGCTGCTCCGCATTAAGAGGCTCTGCACTGTAACGTTCTTTAACACTAAAAGCGCAGTAATACAGGCAGGCAACTATCATCACCGCAAAGACAATCGCCGATATAAAGTAGCCCTGCTGCTTATCGCCTTGGCCGAATAAATCAACCATTGGGACCAGAAAAAAGGAAACTACAACGGAGGCCAACATCCCCAGACCAAAGCGGTAGGACTGCAGTACCGTGCGCTCATCGGAATCCCGGGTGAGAAATCCCGCCATGGAGGAAAAGGGCACATTCACCAGAGTGTAAGTCAGCGACAGCAAAGCAAAACTACCGTATGCGTAGATAAGTTTACCGGTTTCTCCGAGATCCGGGGTGTAGAAAACCATCGAAAATGAGAGTGCCAGTGGAATGGCGCCAAGAAAAATAAAGGGTCTGCAACTCCCCCAACGTGTGCGTGTTCTATCAACCCAATAACCCACTAATGGGTCTGTTACGGCATCAAAAATTCGCACGAGTAAATACATAGTGCCGACATGGGTGGCGTGAAGACCAAAAACATCCGTGTAGAAGATAGCCAACCAGATTGACAACATTTGCCAAACGATATTATTCCCAAAATCGCCCATGCCATAACTTATCTTGGTACGGCGAGATAGCTCGCCACTGGCATTCCGCGGGGCTTCATTTGATAGTGCGGTTTCGTTAACCGTATTTTCTGCAATACTTGTCATCTTATTATTTGGCCCGACTATATCGTTAAATTTTACGAGTGAGGTTTTTCCAGCTTTCGGTTTTCTTCAATCACGCGCGCTCTTTCATTTTCTTCCAGAGTCATTTTCCCTTGGAAAAATGTTGCTTCGTCAAACCGACCCACCTGATCCCTCGGGTTTCTAAAATAGGGGCGATGGGTTTGCCGGTGTAAATCGCAGTCAAAACGAGCCAGAAAAGATTGGCTTTCCACGATTCGCCGCGGGTTGTTTTCAACAATGGTTGAGGTATTAATATGACATAAACCCCAAGTAATACCCTGACCGTCGCCGTTATCTAAAAATGCGTCTGGACAATAAGGGCCCGGAGCAATCGGCGGACAGGTGACTGAAGACATGGGATGAAAATTCACGCCGTCCGCCGCATACTGAACGGTATTCTTCTCCGGCCCATCAAACGACAAAATAGCCGCTAGCCCCTCCCCATAGGGAAACAGACAGGTTTCATGCCCTGAGTTTAGCAGTGGATTCAATTCATGTTTTTCGAATGGCCCTGCCGGATCACTTGCCCTCGCAAGGCCCTGGGCTCTGACCAGCCTGTCCATGACCCCCGGCATTGGCTGACCTTTGTAGAAAAGGCAGATCTTGCCTTGATAAACCAGTGGATATGGGTCGTGAATTGCGCCACCGTCCCATTCATCTCGCGGCCCCAGAGGCAGCACAGGTTCTTGGGTTCTCTGCCAAGGCCCGTCGGGTGAGTCTGCCCAGGCCATACTCACGTCACAGTGATCGCCTTTCACGTTCGAAAACTTTCCGCTAAACGTCTGGTAATAGAGATAGTATTTCCCTTCATACACAAGCACATCAGGCGTAGTTACAGAACGGTCGCCGTAATGTCCAGCTGGGGCACGCCCCACGGCTACGCCCTGTTCCGCCCAATCAAAACCATCAGCACTGGTTGCGTAACAGATATCAGCAAGATCCCAGTCCACCGCGGGACTAGTGTCGGTGCAGTGGTCCATCCCCACCGGCATGACACCCGGCGAACGGCGCGTGTACCACACATAATAGGTCTCCCCCACTTTGATTACTTTGCTGGGGTCTCTGCGAGATGCCGCTGAATCTTTACCAAGCCCTTTTAAATGGGAATATTTAAAGTTGGTATAAAATTCATTGTCCCTATCATCGGGTTCAGGCCACTGCTCGTGCAACCTCTGCATGGCAGCACTCATAGTGGGTCTGTTATTTTTACTGTGTGAGTTAGTCATTAGCTTTCTTTAAAATAAACCGTCTTTTTATCCACATATTGCTCTAGACCGTATTTACCGTCTTCGCCCCCTGCGCCACTCATTTTCCAGCCATTGTGAAAACCCTGGTGTTGCTCACCGATACCGCGATTCACATAGACTTCACCCACTTCCATCTCATTGATCGATCGCTGAATGTTCCGCAACGATTGGGTGAAAAGATAAGCAGACAAACCGTATTGGTTATCATTGGTATAGGCGATGGCCTCATCGATGTCATGAATTTTTACGATGGGCAAAACTGGGCCAAAGGTTTCTTCTTTGACAAGAATATTAGTTTGATCGACATCAATCAGCACCGTCGGCTCATACCAGTTACCACCTTGAAAGCCCGGTACCTCGGCACGCTTGCCGCCGCAGGCCAAAGTGGCGCCTTGCTCCAGCGATTGTTCAACCAAACCGTGAATGTGGTCGATTTCCCGCCCGTTCACTTTGGGGCCCATCTGTGTTGTTGGGTCCATAGGGTCACCCACTTTCAAATTCTTAACCAGACCGACAAATTTTTCCACAAACTCGTCGTAGACTGAGGCGTGAACATAGAGGCGTTCGGCACAGGTACATACCTGGCCACAGTTCACAAATCTGGCCCACAAGGCTTCATTCGCAGCAAAATCCAGATCGGCATCGTCCATTACAATAAACGGTGCCTTGCCTCCCAATTCCAGCATGACCGGAGTCAGGTGTTCGGCACTGGTCCGGTAAATCATCTGCCCAGCTCGCGTGCTGCCGGTCATTGTGATCAGGCGCGTGATAGGGCTCTCGCAGAGATGCTGCCCCACACTAGAGCCGCGCCCGTTAACAATATTCAGCACCCCCGGTGGAATTCCAACTTGGTTGGCGATTCGACCCAATTCCATGGTCGCCAGAGGCGTTTCGATGGTGGGTTTAACGACAATGGTATTACCGGTAATTAAAGCGGGGCCAATTTTTCTAGCCGCCAAAGCGAGTGGGAAATTCCACGCGGTAATGGCGACTACCACTCCACGAGGCACTTTGTGAATATATATTTTCTCCCCCTCGTTGTCAGAGGGCAAAATATCGCCCTCCAGAGTCAAGGCATTGTCACAGGCGTATTCGATAAAAGTAGCGGTTCCGCCCACCTCTCCCCGGGCAACGTCGAGCAATTTCCCCTGTTCTCGCACCAGCAATTCCGCGAGGAATTCTGTTTCCTCTCGAATAGCCGCGGCAAATTTTCGAAGGATGTCAGCGCGTGTTCTTGCAGTCAAAGCCGCCCATGGTTTTTGCGCGAGCTGTGCAGCTTCTAATGCGGCTTGGGCATCTGCAGTACAACCCTCGGGTATTTCACCCACCAGATCACCGGTGCTGGGGTTATAGACACCGATAACTCCCGATTCCCGGGACGGCACATATTTACCATCAATAAAATTTACCTTATTACAGTCGCTCATCATCTATCTCCCCATCCATCCGCCGTCGACTAGGACGGTACTGCCATTCATATAATTTGATGCGGCCGACGCCAAAAATACCACCGGCCCCTTGAAGTCTTCAGGTGTGCCCCAGCGGCCCTGTGGAATTCGAGCTAGAATTGAGCTCGCGCGATCGGGATCATTACGCAAGGCTTCAGTATTATCGGTGGCGATATAACCCGGTGCAATGGCGTTCACATTGATGCCTTTGCCAGCCCATTCGTTCGCCAGCGACATGACCAACTGGCCAATCGCCCCCTTACTGGCGGCGTAACCGGGAACAGTCAAGCCCCCTTGATAGGTAAGCAGTGAGGCCGTAAAAATAATTTTCCCCGAGCCCTGGGCCAACATCATGTTTCCAATTTCACGAGATAAAATGAACTGGGAATTGAGATTCACTTCAATGACCTGATCCCAATACTCGTCGCCGTGTGATGCCGCTGGCGCTCGCAGAATTGTCCCTGCATTGTTGACCAGAACATCTATCCTTGAATGGTTTTCTTTCACTTTTTCTATAAAAGAATAGACACTGCTTCGATCTGAAAAATCGCACTGATAGGAAGAGAAGTTTCTGCCCAATGCCGATACCTCCGCTTCAACTTCCGATCCGGGCGCCAGACTCGCAGACACGCCAATAATATCGGCTCCGGCCTCGGCCAGCGCGATGGCCATCGCCTTACCTATGCCGCGACTGCAACCTGTGACTAATGCCGTCTTACCGGCCAAATTAAATTGTTCCAACATATGTATTACCTGTTTATTCTATTCGCAGGAAACTAGGGCTTTCATGCCCGTTGGGTTGTTATCCATTCCGGAAAACGCACCGTTAATTTCAGCTAGAGAGGAAATGCTTGAAATAAAAGGTTCAATATCAATTGAGCCATTGGCAATAAGTTCGATTGCCTTTTCAAAGTCGGCACTCTCATATACTCGTGCACCGAGCAGTTGCAGTTCCTTCCAGAAAAACTGGAACAGGTCCACTTTGGGACTCTCGGCGTGAATGGCCACCATACAGATTCGACCACGAACCGCGGCAATTGCCGTCATCGCAGTGACCGCCGCCGCAACACCAGAAACTTCAAACACAACATCCGCGCCTTTGCCTGTGGTCCAATCTTTCACTACCGACTCAAGATCCTGAGAGATAGGGTTTACCGTCTTAAAACCATTTGCCTCGGCAAAAGCACATCGTGCTTCATTGACCTCAGAGATCATGACATTGGCACCAGCACTTTTCGCCACTAGCGCTACCAATTGACCAATTGGCCCGCCACCTATGACCACAACATTTTCACCGGCTACTACACCCGCTCGTGCGATATCATGACAGGCAACGGCCAGCGGCTCGATTAAGGCACCTTGCTTTAAACTGACATTCTCAGGGAGTTTATGCAGGGTACGAGCTTTTACCGTCCAAAAATTTTGAAAAGCACCCGGTGTATCAATACCCATGAATTTTAATTGATGACAAACATGGGAATGGCCTGCGTCACAAGCCGGACACTCACCGCAGTAGTCCAAAGGCCTTACCACCACTGAATCACCGAGAGAAAAACCTTCAACCTCGGCTCCCATCGCTTCAATCGTCCCAGACATTTCATGGCCAATCACCTGAGGTGGTGCAACCCGTTGATCCATAACCCCATGGTAAATGTGCATGTCTGTACCACAAATTCCTACATAGGCCACTTTGAGAACAACCTCATCGGGCGCGGCTTGTACTTTAGAGCCTGCAACCAACTGAAACTGTTTATTGCCAATATACTGTGCTGCCTTCACGTCAGGCTCCTTTTAAAATTCAGAAAAAAATCTTGATATATATCACTGTCAATAATGGCACCCGGGTACTGAACCACCAGTTTTGCAAGCGCTGCGGCTGCGTGGGTTGACTCTTCACAAGAGCTGCCACTCATTCGCGCAGCCAAGTAGGTGCCTGCAAAAGAATCACCTGCCGCGGTTGAATCAATTTGTTGTGCTGCAGGAATAAGGACTTGATGATGAACCGGCAGCCCATCAAGATAGCAAAACACACCTCCTCGACCGCCCTTGATGACAATCTCTTCCACATTTTCTGCCTTTAGAAATTGGCAAATAGATTGCACGCTGTGTTGAGAATATAAGGCCGCATGATCTTCCACCCCAGGTAAAGCAATATCGCAAAGCCGGTAGGCTTTTGTCATCCAGTGCGCAGCTTGAGCACTGTCTTTCCATAGTTTTTCGCGATAATTCGGATCAAAAGCTACCTTCGCCCCACGGCTGCGAAGAGCCGACACCATATCCAGTAAAAGCTGCTTGCTTTCATCATCCAGAATCGCGAGAGAAAGTCCGGTAAAGTAAACGCAATCAAAATCGGGAATGGTTTCTGTACCGCCAGAACGTTCCAGCAAGGCCATCATTTGCGTCGCAGCCGAACCCTTCCGCCAATAACTAAAGTTTCGCTCTCCCTGCCCATCCGTTGATATCGAATAAATGCCAGGCAGACGTTCATCAGAGAAAGTCACCAAGGACGCATCCACGCCCTCCTGCGCCCAATTGGCAAGCATCGACTCACTGATTGCATCGCGTCCGACCGAGCTGTACATGGAGACCTGTGAGGTTTCTTGCCAGCGCTTGGCATATACCGCGGTGTTATAGGTATCTCCGGCAAATGCGCGACGGTAGCTGTTAGCTTCTGCAGCACGCAACTCCATCATACATTCACCAATCACTAGTAAAGACGCCATATTTTACTTACCCATCCAGAACATTAGCCGACCAATTTTTGCAGAGACACCTGGAACGGCTGTAACTTATCCCAGTCAAACTCAACACCAATGCCCGGCTCTGAAGGCGCGACAGCGCGATAGTTTTCTATCACCAAGGGGCGCTTTGTATATTCGTCAATGGGAAAGCTGTGTATCTCCAACCAGCCGGCATTAGGCTGAGCCGACACCAGGCTCACATGTAACTCCTGCATGCCGTGAGAGCACACGGGTATTTTGTGAGCCTGAGATAAACTAGCCACCTTCAACCAACCTGTAATACCCCCACAGTTTGATGCATCGGGTTGGATATAAGACAGACGGGCCTGTTCAAAAGCAAATTCAAATTCGTGCAGGGTATGAAGATTTTCTCCCATCGCCAGAGGCACACCTGTCGCTTTGCTAATCTCAGCAAAACCCTGGTAGTCATCGGGAATAATGGGCTCTTCGAACCAGAGGATATCGTAGGCACTAAATGCTTCAGCCGCCTTGATCGCTTGATCGACACTCATGGAATAATTAGCATCAACCATCAAGGTAAGCTGCGGGCCGATTAATTCACGAACGGCTTTGACCCGCGCGATATCATCGTCGAGATTGTCTTTGCCAACTTTTATTTTTATACCGTTACAACCCCGGTCCATATAGCCTTGGACGTTTTTCAGAAGCTTGTCCAGTGGGAAATTTAAATCAATCCCGCCGCAATAGGCTTTACAGGTATTAGTAACGCCACCCGCCATTTTCCAAAGAGGCTTCTCAGCCTTCTTACAGCGAATGTCCCACAAGGCCGTATCAAGGGCTGAAATTGCAAAGGAGGAAATACCCCCACGCCCCACGTAGTGGATGTGCCATTCCATCATGTCATACGCGGCTTCGATATCCGCCCCATCCTTGCCCAACAATGCTGGGGTAAGGTCGTGCTCGATCATGGATTTAATGGCGTAACCACCCTTGCCACCGGTATAGGTATAGCCGGTTCCTTGTGAACCGTCGTCTAACTCGATGGTGACAGTGATCAACTCAAAAAATGTGTGATCGCCATGTTTGGCATCTGTTAACACTTCAGCCAGAGGCACCTGGAACAATTTTGTTTCAATTTTTTCGATAATACTCATAGTAGCCATCAATCTTTTATTTCAGTAAGGGTTAAAAAAAGCCTGAGCAGGGCCGGTTACTGCAAACGCTACTCAGGCTGATGCCACAAACTAAAACTCGACGCGAAGCCCTAGACGGAAAGTACGACCATTGTAAGTTTGGTTGTAGTTTCTGTCGGTGGGAACGTCGTCTCCATCAAGAAGGTTACCCGCGCTTCTTTGCGAAGAAAAATACTGGGTACCTTCCTCTAAAAGATTGCTGACACTACCGATCAAGGCAATGGAATCTGAAAAAGCGTAACTAAAAGATCCGTCCAACTGGCCGTAGGAATCACGCCAAATAGCCATGCCATCCAAGTCGTTGGCTGGGTCTTCAAGAGACTCCGAACGCCAGTTATAAGCCAACCTGAACATCATGTTATTGTCTTCGTAAAAAGCCATGAGGTTATAGGTGTGCTCTGATTGATACTGATAAGGGAGATCTACCCCGTCATCACCAAAGGACTCTTTAAAATAATCGGCCTTGCTGTTTGCGTAGGTATAGTTCGCTTGAAAACCAAAGTTTTCCATACCCTCTATGAAGTCGAGATTGCTGACGACTCCCAGCTCCAGACCACTGATTTTTCCGCCATCTCCATTAATGGATCTGGCCACCGATTCAAAATACAAGGGGTATTCTACGGCGACATCCAGCTGGGTTTCACCGCCGAGGAAATCCGCTTCGGTGTAGAAAGGTGCGCGGTCATCCAGCTCAGTTTCGTAACCCGGTACACTCACGCGGCCCAATTCAACAGCGTTAAAGATGAAGCTACTGATATCTTTATAGAACGCCCCCACCGACACCATGCCATTTTTGCTGAAGTAGTATTCAAAGGACAGGTCAAACTGGTTCGCCTCATAGGGGTCGAGGAAAACATTGCCCCCTTCAAATCGATCTTCGTCGGCCACACTCCAATTCGGGTCTTCCGAGCCGTCAAGATCCAACCAACCATCGGTAGTCGTACTGGCACCGGCTTTAGCCTGGTCGAAATCAGGTCGCGCCATGACCGTTGCCGCCGCAAAACGAAATACCATCTCATCATTGATGCGGTAGTTGAGATTGATGCTAGGCAAAACATTACTGTAATCATGCGACAGCGATATTAGGCTTAATTCACCACCGTGAGTGGCTTCGTATGCACCGCCCACGAGAGCACTACTGGTCAGTTCAGTATTAACATAACGCAAACCCACATTTCCGGTCAGCTGGCCGTCCATCATATTCAGGTTCGCCTGAAAATAGGCTGAAGCCGTCTCTTCTTCGTTGTTGGCGTTGCCTCTGCGGTCTGGGGTTAGCCCGGTAATATCAAAGACACTGTCAAAAGTGGTAAAGTAAGGTGTTGATCCGTCGTCAACAAAACCAAACAAACGATTCATGTGAGCAGTGTAGCTGGTAATCGCCAAGTCAAAATCACGTATCGAGTTCCAACCCGTTGGCACACCGGCGTTAGCATTTCCACCCAAAAAATTCACAGGCTCAAAGCGTTCGGAGTTTGCGTCGTGAAACAAAGGTTCAGCGCCCCACAAGCTAAAGCCGCTGTTGTAATCATCAAATTGAATTTCCCATGGGCCCAGGTGCTGTGAAGCGTCGTGCGTTTCTTTTGAGCGCTTGTTCCAACGTATCCCGGCCTCAACGGAACTGAAAAACTCATTGCCATCGAGTACATAGTCGGCATCAAATTTGAAAGAAACATCTTCATCGGTGTTTGCTACCGGCAGGCGCATGATCGGCCCCTGACTCAAGCGATTTAGATTGAAGCCGTGATCTTCGAAGGTCTCTTCACTGTGATTATTGGCGATACTAGGGTCATAAAATTCTGAGCCGGAGGGCAGATAACCGTACTGACGGTCTCCCTGCATGCGGAACAAGGCATCGTGCTGGTCGCCATTGAGATACCAGTGATCAAAATTGTAAATTTGCTGGGTGAGCTCCTCTGTTTCGGCCTTCGAATATCCGACTGCGGTAGAGAGGGTTAAATTACCCAAGACTATGTCACCACCCAATTGCAAGGTGAGCGTATCAATGTCAGCTTCTACACTTTCATCCGAGGGAGAAATATACAGATTGTCCACTGCAAATTCTGTCATCGTGTTGGTATTGGGGTTTGTCACGATGGAGCCTGGCACTATCGCGCTATCACCGTAGGGTATCCATGAGGTGAAAGCATGTTCTAGCAAGGAATCTTCAACCTGGGTATAGGTAACATCTAAATAGGTATCGATGTTATCGCTTGGCTGCCACTGAAAATTGACCAAAACTGAACTGCGCTCACGCTCGCGCTCCTGCGCTGACACTCCCCAACGGGTGGGATAATAGCCATTTTCTGACTCCGCCCAGCTCCAGTTCGAAACCGAGTCAGTGCGAGATGAAATATCTTCTTGGGAGAACCCAACCGCCACACCGAAGGTATCGGTGATCGGTGTCATATAAGACAAATTGATAGACGGTGAACTTTCTTCGTTATTTTCGGTGAGTGCGCCTTCAATAAATACACTGCCCTTCGCGCTGCCAACATCGAGTGGTCGTGCGGTTACAATATTAACCGTGCCGCCGATACTACCCTCCAGATGCTTGGCTGAAGGCGTTTTATGGACTTCGATCGCGGATATCATGGAGGAAGGCATACTACTAAAGTCGATTCCTCGACCCGTGCCCGCTGAGGCCACGGTCTGTCCGTTAATCAGGGTATTATTGAGGCTGTCGCCCAGACCGCGAATGGTAATCGTTGTGCCTTCGCCTTTGTCTCGGTTGATACTAACACCCGCAACACGCTGCAGGGCCTCTGCAATATTCTTGTCCGGCATTTTACCCACGTCTGAAGCAACGATAGCATCGACGATGTTTTCTGCGTCCCGCTTGTGGTCAATACTCTGCCTAAGGGTTTTGCGAATACCCAGCACCTCAACCTCTTCCAACAGCGTGTCGAGGTCTTCGCCCGCTTTATATTGTGCACTCTCAGCACCAAAAACGGGCTGGGTGCTTAAGGTAAGCACGGCAATGGCCTGGGCACAGGCCACAGACAACGTGGTAGGGGCAAACTTGTTTATCAGCCTTTTCATCAGATTTACTCTCTCAGTTCCAGTTTTATTATTACTGCTACCTATAAATTGATAATTGTTAACAATTCACAAGCCCGATGCTAGCACCAGAAAATGTGGATGTAAACAGTTTGTTTATTGTTAACAATCTTTAATAGGCCGACCTTCTCTGATATGACTGGAATGCTTAGACTGCCTAGAATGGGGGCACACAGGGCAATGAGCAAGTAAATTACGTCGTCAAATTCAACCATTTACGCATAAAAAAGCCTGTATTCAGTATCGCTTGTAATAGCATCAAATTGTATTTTGTTTACAAATGACAATCTATATCGATACAATGACACTCGTCTTAGTGTCCCTTAGCTTGAATCAGGATAACCATGTCAAATACTGTAAAAGTCGTTCCTATCCGTGATCAAATCGCCGATCAAATTCGCTCAGACATTATTTCCGGTGCGCTTGAGCCCGGTGAAAAACTCAATGAGCAGGCACTAGCTGAACGCTTTGGCGTGTCACGCGGGCCAATTCGTGACGTCATAATAGAGCTAACAAAAGAAGGGCTACTGGCCACCAAAAAAAATCGTGGAGCATCGGTAAATAGTGCACTGAATGCTGAATTACAAGACCTGATGTTTGGCATTCGCCTGAAGATAGAAGAATTTGCTACCCGGCATGTGAAAGGTAAACTCAAGGACACAGACTTCATTGCACTAGAAGCAATACTGGATCAATTACAGGAGTCTTTTAACAAAGAAGACTTCACGGAAGTCACCAAAAATGATATCGATTTTCATCGCTATCTCGTGGAAAAAGCCGGCGGCGAAACACTTACTAATTTATGGTATTCAATTGTCATGCGCATGCGCATGAGTTATTCGCGGCTCGACAACTCTTCGGATTGCTACGACGAACATAAAAATATTCTTGATGCGCTACGCGCCAATGATACTGACATGGCTATTAGGGCCCTACAGACAAATATTAAGGCATGAAGCTAGTTTAGTTACAGTACAATCCCAGCCAACAGACCCCGCTATTGGCCACCATAGCTATGGTGCCGCGAAGGCGACACCCCTAAGAAGACTACATTCACTCTGCGTCGACTGCCGCCTGCACCGCTTTGTAGAAAGCATCGCGCTGGGCCCCTACCGTCTTGCTATCGGTTGCTTTGGGCCAATTGCTATTTGATGCGATAACCAGTTTTCGATTTGGATCGATAAAAATTCCCTGGCCAAATATACCCTGCGCCGCGAAGCTGCCATCATCATAGGTCCACCACTGGTAACCATAGCCTTTGCCTGGAGATCCGATACCCACTTGCCTAGTCGTTGCTGGCGTAAACCAGTCGTCGGGCACCACTGATATTCCACCGACTTTCGCTTCACCTAACATGAACAGACCAAAACGAGCAAAGTCACGGGTTGACGCCTGAATGCAGCAGCCGCCGATTTCATGGCCGGTGTTACCCAATAACCAACTTGCGTCCTGCTCCATACCAAAAGGAACCCAGATTTTTTCCGAAAGATAATCGGACAAGCTCTTCTTGGTTGCCGAGCTGACCAATACGCCGATTAGGTTGGTTTCACCTGTTTTGTAAACCCACTTGCTGCCCGCAGGCTCCTCGCGCGGAAGCTTGCGAAGATAGCTTACGGTGACATCTACACCGGGTTCTGCTTTGTGCTCATTAAAGAGTGCCACGTCGCTATTCTTGTCTTCATAATCTTCGTTCCACTTGACGCCAGAGGTCATGGTCAGTAGTTGTTGGATCGAAACATCATCGTAGACTGAACCTTTCAAATCTGGGATATAGTCAGAAACCTTATCATCGATACTTTTGATAAAGCCGTCCTTGATCGCTGCGCCGACCAGGGTGGATGTAAACGATTTGGCGACTGAGAAACTTGTCCATCG
>CAJWBQ010000054.1 GCA_913020115.1 uncultured Cellvibrionales bacterium
GACGCTGGCTTTATAGCCACACTCGTTCTTATGGCACATCTGGCTTACCGCGCCTATATGAGCCGCCAAGAAGACCTGGTCGAAAGCCGGCGTAAGCTGAGATTCGGTTTTGCAATTGCCATCGCCGCCGTAGTTGTCACCTCTATTGTGACGGAAAGAGTAGCTTATGCTGTCGGGGCTGATCCCTTTATTTCATTACTGTTTACTTATGTCTTGATCTTCGTGCTGGGTGTCTGGGCAGTGCTTTGGCTAACCCGCTTGAACCCTGAAGCCCTTGCCCTTCAATTGTCCCCATCGCCACCAAACGCCGATCCCGTCATAGATCCACGCGACATCGAAACTCACCGACGCCTGGTTGAAATAATGGAAGAACAGCGGCAATACACTGAGCATGGACTCTCCATTGGTTCACTCTCCGACAAGGTCGGTATTCCCGAACATCAACTGAGAGACCTTATTAATCGCTCCATGGGATACAGAAATTTCTCCTCCTTCTTAAACCACTACCGACTCAGATACGTCGAAGGCGCCCTGGTAGACCCAAGTAACAACCGCGTACCGATATTGACCATTGCGATCAACGCCGGTTTTTCCTCTCTTGCTCCCTTTAACCGGGCCTTTAAATCCCATTTCAAAATGACTCCGACAGCGTATCGGAAACAAATCCTCCATGAGACCTCTTCTGCGGGATCTTCCGCTGAAGAGATGCGGGTTAAAGCTGATCAAAACTAAAAAAACCTCCTTGTTTTAGAAATCGAGAAGCCTTTTTCCAAATTGCGCAGACATAATCACCGTCCGCCCCTATCTTGGTTATCCAGACAAAGCGTCCACGGCGACGCCTACACCACTCACCATGCTGGAGGCCATCATGGAATTTCTATCAGGAGCTTTTATAAGCTTTATCAATAACTTGCCAGAAGGGCTACAAATTGAAGGGCTGCGTTATTTAATGGGCGCAGGCGGAGTCTTCCTGCTTACTTGGGTGGTTTTCGCCAGTGCGCTAAGTAATCGGCGAATTCGAAATCCCATTCCTGCTGACAGGCGCTATCAACAAATACTCCGGGAAGTTCGCCATTCCGGAATCACCATTTTTGTCTTCGTCTTCGCCTACAGCTTCACTGAGTATGCGCTGTTTCAGATTTGGGGCACGTCCGTGTTTAAGATTTACGCGGACGTTTCGACCTATGGTTGGGCTTATCTGATTTTTTCAGTTCTACTGTGGACAATAGGTCTAGACACCTATTTTTACTGGACACACAGGATGATGCATCACAAAAAATTCTATCGCTTTTTCCACCTCACCCATCACCGTTCACACAACCCTACGCCCTTTACAGCCTATTCATTCGCGCCGCCAGAAGCCGTGTTAGTCTATCTTTTTGTACCTCTATTTTTTTCCCTAGTTCCCATGCACGAAGTAGCCTTCGTCGCGGCGATGTTGCTGCAGATCATCCGCAATGCGCTCGCACACTGCGGCTACGAGGTTTTTCCAAAGGGCTGGGCCCGACACCCTATCTTGGGGCTATTCGCAACCGTAAGCCATCACGATATGCATCATGAAAAAAGCAACGGAAATTACGGTTTTTACTTTACGGTCTGGGATCGTTTGATGGGAACCGAACACTCGCATTATCTGGAACGTTTTGACCAAGCCACCGGCAATATCACCCCCGAGATTGTTCAGAGAGCTTAAAAATAGCACGGGTCTGGTTCTGCACTAAAGCAAGTAATCTGAATTCTGCTTTTGACACTCTATAAGTATTCCTTCATTCACCTTTTGGAACGTCCCATTCCAAAAGGCGAATTCTGCTGTAAAGACATCTGACGCCATACCTTTAAATTCAATTTTCGGCAAAGAACCCTGTGACTGGGATGAAAGCTGTTGACATCACTGAAAATAAACGTAACATATTACGTAACTTGTTTATATAAAGATCCTTACTTCATGAGTGAACGAAATTATCTAGCTCGGCACCTGAGAAACCTGCATTTGAATATGATGGCGGATGGCCATGATATTTGCGCGGAACTTGATCCTGAGCTTAAGCCTACATGGGTTTCGACGATCATGTTCCTGAAAGATTCACACAGACTTTCAGTGATGCAGATGGCTGTAAAACTGGACGTCAGTCATGTCCATGCGCAAAAGATACTCAAAGCCATGCACGAACGTAAGTTCGTGATGAGCACTCCTGATCCCGATGATAAGCGGCGTACCTTTTATAGTTTAACGAGCAGAGCGGAGGCCCTTATACCCAAAATACACGAGCTTAATGATGTTATATCTGAAGCTTTAGATGACATAGAAAGGGAAATTGGAGTCGACTTATTTTCAACCCTTACCGCGTTCAAGAAATCTCTGGACACTAAAAGTTGGGGTGCTCGCGTAATACAAAAAATCAACAATATTGAAGGCAAATAAAATGAATTTACCTATAGTAATAGTTGGCATGACACTTCTAATAACCGGCTCCATTTTCACAACGACTTCCGCAGAGGCAAAATCTAATCTACCCGCGACCAAACCATCCGCAAGTAAACCATCAGCAGCTAAAAAGTCGGGTGAGAATACATACCACAGCATCGTCAAAGTAATGGCTGAAAATATAGAAGCGCGATACCCCATTAAATCACTAGCCTTTGAAACGGCAACAGCGCTACGGGGTATGACAGTGCATGACACTGCTTACGAGGGTGACGATGGCTTTATAAAAGCCGTCAATGATGTGCTTTGGGAGGCTACTCATGACCTTCATTTAAAACTGCACTCTGAAAAAACAGTAGCCCATAGAACGTCAAAAAGTGGCGGCAAGAGAGTGCCCAAAATGCGCCGCATTTCTGCTCCACAAGGCGCTCATGATGAGGGCGCATTCACGCCTTTGGGCACCACAAAAATCACCAGTGAAATGCTGAGTAAAGATACCGGACTGATTACAATCACCAGTCCAATCTACGCCAATAAGGACCTATTCACTCAGACTCTTAATAAGCTTTCCTCTGCTGACAATATTATTATTGATGCGCGTAATGTTCGCGGCGGCACAGGTCGTGGGGTGAATTATTTTACTAGCCAGTTTTTCAACGAACCAACCCACCTCTCTTCCAGCATTACACGTGATTTTGAAAAACCCCAGGAATTATGGACAGTTGCAACACCAGTGAGTGAAATTTTCGGGAGTAAAGATGTTTACGTATTAACCGGAAAAGGCACTGCATCGGGCGCTGAAGCACTCGTTTACGCGCTTAAAAATACCCAAAGAGGCACTTTAATCGGCCAAAAAACCAGGGGCGCCGGAAACGCTGGGGCGTTTTTGCCCCTTGGAAGTGGCATGCTTCTGTTCTTACCTATATCGCAAACCATAAGCCCTGTATCTGGGGAAGCATGGGAGAGAGTCGGAATTGAGCCTCATGTCCATGCAGCCCTCGGCACTTCGCTCAATGCCGCCCTTAAGCTTATAGAAGAGAAACCACAGTAAGGGAGGCGCTAAGCTTCCCCACTTTGTATACGCACAGCCCTTATGATTTTAGGTGAATTGCAAATCCACCTGCCGAAAGACATTCTGAAGGTCTATACTTATCAGGACAATAGAAATCACTTGGGAGTACTTAAATGGCTCGCCTATTTGCGCATCGAACACTCGTCAATCTACCCGGCACTATTGACGAGATAGCGGACAAAATTAACGACTCGAACGAAGAGGTAACATTGAGTTACTCCAACAACCCTAACCACTCACCAAAAGTTTGGCTTGAAGGCCCCAGTTGTTATTCCGACCCTATTTATGAGCCCCAAATCGATGAAGCCATAGATCTGCTTGATCAATTGTTGGGCGAATTACGAGAATAATGGGAATTGAACTCTAATGGGGAGATAGCCATGAAGGAGGGATAACCTGAATAAACTTATGGCTATCCTCACCCTTTCTGGGCTCGCTTCACTCTCTCGAAGAATTGGCGCTTTTTATCGAAACCTCGAAGTTTTTTCCTTCAACCAACACCCCAATCAAAATTAAATCAATATAAATCAGTTGTTTACGGCGAATCTGATTCCTCTACATAGATCGTTTGCAAACCATATTTCTCCCTCTGGAGGTCACCGTAAATAGCCACTATGAGCGAAACACCCATCAGCACCATGACCAAGCTAAATGGCAGTGCGCCTATAACCATTGCGGTCTGGATCGCACTTAAGCCGCCAGCAATGATTAGCCCACCCACCACCAGCGAGAGTGCTGCGCCCCAAAATAGGATGTGAGGGCGCGCTTTGGGTCCCTCATCCCCGCCTGCATTAATTGTATTAATAATAAGCACGGCACTGTCTGCCGAAGTAACGAGGTAGGTGAGTAATAAAACAACGATCACCAGCGACATCATGTACGCGGCATTATCACCCAACATGACGTCAAGCATTGCGAACAATTGATCGGCTTGGCCAGCATTGGCAATAGCCCCCTGCGCCACACCGGAAAGCTCAAGGTCAATGGCCGTGCCGCCCACCAAGGCGAACCACACAAAACACATCATTGCAGGGGTAACCATCGCCCCAAGTACATACTCACGAATGGTACGCCCCTTAGAAATACGGGCTAAGAAAACACCCACAAATGGCGCAAATGCAATCCACCAAGCCCAATAGAAGATAGTCCATGCTCCCTGCCAGCTCGCCAATGCATCGCCGCTTGCGGTACCATCTTTTGGCCAAACGGTGAACATATTTCCAGGTATGGACAGCACATAATCCCAGACACCGACAAACAAATTATTGAGACCAAAGAGCGTAGAACCAAAAATCAGAAAGAAGAAAAGAATAAAAAAGCTCAAAACCATATTGATATTCGATAGCCATTTAATGCCTTTGCCAACACCGGAAAGTGCCGATAGGGTTGACCCACCCATGATGATGATTAAGGCTACAAAAATACCGGTCCTTGAGGAAACCCTGCTCCCATCTGCATCGATAGTATGCAACCAATTACCAACGCCAATGGTAGACAGTCCTGAAATAAACTGCTCTACACCAAAGCCTAAGGTCTGCGAAATTCCCAGAACTGTTGCGACAACCGCCACCACGTCAATTGTATGCCCAATCGGCCCTGAAAGTTTCTTGCCAAATAGAGGCGCTAGTGCGGAACGAATGGTTAAAGGAAGTCCTCGGCGATAGGAATAGAACCCCAAGGATAAGCCAACTATGGCATAAGCTGCCCACGCGGCCAGTCCCCAATGGGTAAATGACCAAATGTAGGCATCGCGAACGTTGCCTGCGCTACTGCCATCAGTGAGCCCCATGATGGTACTGGGGTTCTTAGCAAAGTGGTACATGGGTTCCGCGGTTGCAAATGTCAGCATACCGATGCCGATACCGGCGCCAAACATCATTGAAAACCAAGAAAAACTCGAAAACTCAGGCAGGTCTTTATCGCACCCCAAACGAAGCTTACCAACTTTTGGCCAAAGCGCCAGCGCAAAACAAAGCATCACGAAAAATGCCATGACAAACACATACCAATAATTAAAGCCTGATAAAATGAGCGTGTTCAGCTCGCCAAGAACCGCGGCTGAATTTTCAGGAAACGCTATCGCCCACAAAATCAAAGCGCCAACCAGTATTTTTGCAGTGATTGTGACGTCTTTACTGAAACCTCGGTAAAACCCCGATTTTGATACTCGGATAAGCAGATTCGTGATGGGCGGTTTGATTCGCATATAGAGTCTTTTGGTTAAGAATATGCGACCTAGTATACACGAGTCTTAAGTCATTGGATTTTTGTATCATAGGCTCTCTAGCGAGGGAGGCTGTAAACTCAAGGTCTTTGCGCATGGACGCACGGTAGTGGGCCTTGATAATCGCAGCAGCAAGCGCTTGAATCGTGATACTTTACACAGTGGTGCCATCGTGGATATCAACAAAGGTGGCAGCCTAGCGATACCAGAAACAGTGAATCGCCCTCAGCTACCTATACCCTCGCGCAGCTCGCGGTTGATACCTCTTTTGGCCTGCTCGGTGGGAATCGCAAACAACAGATTCAGGACACGGTAAAATTTATTTTTGGCGGACTTGTAACATCTGCCTAAGGCCCGCAACTAGAGTTCATTCAAACTATGAGCTGAGGCTTCGGTAGTTTCCACCGTAGAATATCAGCGGTTCACCACTCCTATTTTCAACAACATTCAATACCCTGCCGATGATAATAGTGTGGTCACCCGCCTCAATTTTTGAGTTGAGCTCACATTCAAAACTGGCAATGCACTCATTCAATACGGGGCTACCTGTAGAGCTGAGCTGATAAGTTCCGGGCTTTAAGGTTTGTGCAAATTTACGAGCGTATTCTTTTGAAACTTGTTCCTGCTGGGCAGACAATACGTTCACCGCAAAATGACTTGCACTGCCCCAGGCCTCGGCATGGCCTGAGTTATTTTGCAAGCTCCACAAGACCAAAGGCGGGTCCAGTGAAAGTGCGGAAAACGAATTGATTGTCATGCCGAACGCGGCAAAACCATTTGGATCCGATGTCACCACGGTAACGCCGGTTGAGAACCGGCCTAGTGCAGAACGAAATTGATTGCGGTCAAAATTCATGGTGAGCCAGTCTCCAAACTAGTGCAAAACGCTTGAAAGTGAGTTTTGCTATGCTTCCAGTAAAGCTTCACCCATCACCTCTTCCATATTCTTGAAATAGAACTTGTCCATCGTTTCCTTATCACATTCTTTCATTTCTCTTTCGAATTTTCCAATAGGGTCACCCGTGCCTTCTGGGTGCGGGAAATCCGAGGCGTAAACGATTAAGTCAGGCCCAACTTGGCCAATCACCCAGTCCAGGGGCTCGCCCGCAAAAGGCGCAAACTTCAGGTGCCGACGAGCGTATTCCGAGGGTGGAATCTCACGTTTTTGCAGATGAGGAGTAAAGATCTTGAACACATCGTGGCCCACGTCCATTGCCTGCAACCAGGAAGGTATCCAGACACTGCCAAACTCCATAGAGATACCTCTCAGCTTGGGATGGCGGACAAACACATCATCAAAAATCATTGCCGCTAAAAATATTTGCGCAGTTTGTGCAATGGAAACCATACCCAGTGCACCTGCAGGTGCATCACCGCCCAGTTCCACCGTTTTTAGTCCATTATTAAAGAAACTCTTGGAAATTGCTTGGTACTCTCCCGTTACTGCAACATGAACCACAAAGGGTACGCCGCGCTCTGCATACAGAGCCCATACGGGGTCAAAGTCGGGGTGAGTAAACGAGCGAGCTTCGGGGTTGGGCTCATTAGTGTCTACCATGAAAGAGTAACAGCCATCTCTAAAACCTTGCTCCATGAGCTCCACCGCCACTTCAGGACCTGCCCGCAGCGGGATATAACCAATGGCTAATAGGCGACTATCGCGCGAACAAAAGTTACCCATTGCGCGGTTTAGCGCTCGGGCGCCGGCTACCATAACAGCCGTGTCTTTGGAGTGCCCTACTTGGTGATAAGTGAATGTGGGCAATACCAACTGACGTTTGTAACCCCAGAGGTCCATCGCTCTAGAACGCTCGCCGGAATCAAACGCCCCAAACCGACTCCAGCCCGGCACTTTGTTATCCATCATGGTGGCTTCGGCTTTGGCGGCTTCGGCAGGGTCATTTTTTCGTTTTTCAAATAAAGCCTTGCCGGCATCATGTGCCTCTTGGGGCGCTGTGAGAAATTTTTGATCCATCATTGGCGGTATGAGGTGACGATTTTCTGGATCTGCAAAGTTATGCAGCAGATCATCAAGCTCGATGATATGACTGTCAGCGTCAATAATTTTCCGTTCACCGGCATAGCTCATCTTGTTATTCCTATTATTGATTGAGAGTTCGCATTTAGGTCAATTTCGATATAGACCTAATACGTGTTCAAAAGAAATCATTTCCAAGCGATTCTTATTATAGGTTTCATATAATTGAAGTCAAGAAATTATTCGCCATAATATCGACAGAGGATTTTTAGAGAACATTAAATATTTTGAGGTTGCGGCAAGCAGAGCTGGCCTAAGCTCTGGCCTTGAATAAAAAGAATAAACCCCAGCGGGGCTTATCAGTTAAGAAAGAGTCTGTAGGAATTTAAAACAGGTATTGGAAAATAATAATTTGTGCCTGGCACTCGAAAAGGCTTTTACTATTTTTAGCTAAGAAGCGTTGCCTATTCCGCCCAAAATGAATTTCACCGTTTTATTGATCAGCTGACTTCGGTCACCACCTGAGTTTCGGAAATGTTCCGCGGCGGCATAGGAAGCCGCAGAGGCAATACGAACCAAAAATTCTGAACTGGCATCGCTATAACCATAATGATTCTGGAGCTTTTCGAAGATCAATCGGTCTGAGCTATGAGCCTTTCTGTGACGGGAGAGAATAACTTCATTAACATCCGACTGCTCGCGTAATATTGAAACAATATTACCACTGGAAATTTCGTCAAAATTCACACTAACCAGTTTTTCAACTAACACATCAAATTCTACTACACTTTTTAATTCCTGCTTTAAATTGCCTAAAAAACTCAGGTATTCCCGCAGCAGTAGATCCTGCAACAACTCGAGCCGCGTATCAAAATATTTATACACTAGAGGAATGCTAACCCCGGCCTCAAGCGAAAGTAATTCAATCGTAAAACTGTTAATTCCATCTTTTATAATTAGGGCTTTGGTAACGTCGAGCAACTGCGCGCGCCGGTCTTCCGGGGACATTCTTGTCCTCAGCTTGGGTTTCATACTTTTTCCTCGATATTGCCTATTCCTGCTTAAATCGGTGATGCAAGATACCGCGTCAACGGAATCAACAAATGTTTTCCTTCTTGCAACGCATGACAATAAGAATGCGACTCAAGAGAAGTACAGCTCTGAACATTGTATATGCTCTAAATACAAATTACCTTATTTAGACGTTCCACGGCCCCTTTAAAAACCTGTGGCTAAACTTAAAAGGCCAAAGTACCACCATTAGGGACCGATCAATGATTAAAAAAGGCGGCCGATAAGGCCGCCTATGTCTTTGCTAGTGAATGCCCCTAGTCAAAGGTGTAGCCCACACTCAAGCCATAAGTTCTTGGCTGATTAAGAAAAGAATTCACTGTTCCCGACTGTAAAACACCGCCGAAACCACCAGTAAAGTACTCGTCATTGGTGAGGTTACGCGCCCATAACTGAGCGTTAATTCCATTGCTGAAATTGAGTCCTGCACTGGCGTTAACGGAATTCACTTGACGTGAAATACCCGGAAAGTCATTGCTAAGCTCTGTCGCACGCTCGTACATATATTCGCCTCTAACATATCCACTAATGCCATTATCAAGCATCAGATTATAAGTTACAGTCGCCGTTGTGCTCAAAGGGTGAATACTACCAGGACGAGTGCCTGAGCGGTCCATGGTAGACAGGCCACTTCCCACTGGCGCTGGCGCACCGGTAAAGTCTTTATAAATGGGGTCTAGGTAGGTGGCACCCAGTGTCACCAACCACTCGGCGTTAGGCGCGTAGCTTAGGTTGATTTCTGCGCCTTTTACGGATTGTTCACCGGCGTTGGTTTGAATGAAGTTAACGCCATCAAAAGCCAATGTTTGAAAGTCTTGAATATTTTGATCAAACACGGCTAGGTTTAAGCTGCCGTGATCAAACTTGGCTTTCATACCCAGTTCATACACGGTGGAGTATTCCGGAGAAGAACGCCGAGAACCGGTTTTTTGATTTGAGGTCGCAATGCCTGCCGCTTGGATGGCCGGAAGATCATCTGGGGAAGGTTGTCCAAAGATTCCCAATGACCATGACGAGGATTTAAAGCCGGTGGCAGCGCTGGCGTAGAAGTTGTAGTTGTCGTTAGCTTCCCAGGCGGCTCGAGCAAGCCAGGTGACTTTATCGTCGCTACTTTTTCCGTCTTCAACAAGATTCGGAAGCCCCAGATGCGGAGGTCTAATTTGCACCGCCGCCAAAGGTGCGAATGCTCCGCCTGCAAATGTGCTTAAATCTAAGGCCGAAAACTCATCGGGGTTGGAATATTGATTTACATTCACGGCTTTTTCGTCATTGGTGTAATTCAATCCAGCGGTGAATGTTAGCGAATCGCTCACTTGGTAATCTGCGCTACCAAAAAACGAATAGGCTATGTTTTCTTGGCTAGCACTAGTGGAGACCCGTGTGCCTGCGGGATATATTTCAATTCCAGCCATAGACTCAATCAGTTCCAGAACGGGTATGAGGGTAACGATGTAGCCTCTTAAATCTTCCCCGAAGCGCAGGCCCCCATCAGTGGCAATATCTTCTTTATAGTAAAAGCCCCCCGCCATCCAGCTCAGCGGACCATCGCCTGTTGATGTTAAACGAATTTCTTGGCTGAAATTCTCAAGTTCCTCGGTGCCAAATTCCGTCGCCAAATCCGCACTGGTATAATCAACATCACCTAAGGATGGGGCCGACTCATTCTTACGCCAAGCGGTAATTGACGTTAGTGTAAAGTTGTCATAATCAATGTCGAGGTGCAGTGAAACCCCTTGGTCTGTTATCTTATTCTCAGGATCAACGTTGGTTTGAGATGTGTAGGAGAATAGGTCTTCATCTGTTATCAACTCGCCGCCTAAAGCTTCGATAACGGCGGCCGTTGGCCCATTGAGAACAGCGCCGGTGGTACAACAAACTTCGTCGAGCTCAGAATAATCTGCAATCAAACGTAAACGAACTGAATCAGTGGGTTCAAATAGCGCTTGGGCACGAAGATTAAAACGGTCTCTGTCATTAAGGTCTTTTAGACCGGGCTGCAAGGCTTCGGTAAAACCATCCCGCTGATTGATGCCACCCGAAACGCTTAGCGCGAGCGTGTCTGTCACGCCCCCGCTGACATAAGACTTGACGATTTTCTGGTTATAGTTGCCCACTGTAGCCTCAACAGCGGCTTCGAATTCTTGCGAGGGTGGCGCCGTGATAACGCTAATCACACCGGCGGAAGCATTTTTTCCAAACAGAGTACTCTGTGGCCCACTGAGCACTTCAATTCGCTGTACTCGGGGTAAGTCTGATATGGACGAGCTGGACCGCGCGCGAAATACGCCATCAATGTTCACACCCACTGAAGGCTCGGTGCCGCCACCGCCATTACCAAAACCACGGATGCTGAAAGTGGCGTTATCGGATCGGATTGTAGTACTCACTCGCAGGGAAGGGACCAATGACTGTAAGTCAGCAATATCAACTATTTTACTTCGCTCGATAGCCTGAGCGCCGGTAACCGTTACAGCGATAGGCGTATCTTGAAGCGTTTTTTGTCTTTTGGAAGCGGTCACGACAATCTCTTCCAAAATGAATCCACCATCTTGGGAATGCGCGATATTGGCACTGAAAATAGCCATCACAGCAGACGCCAACAGTGACTTTTTAAAAATCTTGCTTGATTCAAACATTCTCTCTTACTCCAATAGTTATTATTATCTTTTGAATATCCATAACACAGGAAAGCGTATATATATCACTAGTATCATAAACATATAATAATATTAATATTAACGTCAAATGAATATTTGGCATTGAACCGTACATCAGACCATAAATATCTAGGCGATTTTGGGTTTTTATCTATATAACAAAGGCTTATCAAGCACTAAGGGCATGAAACAAAATTCTGGGCCAGGATATTGAATCCAGTGAATTTATTACTATCATTTGAAAAAACTCTACTATAAGGTACCAATAATAGAGAGGCTTGACAGTAAATGATGCCGTGATAAGCGACACTAAAATAAAAACACCCTGATCAGTAATTGTGAGTGATTTACCTATGCCACACAGAGTTCTCAGCAACTGGACTAAGTTTTTCTTCGGTCTTGGTGCCGTTGGTGAAACCGCCTACATGGCCATGTTCAATACCTTTATTGGCATCTACTACAATCAGGCTGTCGGACTTTCAAATTCACTCATTGGCACCGCGATTTTACTGGCCTTGGTTGCCGATGCGGTGTCTGACCCCTCAGTAGGGATTTTGTCCGATCGCTGGAAGTCCAAATTCGGCCGGCGCCACCCTTTTCTGTTTATCGCTCCGATACCTTTAGCGCTGGGCTTATGGATGATTTTCAACCCCCCTGCTGCAATAACGGCCACCGATACAATCGAATCGTCCAATGGTCAATTGTCTTTATTTGCGTGGCTGGCTTTTTGGTCAATCATTACGCGCTTGGCGCTCACCTTGTATGCCGTTCCACACATGGCGCTCGGCGGTGAACTCAGCAATGATCCGCGAGAACGCTCTCAGGTGTTCAGCATCAACGCTCTCATTGGCTATACAAGCGGTGCAATGTTCACCTTTATCGCGTGGTCAGTTTTCCTTTCTGGCGAAACTACTGGGGCAGATGGTGTCGCGGTGTCTAACCACTTAAAAGCGTCTTACTATGGCCCCTTGACGCTGTTTGCGGGCGCATTGATACTTATTTGTGTAAGCTTTTGTGCGTTTGGTACTTACTCGCGTATTCCCTATTTAAGCCAACCTAGAAAAAATCAGGAAAGGCTTTCTATCTACCTTGTTTTGGGAAAAATTGTTAAAACCTTAAAAAATAGAAACTATCTTTACCTCGTTGTTGGTTTCTTTTTTTTCATGGTTTCCAGCGGCCTCTACGAGACCTTTAACGTTTTCATCGCCACTTACTTCTGGGAGCTGAAACCCGAAGAAATGCGCTGGCTCGCTTTATCTTTTGTGCCTGGCATAGTGGTGGGCGCATCGATTTCCCCTAAACTTATGCACATTTTTGATCGCAGGCCGGTGCTGATTGGGTCAATTATCATTGCCCTATTCTTTGCTCAATTCGCCGTAGACCTTCGTCTTTTGGGCTTATTCCCAGAAAACGGCTCACCCATGTTGCTACCCGCATTAATTGCGAATACTTTTGGCTTTGGTTTCGGCGTTGGTATGGGGGCGGTGACCGTACCCGCCATGCTAGGTGATATTGTGGACCAACACGATCTCGAGACCGGCCACCGCGAAGAAGGATTATTTTATTCAGCTCGCTCGTTTTTCGCCAAAATGTCTTTTTCTGTGGCATTTTTTATCGGCGGAATAATACTGGACTATTTCGTGCGGTTGCCCTTCGATGCGGTGCCGGGCCAAATTCCAGACGACGTAGTTTTTCGTTTAGGTCTAGCCGCGGGCCCCGTAATGGCTGTGGGCGGAATTTTTGCGGTGTATTTTTATGCCCGCTACGACCTCAACAAAAGCCAACAAAAAGAAGTGCGGAGGCAACTGCAGGAAAGGCCTCCATTAGAACAGGAATCTATAAGCATTTAGCATAATGTATATGGGAAATGTAGCGGCATAAAGAAGCTGTAAACTAATAGGAAAGCCCTCCTGCAGGATTATGACTCAAAGGTCTCGAGATCAAAGAACTTGCTTGCCAGAACAATGGAATAAAGGATGAGCTGGGCGAGCAGATCAGCCAAATTAGCTCGCTCGCCTACAAACGTTTCAAGGGCACGGATGTGCGTCAAAACTGATCAATACAGCTAGGTCAAAAAAGCGTTACTAATAATTGCCCAATGGAAGCCAGCATCAGCAGGAATATTGGCACATAAAAACTGGGCTTTATGAAAAACGACAGCGTGAGTTGTACAGGATAGCTAACGGTCTTCTCAATTGCGGTGGTTTTAAATAGGTGTATATCGGCAAAGCGAGGATCCGATGCCAATTCAAGCATGTCTAGACGGCTTCTGTAGCGCATCATCGATGTCGCGTCCCACTGCTGGTCCGGATAAGCCTCCCAACTATCGATATATCCACCCACCTTACGAGCGATAAATACTGGGTGTCCGCCACGTATCAGCAGTGCTTTTGTAAACGGACCTACATATTTTGATAACAGCTTAGACGCATAGGATGGCTCTCCCGTTACAGGGTTTGTTAGCGGGCCTTTCTGCAATTTAACAAAATTTTGCATGACAAATTCTTTACCATCGTCATTCATCAAAAATTTTCGCACAACATCAATGTCAGTATGTTTAGCCCCAGAACTGCCAAACAATTTTTTCAGTCCGGCTTCAATCTCGTCATTCTTGATTGGACCGGACCAGTTGTAATACCAAGCCAGAAACAAACCATATATCACTGCAACAGAAAGCCAAATAAACATTATAATTATCTATCCTTTAGTAAATCGTAATTGAGCACTTTCATCTAACATCAAAGAACAGAATAATAATGGCACATTTTATGACAATAGCATATCCTTCATCTGTTGGCGGATGATGAATTAACAAATAATATTGATACTGAGTGAAGGTGCTTTTATGTCTATTTTGGTCGAAAATCAAACACCAGTACCATTGATTGGCGGTACAGGTTCTCCCTATACGCAAAAAATGTTGGCGCTGATGCGCTACCGCCGTATTCCTTATGCATTGACCTTAGGTATGCCCGACGCGGTGCTGGAACAACTGGGGATTGAACGACCGAAGATGGTTTTTATGCCTACCTTTTTATTTGCAGGAAAGGATGGCAAAACAGTGGCTGAGTGTGACTCAACGCCAATAATACGCCGCCTCGAGTCAATGTATGAGGGGCGGTCAGTACTGCCGTCTGACCCGGCTCTCGCATTCATCGATTATCTACTTGAAGACTTTGGTGATGAATGGATGACCAAGTGCATGTTTCACTATCGCTGGCATTTTGATGAAGATGCAGATAACGCAGGCACCCTCTTGCCACTTGGCTTGGCGCTAACTTTATCGGATGAGCAAGCCTTGGAATTTAAACACATGTTTACCGAGAGACAAGTTTCCCGGCTGAGTTATGTGGGCTCCAACGATAGTACCGCAACTGTGATCGAAGCCAGCTACCGGCGTTTTATGGAGCTACTTAATCGGCATTTAGCCAATCAACCTTTCTTATTGGGGAGACGCCCAGGTGCCGGAGATTTTGGTATTTATGGGCAGCTGACCCAGCTAGTAGGTTTCGATCCCAGCTCTCGTCGAGTGGCTCATGAAGTGTCTCCTCGCGGCGTGGCGTGGGTAGACTTGATGAACGATCAATCTGGAGCAGCGCCCAAAGACAATGATTGGATCAGCTTAGAAGACCAGCCAGACACCTTGAAAGAAATACTGACTGAGCTTGGGCGCGTCTACGTTCCTGCCTTACTGGCGAATGCAAAAGCCGTGCAGGCTGGCGAGAAAACGTGGTCTACTGAAATTGATGGGCAACTCTGGGAGCAGCGCAGCTTTCCTTATCAGGCCAAGTGTTTACAGTGGATCAACGAGCGCTATCAGTCTTTAAGTGAATCTGACCGAGTTAGGGTAAATACACTGCTAAATGAGACCGGCTGCGAGGAAATGCTCACCTGAATAACTCAGGTAAATATCGGCACTTCCGTTCTATTCAATGGGCAATACGCGAGTCATCTTCGACTGTTTAAGGGAGAAGAGCGTATTGGCCGAGCGAATCCCTTTTGCCTGCAATAAGCGCCCACTTAAAAAGCCCTCATAAGCTTCCATATCTCGAGCGATAACTTTTAACAGATAATCACACTGCCCACTGACAGAGTGACACTCCAATATTTCTGGAGACATCTGCACCACTTCATCGAAGGCCTGAAGTGTTTCTGGGTGATGGTTATCAAGAGAAATTTCTGCGAAAGCAAATACCTGCAAGTCAATTTTCTTGGGGTTCACCAAGGCAATATAGTCTTGAATGTAGCCCTCTTCTTCTAAGCGTTTCACTCGGCGCCAGCAGGGTGCTGCCGAGAGACCCACCCGCTCGGCCAGCTCGCGATTCGAGAGCCGCCCTTCATGCTGTAGAGCCTTCAATATAGCGGCATCATAGCGGTCAACAGTCATTGAAACATCCTTTCCTTAATCTTGCCAATTTTGACGCATTATTGCCAATTATTGGATCAATGGCGCTATTAAGCAAGCAAATTTCGTCCATATAAACCTAAACTACCCTTTTCACATAACATTAATAAGCGGCATTCAGCAGTCCTACGCTGAAGATGCATAAAGGGGAGCAACATGGGTGCAGTAAGCAAACAATATCTCGATTCAACAGATACCCATTTCGACTGGCAGAGCATCAGCTATCTATTACTACTATCTCGCGCTATGGACACTATTGAAGAGCGCGATCTCGTACCTGCCAAGTTGGTTTTCAATCAATTTTCAGCCCGCGGGCACGACCTTGCGCAAATACTTTTGGGTTCCTTGCTAACTCACCCCCACGATGCCGCCACCGGCTACTACCGCTCTCGCCCCTTCGTTCTGTCCCTCGGCCTCGATATCGAGGAAGCCGTGGCAGCGCCCATGGCCAAGTCTGGCGGCTACAGCGATGGACGAGATATTGGCGTGGTCTGCAACTACCCCAATGTGGAACAAAAAGGCGCTATGCTATTCCCTATGTGTGGCGGCGTTGGCGCTCAATACTCGCCCATCGCAGGCTGGGCACAGTCGATCGTTTACCACCGCGAGCAACTTAACGATAGCGCCTACCAGGGCGCTATTGGCGTATCCATGGGTGGCGACTCCTCCATGTCCACCAGTGGATTTTGGGCGTCCTTAAACATTTCCACCACCAACAATCTGCCCCATCTGTTTTACATTGAAGACAATGGCTACGGCATCTCTGTACCGCAAGAAGTGCAAACCCCCGGTGGCGATCAAGTAGCGAACTTGAAGGCCTACAAGAATCTGAAAATTATCGACGGCGATGGCACTGACCCAGTGGAAACGCCGCGCCTGATAAAAGAAGCGGTTGACTACGTTCGTTCTGGTGAAGGCACCTGCCTACTGCGTTTAAAAGTACCTCGTTTGTGCGGCCACACTTTTCAGGACACCCAAACCTATAAACCTGAAGCATTTATTGCTGACGAACAAAGCCGCGACCCCTTACCCAAACTGCGTGAACATCTGTGCAATGAAGGGATTATGAGTAGCGAGCAATGGCAAAAGCTTGAACAAGAGGCGACCGACAATGTGCTGGCGGCTGTCGAGAAGGCCAAGCAACGCCCCGAGCCAGACACGGCCAATTTACAGCGCTACGTGTATGCAGAAAAAGACAGCAATGGAGCACCCGAGGTTCAGTTGCGCGGCGGTCTCGCTCCTGCAGGCACTCTCTTTCCAAGCAGCAGCGCCGAAGCTAAGCCTGAGGGTTCACGACTCAATATGCTCACCGCAATTCGCAAAACCTTGGACTACGAATTAGATACCAACCCCAAAGTTCTAGTGTTTGGTGAAGACGTCGGCCCTAAAGGCGGCGTCCACGCGGCCACACTAGGGCTCAATGAAAAGCACGGTGGCCATCGAGTGTTTGATACCAGCCTTTCCGAAGAAGGTATTATCGGCCGCTCCGTTGGCATGGCCCTAGCTGGCTTGATGCCGGTACCGGAGATTCAGTTCCGCAAATACGCCGAACCCGCCGCCGAGCAACTGTCAGATACGGGCATTATGCGCTGGCGTACCAACAACCAGTTTGCCGCCCCTATGGTGGTTCGCATACCCGGTGGATTTGCCCGTCGCGGTGATCCTTGGCACTCCATGAGTGACGAGGTGGAATGGGCGCACAAGGTTGGCTGGCAAGTGGCCATGCCCTCCAATGCTGAGGATGCAGTAGGACTTTTGCGCTTTGCCCTGAGGGACAACAACCCCACAATTTTCTTTGAACACCGCAACTTGCTAGACAACAGTTGGGCGCGTCGCCCCTATCCTGGCGATGAATTTGTTATCCCTTTTGGCAAGGCCAAAACCCTACTAGAGGGTGACAAGTTGAGTGTTGTTTGCTGGGGAGCCATGGTAGAACGCTGTGAGAAAGCCGCGAAAGAGCTGATGTCCCAAAACCCCGAGAACCGTATCGAAGTGATTGACCTGCGCACTTTGCAGCCTTGGGACAAGGATTGTGTCTTGGCCTCAGTGAAGAAAACGGGCCGCTGTTTGATCGTCCACGAAGACAACAAAACAGCCGGCTTTGGTGCCGAAATTGCAGCGGTATTGTCTGACGAGGCTTTCTTTGACCTCGACGCGCCCATCCAGCGTCTGACCATGCCCGACGTTCCCAACCCACACAACATCCACCTACTGGAAGCCGCGGTTCCGACACAAGCGCGCATTGCTGAAACCATGCAAAACTTAATCGAAACGTAAGGAGTTAACATTATGTCTGCGAATCTTGATATTACCTTACCGGCCGATCAACTAGAGGGCACCACAGCCAAGGTGTCTGAATGGCTTGTTGAATGTGGCGCGGAACTGGCCAAAGGTGACCCGGTTCTGGAATTGGAAACCGACAAAGTAACTATGGAAATTTGCGCTCCGAGCGATGGGCGCTTGGCAGAGATACTAAAATTTCCCGGAGACGACGTTGAACCAAGCGCCGTTTTGGGGCGACTGACTGCTGTCGAATCGAAAGCGAATATACAAAACAACACGCCTAAGAAAGTCGCGGCAGATAAAACCCCGGTTAAGGAAGCTAGTCTCGAAAAAGCGGCGCTAGACCAAAGCTCCCTCGAATTCGAGAATAGCGCTCGCCATTTAGTCGGCCCTGTTGTGCGCCGCTTGTTGCGCGAACACGATCTGAACATTGACCTGATAAGGGGTTCAGGGCGTCGCGGTCGCGTGACCCGCGAAGATGTCTTGAACTTTATACAAAACCCGCCGCCCAAGTCAGCCCTGCCGGCTTCTAGCCCATCACCTCATACTCCGTCAGCACCGGCCGCAAAGCTGGTTGGCACGATGATTCCACACACACCCATGCGCAAAGCCATTGCCAAGCATATGGTTGAAAGTTTACTGCACACCTCGCCGCACGTTACCAGCGTATTCGAGATGGACATGTCCAACATCATCGAACACCGTCGCTGGCACAAAAAAGAATTTGCCGAGCAAGACGTGAAGCTTACCTTCACGGCTTATTTTCTAGCAGCAACTGTCAAAGCCATGGCCGCGGTACCGCAGATGAATGCCCGCTATCACGACGAGGCACTGGAACTGTTTGAGGATATCAATATTGGTGTCGGCACCGCCCTCGGCGATGACGGCCTAGTGGTTCCCGTCGTGCAACAAGTACAAAGCAAAAGACTGTTTGATATTGCCAGCGCATTACAGATACAAACAGACAAAGCCCGTAACAAAAAACTCAAGCCCGAGGATATGAAAAACGGCACTTTCACTATTTCCAACCACGGTGTAAGTGGCAGCCTGTTTGCGGCTCCAATCATAATCAATCAGCCACAAGTTGCCATTCTCGGCATTGGCAAATTGGAAAAACGCGTGGTGGTTACAGAGACAAACGGCGAAGACACCATAAGCATCAAGCCTATGTGTTATGTGTCTTTGAGCATTGATCACCGGGCTGTCGATGCTTTCCAGACCAATAAATTTCTCAGCGTCTTTGTGGATTGCATCGAAAACTGGGGTGAATAAATAAAGCTGCACTCTTTTAGAATACCTCGCATTTTCTGCATGCATTAAGAATATACCCTAAGTTAAATTCCGAGGCCTCGGCGAACGAGGCCCCGATCTCAGACCGGGGGCTCTGCCACACTCAATCGACACCTCTCAAGAATTGATAATGACTTCAGGAGCAGCCCAATAAAGGCGGCATTTTCTGATTCTAATTTATATCTTGCCATTCTGTACCGACTGGTACAGTATAAGCACTCTTCAAAAATTGAGCCCTCTGCCATGGCTAGACCACCCGAGTTTGATCGCACCAAAGCCTTAGAGGCCGCCATGAAACAATTTTGGGCTCGCGGATATTTAGCAAGTTCACTCGCCGACCTGCTTGAGGTAATGGGTCTCGCTCGCTCCAGTTTTTACGCTAGCTTTGGCACCAAACGAAAGATTTTTATAGAGTGTCTAGAACTTTTTGGCGATCGAACTCTTGCCATAATCGCTAAAGATACCGAGCATCTTGCCCCAAGTGCCCTGCCCCGAGCATTTTTCGAGGCGACTCTGTTGAACGTCTCTCGGCGCAAGGCAACGCAAGGCTGCATGATGGTCAATAGCGTTCTGGAACTCGCAGATGTAGATCCGGAATTGAACCAGCTGGCGGCAAAGAAACTTAGCGCTATTGAGAACGCTTTTGCGCTGGCCTTTGAGCAGGCGCAAGAACAAGGTGAATTGGCAACTACCCTAAACCCCAAGGAACTCGCCAAGCTGGTAATGACCATTAATCTGGGCCTGCGTGTGCAAAGTCGACAAAAACAATCGCGAGAAACACT
>CAJWBQ010000055.1 GCA_913020115.1 uncultured Cellvibrionales bacterium
TTAGAACTTCGCTGGCTCAAAGGTGGTTGGAACAAAATTACTCAGGCCGCCGCCAATGGGGTATCGGAATTTGCCAACGAGATGTCGGTTGGCATCATGACTTTATTATTCAACTGGATAATGATCACCCGTTTGGGCGTTGCTGGGCTAGCGGCTTTCTCGGTGATCAGTTACATCGTGTATTTAGGTTTAATGATTTGCTACGGCATCAGCGAATCTTTGCAACCTACGATAAGTAAAAACTACGGCGCAAAACAACCGGCCCGAATCAGGGCGTTTTTAAGTATTGCGCTTACGTCATCACTTTCTGTCGGCCTAGTCTTCGCGCTTCTTCTGACCATTTTCCCTGATGAGCTGATCGGTTTGTTTCTCAATAAGGACGAAGCTGACACTATTGATATCGCTTTGGCTTTCATGGCAATTTTCTGGCCCGCGGTTATTTTTAATGGCCTGAATATTACTTTAACGTCTTATTTCACGGCGATGCACAAACCACTGGAGTCAGCCATTATTGCCTTTTCCCGCAGCCTGGTTTTACCCGGGTTGTTTTTGCTTACGCTGCCACGGTGGTTTGGAGACACGGGAATTTACGTATCTATACCGCTGGCGGAGATGTTTACTTTCTTTATTTCGCTGTATTTGCTTTCTAAGAATCGACCTACAAAGTTGGTTGCCATGTAGAAGTGGGGTTTAGATCGTGGGAAGGCTCCGGCTTGGCAGGGCTTTGTTAGTTTCGCCCGAACGCACGCTTTCCCCCCTGACCAAGCCGCTGCGGAACTCGCAAGGAGACGCTCAAACAGTCCTCGCTCAAAGACCTTGGTCAGGGGAAAAAGCTAAAAACGCGTCCTGAATGGGCGAAACTAACAAAGCCCTGCCAAGCCTCATCTCTCCACGCTTAAAAACTTTCAAAGCGTAATTAAAAAAAGAAAAGTGAAGCTTTGCCAATGCTTTTAAAAAATCCAATTAATTTTACAGAATAGAAGACCTCGCACAAACCCAACTACGCTAAATAAGCCTCCAACTCATCAGCACCACCAATCAACTTGCCATCAATAAACACCTGAGGCGTAGTACCCGCACCTGTGACTGCAGCCAAGCTTGAGAAACTTACACCGCCCGCGCCGAGAACAATCTCTTCGTAGGGCATGCCTTTATCACTGAGTGCGCTTTTGGCACGCTGGCAGTGTGCGCAACCGGGCTTAGAGAACAAAGTGACGCGTGAAGGTTGCTTAGCGTCTGCGTTGATGTAATTGAGCATGGTGTCGGCGTCTGATACTTCAAACGGGTCGCCGGGCTTTACGGGTTCGATGAACATTTTTTCTACCATGCCGTCATTAACCAGCATGGAGTAGCGCCATGAGCGGTTGCCGAAACCTACTTCTGACATATCGGCGATCATGCCCATGCCTTCGGTGAATTCGCCGTTGCCGTCTGGCAGTAAACGAATGTTTGCGGCGTCTTGGTCTTGACCCCATGCTTCCATGATGAAGCCGTCGTTAACGCTGATACAAACGATCTCATCGATGCCTTCGGCTTTGAAGGTTTGGGCTAATTCGTTGTAGCGCGGCAAGTGGGTGGAGGAGCAGGTGGGGGTAAAGGCTCCGGGTAAGGAAAATACGATAACTTTTTTGCCGGCAAAAATGTCATTGCTGCTTACAGGAAGCCAGTCATTGTTGTGACGTGTGCGGAAAACAACTTGTGGAACGGCTTGACCTTCTTTGGATTGGAACATGTTTGCGGCCTCTTGGCTTAGTGAATGTGTAGCTACTGTAACCCTATCGGATTAATTGGTATATTTTATTATATGAATTTGTCTAATAGCTAAAACCTATTTATGATTAAATGCTCATAAAAAGATACTCAATGTTCAAATTTGACCTTCCTTCTACCGCAAAAAGTGCTAGTCTTAGCTCCTTGAGAAACATACAGGTTAACCCCTAATTTACGTACAGGATAACGAATGAGCACTTTCGCAGGTAAAACCGCCCTCATCAGTGGCGGCGCAGAAGGCATTGGCTTTGCTATTGCTAAAGCTATGGGCCAACAAGGCATGAATGTTGTGCTAGGTGATATTGATGCCGGCCAGCTGGCCAAGGCTGAAGAGACGCTGACTCAAGAAGGCATTGAGGTTTTGACGGTGCTCATGGATGTTACAGACCCTGCGCAGTGGCAACAATTTGGCGCAGCGGCCCTTGAGCGTTTTGGCAAGGTGCATATGCTGGTGAACAATGCGGGCGTTGGTGGTACACCTGGCCCTATTGAAAAGACTGATGTGAAGGACTGGGCTTGGGTGCTGGATGTGAACTTGATGGGCGTAGTCCATGGGGCGCACGCGATTGTACCGCTGATTAAAGAACACGGTGAAGGCGGCTGGATGATCAATGTCGCTTCTATGGCAGGTATGACGGGCATTCCTTATGCGGGCGCTTATACGGCAACTAAGATGGCGGTGGTAGGTATGTCGGAAAGCTGGCGTCTTGAATTGGCGCCAGCCAATATCGAAGTATCGGTACTGTGCCCTGCTTTTGTTCGCACCCGGATTAATCTTTCCACTCGCAACAAGCAATCAAGCTATAAAAGTGACAATGCGGGTAGCGAATCTAAGGAAACGTCTGCGCAGAATTCGGCGATGGCCAAGCACATGAGCGATGTGGTGAACGCAGGTTTAGCCCCAGACTTGGTAGGCCAGCGTGTGGTGGAAGCCGTTAAGGCAAAAGAGTTGTATATTTTCACTCACCCCAACTACCGCTCCGTGCCACAAAACCGCTTCAAAGCGATGGACGAAGCGTTTGCCCGAGCTGAAGGCAGCGAATTGCTCGCCGATGTACTCCATCAAGAAATGGATCGTTTTATTTAATCTACACTGTTATTCGATATCCGAGGAAATAGATTATGTCTACAGAAAGAGAATTTGGAATTGTTGTTTACGGCGCAACAGGCTACACCGGCCGTTTAGTGTGTGAATATTTAAACCTGACATATGGTGTCAATGGCGATGTGAAGTGGGCCATGGCCGGTCGCAGCATGGATAAATTAGTGGCGGTACGAGACGAAATCGGCATCCCTAAAGACGTGCCTTTAGTGGTAGCCGATGCGAGTGACCCCGCCTCAGTGAGCTCTATGCTGGCTCGCTCTCAGGTTATGTTGACCACTGTTGGTCCCTACCAGTTATACGGTTCTGAGTTAGTGGCGGCCTGTATTGAAAGCGACACCGATTACGTTGATCTCTGCGGCGAACCCGCGTGGATGAACGAAATGATTGGCAAGCACCAGGCCAGCGCAAAAAACAGCAAGGCTAGAATTGTATTCTCCTGCGGTTTCGACTCTGTCCCTTTCGACATGGGCATCTACTTTTTACAGCAAGCGGCCAAAGAGCAACTGGGCTCAAGCCTCACTCGCGTTAAAGGTCGTGTACGTGGCATTCAAGGCACCTCCTCAGGCGGAACTGTGGCCAGCTTTAGAGAAACAATGGCGGCCGCGGCGAAAAACCCCGAGTTGTACAAAGTATTAGGCAATCCATTCGCACTAACAGAAGATTTCACTGGCCCTGAGCAGCCCTCTGGCATGAAACCTATCTATGACGAAGAGCTGGGCAGCTGGTCTGCACCCTTTATGATGGCCACCATCAATACTAAAAATGTACACCGCTCCAACTTCTTGTTGAACCATGAATACGGTGCAGACTTCAGCTATGACGAAATGCTGTTCACCGGCCCCGGTGAAAAAGGCGAGGCCATGGCGAAAATGGTGGCCGCAGACAAGTCTATGGCCAATGATAAGCAACAACCAGGTGAAGGCCCTACTCGTGAAGAGCGCGAAGCGGGCTTCTACGACGTGTTGTTTGTGGGTACAAACGCAAAAGGTGAATCTTTGCGCGCCAGCGTTAAAGGTGACAAAGACCCAGGTTACGGCTCTACTAGCAAGATGATTGCGGAAAGTGCGGTGTGCCTGCTCAAAAACCCAGAAGCCGCCAGCGGCGGTATTTGGACTCCGGCCTCAGCAATGGGCAGCTTGCTTATCGATCGCCTGCAAGACAATGCGGGTTTAAGCTTCCAGATGGAAGACGCGTAAGTTTTAGCAAGAGTGTTTAATATCTGCTACGTTTGAAAAAAGCCGGGCTTATAGCCCGGCTTTTTTGTGCGCGGGTTTTAGAGGGAATTAAGTAAAAGATCTATCGCCTGCAGGGATTCTTTTTCCGACAACAAGGGGGTGTGGCCACGCAGCGGAATTTCTGCGAAAAGCATATTGGGGTGATTTTGTTGCATCTTGGCTACACTCTCCGGCATCAATATATCGGAGTGCTCGCCACGCAATACCAGAAGCGGTGTATCGCTCATCTGCTTGAAAATGGGCCAAAGGTCGGGAGGCACGGCATTGTCCTCACTTTGCAACAAAGGTTGAGCAATGGCTGGGTCATAACTCAGCACCGGAACGCCGGCAGCACTTTCTCGATAGAGGTTGTGCGTAAAATTCACCCAATCGGACGATTGGAAGTCGGGGTATTCCTCTGCCAGCGAAGTTCGAGTTCGACTGACGGCATCGTCCCAGTTGTTAACACTTGAGGGGGCACACACATAGGCTTTAATACGGTCGATGCCTTTTGGGTTAGCCTCGGGACCGATGTCATTCATCATGACTGCCCTTATGCGCTCAGGGTGCATGGCGGTCATCAACATGGACACCAAACCACCCAGCGAGGTGCCCAATAAAATCACAGATTTCAGGCTCAGCGCATCTAACAAGGTCATCATGTCAGTTGCGTAAACACCGGGGAAATAATTATTTGGCTCGGAGTCGTAATCCGACTTACCTCGCCCTCGTAAGTCCACTGCAATCACTCGGTAGTGTTTCGCAAGCCGTTCACACAGAGGAGCAAAATCAGCGGAATTTCGGGTTAATCCTGGAATGCACACGATGGTGGCTAAAGGAGCAGTGTTTCCATAGTCGCGAGCATACAACTTTAAGCCGTCGTGACTTTCACACCAAAAATCTTCGTAACAGGACATTCAATACAACTCAACAAAGGTTTATTTGGGCATGCCCCGCGAGGCACAATTGCCTGCGCGGGGTTGAAACAAAAGGCCTGATTAAAACTCGTAGGCCAAGCGCGCCGTTACCGTTCTAGGTGCGCCGTAAAACGCTAGCTCACCTGAACCCAGGTTGTAACCGCCAGTTTTGTACTCTTCATCGTTAAGATTTTTGGCGTACAAGCTTGCGGACCAATGCTCATCGTTTGAATACCAGTTAACACTGGCGTCAATGACGGTGTAAGACTCGTCCTGATCACAGCTGCAAATGGCGTTGTTGAAGTTTCGGCTGGCATCGCGATAAGACGCCGCGGCATTTAACACCATGCGCCCTGAATCACCGAGGTCTAGATCATAGTTCAGGCCAAATTGACTCGTCCAGTTAGGAGCGTTCAACATTTCCCAGCTTTCAGACACATCAACACCCGCTGAAATAACTTCAATCAACTCTGCGTTCATATGACCCACAGACAAGGTGGCCGTCAAACCTTCAGATATTTGTGCCAACACTTCTAGCTCAGCACCAGTAATTTCCGCAGTACCGGCATTCACAACGTCTGAAGAGAAAAACACAGGGGCCGGCTGAGCCGTTTGCACAGTCAGCTGCATATCTGTGTAATCCATGTCAAACACGGTGAAGTTAAGGCGCAGGCGATTGTCTAACCACTGAGACTTAATACCGGCTTCCCAAGTTTCTACGGTCTCAGGATCATAACCGTCGGCCACGCTCGGGTTGGTAGACGCATTGCCTCGCATATCAAAGCCACCGGACTTGAAGCCTTCCGCGTAGCTGACATACATCATCATGGCATCGCTCATCTGCCAGTCCAGCTTCACCGAAGGACTGATTTCATTCCAGCTGTCTTTTGCTTCGCTGTCGTTAATATCTGTAAACGCTAGCAAGAAAACGTCGTCGGCTGGATTGCCAAAGGTAAACCCAGTTCCCTGATTGGTGGAATAGGGAAAGGAGTTTGTCGTGTTATACAGGAACCTTTGAATGTTGGAATTCTTTTCGTCATCCGTGGCGCGAACACCCGCGGTTAAGGTTAAAGTATCGCTTATGTTGTAACTACCATTCAGATAAAAAGACAAGCTTTCGGTATCAACATCACCGCCGATACCTAAATCTAAATGACTGCCGCTCATGTAGGGCGCGTTGTTTAAGACAACATCAAAAGCACCGGCTGAGTTACCTTCAAAATAGTACACTCCGCCCACCAAAACCAAACGCTCGCCCGTGTAGTTCACTTGCAACTCATGGCTTTGTTGTTCGTCTGAATATTTCGCGGGCACATCAAATGCGTCTAGTGGCGTCGCTTCGAAATCAATAAACTGCTGGGTTTCGCCTTCGCGGTCAGAATAGACATATTTCACTGCCCACTGTTCGTTGACGTCATACTGTGCCGTCAAGGAGAAACCTTCATTTTCTACATTAGACTTATGAGTGGTGCCACAAGCTGAATCGTAAGGGTCGCCCGAGGCCAGAAATAATTCGCCTGTAGCGGGGTGAGTTAAAGTCGTCTGACTTGATTGCGTACCGCAGATCTGATTGGAATCGTCATTAGTTTTGTCCATGGCAAAACGTACAAACAAATTGTCAGTGGGCGTGTATTCCACACTCAATCTAGCCACGCTAACGTCTTTATTGTAGTTCTCTTCACTGCTGCTAAAGGTGCCAGTATCGATGTCGTAGCCGGTAGAAACTGTACCGAAGCCGTCTCTAGACATTTTTGAAACAGCCGCACCCACATACAACTTATTGTCGATCAACGGCAACTGACCGGACAAAACAAAATCTTGCTGACCATAAGAACCGGCGGCCACACTGACTTTACCTGTGCCCTCTCCAGTCATTTTTTTGGTGATGTACTTGATGGCACCACCTACGGTGTTTTTACCGTAAAGTGTGCCTTGTGGCCCACGTAATACCTCAATGCGCTCAACGTCAAATACGTCCATAACCGCAGCCTGAGGGCGTGCGTAATAAACATCGTCAACATAAACTCCAACGCCCGGCTCAAAGCCCCACAATGGATCTTGCTGGCCCACGCCGCGAATGTAAGCGGTCAAGGTGGAGTTGGTAGCTCTGCTCGCTCGCAGCTGAGTGTTAGGCGAGCTTTTTTCCAAATCGATAATTGAGGTGATGGCCTTGTGTTCCATTTCTTCGGCGTTATAAGCCGTGATGGATACTGGTACTTGCTGGAGGTTCTGCTCGCGTTTTTGCGCGGTGACCACCACTTCTTCCAAGGCAAAGGAAGCATCACTTTGTGCCCAAACGGGTATTGAGCACAGGCCCATGGCACTGCTCATGGCAACAATACTGGCTATTCTTTTTCTCTCGTCTCTGGACTGCATCATATGGCACCTATGTTCGTGCTTATTCATTTTAATTGTTACGCCGCAAGCGCTTGCTTACAAACGATCCCCTTGAGTTCAATTCGCGCCTTACCAGCACTAGTATTTCAAGAGAAGTATCTGAAATACTAAATTCAACACGCGTTGAATCTACAGCCGACAATATTCAACGCTTGATGAATTGTCAATAACTAATTAATTTCTGCGACGCTTTTGCGCCCAAATACTCGCCAAAGTGCAAGGCTGCTAAGTGCAAAAAATGCTGATAAAACAATTGCGTAACTGGCCGAAACCGCTGGGTTTACAAGGCCGGCAAAAAGATTCAAATAAAAGTGTGCAAACAGGCCAATTAAGGCTGCGCCGACAACATTCCAGAGAGGAATGTAGCCCCGAAACAATACCCCAAACAACATTGGCACCATCGAAGCCGCCGCAAGACCATATACGCCCTTCTGGGCAAATAGACCAATCAATGGTGGCGGGTTCCAAGCCAAGGCCAGCCCCAACACACCAACGCCAATGAGCACCCAGCGCGACCAGGCTAAACCCAAGCGCTGATCGCCACTCAAGGGTTTCACAATGTCATTCACTACCATTGCTGATAAAGACACTAGAATGCCGTCCAGCGTACTCATGCCCGCGGCCAGCAGAGTAATAAATATAAACGTTAGGGTGAGCTTGCCGCCGGCCGTGTCACTGAATTCATGTAACAAATACTCACGTACTACCGTGTCTTGAGCCGGTATATCCATCCCAGCTAATTTTGCGTAAAACCCCACCATTAAGATCAGCGTAAACAGAGTTCCAACAATCACCGTGGTACCAATAAACTTGCCGATATCTGCCTCACTGCGCAGATAAAGTACTTTGGTCAAAATATGGGGTTGCAGCATCAAGGCGAAGGTCACAATAAAACCACTACCAAACACAGAGAAGAAACTGTAATACAAGGAACTGTCACTGTTGTAGGCGGCCGCATAGGATTGGCTGACACTTTCAAGCGCAGTAAAAAAACCTCCTTCAAAGTAGCTTAAGCCGTCTACGAATAGCAGTATAGTGACCAAAATCATCATAATACCTTGCAGCGTATTGGTATATGCGTGGGCATAAGTTCCGCCCATTAATACATAGGAGAATACAAACAACAGTACAACGATCAGCGCCGGTTTTTGTTCAATGGGGAAAATTCCTGTCATCAATAGACTGCAACCCACTAAGATCAAGACAACAAATGTGACCGACAGCAAATTGATAAAGGCAAAAAATAAACTAAAGCCGCGACTTTGATAACGATGGTAAATCCAGTCGGGAATGGTTAAAGCCTGCTTCTCTTCTCCCAAACGCAGGAAGCCGCGAGACAAGACCAGAAATGCTGTGAGAATACCTAAGGAGCCCGCCACACCATAATGCAGATAGGCCGAAAAACCATGTACATAGATAAACCCTGGGTTAATCACGAAAGTAGCCGTTGAGGCGATGGACGCGGCCAGAGTAATGCCAATGAGATAGGGGCTCATGTCTTTGTTACCAATGGAAAAACCACTGATATCCTTGGTTCGCCGCATGCCAACCCACGACAGCCAATACACTAAAACAACATAGCTGCCTGTGAGCAAATATTTGAATATTTCGACCGACATCATGTAATACTCCAACCTTGAGGTTCAACAATTGATGAGGCACTATATTCAACAAGTGTTGAATTGGCAAGTAAACCCCCTTACACTGGTCGAAAAATGAAGAGCAACAACAGACCTAGTAATACAACGGCGAAAAGAGCATGAACAAAAAAGGCAAAGGCGAAAAGAGCGAACGCATATTGGATGTCGCCGAAGAATTATTTGCCCTTCACGGTTATGACGGCGTAACAATGCGTCAAATATCCACAGGTGCACAAGTTGATGTGGCACTGGCCAACTACCACTTTGGCAAAAAGCTGGATGTGTTTTACGCCGTGTTTAACCGCCGAGCCGCCCTCCTTAGCGATACCCGTCGTGAGTTACTACTGAAGAGCCAGCAAGACGCTACTGAAAAACCCCAAACTCTCGAACAGATAATTGCAGCGTTTTTGTTGCCACTAAAGTTCGCTCAGGAAACGGGTGACCCGGGTTGGAAAAATTATATGGCGCTGTTGGCCTATGTTATGACCTCCCCTATCTGGAGTAAGAAGTTGATGAAAGACAACTTCGATAAGCGCGTGGTGGAATTTATTGAGGCTTTGAAGCTGGCTTTTCCCAAGGCTAAAGAAGAGGACATACACTGGTGCTATCACTATGTGTCAGGCGCTCTCGCACTGACTCTGGCCCAAACGGGCCGAATTGATCGTCTCTCTGGCGGTTTGTGTTTGTCGGCCGATTTCGACGCCGCCTATGACCGTATGATTCCTTTTGTGGCAGCGGGTTTTCGCGAGGTGTGTGGTGGTAAGTGAAGCGTATCTCTCTATGGCTAATGTGTGTAATTGTCTGTAATTAACTCTAGTTTGGGAGCTTATTTATTTGGGGGTTTTACGAATAGCTCGGGCCGCCAGGGTGCTTCATGTTGTGGCCGGTCGCAAGTTTTGCAGTTTTCCCGGCTGCTGCGGAACTCGCTTCGCTCAGACAGTCCTCGCAAAAGACGCCGGAAAAACTGAAAAACTTAAACGCTCCCTTAAAGGCCACAACATGAAGCACCCTGACGCCCCTACTCTTGTGTCATAACAAAGAATGCAGCCTCAAATGAACGCCGAAGTTTGAATAATTAGGACGCGCAACTATCCGAAACTAAGGCGTGTAACTATCCGCAACTAAACAGGTTTATCAATGAACGAAAAAGCAGCATTAATTACTGGCGCCGCCAGCGGAATTGGCCTGGCTCTCAGCCGAGATTTGGCTAAGCAGGGTTATACTATTTTATTGACTGACGCTAATTTGAGCGCGGCGAGCAATGCTGCTGAGCAGCTGCAGGCTGAGGGTTATAAGGCGGAAGCTCATAAGCTGGATGTAACGAGTGATGCCGATATTGCCGATCTGATAGGCACCGTTGAAAGCCGCGGTTATGATTTGCCTCTTCTGATCAATAATGCGGGTATTCAGTATGTTTCTAATCTGGAAGATTTTCCTGTGGATCGCTGGCGTTTGATTAACAATGTGTTATTGGTAGGGCCGGCGATGTTGACTCGGGCGGTGTTGCCTTTGATGCGTCGGCAGAATTTTGGTCGCATTATCAATGTGGGTTCTATTCATGCTTTGGTGGCTTCGAAGCATAAGAGTGCTTATGTTGCGGCGAAGCACGGGCTACTGGGTTTTTCGAAGGTGGTGGCGCTGGAGACGGCGGATCAGGATATTACGATTAATACTATTTGCCCTTCTTATGTGAAAACGCCATTGGTGGAGATGCAGATTGCTAATCAGGCTAAAGAGAATGGTATTTCGGAGGAGGATGTGATTAATAAGATCATGCTGGAGCCGATGCCGAAGAAGAGTTTTATTGAGATGGATGAGTTGGTGGGGGCGCTGAATTATTTGGCTTCTGCTGCGGCGCGTAATATGACGGGACATGAGTTGGTGCTAGATGGGGGGTGGACGGTTAAGTAGGTTTCGGGGCATTCTGCCTGTCGAGTATTTGGGAGTATTTGGGGTCAGACCAAGCTTCCTCAGTCCGATCCAGAAAACTCGCGAGCAACCATCGAGGGAGATTGCTCTGACCCCAGCTTAGAAACCGTTGGCACGCCCACTTCGAGGCACCTCCCCTGCCACTTCGATCTCATATTAGGCAAGTATCGTCATCACATTTGGGCGGATGCTGATTGCCAGGCGATTTGTTGTTCTGACTGAGCGATAGAGGTTTTCTAGTTTCCGCCAACAAATAACCAATGAAATTACCAACTTGCATATCAGTGAGACGACCAAAGTGGTTCAGTCTTAAATGACCATGCTGGTCCAAAATAATGAGCGTTGGCGTTCCGCGCATTTGGTATGTTTTCATGGTCTGAGGAATTGAACCTGTTGTCGACGGTTCATCAACTGCGATTGGGAATGGCAAACGATATTCGTCGGCAAAAGCTTTTAACGCTTCGACGTTCATCACTTGGTGATGTTCAAATACCGCGTGAAGGCCAATGACCTGCACTTCATCACTAGGATAAAGTGCATGGATGGCATTGGCCTGTGGAATTCCATGAGACACGCAGCCTGGGCACAGCATTTGAAAAGCATGAATCACCACAACTTTGCCCCGTAGATTTGATAAGCTGAGTGGCTCAGGGGTGTTAAGCCATGACTGAACGTGTAGCTCAGGTGCTAAACCTTGAGATTTTATGTGTATCATTCGTAGCTCTTTTGTCTGTTTGTATTGATGAATAATTCCTGTGACGTCCTTGTCAGCTCCCCTCTTAATGATTGACCCAGCCAGGCAAGCTCAAATCACCGGATGCAATATCCATCACATCTACAACACACAAAAGAGGTGCGTGGACGCTGCGGTTAACGCGCAAACCAGCAGTCACTCCATCAAAAGAGGTTTGTTTGAACGGACGGGTGCTGTCGAAGGCGACCTTGACTTCGACGGTATCGCCATTGAAAACAGGGTCCCAACCTGGGCTATCCAAAAGTATCGGTAGACCGGGCCATGTTTTGGGCAATCTCGGCTTGCTTCCTTCAGGTATATCCACAACTCCCAGGGCCCCTTTACCACACTGCTCGTTAGGCTGAAGTACAACCCAGTGGCTGTGCCAGACGTCTCCGTCATTGGACGGATTATTGTCAGAGTTTTCATCGTATAGCGGGGTATCATCAAAGTCGGGATGGGAGGTTACGGCCAGCGCGAGTATGCCGGCCTCTTTCTCAAAGCCCACCTCTGAACTATCAATGCTGGTTGGCCATACATACGAAAACACACGACTACCAGCCAACTTCCCAGTGGCAACTGGTTTGCTCGAACCGGCTCGAGCTGAAAGCCCCATATGAAAAGTTGCGACTCGATCCTGGGTAGTAATTTTGGCGTGAACGATATCAAATGCGGCATCGATTACTCTCGCTTGCGATGACCCGCCTTTCTCTGCATGTATGCCTCCGTTGTGTGTGCCACTAGCGCAACTTGCTTCACTGGCAATAAAGGCCGCGCTTAATACTGAGACGTGTAATAAATGAGGTATTTTCATGGTTACTCCTAATTAGTATCGACTCGATACCATAATATGGTGGCACAGCATTCTTCGCTTGTCAACATTGTATCGATTCGATACCATTTGGCTTATGGAAACACTTATAGAGCAGCAATTATTGGAAAGGCTTGTGGCCTTGCTACGCAGTGAAAGCCGACACCTTCTTTCTGAACACGGCTTGCAGCCGGTTCAGTTTGAGGCTTTACACTATTTGTCGATAGCTAATCGGTATTCGGATACACCCATGGCGGTAACTGAGTTTCTCGGGCAGACGAAAGGCACGGTTTCACAAACGCTTAAAGTTCTAGAAAAGAAAGGGCTGCTAAAAAAGATAGCCGATGTAAAAGATAAGCGCGTGACACACTTGGAAGTTAGCCAGAAAGGCAGGAAACTGATTGATCAAATACTGCCTTCCCCTATCATTCGAGCTGCCAGCGACGTTATGATCGGTGATGAAATAACAGAGATCAACTCGTCACTGAGAACTTTGCTGTATAAGTTACAACAAGCCAACAACTTCAAATCTTTTGGGCAATGTGCCAGCTGTAGTCACAACACCAACAAGGGCTCGGGTGATTTTTTGTGTGGTCTCACTAAAGAACCATTAACCACAAAGGATGTTGAGTTGATTTGTCGAGAACATGAACTCAATACGTCACTGCAAGCAAATGCGAAGGCGGCGCTTAAGTGAGATGTTAGGTTTACTAAGGAGGGCTCCCTCTAACGATTTTTCAGATATTCATAGAACAGTTCACGAAACTTGCCTACGGAGCTTTTTTGGGCTCGATCTTTACCTATCAGGAAGCCGATGTTACGGGCTTGCAGTTCGGGGTCGAGATAAAATGACCGCAGCGAGTGACGGGCGTTTAGCACTGAGAACGCCTCCGGCAATACTGTAAACGCATCGCCATTTTCGACGAGGTCAAGAATACAGCTAATCGAATTAACTTCGGTAATTTGCTTAAACTGGATATTGTTCGCGGCAAAATATCGATTCACGACCTTCCGACTTTCGAAATATTCAGGTAGTAGAATAGCTTTCAAGTTATGGCTTTTGCCTTGCATAATGTCAGCGACCAGGAGTTCATGCTGTGGTGCAACCACGAGCTTCCACTTCTCGCTGAATAAGGTCTCAAACTCAACGTTTTTATACTCTCTCTGCAGGATAAAACCTATCCCCACATCGATCTCCCCTAAGGACACCTTACTTTCGATTTGGTGATTAGGCAGTTCTTCGATATGTAGGGAAATATTGGGGTAGCGTCGGTCAAAATCGATCACTAGCTGACGTAAATACAGAGCGCTGATCGATTGCAGCACACCGATTCTTAAACTACCTGAGTTGCCCGATTCAATATCCGATACAGACTCTCGCATCAGTTCTACTTGGTTCAGAATCATTTTGGCGGAACTTAGCACCAGTTCGCCACTTTCCGACAGCCGTACGCTGCGCCCCACCCGCTCGAAGAGCTTAGTGTTCAGCTCCTCTTCTAATTGCTTGATCTGACTCGACAACGCAGGCTGGGAAATACAGAGTGCATTCGCGGCTTTGTGAAAATGCTGCAACTCAGCTACCACACGAAAATAACGCAGGTGTCTTAATTCCATACTGACTAAACCTTAGCCCTATAGCGAGTTAACGGTGTTTAATGCGGGATGTCACTCATTGTAATTGATCCATAAAGGTTATCAAACCGATAAAAACAAAAACTTATACTTCTTAAATGTGTTTTGGCAATATTGTCCTCAGTCGGGCCTGACTATACTTGCTTGATTTGCAACGCATAACATTTGGAGATGAATAAGATGACCAGCAAAAAATTTAGTTCAACAGACTTTGGGGAAACTAAAACACAAATCAAAGTACAAATTCCCGAACGGCTGTCTCATGCCCGCATTGAAAACAACGAAGTCAGCGCTCAGTTCTCTGCAGAGCGTAAACACCCTGTGCATATTGTTGATCTGCCCAGCAACAGTATCAGTATGACTATCGGAGGGCTGCTGCCTGGCGATCGCTCTAATCGCCATCGCCATACTTACGAAACGCTCGCTTATATACTAGAGGGCACGGGCTACTCAATGATCGAAGATCAGAAAGTCGAGTGGCAAAAAGGCGATGCCATTTATATCCCGAATTGGGCATGGCATCACCACGTGAACACTGACTCAAAAAATCCTGCGAAATACCTGGCCTGTGAGAACGCACCTATGCTTCAGAACCTTGGCCAGCTAGCGATACGAGAGGAAACAAAATGACCACTTCAAATCTGAAGGGCATCATCGCCTACCCTGTAACCCCCTTTACCGAAACTGATGCTGAAATAGACTTACCGACTTTAGGAATTGTGATTGATGAGCTGATCAAGAGCGGCGCCGATGCCATTGCGGCACTGGGCAGTGCCGGCGAAGGTGCGTATCTGAACGAGCAGGAATGGCAGCGAGTTGCCACTTATAGCGTTGAGCATATTGCGGGGCGTGTGCCAGTTGTAATTGGTGTTTCTGAACTGACCACGGCCAACGCGGTAACGCGTGCACGGTTTAGTGGAGCCATTGGCGCCGATGCTATCATGGTTGCTCCGCTGTCTTACTACAAGCTTAGCGAAGTGGAGATCTACCAGCATTATGCGGCAATTTCTGATGCTATCGACATCCCCATAATGCTCTACAACAACCCCGCTACCAGCGGCATTGATATGTCAGCCGAATTTATGTTGTCTATGGTAGATGGCATCGACAAGGTAACGATGATTAAGGAAAGCACTGGAGATATCCAGCGAATGCACGATATCTATAGCTTATCGCAGGGCAAGGTGCCTTTCTTTAATGGTTGTAATTATATGGCTTTGGAAGCTTTGAACGCTGGTGCCGCGGGCTGGTGTACTGCAGCCCCATGTTTAATTGGTGACAAACCTAAGGCGCTATTTGATGCAGTGAAACGGAGCGAAGCTGATAATGCACGTGAGCTGTTCTATCAACAACTTGAGCTGCTGGAGTTCATTGTGAAAGGCGGCCTCGCTGCTACGATAAAAGCTGGTTTGGCAATGAATGGTATTAACGCTGGTCTGGCACGCAAACCGCTTTTGGGATTGCCTGAGGCTTCTCTGTTAAAACTTAAGCAAATACTTCAGCGGGTAAATGCATAATCATAGCCAAGCATTGAAGTATTTGGGGTCGAAGTTTTTTTGGGGTCGGAGTAAAAACTATTCTGGAGTTCGCTCGAGGTACTCAGAGGGTAGCCCGGGAGGCCCGCTCCTGCAGGGTAGGTATTTCCGCCCGAACGCACGCCTCTCCCCTCTGACCAACCCGCTGCGGAACTCGCCCGTGCCGGACTCAAACAGTCCTCGCTCAAAAACGTTGGCCAGAGGGGAAAGGCTAAAACGCGTTCTGAATGGGCGAAAATACCTACCCTGCAGAAGCGAACCTCCCTTCTATCTCTGTAGCAAACATTTGGAAATACGAAAAATCCATATCCGAAGCACCTGCCTGGGCGGCACAATCGGGGTCAGACCAAGCTTCCTCAGTCCGATCCAGAAAACTCGCGAGCAACCATCGAGGGAGGTTGCTCTGACCCCAGTTTAGAAACCGTTGGCACGCCCCCCTTTCGAAGCACCTGCCAAGTCATAATTCATCAGGAACATTTGTTCTTTTTCCGGGCGCGGACCTAGGTTTCGCCAACCATGCTTGGCGTAAAATGAAATGGCTTGACGGTTAGATTTGCTAACGCTTAGTTGTATCGTACTTTTTCCAAGCGCTGAAAAAACCTTGACCGCATGATTGTGCAGCAACTCCCCTAGACCTTTACCTCTATACTCTGGAGCAAGATACAGCAAGCTGACGTACCCTACATCAGTGTCAGACACTAATTTCATTTCAGTTTGACCGATGATTTTATCTTGCATCCACAAGTGGCAGTTACCTTGTGGTAGGCAGCCAAGCCTCTCTGTCATTCGGTCTTTATAAGAATTGTTTTCCAATTCAAATTCGGAATATGAACCAAAACTAATAAAATAGGAGTCTTTCCGAAACCTAGTGCACGTTTCGAAATCCCTTTCTAAATTGATTACTTCGAATCTATGTTGCACCGTTCACCCTATGAATAAAGCCTTACTATTGGATTGCACTAACACTGTTAGGTAGTGGCAACTTTTCTCGCACTGTAAATTGGTATAGATTGCTATGCGTATTTTCTACGTAGTGACTCAGTTAAATCAGAAACCGATTGCCTTGTACTCAAGACAAAAATTGTTTTTTCAGATCTAACTGCATGAAGTTTCTCTAATACGCCCGGCTTTCTGTCCCGACGATAGTTATACACCCATTTTAAAAAGGTCCAACTAATTCTTTCGTTACAACCTTCGGCCATATCAGGTCGGTTCTTTTTATGAAATTTTATCCGCCTTATGAAAAATCGCCAAATACATAAAAAAGGAGGAAAATCGAAAAATATTACTGTGTCCGCGGCTGCCAATCTGGCATCAAGGGTACCACCATAGTTGCCATCCATTATCCAGGAATCCCTAGC
>CAJWBQ010000056.1 GCA_913020115.1 uncultured Cellvibrionales bacterium
AGCCGCCCTTTAAGCACCGCTTGTCGAAAGCGAAGCTGGGTGGCTTCCCAGATAACGACATTGGTATTGCCGGTTTCATCTTCGAGGGTCATAAACAACACTCCAGAAGCCGTGCCCGGTCGCTGTCGGCCTGTGACTAAGCCGGCAATTCGCACAAAGCGGCCACTGTTGAGTGAAAATAAGTCTTGTGCGCGCTTACAGTGATTAAAGGGTGTTTGCTCACGTAGAATGGCCAGAGGGTGGCGCTTCAAGGTTAAGCCCGTGCTGGTGTAATCCAAACTTAAATTGTCGCTTTCTGTGGGCGCGGGCAGGGCAACTGAACTGAGTGTTTGCTGGTCTGCGGTATCCAATAAGGGCCGCTGCTCCTCTACGGCCAAAGATTCCCACTGAGCCTGATAGCGGTGCGCGCTGAAGGCTTCAAAGACGTTAGCGCTCACCAGTGCAGCCATTTCTTTTTGGTTGAGTGAGGCCTGATGGGTAAAAAACTCAAAGGGGTTGGCCACTTTACCTTCCTGCCAGACGCTTTGCGCCCGGGCGGCCAGTAAGCGCTCGGCGGCGGCTTTGCCAAAACCTTTTATTAAACGAAAACCCAGCTGTAAACAGGGTTTACTCTCCAATAGAGGGTTGTTTGATTCATGCACTAAGCTGTGGTCCCACTCGCTGGCATTAATAGCAATGGGAAGCACAACAATTTTGTGCCGACGGGCGTCTTGAATTAATTGTGAGGGGGAATAAAAGCCCATGGGCAGGCTATTCATTAGCCCGCAGTAAAAGGCGGCGGGGTAGTGGCACTTCAGCCAGGCCGAGACATACACCAGCAGCGCAAAGCTGGCGGCGTGAGACTCAGGAAAGCCATATTCGCCAAAGCCCTGCATTTGTTTGAACACCCGCTCGGCGAAGTCTTCACTGTGACCTCGCGAAGTCATACCGTGAATGACTCTTTCGCGAAAGTTATCAAGATTGCCATTGCGGCCCCAGCTGGCCATTGCGCGCCGCAATTGGTCGGCCTCTCCACCAGTAAAACCGGCGGCCACCATGGCCAGTTGAATCACCTGCTCTTGAAAAATGGGCACGCCAAGGGTGCGTTCGAGAACGGTTTTAATTTCAGGGCTGGGGTAGCTCACCCGCTCTTCGCCGTTGCGGCGCTTCAAGTAAGGGTGAACCATGTCGCCCTGAATGGGCCCGGGGCGCACAATGGCCACTTCAATGACTAAGTCATAAAAGGTTTTCGGCCGAAGGCGGGGCAGCATGGCCATCTGTGCGCGAGATTCTACTTGAAACACTCCAACACTGTCGCCGCGGCACAACATGGCATAAGTTTTAGGGTCTTCCTGAGGGATGTCTTGCAAACTCAGGCCCGTGAGTGCCAAGGTTTTCCGTATGGCCGAGAGCATGCCCAGGGCTAGTACATCCACTTTCAAGAGGCCGAGTGCTTCAATATCTTCTTTGTCCCACTGAATGATCGTACGGTCTTTCATCGCCGCGTTTTCAATGGGCACCAGAGTGCTGGTGGGGCTGCGGGTAATAATAAAACCGCCCACATGTTGAGACAGGTGGCGGGGAAAACCTAAAATCTCGTTAATTAAGGTCAGCAAGTTTTGCGTCACTTGGCCTTCAAGCACAATGTTGTGTTCTTGTAAACGTTGCGCCAGCTGTTCACCTTTGTCCCACCAACTCATGTCTTTGGCTAGGCGGTCAATCAGCAGTGCATCTAAACCCAGCGCTTTTCCCACGTCGCGAATGGCGCTGCGAGGGCGATAGGTAATCACGGTGGCCGCTAAGGCCGCGCGTTCACGGGTGTATTTTCGATAGAGGTATTGAATAACCTCTTCGCGCCGTTCATGTTCAAAATCCACATCAATATCGGGTGGTTCGTTGCGCTCTTTGGAAATAAAGCGCTCGAATAATAAACTGCTTTGGGCGGGGTCTACTTCGGTGATGAATAAGCAGTAGCACACCGCTGAGTTGGCGGCAGAGCCGCGGCCCTGGCAGAGAATTTTTTCGCCCCGCGCAAAGCGCACAATGTCTTCCACTGTTAGAAAGTAATATTCATACTCTAGCTCTTCAATAATACTTAGCTCTTTTTCAATCTGTGTAAGCACGTCGGGGCTAATACCCTTAGGCCAGCGCAGCTTGGCGCCTTCGAAAGTTAATTGGCGAAGATGATCGCTGGGCGTGACGTTTTTGGGCACCACCTCTCTGGGGTATTCGTAGCGCAATTCGTCGAGAGAAAATTCACAGAGCTGGGCAATATGCAGGGTTTCGTCTAGCAGGGCTTGGGGATACAGTTCCTGCAACTGAGGAATAGAGCGCAGATAACGCTCGCCATTCTGCTGACGTTTTTTCCCAAGCTCTTGAACTGAGGTCTTGTGATAAATCGCGGTGAGAACATCTTGCAGGGGCTTGCGCTCAGCACAGTGCATATGAACGTCGTTACAGGCCACCATGCTGATGTTCAGTTCAGACGCCAGGGCGTGGCAATGTTCATAGCGTGCTTGATCATCGTGCTCTTGTAGCACACTAAGCCCCAGCCATAAGCGTTGCTTAAAATATTGCTGCAAACGTTTGCCTTGTTTTTTGGCAATCCGTTCATTGTCATTTGGCAGCCAGATAGCGAGGCATTGCTGGGTGCCAAACTGCAATTCGTCGAGGTGTAATTCATACTGGCCTTTAGGGCTGCGCCGGCGGGCGCGGGTAATCAGGGCCGAAATTTCGGTGTAGGCCACTCGGCTGGACGCCAACATAATAATCTTTAGAGCTTGTTCCGGGGCCGCTTTGTCTTGCAAAATAAACTCACTGCCAATAATCAATTTGATGTTTAATTCTCGGGCGGCCACCCAAGCTTTAACAATACCCGCGTAGGAACATTCGTCAGTGAGTGCCAGGGCTTGATAACCTTGTGCCGCCGCGGCTCGCACCAGCTCTTCAGGCCGTGATGCGCCCCGTAAAAAGGTAAAGTTGCTCAGGCAATGAAGCTCGGCGTACATAATATTTACCCGTAAATGCCTTGCAAGAACCAGCGCTGGTTTATGTAATCAAAGTACACCCAGTAGTGAGCGCCGTGAGCGTGGCGGGCAATAAAGTAATCGCGCTGTTGACGCTGTTGCCACCAGTGGCTGTCGAAGCGCTTGGCCGAGCTGACAATATCGAGTTCGCCTTGGTATTGAAGTTTATTGTTGCGCAAGCTCAGGGCTTGAGCTTGCTCACAAAGCCACAGCGGTATTTGCGTATGTTGTGGGTTCATGTGCTCTATCATTGAATTTTGCTCGCGGCATTTACTGCCCGCGGGCACACGCTTTTGTTGCAGTTCGGGTAAATTTTCATCGTGAATTTGCAACTTATAGAGCCGTTCTGCCCCGAGTCGGCTGGTGAGCTTGTCGATTAATAGACTGGCGTCTTGGCTTTGATTGTCACTCAGTTCCTTAAACAAGCCCTGGTTTTCAGAGCGGGCTTGAGACAATTGGCGAGTGTAGAGCTGCACACTTTCCACGGCGGAGTCTAAGCTGATCTGGCCCAGTTTAATTTCGCTGAGTTTGAAGAAATTTTCCCAGCTCTGTTGGGGGCGGGAAAGATCAATGTCTAAAATACTGGCCTGCTGACTGTAGTGAAAAAACCGCCAACGCAAATTGCCGCAGGCCAGCTGTCGTTGAATGAGAAACTCTTGCAGTTCTTGCAGCAACTGAGTCAATGGTAGGCGAATCATGTCAATGGTGCTGAGCCCAGTAAGAAAATGCAGTTCACTTGCAAATTCCGGTTTGGGTGTGAGCGAAGGGCGAAGGTCTGGGCTGTGGCCGCACAATTGCTGCAGGTGCAAAACAAAATCTTTGCCAAAGCGTTGCGCAATACTGGCCTTGGGTAAGTCGAAGAGTTCGCCGAGCGTGGCAATACCCACTCGCTGTAATTTTTTCTGTAAATTTTTGGAAAAATTCTCGTTGTGAGTGAGTGTTGCCAGAGGCTGCGCCCTTAAAGCTTGAATGCACTCTTGGGGTTCTGCCGAGCGGCTCGGATGGTAAGGCAGCAGTTCCGCGGCGGCGGGTGTGTGTGCCAGGCCAAGTTCGTAACAAAATCCCAGGTTGCGCAAGCCATCGGCCACTTGCTGTAGAAGCGCCTCTAGGCCCTGAAACAAGCGCAGGCTGCCGCCCACTTCCAGCAGCAGGTTACGATCGCCGCCATGGCTTACCGACGGGGTAAATTGGTAGGCCCAATTGGCGAGGTAAGTCATCGCGCGCTGTTCGCGCTTGGGCTCACGTTCTACTGTGCTGAGTGAGGGCAGAAGGGCCCAGGCGCTGCTTAAACTCATGCCTGCTTGCAGGCCTAGCAACTCTGTGTGTTCTGACACCTGAAAAATGCGCTGTTTTTCGATGATGGCAATGGTAGTGATTTTGGCTTGTGCAGGGGAGAGCCCTCGTTGAGCAATGTTGAGTGCGAGTTTCGGAAAACGCAGGTTTAACCATAGAGATTTTACCACCCGCTCTACCCAATGGCTCTTATACTTGCGCTACTGCGCTGGGCACTATCGCGGAGTGAGGGCAGGGGGGCAAGGTGCACGGCTTGCTGCTTAAGCGTTTGAGCACTGTGTTTGTGCAGTGTGTCGCCCAGTGCCAGTGACAGGTTTTGGCCGCCCCAGCCACCTCGTTGTTTAAGTACATGTATCTGTAAGTGACCGGCGTGCTCTTGGTCGCTAGTGAGTTCAAGCCGCAGTGCGGAAGGTGAGGCTTGGCGCGCTTCGCGAGAGTGCCGAAACAGCGCGTGCCAGCAGTCGCCTTGGTGAGCGGCTTGTTGCAGCATGCGTAAATCGCGGTTGCCAATGGCGGTCTGTAGGCCCCAACTCACCAAGCCACCGCAGGCCCCTGAGCGCAAAATTTGGTCGGCGCACCAGAGCCATTCCCGCGCACTGTGTGGGCAGACCACCAAGACCTGCTGTGGGTTTAAGCCCGCAGCTTTTAAGGCTGGCGCATAAGGTAAGTGGGGGGGCGCCAGAAAGGCGACTAAGCTTTTTTGTTTTTGCACTTGTTTTAGGGCCGGTAGTAACAGGCGCAGCTCACCAATGCCCGTTTGTTCACAGAGCAGTTCACTGGTGGCCGCTTCAGGCCAGCCCCCGTCGTGCAGGCTTTCGTTGAGCGAGACGAAACCGGTGGCAATGGCACGCCTGGGCCGATAGGCGCGGGAGGCTTGCCAGATAGAGGGGTGCTGTAATAGTTCGTCGAGAGATTTCTTCATAATAATACACTGTATGTTTGTACAGTATTTAAGTCTTAAGGATGTGTTTTGTCAAGCTGAAATACCTCGCTTGAGGTGCTTGCGGGCTGCGGGTAATATGCCCTTATGATGACTTTTCTTTTTCGTACGCAGTTCTTCGTTCTTCTCTTTATCGCTACCTATCTTTCGCTCACCGGCACGCCTGGCGCGGTGTTCGAGTCTTATTCCGACAAATTTTTGCATGTGCTGTGTTGGGGCGTACTGTTTGTTTCGCTGCGCATAGCACTGGGGCTTAAACCGTATTTTGGCTTTTCGGCCCTTGGGCTCTGGGTTTACTCGGTGCTTGTGGAAAGCTTGCAAAACCTGTCGCCAGAGCGCCATTTCTCATGGCTCGACATACTGGCTAATGGGCTGGGCGTGCTGGTGGGTATGGGCTTGTGCTCTTTATGCCTACATATCTGGGCACGATATTGGCTCACTTAACGCTGAATTAATTAAGTACATAAAACGCCGCTTCTAGGGCGGTTTGCGATTATTTGCAATTAATTCACATTTTGCATGGTGTTATGGTTGACTATATCACCACTCAGGTATAACATTATCCTCACTGAACTTAAGGAGAGTTGTTATGAACACTATCAAAAACGCCGCAAGCACCACTGATTACTGTGAAGTTGTTGAATTTGGCCTCTTGAGCTTAACGGGTTTTTGTTACTTCTACAGCATCGCCCAAATGAGTTTCACCGCCATCGCTTAAGCCTTACCAGATATTTACGGAGAATTATTATGAATACTATTAAAAACGCCGCTAGCACCACCGATTATTGTGAATTTGTTGAATATGGCCTCTTGGGTCTAACAGGTTTTTGCTACTTCTACAGCATTGCCCAAATGAGCCTCACGGTTATCGCTTAGGCCTTAGCCAATATTGACGGAGAGATATTATGAACACGATTAAGAACGCTGCTAGCACTACTGATTATTGTGAATTTGTTGAATATGGCCTCTTGGGCTTAACGGGTTTTTGTTACTTCTACAGCATTGCCCAGATGAGTCTCTCCGCCATGGTTTAAGTGTTACCCCTGTCTAAGCTTCGCTGAGCAGGGTTTGTTTTCCTCAATGTAATACCCCCTTACTGACCTCGTTGTCAGCCCAGCAGTCTCTTCGTCCGGAGGCTGTTGGTTTTTCATTTCCCATGGCCTATATTAGCGGCCTATGACAAAACCCATCGAGCTTCCCGACGATTACTACCACACCAACTTTTGTGCTTTGGTAGACTTTGTTGCCTTGCGATATCAGTCTTTGCTGTCATTTGACGAGCAAGCTTTTTACCGCGCATTTAAAGCGGTGAGTTTGTCTGCACAAAAATTATACATTCGTTTGTTGACGAGAAAGGGTGATTATTTCCGCGCAGAAAAATTGAATTACCCAGAACTTGAACCTTATTGTGAGTGTGCGGCTGAATTGGCCGGCGCGGGTTTGTTAGCCATTAACCCCGAGCGCTCGCTGGAATTAAAAATGGCCTTGTTAACAAAGGTAGAATTGTTACAGCGCAGCGGCAAAAGTGAACTCAAAACGCTTAAAAGGGCCGAGCTTGAAGCGGCATTGCTGGCCGTGGAAGGCCCAGAGACCGATGAGCTCGCCCAGCAATTAGGGGCAAATGATACGGTTTACCAAGTGTTATTGGGACAGCACTTCAACACCTATAAATTGTGCTTCTTTGGCAACCTTCGGCAAGACATGAGTGACTATGTTTTACGAGACTTAGGACTGTTGTTGTATGAAGATTATCCGCTGAGCCAAGATCAATTGTTGTTTCAAACTCGCGCTCAAATTGAACGCCATCTGCAGTATTACGTCGCCCTAGATCAGCTTGATGAAGCTTTAGATTCCGATGCGGCGTTTATGTTGGCTGCAGTGGCGACATTGCCTGAAATCGATACGAACGATATCACCTTAACTCGGCGAGTAGAGCGCTGCCTCTTGGCGGTTGCTCGGCAACTGGAGCGAATTGAGTCCCTGAACGAAGCACTAGAACTTTATCAGCGCTGTTCACGTCATCCCTCAAGAGAGCGACAGGCCCGTATTCTACTTAAGCAAGGGCATGTTGAGCCTTGTTTGGCTTTGTGTGGCGCCATGATTAAGGCGCCGGTCACGGAAGAGGAAGAAGTGTTTGCAAGAGACTTTGCTTTTCGCACAGCCAGAAAACATTTAAGCAAGGCCGAGTTGAGTGCTTGGAGTGTGCCAAAGCGGTCGGGCCCTCGAACAGAAACCGTTTTACTCGTGCCGAGAGACTGCAGTGTAGAACGTTTGGTGGCGGAGCATTTAGCCCCTGAGGGAGAGTGCTTCTACGCGGAAAACAGTTTATTTAACGGTGTCTTTGGCCTGTATTTTTGGGAGGTAATATTTGCCCCTATCAAGGGCGCATTTTTCAATCCCTTCCAAGTGGCCCCTGCGGATTTTTCCAGTGCTAACTTTACGCTGTCGCGGGCCGCAATGATTCAAGACCGTATGGAAACTTTAAGCGCTAGTACTCTGGCGGCTTGTGTCTGGCAGCAATGGCAGGCGAAGCAGGGCAGGGCAAATCCTTTGGTGCACTGGCCTGAGCTCTCGGAGCCCTTGCTGACATTGGCCTTGGCGCGCATACCCATCGCGCATTGGCGAGCGGTATTTATGCGCTTGTTAAATGATATCCCCCATCATCGCAGTGGTTTTCCCGACCTTATTCATTTTCCCGACGAAGGTGCTTACGAGTTGGTGGAAGTGAAGGCGCCGGGTGACAAGCTGCAAAAAAACCAAGGCCGCTGGATGCACTATTTCTCCCAACACAAGATTCCTCACCGCGTTTTGCATGTGAAGTACAGTGATGAGACGAGGAGTGATGCAACTGTCTGAGAATACAATAACATTGGGCGTGGGACGACTGGTTGATTTTTCATGTCGCCGCGGAGATATGGTGTCGGCCGCACCGGCGGGGCCGTCAGCCCAGGAAGGCATTCGAGCTCATAAACAGCTGCAAAAGAAACGACCTAAAGGCAGTGAGGCGGAATTCTCTTTAAAGGCCTTGCTGCCTAAAATTTTTAGTGACTACAGCGTTGTCTTACAGGGGCGTGTGGATATTTTGCATCCCAGCAAAGACCTGCTTGATATTCCGACGCTTGAAGAAATAAAAACCACCTACGTTGCGCCCGAACGTGTGCCGGAAAGCCAAAAACAGCTGCAGTGGGCGCAACTTAAAGTTTACGCTTACCTCTATTGTCTGCACCTTGGCGAGCTCGATCGGCCTGTGCCAGAAGTTTTGGACTTACAGTTGGTGTGGTTTAATATCAAAAATAAACAGGCCTATAAAGACAAGCAAAGTTTCGATTTTTCTCACTTAGAGCAGTTTACGCACGTCGCTGTTGTACAGTACTGCGCTTGGCAGCGGCAGGTGCAAACTCAATTAGACATCACTCGTCTCAGCGCTCAGAGCCTAGCCTTTCCTTTCGAACACTATCGCTCTGGGCAGCGACAAATGGCCGTGTCGGTTTATCGCAGTGTGCGAGACAAACAAACGCTCATGTTGGAGGCGCCAACGGGAATTGGCAAAACGATTAGCAGCCTTTATCCGGCGTTCAAGGCGATGGGCGAAAATTTGTTGGATAAAATTGTCTATCTCACCGCCAAAAACTCTGGCCGAGAGGCGGTCTTAGACGCTCTAGGAAAAATGCAGGCAGGCGAACTGCAAAGCTCAGCCTTGGTGATTAAAGCGCGCAGTTTAAGCTGTGCCTGTCGCACGGGCGGATGTGAGCGAGACAGTGATGGTGTGTGCCCATACACTAAGGGCTTTTATGATCGTTTGCCGCAAGCACGGGAAGTTTTGTTAGAAAAAAAATTAATGACGCCAGAAATACTGGCCGAAGTAGGGCGAGAGTTTCGCCTGTGCCCATTTGATTTGTCGATAAAAATGCTGCCTTGGGCCAGTTTGGTCGTGTGTGATTTTAATTATGTATTTGATCCTCTTGTGGGGCTTTCCTACTTTGATGAAAATTCAGACCGCATAGCCTTACTGGTGGACGAAGCACACAACTTAGGCGACCGGTCTCGGGATATGTACAGTGCCTCAGTTGACCGTTCAGACACACTGCAGGCTGGTCGCGAGTGCAAAGATCAATTTCCTCTCCTTCACAAGGCGGCAAAAAGTACGGCTCGAGCACTGGGTGTCTGGGCTGAGTCTAGCGGCCCAGGGGTGAGTGTTAATAGTGTATTTACTCATGAGGGCGAGCGGGAAAACTTGCAAGTTGACGCCGTCACCAAGGCTCAGGCCCGTATCGTTGAAGCTGTGTCACTCACACTGGAAAATGGCGACGCAAGCCTGCCTGATAGCAGCGGTGACTGGTTGAGGGAAGTTTACCGCTATTTGGCTATCGACGCTTTAATGGCCTCGGAACACCGCTTGCTGACGCGGGTAGATGAACGCAACGCGACCAAGGGTGGTTTTCAAGACCAAGAGCTTAAGTTGCTGTGTTTGAACGCCAGTGAATACCTAAAGTTGATTTACAAAAAGTTTCACAGTGTGATTGTATTTTCTGCAACGCTGCAACCCGCAGAATACTTTCAGGCAAGCTTAGGTTTGCCCGATAACACTCAACATATGATTTTGCCCTCGCCTTTTGCGTCGAAACAGCTGGGCGTATTTGTATGTTCAAAAGTTGATACGCGCTACCAATACCGAGATCTGGCGATCGACAAGATTGTGGATGTTGTTTGGCAAACCTATCAGGGGCAAGCAGGCAATTACCTGGTGTTTTTTCCCTCTTACCAATTCATGAATCAAGTGGCTGAGCGCTTTCAAGAAAAATACCCTCAGGTGGCAATCATTCTGCAGGAACCCAGTTCAAGTGACGAACAGCGCGCCGAGTTTATGCGCGCTTTCGATACCGCCAACAATACTCTTGGCTTTGCCATCATGGGCGGAATTTATGGTGAGGGTATTGATTATGTGGGTGACAAACTGATTGGCGCAATCATTGTGGGTGTGGGCCTGCCACAAATGAATGAAACCCAGGACCTCATTAAGGAGAGTGGCGAGCATCGCGGCCATAACGGTTTTGACTACGCTTATCGCTATCCAGGTTTGATTCGCGTATTACAGGCCGCAGGGCGGGTGATTCGTTCAGAGCAAGACAAGGGGGTGCTGGTGTTGGTAGACAGCCGCTTTACTCAGTCGTTTTACCAGCGTTTATTCCCTTCCCTGTGGGCGCAGAAACATTGTCGAAATGTGGCTGAACTCACTCAAGGAATAAACAACTTCTGGCAAAGCTAAGATAACTTGCTCGCCAGTGTGCCCAGTATGGTGAGCTGAGATTCAACATGTTCACTCCACGGCTGGCCAAAGCTTAAACGCAGGCAGTGCGCAAAGTTTTTTCGTCCAAATACCACCCCAGGCATAAAACAGATATTCTCCCCCAGAGCGAGAGAAAAAAGCTCCAGCGCGTTGATGTTTTTTGGCAGCGCCACCCAAATTAAAAACCCGCCTTCGGGATGACTGGCACGAGTACCCTTGGGGAACTCTCTGGCAATCACGGCAAGTGCGTGTTCAATATTACTGCGGTAAGCCGGCCTAACTCGGGCTAAATGCTTATCAAAATGCCCGCTTTTTAAGTACTCCGCCACTTGTAACTGTGTGAATGAAGCACTTGCGCCAGACATGGCCAGTTGTTGCTCGGCAATGCTGGGGCGCTGGCGCTCGGCCACAATCCAGCCAATTCGCAGACCGGGCGACAGCGATTTTGAAAATGAAGAGCAGTAAATGACCTGTTCGTGTTCGTCGAAGGATTTAATACTGCTTCTACGTTCGCCTTGATGGTGCAGCTCGCCCAAAATATCGTCTTCAATGACGGTGAATTGGTGGCGCTTGGCAAGGGCTAATAAATGCTTTTTGCTGTCGTCGCTCATAGCACCACCAGTGGGGTTGCTGAAACTTGATGAGCAAAGGCAGGCTTTAAGTGACCACTGTGTCGCGGCTTTTTCCAGAGCGTCTAAATCGAGCCCTGTGAGTGGGTCGGTCGCAATATTGACAACTTGCAAACCCAAACTTTCAAGCGCTAACAAGAAGCCGTAGTAACAGGGCGACTCCACGGCCACCAAGTCGCCGGGTGAGGTCATGGCTTGCAGAGACAGTAAAATAGCCTCCTGGCAACCGTTAGTAATAAGCACTTGTTCGGGCGACACCAGGCAGCCCGCATTTAACATGCGCAGCGCAATTAAGCGCCGAAGCTCTAGGTTTCCCGGGTTAGTGGACATGCTTAAGGTGCGTTCAAACTGCTGCCGAAGTACTTTATTGCCGGAGGCTTTCAAGGCGGAACTGGGTTGGAATTTTGCGTGTGGCAAGGCCAGGTCAAAATGGGTGTGCTGCTCATTGCGAGTGTTGACAAAAATTTCGTCGATGGTGTCACTGATGTGCAAGCGAGCGGGTTGCAAGCTGCGAGCTTTGGGCGGTGCGGCGGGGCGCGGGCGAGGTTTCACGCCCACATAAAAGCCCGATTTTGCGCGCGCTTCAATGACCTGATGTTGCTCAAGTATTTGGTAGGCGGAGACCACAGTGGAAACACTCACATCAAGCTGTTTTGACATCAGGCGCACAGAGGGCAAGCGTTCACCTGGGCGAAATAGACCCTGGTTGATTTTATGGCGCAAATCGGTGGCAATGGTTTGATAAAGCATGAGACAGCCTGCAATGATGATGGCAATAGAGCCATTATCAATCTGTGCTGCTCATATATCAAGATAATTGTATCTGTATTGCTTTTGGCTATGCGCCTACACTGGGCTTAACATGACAAAGGAGCCCAATATGACTTTCCCAATTTACCAACTTGACGCATTCACGAGTAATTTGTTTGGCGGTAACCCCGCGGCGGTAATGCCACTTGAGAGCTGGTTGGCTGACGACAAGCTGCAATCTATCGCGGCTGAGAACAACTTGGCCGAAACCGCCTATTTTATTGCCGACTCTGGCGAAGCCGATTTTAACTTGCGCTGGTTCACGCCCACCAAAGAAATGGATTTGTGCGGGCATGCCACTTTGGCGTCTGCACACGTTATTTTTCATCAGCTGGGCTGGGAGAAAGACGAAGTTCTTTTTTCAACATTGAGCGGTATTTTGCGAGTGAGCCGTTCGAGTGAAGGGCTCACCCTAGACTTTCCATCGCGTCCGCCAGAGCTGAACGAGCCATCTCAAGCTCTGCTGGCATCATTGGGAATCAAGGATTATTTGTACGCCGGCTACGCTCGAGACTGGTTAATTGAAGTGAGCAGTGAAGCGGAAGTGCAAACAATGACCCCAGATTTTCGCGCGCTGGCCAATGAAACTCAGCGAGCCGTGATTGTGACGGCGGCAGGCGATAAGGTTGATTTCGTATCGCGCTTTTTTGCACCGGAATACGGTATGGATGAAGACCCTGTAACCGGTTCGGCGCACTGCACTCTAGTACCATTCTGGGCTGAAAAACTGGCGAAAAACACCCTGAACGCGCGGCAGGTATCGGCAAGAGGTGGTGAGTTGTTGTGTCACATTGAGGCGGGCCGAGTCTTTATGACAGGGCAGTGCGTTGTGTTTCTACAGGGAGAGGTTTTTTTGTAGTGTGAATGGGCATCGCTTGGTGCCCTTTGAGCATCCTGCTATGATCGCAGTCTAGTTAACTTTCAAGCTAAAACACTGGACAAAACCATGGCAAGTAAAATCGATATGCCTACCCAGGCTGAAGCACTACCTGGTCGCGATACAGAAATCCCTCTGACAAATCGCCACTTTGTGAACGGTGAGCCTTTAAAAGGCCCCTTTCAATCACCATTGCAGGGCGCGCTGTTTGGCTTGGGTTGTTTTTGGGGGGCAGAGCGTTTGTTCTGGTCTTTAGACGGAGTCTATACCACGGCCGTAGGCTACGCGGGCGGTTTAACACCCAACCCCACTTATGAAGAAGTCTGTTCTGGTTTAACGGGGCACAACGAAGTGGTTTTGGTGGTGTTTAACCCACAGCAAATCAGTTATCAAAATCTCTTGAAGTTATTCTGGGAGTCGCACAATCCCACCCAGGGCATGCGCCAAGGCAATGATCAGGGCACACAATATCGCTCTGGCGTTTATACCTTTAACGAAGCACAAGCCGTCGAAGCACTAGCGCTTAAAAACGAATATGAAGTAACGCTGAGCGAAAAAGGTCTTAGCGCAATCACCACGGAAATTTTACCGGCTCCGGCTTTTTATTACGCCGACGACTATCATCAGCAATACCTAGCAAAGAACCCCGGTGGTTATTGTGGGCTAGGTGGCACCGGTGTTTGTTTCCGGCCTTAGGCCCTAATAGCCACTCCTTACATAGCCCTCACGGCCCGCACTGTTAATTCCATTACTTATTCGGAGACCTGCGTGAAATTCGACCAATACGGAAACAAAGACGGACGCTTAGTGGTGTATTTTCATGGTGCACCCGGCACTATAGAGGAGTGCGCTATTTTTGAAAGTCATGCTAAAGAGCATAATCTGAAGATGATTTGTTTTGACAGATTCGCTATAGACAGCACTGTGGATCGTGAAACGTATTTTTCAGATCTAGCCAAGGAAGTTCGCATTAAGGCTGATGGGGCTTCTGTGGATATCATTGGTTTTTCAATCGGCGCTTATGTGGCTCTTGAAGTGAGTGCGCTTTTACTGGATTCCGTTCGACATTTACATTTGGTTTCAGCGGCCGCACCTCTTAGCGGTGGAGATTTTATAGACAAGATGGCCGGTGGTTTGGTGTTTAAATTGGCAAAGGAGAAACCTTTTATTTTTTCCTTGTTAACACAATATCAGCGACTTATGGCTTACTTAGTTCCCAGCGTATTGACCCGCATGCTCTTTGCTAGTGCCGAAGGAAAAGACAAGGCTCTGAGCAAGGAGGCCGGTTTTAAGAACTATATTACGCAAGTGCTCAGGCGCTGTTTTCTGAGTCGAAGTGAAGGCTACATAAGAGATGTTAAGTTTTACGTGGCATGGTCGAATAATCTGAAAAAGTTTAGCTCTAGCGCGACGCTTTGGCATGGCACAAGTGACAATTGGTCACCGTTTTCTATGGCGTCGTTTTTAAATGATGAGCTACCAGGGGCTACTAGTGTTGAGGCGATGGAAGGCTTGTCACATTATTCATGTTTAATTGAGTCGGCTCCGATGATATGTGGGCGGATAGGGAGGGCATCGTAGTTGTGTACGGGGTCAGAGTAAAAATCATCTATTACCTTAGTTGCTCGTGTAGGCCTAGCTTCTCCAAACTTATCAACAGAGAGAAATAAAGATATGAAATGCTCTGTATACATTGCAACAAGCGCAAACGGGTATATAGCAACTCTTGACGGAGGCGTTGATTGGCTACACACCGCAGGCAATGTGGACGCGGATATGGGGGCTAACCTAGACATGGGGTTTGGGGATTTTATTGCTTCCGTAGATTGTATGATTATGGGGCGCAAGTGCATGGAAGTGATTTCCAGTATGAATTTGTCTCCTGATCAATGGCCTTACGGTGATATTCATATCGTCGTTTTAAGTAAATCCATTACAGAGCCACCCAAAAACCTACAGGGTAAGGTTGAAATGTTTTCTGGTGATATACCTGAACTGGTTAATGCACTCGATGGCAAGGGCTTTAATCATGCTTATATCGATGGAGGTGCAACTATTACTTCATTTCTCAATCTTAAGCTCATTAACGAAATGACGATTACGAAAGCGCCGGTATTACTAGGTGAGGGCATTGCTCTTTTTGGCGAACTCAATAGTCAAATTAAACTTCAGGGGGCTGAAGCTACGGTATTTCCAAATGACTTTATCCAAATGAAGTACATAGTAAATTACTTATAGTAGGTAAAGGCACTTCATCGCTTGATTCAGCTAACGACTGCTTTTGGTGCAAAGCACAATGGATGGAATTCGGGGTGATAGTCTGTATCTGTCCCATAGCTGTTATTCTGCGCTCTATAAATTGACCATTCAATAGCAGCCAATACACTGAGCGGTCAGCATTCGAATTGATTGACCCACTAGAACTCCATGAAGAGTAAATTTTCGCTGGGAATACTTATACCAAAAGACCAGAAAACGCGCAATGTCGGTATGATGTCGGGTAAAGTTCGTACCCGACATAGCTTAATCTGATGAATAATCATGGCTCACGAGTATTGAGGAAAACTTAATGATTCTTAAACAATTACGCATTAGCCAACACCTATCCCAAGAACAGCTAGCACAAATGTCAGGCTTAAGCGTCAGAACTGTTCAAAGGATTGAAAGTGGTCATAATGCTAGTTTTGAGTCTCTAAAATGTCTCTCCTCCGTGCTCGAAGTTGATATTGAAACCTTGAGCCAGGAGAAAATCATGATAAATAGAAACTCGGACAATTGGAAAAACTTGCCTTTTTGGCTCAAATGCTGGTTTGCCCTTAATTTTTTAAGCTTTCGCCCCTCACGAAATTCGGCGAAGAGAGTAGAAGTCATCTCACATATCTTCGGCTTTCTATTTTGTGCGCTTGGCATTGTCAGTGAGGCAGCGCTAGCAGGAGGATTAATTATGCTCTCGATTGCTTACTTGCTCTATTTGCTTACTTGGCAGGGGGATAGGTATGGCATTTGGTATGAAGGTGTTGAGGTGAAACGTACATAACAACCGGCTAATATCGCCTCATTCATGCTAGGTCAACCTTTTGCCTGCATCACCGTTATAAGTTCGCCTCAAAGCCGGATGTTGATGCTTTTTGTTGGAATTGCCGATAGGTCAATAGCGTCGCTTAATGGCACAAAGCGACAGACGAAGTAATTTTTGACGGTAGCTTGTACTTGACTCAAACGAGACTAAATGAATCTTGCAAGCTAGGGCCGTCGAAGAAGACATTGTTGGACAAGTATACAGTTGAATGAGAGGAATTTTTCTTCCGCTGTCGGTTCATTCAGGCAGATAATTGAGAAGCGGGTCTTGTTCATGGGCTAAATAAGTACCGGTGGATTTTCTAATATATTAGGACTTCAATTTACTCGATTTTTAGATAATGATATGCCCCCGCGTCAGCGTAACATCT
>CAJWBQ010000057.1 GCA_913020115.1 uncultured Cellvibrionales bacterium
AGGAATAAACTGGGTATAGCACACCAAAGTGCCGTTAACATACCGTGATAAAACGGCAGTGAATTAAGCGTTTTAATTCCACCTAGGGGAGCCACCACCGATATCGATCGCCCTCGTCCAAAGGCATACGAAACGGCAATAACCATAACTAAGGCAAGCAATAAATTTGATGTTTCCATAAAGCCTGTTGCTTTCTCTAAAAATGAACAAACCCGATACCTCTCTCAAGGTTCGGGCTAGCATAGAACGCCGGTTTAGGCGCTCAAAGATTTTTTACATCGACAAGTTTTTCAATGCTCTCACGTCTTGCGCCATTTGACGACGCGCTTTGTCGCCAAGTGGAATCATACCCTTATCTGCAAGGTAACCGTCTTCACTCCACGCTCTGTCATTGGTGAACTCTGCTAAGTATTCCTCGATACCTGGAATAACATTGACATGAGCTTTCTTCACATAAAAGTAAAGAGGTCGAGAAACAGGATACGAGCCATCTGAAATGCTGTCAAAAGTTGGCGCCTGACCGTCAATAGCCGACCCTTGCACTTTATCGGCGTTTTGATCGAGAAAGCTGAAGCCAAATACACCAAAAGCGTCCGGGTTAGCATTGAGCTTTTGTACAATCAGGTTGTCGTTCTCGCCCGCTTCTATATAGCGGCCGTCTTCACGAACAGTGTGACAGACCTTTTTGTAAGCCGATTTATCTTGCTTCTTCATCGCGGCAATCCAAGGGAATTGCTTGCATCCACCTTCCAGCGCCAGCTCAGCAAAAGCGTCACGAGTACCAGAAGTAGGGGGTGGCCCCAGAACTTCAATGGTGGTGGCCGGCAGCGCGGGATTAACATCGCGCCAAGTCTTATAAGGGTTCGCCATCAAGGTATTGGAACCATCTGAATTCGGTACTTCTTTGGCCAAGGCCAGGAATATATCTTTACGAGTTAAAGAAATAGCGGCTGATTGGCTGGCATTGGCCAGAACAATTCCGTCATAGCCAATCAAGACTTCCACAATGCCTGAAATTCCATTGCCCTCGCACATGCTCACTTCTGAAGACTTGATACGGCGCGAAGAATTAGTGATATCAGGATGTTGAGCACCTAAACCCTGACAAAACAGCTTTAAACCACCACCAGAACCGGTTGATTCAACTTTTGGCGTCTTAAATGCCGTGCTTTTACCAAAACGCTCAGCCACTACAGTAGCAAATGGGTAAACGGTCGATGAACCTACAATACTGATGTAGTCCCGTGCAGCACTCGCCGTTTGTACGCTGACTAAAGTGGCCATTGCAAGGGTAGTACTAATTAACGATCTTTTCATGGGAGTCTCTCCACAAGGTCTTTTATGTAATAGCCGCAATAGGGGCTTCGCAAATGATGGAGAAAGCTTAGTTTGGAAATATTACAAACATGTTACAGAGCGAATTCTTTCCAATAATTCAAAGGGAATCACCACAGCCACGCTCTTGGGGTCCAATATTGTTGTTAATTCAAAGGTGAATGACTGATAATGACCGCCGGAATAAGCACCAACCATAATAAAAACGAGCGCCCCGTAGCGCCCATCAGATTAGAGACCATGAGCTTAACAACAGTCGTAAAGGTGCTCGACACCTTCTCTAGAAACACCGGCAAACTTATTGCCTGGTTAACCTTAGCCATGATGGCACTCACCAGCCTCATTGTGCTGCTGCGCTATGGCTTTGATATAGGCTCCATAGCCCTACAGGAGTCGGTCACCTACCTTCACGCCACTGTTTTTCTACTGGCCGCCGCCTATACCTTGCTTGACGATGAGCACGTGCGGGTCGATATTTTTTACCGCAGCTTTAATCCTCGCCAAAAAGCTTGGGTTAACGCGGTAGGGGGCATTGTCTTCTTGCTGCCCGTAAGCCTGTTTCTATTGGGTGTCAGTTGGTCTTTTGTCAGCGCAAGCTGGGCTATCAAAGAGTCTTCCGGTGACGCAGGCGGCATTGCCGCGGTCTATTTACTGAAAAGCCTATTGCCACTCGCCGCTTTCACTCTAGCGCTGCAGGGCCTAGCTAACGTTCTTTCTTCAGCCATTCTGCTAGTCAGTGAACAACAGACAGTGAGCAAAAACGACCGTGCTTGAACTCATCCCCCTAATTATGTTTTTCACCATTTGCGGGGCGCTGATGTTTGGTTACCCTGTGGCTTTTACATTAGCGGGTACCGCTCTGGTCTTCGCGGGTTTTGGCATTGTTAGCGGCCACTTCGACCCAGCCTTGCTCAATGCCATGCCAAGCCGCTTATTTGGCACCATAACAAACTACACCTTAGTCGCTGTACCGCTGTTTATTCTAATGGGAGTGATGTTAGAAAAATCTCGAGTAGCAGAAGAGCTTTTAGAGAATATGGCTCGAGCCTGTGGCCGCATGCCCGGCGGTTTGGGTATATCTGTGATTATTGTTGGCACACTGCTGGCCGCTAGCACCGGTATCGTAGGTGCCACGGTTGTGACTATGGGCCTCATGTCACTGCCCACCATGTTGAAGCGCGGCTACCACCCTTCGCTGGCCACAGGGTTAATCTGTGCCACGGGCACTTTAGGCCAAATCATTCCCCCCTCCATTGCTTTAGTGCTACTAGGCGACGTGCTGTCCAGCGCCTATCAACAGGCACAAATGAGCCAGGGAATCTTTAACCCCACACCCGTGTCAGTGGGCGATCTGTTTATGGGCGCCGTGATACCGGGCCTTATATTGGTAAGCCTTTATATTAGCTATATTCTTGCCACAGCCCTTATCTCCCCTAACTCCGCGCCGGCTGTTGAGGAAGAGGAGTCTGTTAGCACCCGGGCGATTATCGCTAGTTTGCTGCCGCCCATCACCCTCATTATTGTTGTTCTGGGCTCCATTCTCAGCGGTGCTGCCACGCCAACAGAAGCTGCCGGAGTAGGTGCCTTAGGCGCTATGCTCTTGGCCTGGAGCAAGGGCAAGCTCAGCCTCGACATTATTAAAGAGGTGACCCGCTCCACTACGAAAGTGACGGGCATGGTGTTTACCATACTCATAGGCGCCTCGCTGTTTTCACTGGTGTTTAGGGGTTTTGGTGGCGACCAGCTTATTGAAGAATTCTTTGCCGACCTTCCCGGTGGCGTGATATCAGCCACGCTGTTGGTGATGTTAGTGATTTTCCTACTGGGCTTCATTTTAGATTTTATAGAAATTACCTTCGTAGTGGTGCCTATTGTGGCGCCAGTACTCCTCACCATGGGTCTAGACCCCATATGGTTAGGCATAATGATCGCGATAAACCTGCAAACCTCATTTTTAACGCCCCCTTTTGGTTTTGCGCTCTTCTACCTTAGAGGGGTAGCACCTGATTCGGTGCCCACATCAGACATATACCGTGGCGTAGCGCCTTTTATTGTGATCCAATTGATTTTATTAGGTGTTTTATCACTCTGGCCAGAATTGGCCACTTGGCTGCCACAAACTTTAAAGTAAATTTTTGACTGACATTAAATGAGATTTTAACCATGTCCATGCTTGATGAAGATCCAACCCCCATAGGCGCTCTGATGTTGCAGACCCTAGCAATGCCCGCTGACACTAACCCCAATGGCGATGTGTACGCGGGTTGGTTAATGTCGCAAATGGATTTAGCCGGCAGTATTTTTGCTCAAGACATCGCCAATGGCCGTGTCACTACCGTTGCCGTTGGCAGCATGGTTTTTCTGCGACCCGTATCGGTGGGCGCCACCATTAGCTGTTACGCCGAAGAAGTTGAAGTAGGGCGGTCATCAATTCGCACCTTGGTAGAGGTGTGGTTACAAGAGTCTATTAGCGCAGTGCCTGAAAAGGTGACTGAAGGTGAGTTTGTCTTTGTTGCCATTGATGACAATGGACGTACGCGGCCGATTAAGTAATTGTTTAAACAGCTCTAGGCCAAATGTAATAACTTGGCCTAGAAATTTTTGTGCCTATCACTAAAAGCCAAGCCCGCCCTTCTTAGCGGCGAAACGGCATCGCTAAAAGCTGTAGAATCCCAGGGCCTTTCGTCTCTTGAAGGGAAGGTAGGCCAAATTGATTCAAGGCCTCGTCATTGAGTGTTCTACTATCAACGTAGCTGCCAAATAACCTATCCCACACAGAAAAAATGTTGCCGAAGTTTTTATCAAAATATTGGTGATATATCGAATGATGCACACGATGCATGGATGGTGTAACGATCAACCATTGAAGATATTGGTCTAGTTTACTGTTGATCCGAAAGTTACCATGAGTGAAAAAATTCCAAAAGTGGACCAACAATGACGCCAATAACAGAGCTTCGACAGGCATGCCAAACGCCATAATTAATATAGCGGTAAAAAATTGGGACAGCAGTGCTTCAAAGGGATGAAATCGGTAACCACTCGTAAGATCAAGCTCCTTCTCACTGTGGTGAATTTGATGAACTCGCCATACCAGCGCTAGGCTATGGCTAGCTCGGTGAAAGAAATACTGTTTAAGGTCAAGAATAAGGATTGAGAAAAAAATTGTGGCGGCTATAGGCAAATCAACCTGATTGAATAGGCCGATGCTGTGTTGGGTAAAAAAAACAGCCAATAAGATCCCAAGAAAGGGCTCCGCTAACCTAGTTATCGCCATATTAATGCTGACTAGACTAAAGTTTACCAGCCAGCGAAAGTTTGTTTGAGTGGAAAGTTTATTTTGAGGCGCAACAGTCTCTAAGGCCAAGAAGCCTATGAATAAGCCAACTAAAATAAATAAGTAATTTTCAGTGATTAAATCAAACACTAGCTTGCCTATTCTTTGAGCCCTATCACCACAAAGACCAATGCCCAGTGCTGATAATATAGATAGATAACATCAAATTAGTACTGGCATGAGCGACGATAGCATCCCAAACGTTCCGGTTCCGGTACCTAAGTAAGCCGTATACTAAGCCCGCCAAAGTGCCGGCAATCCAGGCACCGTGTAGAGCGCCAAAGAGTATAGAGGTCAATAGCAAACCAAGCCACGTAAAAGGTATCTCTCCTCTTAAACTCACTTTTTGCGAGGATATTTTGCAGAGCAAATAGGCTCTGAAGGCTAACTCCTCCGCTATAGGTACCGTTAACACCGCACCTATTACTCGAAAGCACATCCAAAAAATGGCTTCTTTACTCTCGATCAAAGACAGCGACGCTTGGAAGCTTGCACTGTTTTCCGCATTATCCGGTACAAGAGCTAGCCAAATTAAGAAGACCGCAAGCCCAGCGAAGATTGCTTGCCAATTTAAGCGAAAGTTTGCAAACGAATAGGTGGACCAAAAATATATCAGTGTCACGCCCACCATAAATACTCTGAGCGGATACAGCCAGTCAAAGCCTGAGGAAAGAGATGTTGTTAATAGAGTAGCGGATAATAACACCACCAATGGCGCGAGGGTTGCCACGGGAAGAGCGTCTACCGATGTTTTGGTTTTGATCTTTTTGGTTTTGTCTTTGTAACAGAAAAAGGATGATTTATGAGCTAGTACCAAAATACCTACCACGGTAAGGATAAATGAGATCCAACCCGCTTGACTGTGAAAACCACCCACCGCTATATCTGGCGAAAAGGACGCGCCTATGCTGATGAGCGCTACTATTCGCACGCTATTGAATACCCAAATAGCGACTATCCCAATCGGATACAATAATAAGGCGTGAGGGAAACGAAAGTCGGCTCTAAATATCGACAAATAAAAGCTGATAAAAATGACCACCAAACCGATGCCTTCATAGCCCGAACAGGCAGGGGCAATATTGACCACGAAATCATAAGCCCCCAGTACTTTTTTCTCCGGAACAACCACAACATCCGGATAAATAAAACCTAACATCCAATGGGAAAACTGGAAGGTTAGCTCACTAAGTGGCCCCCAAAGCTCTGCAGAGTATTGCGCCGAAGACCAAGCTGCAACACCTACCACGCCCGAGAGAAGAATGGTTTGTTTTTCGGATCGAATGAAGTTTGTCCAGTAGGCTAAAGGCGCAATGCTCAGCAACCAAAAAATTGGCACGAGTAACAGAAGAAACAACCACCCTGCCACCAACAGTGAGGACAAGGCTACCGAAGCCTGAGGATTAAACACCAGCGCCGTGGCTTGGTAAAAAAGAAAAAATAACGCCAGCTGAGACAATACCATGGCGGGGCGGAATTGACTGTTTTCATGGCTTGCCAGCTGAGCGTAATGTGAACTCAAGCGCGGCCAGATGGCCAGCAATAAGGCGGTGGCGGCTACCACAATAATCTTAGCAAATTGACCTGCGTAGGTAATAAAGCCGAACCATGTTTGCTGATGGTTTTTATGGAGAGTGATTGCGTCGAAGTTAAGGCTGATGGTCATTAACTCTAAAAATATAAGTAAGCACAGCAGTGATAGGCGAAACAGATGGCTTGTATAAGACGCCGAAAGGGAGCTGATCATATTTTTGGGGTTATTATTTTGTTATACATTAAAGGAGACACAGGCCCCGATACCTCTAGAGCCCGTGAATAAACACTTATTTTCTGCTTTTTACTTCTCTGATAATACCAACAACGCCAGCAACAAGCGCGGTTGCTAAAATGGCACTGCCGCCGTCGATTTCTGGTACGCTCTGGCCACCACCTACGGTGCCTGCGCTAGCTTGCGCCGCCATTAAACAAGAACCGATCAACGTAACATACAGGGTCTGTAGCTTAGTCATACTTTCTTCCTTACTTTAACGTTATAAATAATGATGCGGCCACCAACAATACCGACCGATTAAAATTGTTTTCAGTCAGTAGCCATATTAGATGCCACTCAAAAAAACAGTAAATAAGATACGGCATATATCATGCCAAGGTATGGAAACCTACCGCTTGAGGGCCTATCCACTGCGTTCCAGAGTTAATCAAGCAGCTGATGTAAAATTCATCGACACACAGTACCTTGACTTAATAGGCCTGTGATACTCCAATATCGGGTTAGCTAATGCTTGAAAATAGCGCGATAAAAGCGTTTCAATCCGAATTCTGGGCCGTATAGACACTGAAATCTAGACGCAATCTGCGCGATCTCTAACCAAGCTAGAAATCGCGACCAGGAAATCTATTTCTTTCTTTTTACTTCTCTAATAAGACCAACAATGCCGGCAACAAGCGCAGTTGCTAAAATAGCACTTCCTCCGTCGATCTCTGGCACGCTAGCAGGAGGGGCACTCGCGCTAGCTTGAACTGCCATTAAACAAGAAGCGATCATCGTAAAATACAGAGTTTGTAGCTTAGTCATACTTTCTTCCTTATTTAAAGCTTACTAAATTAATGTGGCCGCCAAAAACACCGACCAATTTGGATTGTTTTTGGTCAGCACCTTTCTAGACACCACCCAAAAAAACAGTAGTAAAATAAGGCATATATCAGGCCAAGGCAGTGAAACTCGCTAATTCACTGGCCTCGCCCGTACCTTTCATAACAAAGCAAAGTGCGGATGTATAGTTCATCGACACAACATACACTGGCTTATAAGCCTGCCATGTTCCAATAGCGAACCTAAAATACGTGGGAAACAAATTAGAAAAAGTTGTGACGATCCAAATTGGGTCGTATTGAGACTGGTATCAAAATGAGAACTAGGCGGTTTCTAGTAATGCTAGAAACCGCGATCAGAAAAGTTACTTTTTACTTTTTATCTCTCTGATTAAGCCAACAGCACCAAGAACCAGTGCTGTCGCTAAAATGGCGCTGCCACCATCGATTTCTGGTACATCTACAACCCTGGCACTAGCATGGGAGGCCATTAAGCACAAACCAATGGTTGTTAAACAAAGACCCTTTAATTTAGTCATACTTTCTTCCTTAGTTTATCGTTATAAAAAATGATCTGGCCTCGAAAAATACCGACCTAGTATGACTGTTTTCTATGGATGCGGTTTTTCACTCCCCACGAAAAAACAGTGGTTAAAAATCAGCATATATCATGCCACCACCCTAAAGGCCCCTCCAATACTGACTCTGCCCGTGAGGCTCTTAAAAAAATAAGTCTTTGGTGTAAGTTTTGCCGACAGACAAATATATAATCCATCAGTCCTCTAAGTGTCTATAAGCACCAGATTAGCTATCAGTTAACCACCATCACGTCCACTTTCTGGTTGCCAATCACCCGAGCGGCCGTATTGCCTCGCCGAGAAGATTTCTTACCGTGCTGATTTAATGTGCCTACAATCACTAGATCAGCATCAATTTCAGCGGCCGTGTTCGCAACCACTTCATCGGTATAACCCACAGAGACATGCAAGCGCTCGGCGGGAAGTTCTGATTGCTTAGCCAATGCGCCGCGATCTGGGTAGTGATTTGAATCCACATAAGCATTCACCACATGAAGGTCAGCACCGTACAGGGCTGCGGTTCTGTGGCTTCTATCTAGAATTCTTTGGTTAAGCGCCTGTTGTTCACTGTTCTTTGCCTGAAAATTAACGGCGGCCAGAATAACCCGACGCTTCTCCTGTGCTCCGGGGCGAACCAGAACTACTGGGCAGCTGACGCTTTTCAATAAATCCCACTTATTTTCGCTGAAAGTAAAGCGCAGACGATTAGTTTTAGGGTGAATAGGCAATAACACCTCGTCGGCACCAAAACGCTTTGCAGACTCTAAAATGGATTTTTGCCACTCGGATGACCAGGAAACCTCTAGGTCATATTCTAAGCCTGCATCATTTAAACCCTTGAATACTTCATTTTCGAACCAAGGCTGATCGCGCACCAAATTGTCATTATTAGACCGTGTATCAACGGCTTCTGGGTCGACACCAACAAATACCTTAATCTTCGGCGCAGTCTCTCTAAGACCCGCGGTGACCAAGGTACGATGAAGTGCGAGCTGCTCAACATCATTGGGGTCTACTACAACTAACAATTTCTCTTGGCTCATCGGAGATTCCTTTTCAAGTTAAAATACTTAGAGCGGCCGTTTACCGCCTTGCTTTGGCAGCAGGTTAATATAAATAAGCGACTTCAATATAGGCACAGGTCAATAATCTAGTCGGAAAAAGGAAGCAATTTGGGTTTAGAGAGTAATAGAAGGGCTGGATAAGGGGAGGATAAAGCCCTCCGAGTGTTTGCCTCGGAGGGTTTATGGAATATTCAAGCCAGCGGGTAATTTACGAGGGCCATACCGTTAGTTTGGGGTTCTCTACTTTGCAGAGAGCGCCCACAGATCATTCTCTTGTGTCGTAATAGGCCTGTTCAGAAATCTTATGGTAATCGGCCGCTTGCTCACCAAATGCCTTATACGCTGCGTACACCTTGGCAAAGGTCGCATCGTTTGCCGCCGTTTCTTGGTAAATTTCCTCAGAGTATTTTTTCAGCGTTGCCAACACATCATCGGGCAACTTCCGAACCTGCACACCGTGGGTATTGACCAATTCAATCAGGGCAGAATTATTCCGCCCAGTATACTCGTCCAGCATATCTTGGTTAGCGGCTTTAACCGCAATTTCAACAATCGCCTGCAAATCTTTAGGCAAAGCTTTATAAGCGTCTATATTGATGATGAACTCAAGGGTAGGGCCAGGCTCATGCCAACCTGGGTAATAATAATATTTTGCCACCTGCTGAAAACCAAAGGCTAAATCATTGTAGGGGCCCACCCATTCCGTGGCATCAATCACGCCTGTTTGCATGGCGGTATACAATTCGCCACCGGGAATATTAACCGCGGTACCACCCGCGCGAGTGAATACTTCCCCACCCAAACCCGGAATACGCATTTTCAAACCTTTGAGATCTTCAATGGAATTGATTTCACGATTGAACCAACCCGCCATTTGCACTCCGGTATTACCACCCGCGTATGGCCGGAGGTTAAAGGGTTCATATATTTCACGCCACAATTCCAAGCCCCCGCCGTAATGCAACCAACCATTCATCTCTTGTGCGTTCAATCCAAAAGGCACAGAAGTAAAAAAAGGCGAGGCGGGAATTTTACCTTTCCAGTAGTAAGCGGCGCCGTGGCCCGCCTGTACACTGCCAGAAGACACTGCATCAAACACACCCAAGGCCGGAACCAATTCATTGGCACCGTGCACTTTTACCTGCAAACGACCATTACTCATTTCCTTGACATAACGTGCGAAGTTTTCCGCGGCCGACCCTAAGCCAGGAAAATTCTTTGGCCAAGTAGTTACCAAGGACCACTCGTAAGTCACTTGATCTTCGGCTCCAGAATTTATAGTTTTTTCTGAGTGACCATTGCCGAGCTCTGAGTGCTCTGCTTTGTTCATCACCAAGAGCCCACTCACAAACACCAAGGCCGACAATAGACCCAAAATTACCGCTGGATACAGATTGGTTTTTTTATCTGACATAGTTTTGGCTTCACTGCTAAGTATTCAAATTAAACTGTTTTTATTATCAACTTCAGCACAATCACTAAACCGCTGAAAGTTTCGCGTATTGCATCACTAACCATTTACTGCCTTCATCATCAAAATTTATTTGCAGCCGTGCGTTGGGGCCTTGCCCTTCAAAATGTAAGATCGTGCCCTCTCCAAATATAGGATGTAGAACTCTTTGACCGAGATCAAAACCTGTATCTACACCGCTGTCACTGAGATTCGAACTCTGTTTCCTATATTGGCCCCCATAGTTTATAGGTCGGCTCACAGCCGCTTTTAAACGCACTTCCTGAAGGTACTCGCGGGGAATTTCTTTAACAAAACGCGACACGGCATTAAAGCTCTCACTACCAAACAAGCGTCGGTTTTCAGCGTAACAAAGATACAGCTTTTTCATTGCTCGAGTGATGCCCACATAACAGAGGCGTCTTTCCTCTTCCAAACGAGTTGGGTCTTCCATAGACATTTTATGTGGGAAAATATTTTCCTCTACTCCAGCCAAAAAGACCAAAGGGAATTCCAAGCCCTTAGCAGAGTGAAGCGTCATCAACTGCACAGCATCTTCGTGTTCGTCGGCTTGGGCATCTCCAGCGTCCAGTGCTGCGCGATCAAGAAATTGAGACAGCGGTGTGGCGTGTTCCTGCTCAGGGTCTTCTTCAAAACGGAAGGTGCGGCAAGCGCTCACCAATTCCTGCAAGTTTTCAATGCGCGCCTGACCTTTCTCACCTTTTTCGCTCTGATGAAAATCAAACAGACCGCTGTGACTAATAACATAATCAGCTTGTTCTGGCAGCGCTTCTTCAGCGGTGTTCTCATCCAGACTTTGAACCAATTGTAGAAACGACATCACTGCGTTGCCGGCACGCGCCGTGAATACCTTATTTGCCAGCATTTTTTCAGCGGCCTGCCACAGTGACGACCCTTGCTCGCGAGCAAACAATCGAATGTTGTCCACAGTTTTGCCACCAATACCCCTTGCAGGCGTATTGATAACCCGCTCAAAAGCCGCGTCGTCGAAGCGATTAATCATGAGTCGCAAGTAGGCGAGGGCGTTCTTGATTTCCAGGCGTTCATAGAAACGTTGGCCGCCGTAAATGCGATAAGCCAAACTCTCTCTTAACAGAGCTTCTTCCAACACCCGTGACTGGGCATTGGAACGATAGAGAATAGCCACACTATTGTAGTCATTTCCCTGCCTCACCCACTCTTCAATGCGCTCAACAATAAACCTCGCTTCGTCCTGCTCATTAAACGCCGCATACAAAGAAATTGGGTCGCCTTCTTCGCCTTCTGTCCACAAAGTTTTACCTAAGCGGCCGGCGTTGTTAGCAATGACCGCATTGGCCGCGTTCAAAATATTACTCGTAGAGCGATAGTTTTGCTCTAAACGAATAGTTTCCGCGCCCGCAAAGTCGCGACTAAATTGTTGGATATTCTCAATCTTTGCACCGCGCCAGCCATAGATCGACTGATCATCATCACCCACCGCCGTGACATGACATTTATCCCCCGCCAAAACCCGAAGCCAAGCATATTGAATAGTGTTGGTATCTTGAAATTCATCCACCAGAATAAACGGAAAACGCTCCTGATAGTGCTTCAAAATATGCGGCTTCTTTAGCCATAACTCATGGGCGCGCAGCAATAGTTCACCAAAATCAACCATACCGCCCCGAGCACAAGCTTCTTCATAAGCGCGATAAATTGCCACCATCGTGCTCACATAAGGATCACCCGTCTCCTGAATATAGTCAGGGCGTAAACCTTCGTCCTTCTGCGCATTAATATAGGCCACCGCCTGCTTAGGCGGCCAGCGACTGTCATCCAGGTCTAGGCCAGCACACACCCGTTTCACCAGACGCAACTGATCATCACCGTCTAAAATTTGAAAATTCTGCGGTAAGCCCGCGTCCTGCCAGTGAGTTTTCAACAAGCGGTGTGCAATACCGTGAAAAGTACCCACCCACATGCCACTCGGATTCACCGTTAACAGCTCATCCAAACGGCCGCGCATTTCACGTGCCGCCTTATTCGTAAACGTCACCGAAAGAATGGACCAGGGCGAAACATTCTCAACCCGAATAAGCCAAGCTATTCGATGAACCAAGACCCGAGTTTTACCCGAGCCGGCCCCGGCCAGTATCAATTGATTATTCGCAGGGGCAGACACCGCCTGACGTTGAGCTTCGTTTAGCGAATCCAGTAGAGCCGAGACATCCATTAGCGAGCGGTAATTCCTAGTGATCAAACAAGAGAGCGAGAAGTGCACAGCCGGCACCCAGAGAAAATGCATTTTGGCAGATGGAAGGGTATCACCACAAGGCCAGCCGTCGCCTATATTACCATCTCGTCTTTTGTAGCAAAATTACACAAACCCGTGAATTTACTACATTATGACGTTATCATAAGACCTTCTCAAAAAGTGGACAAAACCAACCGTGAAACCCGCCACCCTGACCCAAAGAATCAGTGACGCCGTTGAAGACATGCGAAAGTCCGAGCGAAAAGTTGCCAACTACGTGCTCAGTCACCCCAACGACATCATCCACATGCGCATCGTTGACCTCGCCTCCTGCGCCGAAGTGAGCGAACCCACCGTCGTACGTTTTTGTCGCGCAACAGGCTGCGAAGGGTTCCAAGACTTCAAACTGCACCTAGCTCAACAACTCGCCTCCAGCCCAAGCTTTGGCCAGATTGCCGTTACCGACCACGACTCCATCGCCGACTTCAGCCACAAAGTCTTCGACTCCACCATAGACACCTTACTTAACGTAAGAGACAGCCTAAACCCCGAAGTACTCGGCATGGCCGTCAGCGCCCTTTGCGCCGCCAACCGAGTAGAATTCTTTGGTTTTGGAGCCTCAGGCGCCGTAGCCGCCGACGCCCAGCACAAATTTTTCCGCCTGCAACTGGCCACCGCCGCCCACTCCGACCATCACATACAAAACATGTCTGCCATGTCCATGAAGCCCGGTGACGTAGTTGTAGCCATCTCCCAGAGCGGCCGCACCAAAGCACTACTGCAGTCCATCGACATGGTGAAATCCATAGGCGGCATAGTAATAGGTCTAGCCCCCAGTGGTTCCCCAGTTATAAAGAACGCCAACATCCCCATAGAAGTAGACGTAGAAGAAGACATAGAAATCTACACCCCCCTCTCATCCCGCATCGCCCACCTAGTAGTCATCGACCTACTAGCCATTGGCGTAGCCCAGAAGAAAGGCCCAGAGCTGCAAGACCACCTATTCAAACTAAAACAGGGTTTGCGTTCCCTAAGAATACAACCAGAAGACAAGAGAAATTAAGAGCAAAAGCAAAGAACAACTAAAAATGCCAGGAACAGGCAGAAAAGGGTAGGTTTAGCGGTGCTTGACCGGTTCCGCCCATTCAGAACGCGTTTACGCCTTCCCCCTCTGACCAAAGTCATTTAGCGAGGACTGTTTGAGTCCGGCACGGGCGAGTTCCGCAGCGGTTTGGTCAGAGGGGGGAGGCGTGCGTTCGGGCGGTACCGGTCAAGCGCCGCTAAATCGGCGCACCGTCTCGATCTAAAGAATGGGCACTACCTCAATCTAAAAAAAGAACTACTCAAACAAATCCGGCTGCTCAGCCACAATCACACTATACAAAGGTTGAAAACTAAACCGCCCCGCAATCTCACTACCCACAGTTTCATAAGCCGCTTGAGCCTGCACAGGATCAATAAGAATAGGCGTTCCCGCCGCTTCCGCCAGCAACTGAGCCTGACAACTGCGCTCCATAGTAATAAACCACCAAGCCGCCTCCTCAACACTCTTGCCCACCGTCAGCAAGCCATGATTTTGCAAAATACAGGCCTTATAGCTACCCAGCGCCTCACCAATACGAACCGCCTCCTCAGAATCTAAAACCACCCCACCAAAATCATCATACAAACCGTGATCATTATAAAAAGCGCAGGCATCTTGAGTAATAGGGTCTAACTTGCGGCCCAAAGAAGACCAAGCCTTACCGTGCAGAGAGTGAGAGTGAGCCGCAGCCACAACATCTGGGCGAGCATTATGGATATGCGCATGAATAGTAAAAGCCGCACCATTCAACAAACCGGAGCCCTCAACCACCTGGCCCTCATGGTTCACTAAAATCAGATGAGAAACCTTAATCTGCTTAAAAGAAACCCCCATAGGGTTCACCCAAAAACAATCTGTATGCTCAGGGTCGCGCACCGTAATGTGACCTGCAAGGCCTTCATCGAAACCAAACTTTCCGAACAAACGGTAAGCGGCGGCTAGCTGCGCCTTACGATGGGCTCGCTCCTCCTCGAAGCTGCGTTCCTTAGGCTCGAAAAAAGAGGCATCGGCATTCATAACCGAACTGCTTACTACAGGCGCTTTCTGGGTCTCGCTCATGGGATTATTCCTAATAATTGCTGTTATCTAAAATTCTGTGCTTTTTGCAATTATATAATGACCTGTTTGACCCCTTGATGCAGTAGTAGTAATAGCCTATCGCCGCTCTGATTTTAGGTTTAGTGAACTACTCTACCGTGACAGATTTCGCCAAATTACGCGGCTGATCAACGTCAGTCCCTTTTACCAGCGCAACGTGATAAGACAGCAGCTGCAAGGGCAGGGTATACACTAGAGCAGCAAGACTTGGAGGTACGTGGGGCAAATTAATCACCGTGGTATCTCGGTCTGTCTTAAAGCCTGACTCTTCATCAGCAAAAACAAATAACTTACCACCTCGAGCCTGCACTTCCTCCAAGTTAGACTTTAATTTGCCCAAAAGCTCATCATTCGGTGCGACCGCCACAATAGGCATATCACTATCGACCAAAGCGAGAGGCCCGTGTTTCAATTCGCCCGCTGGATAGGCTTCAGCATGAATGTAGGAAATCTCCTTTAACTTCAGAGCCCCTTCCATAGCGACGGGATACTGAACGCCTCGCCCCAAGAACAGCGAATGATTTTTTTCAGCAAAGGCTTGAGCCGTTTTTTCAATTTCAGCGTCAAGAGTCAATACCGATTCAAAAAGAGCGGGTAATTGATGAAGCGCTGAAACCAGTTCTGCTTCCTTCTCCTCAGTTAGCTCATGGCGTCGCCCAAGCGCAATAACCAAAAGCTGTAAAGAAACTAATTGGGTGGTAAATGCCTTCGTGGAAGCAACCCCAATCTCCCGGCCGGCTTGGGTCATCAAACACAAGTCAGATTCACGAACTAATGAGCTATTAGCGACGTTACAAATCGTTAAGCCGGCGAGATAACCGGCAAGCTTGGCTGCCCGCAGTGCCGCCAAAGTGTCAGCGGTTTCACCAGACTGAGAAATGGTAACGAATAAGGTATTTTTTTGGACAGCCACTTTTCTATAACGAAATTCACTCGCAACCTCTACCTGGCATGGTAGCCCGGCCCAATCTTCAAACCAATATTTGGCCACCAAACCTGCATGATAACTCGTGCCACAAGCAACAATTTGAATGCTTTCGACACGGTCAAAAATATGCCCCGCTTCAATGCCAAACACTTCTTCCAATAGTCTGGTTTTACTCAGGCGACCCTGCAAGGTATTTTTTAACACTGAAGGTTGCTCGTGTATTTCCTTTGCCATGTAGTGTCG
>CAJWBQ010000058.1 GCA_913020115.1 uncultured Cellvibrionales bacterium
CGCGATTGTAATTATCCACCGTAATGTCATGATAGACCACATTCATCCATAGGATATTACGGACGCCGTGTGAATTCATCGAAGCAAACTATCTATCTTGAAATAACTCAGTTATTGCGGACTCGTCAATACGAAAAAGCAGAGTTATTGCTTAAAAAACACCTTACTTTCGAACCCGAAGACGCGCAGGCTCACAGTCTACTTGGCCACAGTCTAATGCGCCAAAAACGACTTGACGAGAGTATTGAAGCCTTTTCGCTTGCACTGTCACTCAAACCTAATTCTGCGGACGCCCATGGAGATTTGGGCCGAGCCTCTCTTCGTGCCAAGCATAGCGAAAAAGCTTTGCGCCATTTTCGCCAAGCCGTGAAACTGGACCCTTCCTTTAGCGAGATTTGGCTGCTACTAGGAAATTATTTAATGGAGAACGGCAATCATGAGGAAGGACGAGCCGCCCTCATTCAGGCGGAACAAACCGACCCGTATCGAAATACCTTAGCGGAAGTACACAAGCTTTTAACAAACAAACGGACGGACGAGGCCGAGAAGCAATGCCTAAGCATTCTTAATCGTGTACAGATTCATGCTGGGGCTATTGTCGTCATGGCCAGGCTTGCGATCGCCAAGAAAGCCTGGGTAAGAGCTGAATCCATGTTAAAAAAAGGCTTGCAACATGCGCCTTACCACATGGGGCTTTGGCATAAATTGGCAGAAGTCTCCGAGGCACTTTGCAAGCATCAGCAACAAATCGACAGCCTAGAACGCTGTGTCTTAATTGCACCCAAAAGCAGCTTTTTACACGCCTACCTAGGAAAGGTTTATACCAACATCGGTCTATATTCGCCGGCTTTGCGCGCATTCGACACCGCGCTTGCTATTGATGGCGATAATCCTGAATATCTTTTACAGCGAGGCTATGCCTATCGCTTTATGGGAAATCGATCCGCTTGCGAATCAGACTTTCGTCAGTGCTTGAGTTTAAAACCCAATAATGGGGCCGCGTATTGGGCGCTCGCAGATCTCAAAGACTACCCATTTAACGACGCCGATGTGAGCGATATGAGCGCCATTTTTGAGCAGAAGAGCGTTGCACAAAAACATCGATCTATGGCGGGCTTTGCGCTGGCCAAATGCACGGAGTCCAGAGGCGATTACAAACAAGCCTTTGACATCTATCAGCAAGCCAATGACTTGCACCCCGACGCGGTGTTTAATCCAGACAGCTTCGACCACCATAACAAAGAGTCTCGAAAATTATATTCCAAAAGCTTTTTACAAAATTCCGCGCGCGCGCCCGAGACCGAAGGACCCATACCCATTTTTGTGGTGGGCTTGCCACGTTCGGGCTCCACCTTAATTGAGCAGGTTTTAGCTAGCCATAGTGCCATCGAGGGCACTATGGAACTCACAAATTTACCAAGAGTTGCGGTAGCTCTGGAGGAAGACAGCTACGCCAATGGCATGAGCGTAGACCAATACCTTCAACAGCTTAAGCCTGAAGCTCTGGCTTCCTATGGGCAACAATATTTGGATGAGACCGCTATATTTCGCTCTGGGGCCGACTATTTTATTGATAAAAGACCGGGCAACTTCCGCCTTGCGGGACTGATTCAACTGATTTTGCCAAATGCAAGAATAATTGATGTGCGCAGACATCCTTTAGCCGCCGGATGGGGTGCGTATAAGCAACACTTTGGTTCGGGCTTTGATTTTACTTATCGCTTGGATAATATCGCTCGTTATTATCTTGCCTATTTACAGATGATGGATCACTGGGATGAGGTAATGCCGGGAAGCGTTTTTCATCAGTCTTATGAAGATATGGTTAACGACGCCGATGGCAGTGTGCGAGCGATGCTGTCTTATCTTGGTTTGAATTTCGAGCAAGCCTGCCTCGACTTTCATAAAAACGAACGATCCGTTCATACCGCCAGCAGCGAGCAAGTTCGTCAGCCCATTTTTCGAACTGGCTTGAAATCTTGGATGCCCTATGATGAACAATTGGCACCATTGAAGGCCGCTATTGGAGAGGAGGTGCTCTCCCGCTGGGCATAAAAAAGGCGGGCCGAAGCCCGCCTATGATGTCAATATCAAGGTTTATTTAGAACGCCACATCGGCCCTAACGGTTAGAGTCCTTTCGGGGGCGTAGTAAACCAAGTCCTGATTGCTGGTGTCTGTTCTGTAGGTGATGATTTCCTCATTCAGCAGATTGTTGACGTGTACACTCAGGCGCACACTGTCACTTGCTTCTATACTGGCTGAGGCATTCCAACGGGTGTAATCTGGCGCGATGTCCAGTTCGCTGGCACGGTAGTGAGATTTATACTCATCATAACCTTCAACTTCCAATCGAAGTGATGCGGGTCGATCCATCACATCGAGCGTCTTATCCAAGGCCGCATAGAAGTTGTAGCTAGGCACCATAGACAGATCTTCACCCTTCAAACCACCAAAACTTGGCGCATCAGAGGTCAACTCCGTACTGCTGTAAGAAAAGTTAAGGGTCGCGGTGAGAGTGTCTGTTAAGAACGTCGTACTTTCAAATTCAAATCCGCTGGATTCCGCAGAAGCCGCATTACCCGTGAATGGGAAGCCGCAAGTATCCATATCTACGCGGGTCTGCAAACCTGTCCAATCAATGGTGTAGATTGCAGAACTGAAGCGGAAGCGACGTTCAAAGAGCGCGCCTTTTATACCAAATTCATAGTTCTCAATCGTGTCACTTTCGAAGCGAGGCTTCCAAAATTGTGCGTTGGGATCGCTCTGGCAGGACACTGGAAGAATGGGTAAGGTTGAACCACCCGGACGGTATCCTTCAGAGTAAACCGCATAAAAAGATAGGTCGTCAGAGGGACGGTAGGACGCACTAAACTTCAGTGTATCACCGTCGTTACCGCCGCCTTCATCAGTCACTGCGCCACCTGGGCCAACCCAAACACCGGTTTCAACAACCCGCTGCTCGTCTTCGATGTCATAAAAACGGACACCCGCGGTCAATTCCAACTCACCTTCAGCCAAGTCTGTAAGGTAACTAACTTCGCCGTACAGAGCGTGCTCTTCCTTGCGCGTGTATTCGTGAGCAATATTGTAATTTTTCGAAGGGTCGCCATAAACAGCTTCACCAAACTGATCGATGGTTTCTACACCGGGTAAATCCCAGTCGGTGATATAACCCCAATACGTCCAAACTTCCGTGGTGATGGCAAGCGCTTCTGGAGAGGTTTCGTGATACTGGAACTGCATGTCTGGAACGGCATCAAGTTCATATTTATTAAAGTAGTAACCTGCCGTCCAACTAATCGCCCCGTCGCCGATAGATTGGAATCGAAGTTCGTGGGTGACACGCTCGCCTGGTTGACGTCCATAAAGATTGGTGTCTTTTTCCAAGATCCAGGTTTTCGCCGCGTCGAGCAAGTCGTTGCGAGACCAGTTAGCCAGTTCGCGGGTTGATGTATCGGAATATGAGCCTACATACGAAAATGAAGCAATATCGGCGATATTGTTATTGGTGTAAGCAAGGGTAAACAAATCCTTTTCACGCTCGAACCATTCATCAACACTCTCCCAAATGGTGTACTTACTTGGGTGGCTATGAACAAACGAGCTTGAAGACATGCACTCAACTCGACCTCGGTCGCCACAGCCCTCATAGTCATAGGTTACGTCATAGCCATTGGGAGCACTTGGGTTGGCCGTCAGCGAAGGAACATAACGACCTCCGGAGGAAACGTCGCCCCACTCAGCGCCGAATTCACGCTCTTCAGTGTGCCAGTAACCAACTGTCAGTTCTGAATCATCATCTATATTCCAAAGGAACTGAGCACGAGTCCAGTTTTCATCGGCACTGTTTACGTTACCCGTTGCGGCGTTGAGAATGCGTCCTGGCTCATTGCTGGAGCTGCCAACAACCCGCAAAGCCATGTTGTCGCCAAGCGGTAAGTTTACGCCGATATAAGCACGAGTTTCATGCCCATCCACATTGCGTTCAGCGGATGTTTGCAGAGAACCGAAAACTTCAAATTCTGAAGGGTCAGGCTTATTACTGATGACCTGCACTGTGCCACCAATCGCATTCGAACCCCACAAGGTTCCTTGTGGCCCGCGCAAAACTTCAACGCGAGAAACGTCAAACAGATCGCTGAAGTTAAACAAAACTCCGTCGGTAAAGGTACTGGTGGTATCAGGGCTCGCGTCGTTGCCACCGCTAAGTCCACGCAAGATCAATTGCCCGCGAGGCATGGATGCACCAGGAAGAGTACGGAACAAGTCTTCCTTAGAGACCAAGTTCCTTTTTTCAATCTCCACAGCGCCCACGGCGGAAATGTTCATGGGAACTTCCGTAAGGGTTTCATCTCTTTTACGAGCTGAAACAATGATCTCTTCCATCATGGCGTTATTATTTTGTGCCAGCGCCGGCAGACTAAGGCCGGCGGCGGTTGCAGTCACACTAGAGGCAATCGCTGCGCGAATTGCCCAAGCTAGTTTTGGTGTTTTCATTTGCTTCCCCTTTCATTGTTTTCATGCGGAGCATAGAACGCTATCTATAGACAACGAAAGCGCTGCTACCTAATAAAAGACGATTAGGGGTGCTGTCACCTCAATTGTTTTTTTAGAAACCGTGTCAACTGACGGAAAACCAGTAAAAATCGAAGACATAAAGCACCCGTGACACTTCCTTCGCAAGCCCTCGCTCTGCCTAAGAAACAGGGGTTCTAGATGGGTGTGATCGCCACGGCTGCAATTTGCAGCGAAACGTTTGGGATGACATTACGAAGAGAATCGCGCGGAAATTGACTCACTTGATTCTCCATACTATTATTAAGGCATTCCGCACACCAGCTCTTGTACAGGCAGCCTACAATATCGACCTTACCCGTTTTACCGCGACTGTCGGAATCAACCCACTAGATCACAATAGATGAGTAGATACCCCCTGCTGATCACTCTGCTCCTCGCATTAACATCGCTGTCTTCACTGAGCGCTGCGAAAGAACTCACCCTCGCGGTACACCCCGCACCGCCTTTTATCATTCCTGGTGAGGGTTTTAATGTGGATGCCAGTAAAGGGGTAGATATAGATATTATCAAAGAGATTGCTCAGAACCTTGGGATAACAGTAAAACTCAAGTACTGCGCATGGCATGCGTGCCTAAAAAAAATTGAGCACGGTAACATCGATATTTTAAGCTTTGCCAACAAAAGAACGGAACGCGAATCATTCCTGTACTACTTATCCCACCCTTACCTTACAGAGAACCCAACAGCGGTTTATACCCGTATTGATGATCCGCGCAATATTAATCGTTACGAAGACTTGCTTTCGCTACAGCGAGTTGGCCTCCTCAGATACGCGGCTCACTACCCGCGCCTGGACCAAGATCAAGAGATCAAAAAAGTTTATGTGAACAGCGCCGAACAACTCTTCCCGATGTTGGCACTGGGTCGACTGGATGCCATTATCGTTGCTCAGCGAGTCGCCGATTATCGCATCAAGGTAAATGGCTTCGATGACAGCCTTAAATTGGTGTACCAGCTACCCAGCGGACATCAACCCCTCTATATCACCCTGAGCAAAAAAAGTATCTCCAAGGCTCTCTTTCAAGCCTTTGATAAAGAACACAGTAGGCTACTTGAGAGTGGCAGAATAGCCGAAATCATTGCCCTCCACACACAGCCTTAACATCCGTGAACGGTGTAGCACTGCCTATCAGCGCATCCACTTCTTCATTGCGCTAGCTAAGTTTGTGCGACGCGGCAACACAAGCAGCTTGATCATACATGCCCACCATCAAATTCAAGGCCTGAGAAGCATCTTCAAACTTACCGTTTACATCGCCAATGGTACCCGTGAGTGTCAGTAATAACTCTTTACGATATTGCGCAAAATTATTGGTAACCTCCACTCCCTTCACCGTCACCTGATACGTCACCCCTTTTTTACTCTCCCCCGAGGCCTTTTCTATAAGCCCCGTCTTGGCCATCTTACGCAAACTGTATTGCAAGTTAGAAAGATCATCACGATTGAGCAGTCGCGCCAATTCGGAAATGCTTTTAGCACGGTCGTGCATTCGAATCATATGCAATAGAGCATTATCAGTACCGCTGAGATTCCCTTCTATACAGCAGGCCAAACATTCAGCTTGCCAGCGCTCAAATGCCCCTGAAATTCGAAACAAAGCAAACTCAAGCTCTGTTAACGCCACTTCATCAGGGTTGGTAGCTAAATGCCATTTTTTATCCAAAAAACCTTCTTTACTTAGATTGTTATTGCTCATTGAATTCCTAGACCGGTATGGGTTTACACTAGCGCTAGCATAACCAAAAAGCGCAACACTCGCATTAGCGGCTGCGCGTTTAGCTCTATGCTAGCGCGGGTCTCGACAATAGTCCCGTGCAGCACACAAGGGCAACACTACGATTCAAGCGGCAAGCGCAGGCCTTTTCGCTCTAAGCGGGGAAGTACCTCTTGAATGAAGTAAGGCATTTCTTTGACATAATCGACGAAGCCCAGCACTGTTCCACCAAACCCCGCCTTGTGTAGGCTTTCAATGCCGTCTGCAACAGTGTCTGGATCACCCACTAATGGGAAGCCTCCATGGCCGGTGGCCATCGCCTGCTTCATTTGCAAAATTTGATCTTTAGGAAAAGATTCGGCGTTTTCAAACATAATGCGAGTAATGTTATCTACCGCCCCCCAGTCGGCATTCTCTTCAGCATAATATCGATGATATTCAATCGCTTCTTTCATGCTTGGACGACAGACCGAAAACGCCAAGGTTAACACCCCAACATCTTTCCCGACCGCTTTGCCCTGCCCTTTGATGTCCTTGATATCTTCGGCTGTTTTCTCCAAGTCCATTGCAGGGGTAAACAAATAGTCTGCATTTCGCACGGCGAAGTCACGACCAAGTGCTGAACCCGCGGCATTAAATATGGGCACCCCTTCTTGTACTGGGTGCGGTAATGAATAGGTTTGCTTGAGCTTGTGCCAAGCCCCCTCATAATCAAACGCTTCATTTTCTTTCCACAAACGTTTAACAATATCGATCCACTCTTGACCATAGCCATAACGTGTTTCGTGGTCGTCCGGCAACTCCTGACCCAAAGCTTCATACTCAGGGCGGTTCCATCCGCAAACCACATTCAAACCCGCTCGACCAGCACCAATCTGATCCATGGTAGCAATTTGTTTGGCTACAACTACTGGGTGATTACAGGAAGTATGGATTGTCGAAAAGACATGAATGTTCTTGGTATGGGCCAAAAGTGCTGTCGCCCAGGTAATGGTTTCCAGCACATTGCCATGGAAGTTCGTATCCCCTCCATAGCCAATCCAGCGAGCGATTGGCAGCAGGAAATCGAAGCCAGCTTCATCAGCCAGCTGGGCCATTTTCAAGTTATTGTCCCAGCTGTTATCCCAGCGCTCAGGAACTTTGGTCACGGCTAGGCCACCAGAGCAGTTGGCGGAAAATGTTCCCAACTTGAAATGGTCACGGCGGAAGAAATGCTTATTTGAGCTCATGGATTTCACCTCGTTATTGTTATTTGGAATCGAAATTTAGGTGTAATTTACACTTTAATTTAAAGGTTAAATTTATATCAAAGATTTTTATTTTACAACTAAAATACAATTCCAAGCACAAACGATATTCCACAAGCTGGAGCTAGCGCCCCTACCCCGCCATATACACTACCTATAAACGATAGTAAGCGCTCGCAATAAATACGCAAACACAGCAGCGCCCCTATTGATTATTCACCAATGAGTACGCGTTGCTCGGTATCGATATAGTTCGAAACAGCTCGATGCCACCACTAGGCCTAGATAAAGGTGCTCGAGATGCTTAGGTGAATGCGCCATTTCTGGCAGCGGAAATTAGGTTTTTTACCGATGTTGGGTCAGCTTAAGCCGCCTCAAGCTTGATGATTTGTCGATTCCGGGGCAAGACCCAGAATAATCGCCGCTAAAGTTGCCCGAACCGGCGGGCCCGTTGTTCAAACCGACGAAGGCCTCTATGCCACCTAGGTTATGCCACATCTCCTAAGCTCAAAGAGCTCTATCACTCGCTACTAGACGCTGACCACTAGTCGAGAAAAGCAGGAAACTGAGGTAAGTTGGCAAAGTCATCTCGTTCATGCTGAATGATTACTCTTGCACCTTCCAACTTCACCAAGGCTTCAAACTTTTCCCTAGAATCAAGGGTCACCTGTCGATCATTATATCGGTGCATTGTTTTCAACTTTCGGGCTCTCGCGTGAACATACAAATCACCAGTAAGAAGAATATTGCCGGCCTCTTGCAGTCGAATTAATAAAACAGAACTGCCCGGAGTATGTCCAGGCATGGACTGAATGATTACCGAGCCATCATCAAATACGTCGTGAGCCTCGGTAAAGGTCACCATTTTGGCAGTCTCCAACTGTGAATAACCATCCCCGAAATAGGACTTTATTTGCTCCGAGAACATGTACTTGTACTCAAGCTCATTAACGATAAAAGTCGCACTTGCAAAGCTGTTAGCATTCCCAGAATGATCAGGATGCGCATGGGAGAGTGACAAATACTCAATTTCATTTGGCGCAAGCCCTAAGCGAGCGAGTTGATCGAGCAGCTTTATCCTTGATTTTGCGTGCCAGACGCCACTCACCTCACCGTCGACCTTATCAACCAAACTATCGCTAAGACCCGTATCCCAAAGCAAATCTCCTTTTGGGTGCCTAACTAAGAAACACGGGTTAACCATCTCTAGTTGTTGGCCGTCATACTCTCCCGTGCCGGAAAGGTCTTTCATGTCCGCCACATCAAAGGTGCCGCACTCCATGGTGTATAATTTTAGGTCACTATCTCCAAGTGCTCTATCTGCTAAAAGTACGCTTAGTGAAAAACCTAGTGTAATAACAATTAATTTAATGTAATTCAAATTTTTGTCTCATATCATTTATTTAAATTTTGAACATCTACTGGCAAAAATTCAGGGAGTATCTCGTGAGGTAATTTTAATTTCAGCCTGTGGATACGGAATTTCAATTCCCCCTTCCCCAAACGCGTTGTAGATCGCTAAGTTGGCCCTGTAGCGCGCGTCAAACAGTTTTTCAGTTTTCGCCCAAAAGCGAATTCCCAATTCAATGCTGCTGTCACCAAACGCGTCGATTCCCACTAATGGCTGACGCGCCTCACTCATACCTTCAATTCCTTTCAGCGCCTTCTGCACCAGCGCAATAGCGATTTCCGGTTGGTTTTGGTAAGCAATGCCAACCGATAACTCAATCATACTATCGGCTTGGGAGTTGTGAATGACTTCCCCCACGATGTGCTTATTGGGTATGGTGATTATCACACCATCTTCATCAATCAAAGCTGTATGAGCCAAATGCACTTCCGATACTAAGCCCGTGACACCTTGCACTGTGATCGTGTCACCCACCACGAAGGGTTGAGTGAGTACAATATTCAATCCAGCACTGTAATTAGAGAGCAAGCCTTGCAGCGCCAAACCAGCTCCCAGAGAAAGAGCACCTACTGCAGCTAGAAAAGGGGTAACACTGATTCCGAGTTTTCCCAGTGCGATGATGGCCACCATCACAATAGTAATTATGCGAGCGGCTGAAGCCGCGAATCGACTCAGCGTGATATCGACACTTTTGCGTTGACACAATGCGAATACCCAGCGATCAACCTTGCGCGCAATATAAACGCCAAATGCAAGAACAATTAGGGCCCCGAGGAGCTGAAAACTGTACTCCACAAAAAACTCTACAATGAGCGTGTAGATCTCTACAACTTGTTCTATTTCTTGCTCCATGATCCGGACCTATATTTGACTGTAGGTGCTATTGTACAGTCTTTACTAGGACCATAGTATTGTAAAAACACCTCAAACAAGTCATTGCAATAGCAAGGCTCTGCCATTGTAAAAAACTTGCTGTTTCAAAATAAACACAAATATCAGATGAAACGCAGGAATACCTTTAGTGCACGTAACTAAGCGAACCTAGCGCACGAATAAGCGCAGCCATTGAGGGCGAAAGCTGAGGGTGAAGGCGATACAAATGACCGCCAGCGTCATGGACATTACCCAGACCAGAATCGCGATGCTGATATTGTCAGCCAGAATACATAGCGCTAACGAAATCAGCAGCGCTGCGTAACCGAGCAGGCGATAAGGCATTGGTTTTTTGTGTGGAAGCGACCGCTCGCCGCTTAATTGATACCAGTGCGCTTTTTTTGTCAGTGCCAGCCATGCCATACCTGACAAAGAAAAGCCCATCGCCAATACTAAAAGAATCAGTTTAAGCACGGGAAACCTCCTCTCTCTTCCGCTCTTCAGGCTGGGCACCGACAAGCGCTACAGTTACTTTCCTGTGTAGCCGCCGAGCAATAATAAAACTCAGCAATGACACGACCATCAGTACTAAATCAAAACTCGCCACCGGCCAGTAAGGTTCTGCCAAGGTCACTAGCAGATGGTCCCCTGTGCTTATCCAGTTCAGCAGCACAGCGCTTAGGGCCAATGCCGCAATTGCAAAACTCTGCTCGTGCCAAGCGGGCGACAATGCCTGCTTCTTCAGCGCCGCAGAACGCCAGAAAGCGTGCGCCATGGACAGTAGCCAAGTGAGACAAAACACAGCGATTTCCCAGCTGCCTTTACCCGCGGTGTCTGCGGGCAACAGTCGGTTGGCAACCAGAATGGCCACAGTAGCCAATAACATACCGGTAATTGTCGTCACAGCGAAAGCATCAACACTGCGAAGGCCAAACTTTGACTTCAGTTCGCGTTTTCTTTTTTGCACAAAGAACAAGAAGCCAGTGGCAATGCACACACAGCCGATCAGACCACCAAACACATACAGCCAACGCAGTGGCCAGTGTTCAAAGTGCTGCAGGTGTAGGCCTATAAGAAATTCATTCAAACCCGCAATAGCAGTATGCACTGGGTCCTCATACAAGAGCTCACCCGTGTGTCCGTCAAAGTGAATGCCTTGACCCACCAAACTCACAGTATCAGTGCCGGCCCGGAAAACACTGACGTAACTGTTTTGGTCCCCCGGATGATTAACCAGCAGAAAACCCACTTCGCCCGCCGCATCGCGCAGAGCCCAGATACGTTTCGCTTCAGCCATCATCTCATCGACTGAAGCAGTCGCCGCTGGAATGCCCGCCGCCTCAAAAGGCAGCCCCTTTTCCTCGGCCTCTTGCATCGCGTATTCGAAGGCAGGTTTGGCCAATAGGGTTTCTGACACCGGCAAGTAAATATAGGCGAAGACGATTAGCCCGGTCAGGGCAAAGAAGAAATGGAAAGGCAGCGCCGCGACGCCAGTCAAATTATGCAAATCCAAAACGCGGCGCTGGTAGTGCTTGTCGCGCCGGAATGTGAACAGCTCCTTGAATAGATGCCGATGAATGACAACACCGCTGACTAGCGCGACCAGCATCATCAATGCCGCAAACCCGACAATAAAATAACCTAGGTTTTTCCAGTGCAAGTGCAGACTGTAATGTAGAGGGTAGAAAAACTCACTGCCTATGTTCAGGTGATCTTCCGACAAGACTTTGCCGTTGCGCGGATCAATGGTCGCGTGACCGTGGATATGGTCATAAGGATCATCCGGATTATTGGGTATGGCGTATTCTGCGAATATCGACAAGGTTGGGTCACGATGGGTAGTATAAGCACCCCAAAACAGTACACGCAGATTCTCTGGCAACTCACCCTCAACCCGCGTGCGAGCCTCGGCCAACTCGTCCGGGTCCGGTGTCAGCTTAGAAAATGCGTCTTCAAGTATCTCGCTGTAAGACGGTATGACTTGCGGTTCAAAACGGGTTTCCGGCAATACCCACCGATCGATCTCGCGATCGAACACAGACAGGGATCCGAAAAAAAAGATCACTACCAACAGATAGCCCAATACCAAGCCAAACCAGGTGTGCAACCAGGCCATCGCCTGCCTTAGGGAATTAAACATGGAATAGTTCTCCGCATGTTTGCCGATCCATAGAAATACCTAACTTAAGCATGATTACCTAGCCACCAGCCAAGCGCCGTCATGACACCACCGCCGCCGATCAGAAATAACCAGATCGTGAGCAGGCTGCGATGGATAAACGCCCAACAGAAAGCAGTGGTATAAATTAAAAATGCCAGTAAATACATCAGCGTCTGGGCATCTGTATAAGACATACCCAGACCAAGGCCTAGGGTGATCCCCAGCGTGGTAACACCGAATACAAAACAATAAGCGCCGGCAATGCCGGCGCTTATTCTAGACAGCAAGTGAAGCACACTTAATTCTTTCGAACTAGCCATTCCAGACTCCCTGCCTGCTTCTTGTGGTCGTAAAAATTAGCCATCAGAACTTGTACGCGTAGCTCAGTGAGTAGTTGCGGTCCGCTCCATAGTAGCCAACCCAATACAGGCTGGTGATGTGTTTTTCATCGGTGATGTTGCTTACATTCGCTTGTACATAGGAGTCGTCAGAGAAATTCCAACGGGCAAATGCGTCCGCCAAGAGGTAAGACCCCTGCTTCACCGGAATTGCGTGATTGGAATCTCCATTTGAGGTCTCAGATTGCCAACTTCCTGTTAGCCCCAGAGTCAGCCCCGGTAGACTGGGCACTTCTTGGTAGACTGCAAAGGTTAGCCGCTCTTCAGGAATCCAGGTGTAGGTGGTATCACCATTTTTATCTTCTAAGTCGATATAGGTAGCACCAAAAGATACGGTGGTGTAATCGTTAATTTGGCCCGCCATTTCCAGCTCAATACCTTCCGAATAAACATCCTGACCTGTGTAATAAGTACGACCATTATCATTGGTGCCCGCACGAGTACCGATACCCAATTGCTCAGCCTTAAATACCGCTAGCGTGGCCAGCAATCTGTCGTCAAGCCATTCAGTTTTTACACCCAGCTCGTAGTTTTTACCTTTAGTGGGGGCCAAATACTGCTCGTCGAAATCATACTTGTCTTGAGGTTCGTAGATATCGGAATAGCTGGCGTAAGCGACGAAGTCCTCATTTACGTCAAACGTAAAACCGATGTAGGGGCTAATTTCATCCTCTGCCATGGGTGTTTCCAAGGACGTAGCCGTGCGTTCAAAATCGATCGCATTAAAACCAAAAATCGCCTTAAACGAAGCAAAATGCAGACGAGTGGCACCGGAGATGCGGGTCAGTTTGTCTTCTCGCTCGTTATATACCGTGGCGGGTCCCCAGCTGGGCTCAGCGACCACATCCATCCCATAAGGGAAAGCCGGTAAGGCGGCGAATGCGGGGTCTGTAGGCGCCACTGCACGAATCGCCTCATCGGTACTGCCTTTAGCATAATTGATACCCAGCATCAGCTCATGCTCTGCACCAAAAGCCTCATAGCCGCCAGTAAGGCTCACCTCAAAGATATCCGCATTGCTTTCGCCAGGGTAGCTGCCGGGCCAGCCATAGAGACCAAGACCTGTGTCTGGGTCTAGCCCGCCTATGGTGTAAACATAAAATAACTGATTGTCTTCTTCGCTGGAGCGGTAGTTATAGGAAGCTTCCAGTTCCCAATCATTGGGCAAGTAATAAGCGTATTCAATAAACGCCGTCTGGGTTTCAACATTCCAAAAGGCCCAGTCTTGAGCCGTGCTTGCACCCACATCCCACTCAGCTTGAGTACCATCATTATTAGCGAACACCAGCGCCCCCCAGAGATTGCCGTCGGTGTTGCTGTCGTTGTAAGAAACGCCGATGGCCAGAGTGCTGTTTTCCGTTAGTTGACCATCGATAACGCCGTAGAGGAAGGTTCGCTCATCACTACGACCGTCCAAGTATGAGTCTGATTCTTCTGTCGCGATAACCGCGCGACCAGCCCAGTTGCCACCTGCATTGAAAGGCGTGGAGTAATCGGCTTCCAAGCGCCGCGAGTCCCATGACCCTGCCGTGGCACGAACTTCGCCTTGGGCAGAATTGGTGGGGCGTTTACGGACAAAATTGACGGTACCTGAAGCGTTCCCGGTGCCGGTCAACAGACCGTTAGCACCGCGCACCACTTCAATCTTCTCATAACCATAGGTATCGAAATCACCCCTCACGATACCCCAACTGTTCGTCATACCAACTCCATCGACCTGGGTATTGCGAATATCAAAACCCCGGGCTGTGTAGTTGGAGCGATTGGTTTCTATACGTTCCACACGAAGACCGGGTGACAGACTTAGGGCACTGTTGATATCGCTAGCGCCAAAAGACTCCATCATTTCCTGGGAAATTACACTGATGGACTGGGGGGTATCTTTAAAATCCATTGCCAGACCCGTCGCCCCTTTACTGACACGATTCTCTCGCACACCAACAATAACCATTTCTTCAATCACAGCTTCTGCCGACCAAGCTACAGGTGCTGATGTCAAACCGATAGCCAGCGCTAAGGTGAAGGAAGCTTTTCTTGTGAAATTCATAACAGCGGCCCTTATAATTGCCTAAATACGTGAAATTGAAATTTGACGCGACTATAGGGCAACTCAAACCTACTTGCAAATGATAATTATTATTATTTGCATTACCGTTTGCATGTGACGCTGGCAAGGCAGGAGATAAGGCCCCGCAGCCGGCTCAAGGTCTGGCCACAGGTATGTATGTCAACTACATTCCGGAATGTACTGCTATAGAAGTCTTAACACCTCCCTCTCTTGCTTTTTTAGCAAGTAGAAAGGGTATTCTGTATAGGCGGGTTAAATCTTTCCCTTTAGGTATTTCTGCCGCTTTGTCTCAGGGCAATGCGCTATGTTATATCAAGGCTGCGAAATCTAACCCGCAGTGATTCTTTATTCATTGCCAATTTGAAATTCCTGACAGGGAGTTCCTTGGTGATACCTAAGCTTCCAAGTGTCTCCAACTTTTATCCATACCGATGAACGCTTCGCAAAACTGGTCAATCTACCCTGGCCGTCTATCACTGCAGATTTATAAAGTAAAAGATAAGCGCCACCAGCCAATTTTATGACCTCATAGTCCTGAGAATGAACAATATAATCAGGTGTCTCTTCAGCTTTCATCGATTCCACTATACTGCCATAATCAAAAGTTCTACCTGATTTACCAACTTCGTGAAAATCGGCGTGCAAAAGCTTTGAAACTTCCCTTTCATTTTTGCGCACTTCAAATTGATGTAAGGCAATTTCTTGGCCTATTAAAAAGTCCATATCAGTTTTTAACCCTCTGTGAAGCAAGAATTGGATTTGCATTTATCGGACATGCGGTAGCATGATCCATAAACACTAGCTTGGGTAGACTGGCAATTTTCATGATAGCGGTTTTGTGAAGGTTAACCCGATATAGAGCGGACAAGATACTTCTGTTAGCGACAATAACTGTTCCGCTAGTTGCGTTCCTCGCTATTTACGACCCTCAGCTCTTTCACAACGGGACCGCCGATAAAGAAGTAGAACAAGGGAATGAGGTACGCAATAGCGAAAAGAACAGGTAAAATCCACTGGCTATCAGGGTAAAACTCTCCTTTACCTGACCAATATAGTAACAACGGCGCAAAGGAAATTGACACCCCTTGTAGCGCAGCAATTATTAACATGAAAGGAGATCTGACCAGCCGCCCCCATTTCGCACTGATTTCAATGGTAACTTTTTCCATAAATTCACCTCAT
>CAJWBQ010000059.1 GCA_913020115.1 uncultured Cellvibrionales bacterium
TGACCGTTCCCCTATAGAAGATTGCCGGTCAAGGTCGGTCAAAATTTTCTGGCTCAATGCGGCTTTATCGCGTTTTAGTGCTGCTACGAAGGGAGCCGGTGTATTGGTTTGATCATCGTGCTTGCTGCTCCAAGCCGTTATTTCCAGCATAAGCGGCAGTAAATCCCTGCCTTTGGCAGTAAGGCGATAGATAAATTTCGAGCGGTTTTCTGGGTCAACTTGCTTTTCAATAACTCCCTTCAACTCTAGGCGTTGTAGCCGGTCAGCCAGTATATTAGTAGAAATCTTCTCATTGGAATCTAGAAATTCGCCATAGTAGCGCTTTCCCTTAAACATCAAGTCGCGGATCACCAACAAGGTCCATTTGTCGCCAAAGGTTTCCAGCATAAAATTGATGGGGCAGTTAGAACGACAGTTTTCAGAGTTATGTTTCATGGGATGAGTATACGCAAAGGCACTTGCAAAATACAAGTTTATGCCGCATGATTGCCACCGCTTGTGATTCACAAGTTCTTAAGCTAAATAGCACTTGCATTTCACAAGCTGACAACTTGAAGAACTTGCTTTCGTAATCTCAACACCTTCGGGGCTTACCTCTTACAAGCTGCACGCCCCAAGCACTTGTGAAATACAAGTGCCAATTTATCAACGCAAGCTGAGCGAAGAAAGAATGATGACCCAAAATAGACTATTAGGCCTAATAAGCGCCCTACTACTAGCCCTGCTCTACTGGTATCACAGCGGCAGCGAAGTATTGTCCCAACAGGATGTCGATCAATATATAGCTGCAATCGATAAGCAATCAAAGGACCCTGGAGGCAGACATGACATGGACGCCCTGCGCGAGTTTTTAGAAAATGACGACGGCAAAGCTTTTTACACGGTTAATTTATACAAATTCTTTGAACAAGCGCAGTATCAAGATCAGCGACCGTTACAGGGCTCTGGTCGCGAGGCCTTTGAACGTTTTAGTCAGGTAATGGTTCGCCTGTTGGCGACCCACGCCTCTCACCCGGTTTTTGCTGGAGAATGGCCAGGCGCAGGGGTAAATTCAAATACCAAAAACTGGGACAGGATAGTCATAGTGCGGTATCGCAGCCGCAGAGATATCGCCGATATCTTTGCCAGCCAGGACTTTGCCCGGGCCAGTGCCGACAAATGGGCCGCACTAGAAAAAAATGAACGCATGTTGGTTCAGGGAACCCATATCCCAGAGCTATACGCTTTACTCATACTGGCACTGCTGTTTCTCGCAAGCATACGTTTCTATTCTAGGGGTACCCCTGCCAATACATAATGATTCTCACCTCCGCGCTGAGCATAGATCTCCGCGAGGAAAAACTGCAGGCTTGCTACCTCTTCAATCTGGTGCTGTTGCCACAGCGCCATCATTGCAGGGGGAAACAGGCGAGTTCGAATAAACCAGTTCAAAAGCGGGCCAACGAGGGGGAGGTCTGAACCAATGACAGCCTGTGTTTTATAGAGGGTGCCGCCATTTACTGCCCGGTAACTGTGCCTTACCTGACCAAAACTCAACCCCCCCACCATCGGTACGGCCAACATACCGTCGTCGGAGAATTCCGCCAAGCGCGCGCTGCCTCGGCTATCGTAGGGCCCAAACCACTCCTCGCGCGAGACCATTGCCCCCTGCGCCATGCCCGGCAGGCCACTAGGAGCTTCTTCGGCTACTTGTATTCGGCCGTGACCAACTGGGTGGAATATGTGATACAAGGGATAAGGTACGCCCTTAAGTTCTACCGTAGAAATTGGCAGTTGCTGATAAAACCAAGCCACCATTGCTGGAGAAATACCGGCCAAGAATAAGTGCTCTATCTCTGCGTAAATCCGCCCGTCCTGCCCCACTTCCCACTGTGCATGGGCATTGCGGTAATCGGGCAACACCCAGGGCAAATCTCTTGGCGCATCCCGCATGAGAGGGCCAGGAGCAAACAGTAAAAAACCAACAAAGCCCACTACAGCAATCGAGATTAGCGCCCCAAGCGACAGCTTAAGAAGTTTCATGAATACGCCCACGCAAGAGTTCAAGATGTTCATTGTAAGCTTGTTGGTTAAAATTATCGGAATAGAAATTCATGAAGCCGTGTAAGTAATCAACTTGAGTTGTAGTCACTCTAGGTGTTTTTGAAAGGTTCACGATCAATTCTGACACATTAAAATGAGGCTCACTTTTCGGGAAAATCAATTCGATATCAATTTTTGGGGCTACTTCAGTAAGATTCCTGATTTGCGAACCATAAAAGCAAATTGCACGCTTCACTAAATCACAATCGACCGATTCAGATAACTTCCAAACAAGTGAAGCTCCAATACTAAAGCCAATTAAAGTACTTACAGACTGGCTTGGCACTAAGGCCTTTTTTAATTTCGCTAGATAGACTTCAAAGCCAACTTCCGCCATGAAGTAGGCATAGGCCTCGGCTTCATTGGCAAAGTTCATATCTTTCCCATCGTAGGGATCTACTATCACCTTGCCATTGAGCGCTTCAGAGAGCTGGACTAATGCCGGTGTCTTACCAAATACGTCTGAAACTAAAACTATACTCATGATATCAATCGGCCTATTCCGAAACTGGGCGACTATCGCAAGCTTACCCACTGCTGAATAGTTTTGTCCTTTAGTAGCCCACTGACTGCTGTCGACTTATGGCGAGAATCATACAAGTAACTGCGGGGTAACTCGCCGTGCCAAAGCGGATCGATATTGTAACGTAAACGAACGGCCGCATGCTCAGAAAAAATCCAATGGTCGGCCAATTCAAGCCCAAAGGCCTTGATTTGCCAATCCACTTCCGCCTTCATTGAATAATCATCGGTGGCGACAAAAACAAGGTTTAACTCGGGGTAATTCCGCTTCCACTGGGCCAAATTTTTCAATTCTTTAAAACAAGGCGGACAATCTAAAGACCACAAAGCTAGTATAAATGGCTTGCCCTGATATTTCGCTCGAATCACCTCAAGGCTTTCTGGCTTGAAGGCCTTTAAGGATTTTTCAGTCTCAGCCGCCATCAAACTCCCGGAAGCACACCCCAATAGAAGACCACAAAGTAGACTAACAGGGATAATATTAATGAATTTCGATAACACGATAACCCTCCTTTTTAGCTGACCAACCTATAAACACCCTACCCTGCGCCGCAATTAACTGAGGGTGATCGGAATCTTCTGAGCTTGTCAGTAAGGTTTCTGTAGATTGCCAGTTTGCTCCGCCATCTATAGAGCGATTTAACTGCAAGCGCGTAATTTCACCATCATAAAACTTCCAGAGCACATACACCGTATTGCCCACGGCGGCCACCAGAGGATGACTGGCACCAGCTCCATGATCTACAGGAATGACATTAGACATCACAGCCGTTTCAGCATTGTACATTCCGTAGTGAATACCTTTGCGAACATCACCCTGGCTGAACCAAACCAAGTGGTATCGACCAGGCTCTGTAGCGCTGGCCATATGCGGCCCATGATGAGGGCAGGCGTCTATTTTCCATTCATCCTGGGTTGCACGGTCAACCTTAGCCGGTCCCTTCGGAGTCAATACGGCTAGGCCGTGGTCCCTCGTATTGAGCCCATAGATATGCCGCCAAAAAACGGCCATATTGTCACTGCCGTGATTGGCACTGGCAATACGGCAACATTCACAACTGCCGTCCGCCACCTTAATGTTGTTGGAGAAACTCAAGCCAGCATCGTCCGATACGGCATAATACAAAGCCGCTCCTTTATATTTTCCGCCCTCAGCCATCGCCGCCACTTTGTCCCGCTTGTCTAGCCATGCGATATACACTCGGCCAGAGGGCGTAACATGCAATTGATCAAAGCGATGACTGGTCATCAGCCCATCATCATTGACCGTGATCGGCACGGAAAACGAATTTCCGCCATCAATCGATCGACTGAAACGAATATTGCCGCTAAACCGTTCTGCTGTTTTTTGCGTCCACGAAACAAGAATCTCTTCATCTTTACCCAAGGCAATTTTGGGCCGATTTTCACCATTGGCATAAATGGTTTCTGGAACACTATTAACGGCACGAGGCTCTGAATAGGTTTTTCCTGCATCCCGAGACACCGTAAAGTAAACGTGTTTGTCCTGTTTAAAAACCGCTAATAAGCGGCCCCCATTATCAAAAACCGCAGACGGGGTTTTACCGCAGTGAATAGACCTTGCGCCACCGCAAAAATTACTCAATGCTGAAGCCCCATAACTTATAAAGAGCACTGCCAGCAGAGTGGTAAAACGAAATCCAAAATGTATCATATCCGCGCCTTAGAAATGTATTTTACCTTCCAAATAAAGTGTTCTAGATGGCCATGGGTGCGCCACATAAGCGAGTTCATTAAACAGATTGTCGACGCCCAGCGAGAGTCGAGTCTGCTTGCTTAGCAGCCAATTTACTTTGGCACTGGTGAAAAAGTAGCTGTCTATTGCTCCGTACACTTCTTTTTCAGTATCGCCATTATCCAAATCGCCAAAGGAATTACTGGCATAACGGAAGTTTGTGTTGACGTCGACGCTTTCTGAGAGCTGATAACTGAGAATTAAATTGGCACGCCACGCAGGAATACGCGGCATATCATTACCTTCAATTTCTGGGTTCACTGAATTCTTGGTAATTTCAGCATCTAGGTAGGTAGCGTTGAAGCGGACATTAAACTTGGAACCCAGCACCTGCGCTTGATTGTAAACGACCTCAACTCCTCGGGTCTGAACTTCATCCACCGCAAGAAAAGTGCTCACATCAATGTTATTGCCGCCATCAACAATCACTCCCCGCTGGTTGTAGATGGTGTCTTCAACCTGATCAAAGAAGAGATTCAAACGCACAAAACCGCCAGTGATTTTGTGATCGAGGGTCAGGTTATGGTGCACCCCCACTTCGGGCTCAAGGCTTGGGTCTGAGACGATGACACTGGTCGTGCGGCTTTCATTGCTAAACAACTCCTCAACAATGGGGAAGCGATGTGCCTTGGCCATAGAAAAACGCAGACTGAATTTATCGCTCGGAAAAAAAGCCAACGACAATTTGGGTGAAAGACCCGTTTCTGAACGATCGGCAAAATGTTCGTCGCCCAGATAACCTTCAGAGGACTTCCAATCTTCGTATCGAAGGCCCAGCGCCAAATCCCAAGATTCATCAAAACCCCAGCCCCATTGAGCAAACAGCGCTCGAGTGCCAGCATCTCCACCGCTGGCATCGCGGGCGCTCCCCAACTCACCGGTAATAGAATTGATATTGAAAGGCTCAACCTCTAGGCGATAACGATCTTGGTGGTAACCAAGAGACAGGCGCATATCATCACTGCGCAACAGATTGTCTGTACCCAACTTGAGATCTAAGGTATGCCAACCCGTATCTCCATGCTCCGTTAAGCGGCCTCGAAAGTTCTCATTTTGGGTAAGGTAACTGGGATCATTAGGATTGCGGTCGGTACGCACCTCTTCGTCAGAGAGAATTGTGAATTCGCTCATATAAATATCGTAGAACCAGTTGGGCGAGAGATTCCCGCTCAGCCCGACACCGAGCAACAGGCTTTCTCGCTCCTGATGACGATGCTGAAAGTTGCGCCCGCCAATTCCCCAGTACTGATCACCCGTGCTGGTAGTGAGATAGTTATTATGATCGTCGGCATCACGCTGTCGATCTTCGTAAGCAACAGTGGCTCGCAACTGCACATCAGCGAGATCGTAATTAACTTTTACCTTGTACAAATCTGTTATCGCCGTTTCCGCACCAGAGTCGCCGATATAAAGTACATCATTGCCCTCATCGTCTTTCCCCGGAATGTAGCCGTTTATGCCGTCGCTATCTAACTGAGCCTTCTCAGAGCTTGAGACGGTGTAATTTGACATAGGCTGGCTTTGATTTTCCAGATGGTTATAAGAAGCATAAATACCTAAATTGCCAATACGATCTTCGAAGGAGGCAAAGAATTTGTTGCCTCCATAGGTTTCGTCTGTTCCTAGCTCCTTGTAGTCCTGGCTCATTAGAGAGCCCTCAACTGTCATGCGACGCTTATCTGGGTTCTTGGTCTTTAAGTTGATAACGCCGCCCATGGCATTGCCACTGTATTCAGCCGAAAAAGGGCCGTAAATCACTTCCGCCATTTCAATTTCATTGGGTGCAATCAATGACCAACGAGGCGAACCTGACCAGCGAGTTTGCAGCAGGTAGTGCAGCGGTAAACCATCGGCGAACACCATACTCCGCGCGGTTTGGAACATGCCTGAACCGCGAATTCCGATGGTGCCGTTTGGGTCACCAACAAAACGCCGCCGAACCACTAAACTAGGTTCGTGGGCGATGGCATCTTCACTGGTCATCATATTGATGGAGGCTAATTCTTCGGCGGTAATTTGGGACGTGGGGCTGACAAGCGTTGTATCCATAAACAGACGCTCGGCAATAACGGTAGTTTCTTCTATCGGTGAATCTTCAGCATAAACGGGGGCAGCGACAAAGCTCACGACGGCTAGGCTGAGAGCTGTAGTGTAAGAGTTCATTTTCCATGTCTCGTTTTACGGGTAAGATGCGGGGCATTCTATGCAACTCAGCACGTAAAGGGTATGCGACAAATTGTCACACAGACCAATGTCAGAATACTTACTCTGGGTAAAAACTCACGAAAATACAGGAGTCACTCGAGACTTTTGGGGATTGCTTGCGGCTCCCTCTGCTGCAGAAGCACAGGCCCTTATAGGCCTATCGACCAGCTCAAGATCAATACCTTTGTAGTGATTCAGTGGCAAAACCGAAGGGCGCCCCAGTAAAAACCCCTGCGCAAAACGCATACCCAGGGATTTGAGTAAGCGAAATTCCTCTGCTTTCTCTATGCCTTCCGCAATAATTTTCACTTGAGTTGCTTTACCCAGTTCAAAAATTGTTCTCAACAACTCCCGTTTAACAATATTGGTATGACAATCACTGATGAAATAGCGGTCGATTTTGACAATGTCGGGGCGAATTTCAGCCCACTGTTTCAAACCGGAATGACCAGTTCCGAGATCATCAATAGCGATGATAAAACCGAGCTTTCGATAGTATTCCAGCCCCTCTTTTAGGTAGTTGGTGTCGCCAGCATCATATTGTTCGGTGACTTCGATAACCACCTGCTCAGGGCTCAGGCCGTATTCTAAGAGTAATGCTGCCGTCTCTCCCTTAGTGTGATCTTTCTGCGAGAGTACAAGTGGGCTGATATTCAAGAAAAGGCTGCCTTCAAGCTTTCGTTCAGAAAACGCTTTTATCGCAAGTTTTCTACATAGGCGTTCCAGTTCTGACAGCTTTCCGTGTTCATAGGCGAGATCGAACAGTTTCTGCGGAGACCTCAAGGGGTGATTCTTTGGCCCACGACTTAGGGCTTCATAACCCATAACTTTATCCGAAGAGGTATCAAAAATTGCCTGAAAAACAATCGTCAAGGCCTCTCTTTTTAGTATTAAATTCAGTTCATCTTTCATTGAGCATACATGTGTCATTTGATACCTCAGGGACAGTGCTTTGTGGCTCACGGTAGGTCACTTTATGTCAGTAAGATGACAGCTTTATGATAAATCCATGACAGAAATATGACAAAATTTTTCGTTAGAAATTTGATGTGCATATTTTCTTTTCCGCTTTCATTCATCAAATTACACCGTCACAAATATGTCATAAAAGTGTCATAGACTCCCGCGCAGTAAGTATTTTTAGAAGCTTAATCAATCAGTCAATTTTTGCTTCACATCAATACCATTGTCGACACCTTAGGATATCTATGAAACGCACAATTTCGGTTCGAGTTAAGCTAATTCTATTTATTATCTTCCCGCTGTTACTTAGCGCTCTGGTCGCTCTATTTTCAATTTCACGGATGAATGGCATAAGCTCTACGGCGAGCGATCTAATACATGAAAGGCTGGTGCCCATCCAACGTTTAGACAAAATTAAAGGAATTTATACCAAGGATGTAGTTGATCTCGCCCACAAAACCAAAGCTCAAATGTTATTGTGGAGTGACGCACAACTTCAGCTGGATTCGGCTCGACAGAAACTTAATCAGGAGTGGAGCCAGTACCGTGAAGGAAACCTCTCCCCCGAGGAGAAAAACCTACTTCAGGCCGCTGAGCCTACTCTGGCCAGGGCCGACAAAGTATTGATTCGACTGCAAGAATTTGTCGCTGAAAGATCTTCTTACAGCATGAGTGGGTATATCGACCTGGAGCTATACCCTGGTATAGACCCAGTATTAGCGCTGATAAGCGATTTGATCGCGGTTCAGGAAATACTTGCCACCCAGACAACCGAAAATGTTCGAGCGGTCTCTCTACAAGCAACTAACTTATTACTTATCGTATTGCTCATTCAAATAATTTCCCTAGTTGTCATGGGAAGCTGGATATACCTCAGCGTTAAACAACCCCTTGGCAGGCTTCATGATGCCGTGGTACACATTGAGAACGAACGCGACCTAACGTACAGAATCGCACCCGGTCGGCAGGATGAATTTGGCGAGATTGGACACAAGTTCAATTTGATGATGGATAGCCTACAAGCGGTTATTACCAACATGCAGTCAGTGAGCCAAGAACTCGACGGGGAATCTAATTCTCTACTTGATGTTAACCAATCGGCTGAATATCAAGCGCGAGAACAACAAACCGAAATTAAAACCATGAACGCTTCCATCGAAGTCGTTAGTCAAGCGTCTCACCGAGTTTTGGGCAGCGCAAATAATGCCACGAGTGCGGCTGAGCAAGCGGAGGAATTGACATCACTTGGGTTGACAACTGTCACTCAAACAATGGACGCCACTGGCAAGCTCGCCAGCATCATCTGCAGTGCAGTGGAAGGTGTCAGTCGAGTGAAATCTGACAGCCAGAATGTTAAAGCCATGCTGGAGGTCATTAGAAATATCGCCGCACAGACAAACCTCTTAGCCTTAAACGCCGCCATTGAAGCCGCGCGGGCCGGCAGCCACGGTCGCGGTTTTGCGGTAGTGGCAGATGAAGTGAGGCAGCTAGCCAGTAAAACATCGTTCTCTACAGAGGAAATTCAGCAGGTGATAGAAAGCCTCCAGGCAGGCACTCAGGAGGCAGTAGACGACATGTCTGCAGGGGAAGCCTCAGCTCGGGCCAGTGTTGCCCTAGCCGATGAGGCCGGCGGAGCCTTAGAGAGTATCACTAAGGCGTTTGCGACTATCCTGGCGGTCAGTGGCGACATCAGCAAGGCCGCAGAGAAGCAACTTCTTACCGTGGACGAAGTCAGTGTGAGGGCGGCACGAATTAACCACTTGTCGGAAGAAACAGTACGCCTGTCCAACTGTGCTGCAGCATCAGGAGCCAGAGTTGCAGGGCTTGCCGAATCGATGAAGTCTGCTCTGAGTGAATTTAAAACAAACTAAGAGACACATCAATTCCGACCAGTATCGACAAAAAAGGCTATACATTTTTAGCCTGCAAGCCTTCTAACATCAGCGCTCGAATGCCCTTTTGGGCCTGTCGATCCAACTCGCGCAAGTCATCAACAGCCAAGACACCTTGTGCGATCAAATGGTGCAAAGTATCGGTCCGGATTTTCAGTGGAGTAAACAGCACTTTCTTTTCAGAACCGCCCTTAATCGATTTTTTGTGCACAGCTGATGTACGGTCATGCAAAACCATACTCCGCGGAATAAAAGTGGTATCAAAAGTATCTAAGGTGGATGTTCTCATAGCTTTCTTTACTCCGGCTCCTGATGCAACAGCATCTACCAAGTGGGAGTTAAGATTATCGCGGCAAAGAAATAAATGCAAATGATAATTATTATCATTTGCATTTGAAAAAAAGGGGGGGGGTTAAGATATATCGAGTGCTTTCAATGGATGAAAGCACTCGCACAATATGTGCCGGTGAAAACTAAGGAGCGCCGCCACCCATTTGTGATTGAATATAATTAGGCAGGCCAATTTTATCGATCAAGCCCAGGTGTTGCTCTAGCCAGTATATGTGATCTGTTTCGGTATCATTCAGGAGCTCTTGCAACATTTCCCGACTGACGTAATCACTCTCCTGCTCGCAGACACCGATAATCATACGCAGGCTTTCCGCAACCGCGCGCTCGCCCACCAGATCATTTTCCAGCATTTGTCGAACGTCTGCACCAACGTTGACCTTACCTCGTGAGACGGTATCCGGCGTGCCCTCCAAAAACAAAATTCTCTCAGTCAGGCGTTGCGCGTGCTCTAATTCTTCTTCGTACTCGTGTGCCAGCTTTTCGTGCAACTTGCCGATGCCCCAGTCCTCATACATCTTCGAGTGGGCTAGATACTGGTCCATAGAGGTCAGTTCCAGAGTTAGCTGTTTATTCAGTAGGTCTATAACTTTGTCGACACCTTTCATGGGAATCTCCGTTTAATCATTCATCATGGATTGTAGATAATTCTCAATTCCAAGGTTTTGTATTAGGAATTGCTGAGACTCGATCCAGTCCACGTGGGATTCTTCATATTCCAGAATCTCTTCCAGCAGCTCGCGGCTGACATAATCTTGCTCTTTTTCACACAGCTCTATGGCACTGCGCATCAAGGTGATTTGTTCAATCTCAAGGTCCATATCACACTGGAGCATTTCCGCCGCATTTTCGCCAATGCGAAGTTTGCCTAAATCCTGCAGGTTGGGCAGGCCTTCCAAAAACAGAATGCGTTCAATCAGCTTGTCTGCCTGCTTCATGTCTTTGATGGATTTTTCGTAGTCTTTCTCGTTGAGCTCTTCCAGCCCCCAATTACGGAACATACGCGCATGCAAAAAATATTGACTGATGGAGGCCAGCTCTTGATAGAGCACTTTATTCAGCACCTCAATGATATTCACTTTGCCTTTCATTTATAGCTCCTTGTTACTTTGCCGCACCGTATTTTAATAGAAGCGTAGACCATAGTGCAGGGCAAGCGGGATTATTTTCGCATATACCTCCTCGCTAATATATTGTTATTTTTCAAGGTCTTGTAATGATTATGATAGGCATTATCGTTTACTTTCAAGATTAGGCTAAGCTCCATCTAAGCAATATTTCTCTATGATCTTTATCATTGGTTTGGCAGCTATCTCGCTCGATCATTCTTGGAATCCATCAACTTTCCGTAGCAACGCCAATACGATTCCAAGCATTGATAGTTGCTATCAACACAATTAGCTGAGCAATTTCTTCTTCGGTCAAGAACTGAGCGACTTTTTGGTAGCATTCATCCGGTAGACCCCGGCTCGCGACCAGCGTCACAGCCTCTGTGACCGATAAAACAGCCTGTTCTTTTTCGTCAAATAGCTCGGAGCTTTTCCAGTTTTCAAGCGCAGCGAGACGTTTGATCGTGACACCCTGTGTTACAGCACACTCTCTATGCATGTCTTTGCAGAAAGTACAGCCATTCATTTGCGACGCACGTAGGCGAACCAACTCCTGTAGATAAGCCGGCAATGTAGACGTGGCAAGGTAAGCCTCGAGGCCAAATAACGCTTTGTAGGCAGCTGGCTGGGATGTTCGGATGTTTACACGAGTCATGAATTCACCTTATTAAAGAGTAACAATTAATTTACCGAGCTTTGTGCCCGCGGAAGTGCTCACTATAGTGAATTTTTATTTGCTTGAAATGACAGCAAAGTCAAAATATTATTGCTGAATTGGCAACAATAAAGAAACAGTGAATTGCGGTGGCTCTAGCATGAAAGTAACATTGGAAGAACTGGTGGTATTCAGCACCGTCGTCAAGAGCGGCAGTTTTAGTCGGGCTGCAGACGACCTTGAGCTTGCGGCTTCAGTGGTGAGCCGAAGCCTAAAAAAACTTGAAACCAAACTCAATTGTAGCCTCCTGAATCGTACAACTCGCAGTCTCAGCCTGACGCAAGAGGGAGAATGGCTCTTTACTCAGGCAGCAGAAATTCTTGACAAGGCCGCAGCGGTAGAAGCTTATTTTCTGGAAGATCATCCACCGCAAGGCATTGTTACTGTTGACGCAGCAACACCTTTTACCTTGCATGCGATCGTGCCATTAATCGCAGGGTTTAATAAACTTTACCCTGATGTAACGATTGTGCTCGAGTCGAGTGAGTCTATTAGTAAGCTCATTGAAAAACGGGTGGATATCGCAATTCGTATAGGCGATTTAGAAAACTCTACCTTGAAAGCACGAAAAATTGGCGATACCTATCGTGGCATTTATGCATCACCCGCTTACATCGAACGTTATGGTTCCCCTAAAAATGGGGCCGCTTTAGAGCGTCATCGCTGCTTGGGTTTTACAAAATCTGACAGGCTGAACACTTGGCCTGTGCTCAATACTGATAAATCCCCGATTACTATAAACCCTAAAATACTTGCAAGTAGTGGCGAGGCACTACGGCAGCTCGCCCTGCAAGGTAATGGCATTGCATGTCTTTCAGCGTTCGTCGCTCGTCAAGATATCGCAGAGGGGCGCTTAATCTCTCTACTTGAAAAAAAAATACTGCGAACTCCAATACCCGTTCATATAGTGTATTACTCAGACAAGGCGCTTAGTAGTCGCGTGCGCTGCTTTATCGATTACATTATAGAATTCATTAATTTTGAGGCCTAGGTTCAAGCAAGGTCTCTGCTCCAACCGTCTAGCGCACCAACCCTGACACTTCGATAATGTTCGCGGATACCCACTGCCACCCAGAAAACCTGTACCATGCTTAAATCATAAACCTTGACATTAGTTCGACATCTAACTTTAATAAGACATTCCCAATACATGCGAGCAAACCGTGCCACAGAACCTTGCAGGAAAAAGAGTCGTCAGCCAACTATCCAGGGCGCGCGACTATACCCACAGCTTTCTGAGCGAAGCCCTGTCTGCACGGGGCCTTGGTGAGCTTGCACCCAGTCACGGCGAGGTACTATTAGCGCTGCATTTGAATGAAGCCATGAGCATGCAGCAGGTGGCGCACTCTGTTGGGCGAACTAAACCCACTGTCACAGTACTGATCGATAAATTGGTGGCATTTGAGTACGTACGGAAACGCCGCTCACCCGATGATGGGCGCATATTCCAGGTATCGCTGACTGCCAAGGGCAAGCGACTGATTAAGCAGCTGTCTGAAATTTCAGACAGTATGCACAGTAAAATCGACAGTATTTTGTCCGCCAGTGAAAAGCAGAAATTAACGCAACTATTGACTAAACTGATCCAAAATTGGTGATTAATTTTCCCATTTAGTTAGACATCTAATCTAAATATTTACTTATCATTAAGAGGTACCAATGTGACTGATATTATTGATGTCTGGATGCAACATCCCACGGCCCGTTTTATTAACCACCCCATCTTTGAATCCCTGCGCCGCTGGACAGACGGCAAAACCGTTGAAGAAGCCCCACCTGCCAGCATGACTTTAGATTTAATGGATGTAGGGAATGTTGGTCGCGGCCTTATTAGCGCCTGGTACGCCCCTCACGGTGATATGATCAGCAACGCAGAAGTCAAAACGCTGGTGGATGCCCACCCCGATCGTTTTGTTGGTGTTGCCGGCGTCGATTTAAGACAACCCGTCAAAGCAGTACAAGAACTGCGCCGCTGTGTTAAGGACTGGAATTTCAAAGCCCTGCGGATTGTGCAATGGCTGTGGGAGCTACCGCCCACACATCCCTACTACTACCCTTTGTTCACCGCCTGCGTGGAGCTGGATATTCCTGTGTGCCTGCAGGTTGGACACACAGGCCCCCTGCGCCCATCTGAAACCGGCCGCCCAATTCCCTACATTGATCAAATCGCACTGGACTTTCCCGACCTGAAAATTGTCTGCGGTCATATCGGTTACCCCTGGACTGAGGAAATGATCGCCGTGGCCCGCAAGCATACAAATGTGTACATCGATACATCGGCTTACACTGTGAACCGCTATCCTCAAGAGCTTATTCGCTACATGACACAATCAGACAAGCACAAAGTTATGTTTGGCACCAACTACCCCATGCTGACCCACGCACAATGTTTGGAATCGCTAGAAACACTGAGCCTTAGCGATACAGCGAAAGAGCGGTTTCTATCTGGTAATGCCAAAGAGGTATTCTGTCTTTAGTCGGTTTGCTTTAGCTTTCCGGTGCAAGAATTAGTGTTCACAACTCAAAAATTTTGTTTCCTCTCTCTAACAAGGTAGATGTGGCACTGTTGTGAATGCAGTCAACTCCCGTACTATTGTGGGTGCACCTATCGAATTGGACTCAATAGATTACTCAACACGGAAGACCCTATGACCTCACATACCCGAATTCACTTTCTTGGCCGCGGCTACCTGCGGCTTAAATTACTGCTCGCAGCCGTATGCTTCATGTCACTGTCTACAACGGCAATAGCGGCGACTCAAGATTCTATTAACGTAGCTCAGCAGATGTATGTCGCTTATTACGGCCGCCCTGGTGACCCTGGTGGCGTTAATTTTTGGGCTGAGAAGTTTGATGCTTCAAGTGATTTAAACTCTGTCCTCTCTAATTTTGGTAACTCTCAGGAATACAACGACAATTTTGGCTCCCTTAGCAATGAGGAATTGGTCAATGGCCTCTTTCAACAAATGTTTAATCGCGATTCAGATTCGGGCGGCCTCGCTTTCTATGTAGGCCGTTTGGAAAGTGGTGTGGCAACCTTGGCATCTATCGCCAAGCAAATTGCCGATGGCTCTGTGGATAGCGACTTAGTCGCGTTGAACAACAAAATTGAAGTGGCGAATAGTTTTACCGACAGAGTTGAACTAGAGAGCCTTTCCTATGGTTCGGGCGATATCGCAACCGTACAGCAATTACTGATTGCAGTAAGCGATGCCGCCGACTCTGTAGCCTCAACGTTACTGGCCATTACCACATGGGTTGCTTTTGTCGAGCTAGAATTCTCACTAAACAATATGGATCTCAACAACGGCGCTTTTCTGCAACTGTGGAGCGATATCAATAGCATCAATACTTTTGCCTTTACCATCACCAACCCAAGTGACGCGGCGATTGTAATTTCAGGGGTTTCAGCTCAGGACCACCCAGACGAGATAGCCGGAAATTTTCCCCTGACAATTGAAGCGGGCGGTAGCAAGACGCTTGAATTGACATTTGGCCCCCTAGAGAGCTCACCGGAACATGTCACTGAATTGAGCATACTTGGAGAAAATTCAACGGTACTCTTTCAGGTTGGATTATTAATGAAGATCGATAATTTTGCGGGTGATTGGTTGCTGACAGTGCAAGAGGAGGGTTGTGGAAATGAAACAAACACCCTTACAGCCACTGTTGTTAGAACATTTACGGGTGATTCAGCGACAGAGAATCGGTATTCCTTAAGCGTTTCTAATGGCTTAACGGCCACCAACCTTGCATCAGTTTCAGCCAGCCAATTGAA
>CAJWBQ010000060.1 GCA_913020115.1 uncultured Cellvibrionales bacterium
GTCAGTATTGATCCCTACCTCGCTCATGGTAAATATGGATATAGGGGCGAAGGCCGCGTGTATTTCACGTGTTTTTACCGTCCATGGAAGATTTTCATCCATTTCATAGAGATCCATCTTAGACGTATTTTAGGTGGGGTTATAAGGCCGGTATGAAACTAAAAACGCGAATGACGCTGTCCTCCATACTTCTTGCGGTGGTACCGCTAATTACTGCTTGTTTAGTAATCGGTGTTCAATCCTATCAGTCGGGAAAAGAGGCGCTTTATCAAGAAGTAAAAAGTAACCTAGTTTCGCGGCGGAATATCAAAAAGGGCGAAGTAGAAAGCTACATTAAAAAAATCGAAAATCAAGTCATGACCCAGGCGCGCAGCACAATGTTTATCGACGGCGCGCGTGAATTTATCGGGGCTTTTGACGGGTATTTGGCTGAGTCTCAGCTCGACCCCGCTGCAGATGAACAGTTAGCGCTTTACTACAAAAATGAGTTCTCTCCGGTTTATCAGCAACGCAATGAAGATCAAACACTCAATGTCGATAATTTATTGTCGCAGGTTGTGGGTGTTGGTCGAGCTCTGCAAGCGAATTATATTGGTGTAAACCCGCACCCATTGGGGTCCAAAGATGCCTTGGATTTTTTTGACGACGGGACCAGTTACGCTACAGCACATCAGACCTATCACCCGGGCATTCGATTTTTTTTGCAGACCTTTGGGTTTTATGACATTTTCTTAGTTGATCCCAGTAATGGCAACGTTGTTTACTCTGTCTATAAAGAGCTCGACTATGCTACCTCGCTAGACACTGGTCCCTATAGTGATTCTGGTTTGGCAGAAGCCTATCGGGAGGCGAAGAACCTCGGTCTTAATCGCGATGCAGTGTTTACCCAATTCAAACCTTACACGCCTTCATATGAAAGCTCAGCGGCTTTTGTATCCACCCCAATTGTTGAAAACGGTAAGGTCAGTGCAATTTTAATTTTTCAAATGCCAGTTGACGAAATTGATGCCCTGATGACGTTTAACGGCAATTGGGTGGGAATGGGAATGGGGGAAACAGGAGAAACCTATCTGCTTGATAGCAAAGGTTATACCCTCAATAACAGCCGATTTTTTGTTGAGTCACCCACTGAGTTTATTGATCTATTGGGGCGATCAGGTTTTGACGATCAAGTAGGGCGTAACATCAAATCGAAAAACACCACGATTGGCCAACTACAAGTGAATTCAGAAGGGTCTCGAGCAGCACTAAGGGGAGAGGCAGGTTTTTCAGAGTTTGAAGATTATCGCGGTGTAATAGTCGCGTCGGCGTATGCGACCATCGAGGCGGGAGGACTAGGCTGGGCGATTCTAAGTGAGATCGACGCGGCTGAAGCTTATGTTGCGATTGCTGAACTGCGCAGCACTATTATTACCAGCGTAGTCGTTTTCGCCATTTTAGCCTTGATAGTCTCAATTATTGCCAGCTGGTGGCTTTCTCGTGGTGCTATTGCGCCCATGATAGCGGTGAGCGAAAGTGTGCAAGGTATTGTTTCCAGCAATGATCTGTCGGTCGAAATTCCCGAGCTAGGTGACGAGGAAGTTCGCGGTTTAGCCACTTCTGTGAATAGTTTAGTGGTGAGTTTACGCGGCAATTTTGGCACGGTATCGGAAGTGGTCGATACCTTGAAAAATTCAGCTACCGTTATGATGGATATGACTCAGAAAATGAGTGTTGATATTGATCGGCAAGACAATGAGTGCACTCAAGTTGCTACGGCGGCGACCCAGCTACAGAGCACGGCAGCGGAGGTGGCTAGGAACGCTGCACAAACGGCGGATGAAACTCGTGTTGCAACCAGCACAGCGGAAGCGACACAGGCGACTGTGGGCGGGTCAGCAGAGGCTTCCATTAGTCTCGCGAAGGAATTGGCAAGCGGTAAAGACATTCTCACCCGAGTGGCTGGGGACAGCGACAGCATTGGCACGGTGTTGGATGTTATTAACGGTATCGCCGAGCAAACCAATTTGCTCGCGCTGAATGCGGCCATTGAAGCCGCTCGTGCTGGTGAACAAGGGCGAGGCTTTGCTGTTGTTGCGGACGAAGTACGAGGGCTGGCACAGCGCACTCAAACGGCTACCACTGAAATTGAACAAATGATTACGAGTTTACAGTCCAGTAGCGTTGACGCGGTAAAAGCGATGGATCGCGGCAGTGAAATGGCCAATGTATCGGTACAAAATTCCACTAAGGTTTCTGAATCTCTCGATCAGCTTTGCTCATCAATTTCGCGAATTTCAGACATGAATCTACAGGTGGCTACTGCCGCGGAAGAACAAACTTCAGTTGTAGACGAAATCAGTCGTAATGTAACGGGTATTAGTGATGCCGCTTCGGAAAACGCCGCCCGTGCTGAAAAACTTGCTAAGTCGTCTTCGGCAGTTAACAGTCAGGCAGACGAATTACATTCGATCGTCGATATTTATACGGTATAAGTTGTAGCACGTAAAAATTTCTGTCCACGAGAAAATACGAAACCGCTCCTGAGGAGGACGTACAATGAAAGCCTTAACCAAGTTTGTTTTAGCAGGGGCAGTATTTTCAGCCTCAATGTTAGCAACTTCTGCCATGGCAGATGACGAGGGCGGCGCATTTTCAGCCAATATTGGCTTTGCGACTGAATATTACTATCGCGGTATATTACAAAAAGAATCTTCAGCCAATGGCGGTGTTGATTATGAAAACGGCGGCTTCTATGTGGGGACATGGGCGGCTGACGTTGGCGATGGCCTAGAGGTGGACGGGTATTTTGGCTATGGCTTTGAGTTTGAGAATGGTTTTTCGGCGGGGCTTGGATTTACTGGTTACTACTACACCGGTGAGTTTGACGATACCTACGAAGAGATCAATTTGAACTTAGCGTATGAGTTAATAAGTTTAGAGCACAGTGTAGGCAGCTATGAGAACTTCGGCGGACCAGAGCAGGATTATACCTTTACAGCATTAACCTTGGAAAAAAATGGCTTCTACGCAACTTACGCCACCTTCTCCGATGATTTCGATGGCGATTATATTGAATTGGGATATGGCACAGAAGTCTCGGGGGTAGACTTAGGTGTGTCCGTAATTTTTAACAGTGACGAACTTTCTGATCAATGCGACTCTGCCGGCACAAATACTGATGGTAGCTGTATTGGAAATTCGGAAGAGGGGCAAGCGTTTATCTTCAGTATTAGTAAGTCTTTCGAACTGTAGCGGGAGAAATATGGGTGTTAACACCAGCCCTGTGGAGGGCTGGTGACAAGTCTACAATCCAGGATCAGAAACTCTGTCACTTGGGTTTCGTTTTATCACATAGTTTAAAAAAGTGTCTCTATACTCCAAGTTTTCACCATACCAGCGTTCAACCCTTTTGAGATGGCTGAACAAAAATTCGTCATCAATTATTTTGTCTACTTCCGCCATCACTTCTTCACCAAAGACATTTTTTGAACAGTGAGTGTGCATGCTGGTGTAGGTGTCTATCTCCTCAATGTTGTAAAATTGATAGTGATTCGGGATGCCCTTCAGTTTGGCCTCAAAAATTGCTTGCGCGGAAAAACCAAAAAAATAATCCACACGGTTTCTGTCCAACAAGTCCAAATTAAATTCAACGGCATTAGCGGAAGAGAGGTAAATATTCTCCCCGCCATTATATCGATCGAGCAAGTTGTGCACTTCTTTCGTATACGCCATTTCTTCCAAGTAGCCCAATTTAATGCTCGAATCCGCCAATAACTTAGCAAGAGACAGGGTTTCTCCTGGTTTGCCGAATAATTTTTGCTTAGACTTCAGTGTTTGAATTCCTGTTCTTGGTGCCAGTGAGATCGGTCGACTGTGAATTCTATAATCTCGACTTCCTGGTACAATCCACGCCCAGGCAACACAGACGTCGGCCTCTTGTATCAAGCGGTTATAACGACGGGTGTTGCTAATGACATTGCGGTGATTATATTGTGGTAAATTTTCCTGTAGTGTCGCCGTTAAAGCGTCGCCAATACCTTGCCCTTTGAACCGTCCTGAGGTGATGAAGTTTGGCACTTGTTCCCAAATTAACCAGCGAATGGTTGGTTTTTCCTGTCCATAGAGAAACTGAGCTCCCAGTAAAAAACAGGGTATAAGCCCATATAGTACATATCGAAACTTCATATGCTCGCTTTCCTTCCTTCGGAAGTATTGACTGATTTAGAGGAAAACATAGCATAGACCAAAATATCGAACAATCAGGAGATTTTCTTTCAACGCGGATACAGCCGAACGAATGTTCGCTCAATGTCGCTACACGCCTTTCTACTTGCGACTCATGTTTTGCGGTGTGCTAAACGGCCAGATCTATTTGTTGAGCTGTATTGGCGCCATAGGACCCCACATGGAAACCGGTACTGCGCACCACTCCCAAAGTTTCCCCAGACCGGCTCGTGAGCGTGAAGGGGGAGGTAATAGAGCCCGTATAGATAGCCTCCACACCGGCGCTGTTAATCGAGCGAAGTGTGCCGTCTGCGCCGCCACCTGGGGTAAACAATTGCAGGCGGGAGAAAACAGAATCGGCCGCGTCGATAAAGCCGTTACCGTCTTCGTCATACTGCGCCAGTTCGGCAAAACCGTTGCCCGACAAAGCTCCAAATAATTCGCTGCCGTCGTTAATCTGACTATCGCCGTTTTTGTCAAGAGCTAGGTAGGCGCTGTTTGATGAAATGGTAGCTATGTTTTCCGTATGACCATCGGCATCTAGGTCGAATTCCACCCTGTTTTCACTCAAGCTTACTGGCCCGCCAAAATTCAATACCAGTGGGTCGATAAATTTGGCCGCTTCGAAGGCGTTAAGCTGTAAGTCTAGGTCAAGACTTCGAGACATGGATTGTTTAAGGTCCACGTTGATTGTTTCCCCGCTGCGAAGATTCAAGCGCGCTTGAATGTTGACGGTTGTCTTTTCTGATTCATGACTTCTTAAGCGGTAAACCGGAGCATCACTTTCTGTTGTGGTGACAGAAATGACTTGTTGTTTGCGCGCAGCCGGTGATTCTGCCGCACGCTCATTCGATTTGCCTGCTACGCCTTGCTCTGATGCGATTTGAATCTTTTTGCCAAGCATATACTCTAAGACCATTTTCATTTTCCGAAAGGATGCTGAGAGATTACTGGCAAAGGGTGGCGTGGAAAATTTTGCTTGCTGACTGGGTGTCGCCGTGCGATGCGATATTTCTTTAGCTGGAAGTTGAGGATCGATTAGTTTTGCTTCGTCGCGGCTGGCCGTCAAGATTTGTGTCGCCAAAGGCGTCAGTTGTTGTCTCCGAACCGAGTGGTGGTCGAACTGCATATTGACGGAAGAACTCTGTACAAACATAGGTCACGCTCCACCTTGTGAATCGTCACGCTAGCTATCGACGCTTGGAGCAAAATAATTAAGAACGTTTGCTTCTAAAATGATTATTTGACAGATGTATTTATCTTTTGGGCCGCAAATGACTTTCCGGACCAGCTACTCAGCCAGGTATTAATCTTCTCTGCAGGCATGGGTTCCCCCATCCAATAACCTTGCCCCTCGTCGCAGCCGAGTTCTCGAAGTGTATCCCATATGGCTTCCTCTTCAATACCTTCCGCAACTACATGCATGCCGAGTTTGTGAGCGAGCGAAATCGAAATCTCAGTGATGGTTTTACATTCTTGGTCGGTAAGAAGTTTTTGAATGAATGCCAGATCAATTTTCAACTCAGTAAAAGGCACTCGCACTAATTGTTGTAGTGAAGAATAGCCCGTGCCGAAGTCATCGATAGAGAGATTGAAGCCTTTCATTCTCAGTCTAGTGAGAATATCCATGTAATGCACAATATCCGACATCAGCGCGGTTTCCGTCACTTCAATGACAATGTCTGAGGTGTCGACGCCCATTTCTTTGGCGTAGCGCGCTAATTTTTCTGGCATGTCCAAGTCATTGAGTATCTGTGGAGATACGTTGATGGACATACGTAAATCAATGCCCTGTGCTTTCCATTCTCCCTGTTGGCGGATGGCGGCTTGGTTTACATATTGAGAGATGTCTGAGATGAGGCCGTTCTTTTCAGCCAGGGGAATAAAATGGTTAGGCGCAATATTTCCCTTGCACGGATGATGCCAGCGGATCAAGGCTTCAACGCCAACCACGCTGCGGTCGCTCATATTTATCTGTGGTTGATAAGCAAGGAACAAGTCCTCATTATCAATGGCTTCTCGTAATTCATCGAGTGTAGGTGGTTCAGCGTATTGAGAGCTTTGCGCGGGTGCCTTTGGTACAAAGGTTGAAAGGAGAGCTTCTAGCTCATTGGCGCGAAATGGTTTTTGTAGAACGCCCAGTACCGCCATGCCCTGTTCAAACGCCAGTTCCTGCGCAGAGTGAAGAACGCCCTTATCTTTGCCACTCATAAAGATTAGGGAGGCTGAGCTGCTGTTATCGACCAGAAACCTAAGTATCTCAATACCGTCTAAGATAGGCATGAACAGATCCAATACGATGATGTCTATATCGGAGCTGTAGCGGCGCGCAAAGTCCAGCGGATTAGAGGTAAAGCTGACATCAAAAGCCATGCCTTCTGCCACATCGGCAACGAATTCGGTAAAGTCGGGTTCATCATCTAAGACGAAGAGTTTTTGAGTTGCCATGATCTATTTAACCTCGTCCAGTGTCTCTCTTACCCTGAGGGCAAGCTCTATGTCCCTATACGGTTTCTTGATCATTTTCTGTATCAATTTCTCTGCGCTTTCGGAATGGTTTGCTTTGGCGGTAAAGCCGGAAGTGAGCAGTATTCCTACGGCGGGGTATTGCATTGCAATGGCTTCAGCCAAATCCAAGCCACTCATACCCCCTGGCATCACAACATCTGTGAATACCAGATCAATACTGCGGTTTGTTTCGAGTATCTGTAGGGCTTCTAAACCGCTTTGGGCACAGATCGTAGTATAGCCTAGAATGTCAAGAATACTTCTGGCGACACTGGCAAGCTCTGCTTCATCGTCAACGATTAGAATGGTCTCCATGCCAGTCGGCCGCAAAGCTTCAGCTTCGCCGAGTTTTGGTGATATTTTGTCCGCGCTACTGGCTCGCGGTAGATACATGCTGAATGTGGTGCCAGCCCCCACTTCTGAAGTAACGGATAGGTGACCATGGCTTCGCTGAACAAAGCCGTAAACCATCGCTAGGCCCAGCCCAGTGCCATCACCTTTATTCTTGGTTGTGAAAAATGGATCAAAGATTTTTTCAGTAATCGCGCTATCCATACCTATACCCGTATCACTTATGGTCAATTGCACGTATTCACCGGGGGCGAGACCGTTTTTCAGTGATCTAGGGTGGTTTTCCAGCTTTGTGTTTTTCACTTCAATTAATAGCTGGCCACCTTCTGACATGGCATCGCGCGCGTTGAGTGCCAAATTGACCAGTGCGTCTTCTAATTCATCGGAGTTTAGTTCAACCATCCACAATTGATCGCTGCGGTGTATCTTGATTGAAATACTCGCGGTCAGTGACTTGCGAATCAGGTCTTCAAAATCAACGATGACTTTACCTATGTCCACAAGGCTTTGATCTGTGGCAGACTGGCGTGAAAAATTCAGTAGTCGGCTCGTCAAGGAAGAACCGCGAAGGGCCGCATTCTGGGCTTTTTGGACTCGTTTCTGGAGTTTGCTGTCGCTCTCAACTTGATAATCAATTAGATCCAGATTACCAATAATGATGCCAAGCAGGTTATTGAAGTCGTGTGCTATGCCACCGGCCAGTTCACCAATAGACTCCATCTTTTGTGAGCGGCGAAGCTGTTCTTCAGTACTTTTAATCTTAGTGATGTCAGTGCGAATGCCAATCCAACTGACGATTTCGCCGGTTTCGTTTAGCGATGGCACAATAGTGGCCGCCACCCAGTAATGCTCTCCAGATTTTTTCAGGTTTTTTATCTCGCCGCGCCAGGTTTTACCCTTGGCTAATGTTTCCGACATGTTGGCTATGAATTCTGGGGAGTGCTCGTCACTGCGCAGTACGCTGTGATTTTTGCCCATCAGCTCTGTTCGACTATAGCCACTAATCTCACAAAAATTATCGTTAACGTAAGTGATGCCTCCGTGGGCGTCTGCGATGCTAACAATGGCATGTTCATCAAGAGCGTGTTTTTGAAATGATAATTCGGCATTTACCTGTTGAACGTCCGTTAACATTTCCATTGCGCGCTTCCCCAATAATTCGCTTTCTGTCACGTCGCTATTAATGCCGAGCATGCGCAGGGCCTTACCCTTGGAGTCTCGCAAAGTTGCGGCACTTGCCTTCATGTACTTTAGCTTTCCGTCTGGATTGACAATGCGGAAGGTGCTGCTAAATTCCTTATCTCCTCGAATTGCTGCTTGGTAGTTAGCCATAGTCTGATCTTTGTCGTGTGGGTGCAGACTGTTGGTCCAAGTCTCCAAATTATTGCAAATATCTTCGCGCGCGATCCCATACATTTCATACATCCGGTCATCCCATATCAGGGTGTTATCACGGAGGTCTAGGTCCCATATTCCAAGCTCCGCAGATGCGGTTGCTAGCAGTAGTCGGTGTTCGCTGGAGTGCAAAATGCTTTGCTGCTCATGCAGTGCCGAATTTTGTTTTTCTATGTGATCTAACATGGTATTAAAGGTGTGTATGAGTTGGCTAACATCGTCGTGGTTGGACACGATCTTGGCTCTTAAGCTGTAGTCACTTTGCCGACTTATTTTCTCGGCAACTTCGCTTAAATTTCGCAAAGGTTTGGTTGAGATGCGTATCATCCACTGAACCAGAAACCCGGCTACCAAAACGGCAATCAGTGTCGAGACTAAAGAAAATCTAAATTGGTGGAACAGCTGTTCTTGCAGCCCAGAGCTGTCGAAGGCGAAAAATAACTCTCCTACCGCTTTATTCTGCCATTGCACTACCTGAGTGAATTGTTCAAGGTGTTCCTGTTCTGTTCGAGAAGTTCGCTGGTACTGGGCCAAGCGCTGTTTGTTGGCGTTAAGTAGGTATGCCGATACAACCGTTGATTCCGCATTCAAGGCGTTTAATACTGCGCTTGCAGCTTCGGCATCGCCAAACATGCTAGGCGATGCAATATTAAAGGCGGTGACTTCTGCTAAGACTTGCATTTTTTCCTTGGCTTGTTCTGAGGCTAAGTGGTAGTTGGTAATTGACTCGAATGTTGTGCTAGCGATAATCGCTAATGCAGCAATAAACATGGTGAATAAACTTATCCGGTTAGCTAGTGGCGAAGTCATTTTCATGGTTGCTCAACCTCTTGCCATTCTATTGCTAGCTTCTGCAGTTGACTGCTAATGACTACCCCGGCGACGGCAACAGCCGTTGGGTTAATTGAGAACCTGAGTTTCCTCTCACGATTTAGTTGAAGGGCGATACAGATATTTTTGGTGCCCTGGAGAGGGTTGTAACTAACTAATACCACGCCCTGTGCCAATGGCTGAGTGAACACTTTTGGAAAATCTTCGAGCTGAAATACTAATTGACACCCGTGTAGACTAGTTATAGATAAGACAGAAGATAGATAGATTACTTCGATAACTTGATGGTTAGCAGTTTTTCCATTGAGTTGGTTGAAAAATATTTTTGCCTCATCTTTAGAGCCCAATATACAAAGCGGAAAAGTTGTGTTGGCTTGTGTGTCGGGCCACGTAATGAATTGTGTGAAGTTGTATACAAACGCGGCTTGTAAGTTTGCTTCGGATAATGTTTCTTCAGAGGGCCAAGCCTGCTGCGAACAAGTCACCAGCCAAAAGGGCAGGGTTGAACAAAACTTTTGCAAGTGAGAAATTGTTGCATTGAGCAAGGTCTTACATCCTGTCAAAGAAATCTCCTTGCTCTGAAAAGTTTATCTTATGAACCGTGTATTAACTACGCGCTCATATATGTCGAGTAAATTCATCATGTCAACCTATTCCATATGTCGACTGTTAGTGGCCAAGACAGCGTTTTCGGAGGTGCAAGCAGACCTCTCCAGAGAGGGGAGACAGTAATCAATTTGAACCTTAGCTAGTTAACACGAATAGCTTTACTGTTTGAGCTTAGGAAGTAATCACTATTGTGTCAATATATCGGCCTTAGACTGAGGCCGCGAATGGGCTTTCTGTAACTTTCGAGCGACCACGCGCACTTACTTAACTTGTAAATACCCCAGATAACGGGCGCGAATTTCCTTCACATATTGCACCGGTTCTGAACCACGTACATACCCAAAGCGCGCCTTCTTATGGAACTTGGGCTTTGCCAATAGCAGCATGGCGTCTTCTACGTGCCCGAACCACCGGTTGGGGTTTTTCCCCAGTTGCTGTGCTAGGCGTCGGGCGTCTCGAACGTGGCCTGCGCCAGCATTATAAGCGGCCAGGGTGAAGAATATTCGTTCCTGCATGTCCAGTTCGCCAGGGAAGCGCTGCTCGAGCCATTTCATATAGGCCATACCGGCGCCAATGCCATTCTCAGCCTGTTCGAGGTCTTTGTAGCCCAGCTCCTTAGCCGTACGGGGCATTACCTGCATCAGGCCCATTGCTCCGGCGAAAGACTTGGCCTTGGTTTGAAACTTACTTTCTTGATACATCTGGGAGACAATAAGACGCCAGTCCATTCCGTATTGTTTCGCTAGAGGTTTGATCAAATCGTCAAACGGAGAAAGGTCTGCCCCCGGAACAACCCGCTCGGCCTTATGTTGGCGCATTTTACGGGTGTTTTTAAAGTACTTATTAAAAGTGACGTTGTAAAATAGGCCGCGGTATTCCTGCTTGATAAAGGCGTTTAGCTTTTCTCTCAGTTGAGCTTGATCGGGGCGCAAACCCCAGGCGATATCGCCCTTGTGTGCGCTCACGGGCTTCAGTTCAAGGTTCAATTGGAGATCGTCCCGGTGGGCAATTTCGATCGCAAATAGATGGCTGTCGACGGCGGCGAAATCAAATTCACCCGTCACCAATCTATTCATCAGGCTTTCGGTGGTGCTTTTAGGAAACTCCTGTAGCTGTAAATCTATGCCTTGCGCTTGTAACTCTTTAAAGGCCGTGTAAAAGACCGTTTCGGGATTAACACCAATTTTCTGGTTTGTTAGTTGTTCGACGGAGCTAACTGATGGGCCATTCTTACGGCCAACTAATTGCTCGTTCACCTTTAAGTAGGGGCGGCTAAATTGTAGCCCCATTGATTCACGTAGAGAGGATTGGGTGAGTGAGGCTGCGATTACGTCTCCCTCGCCTTCTTGCAGAGCAGTGATTAGCTCGGGAATTGTGTTTTTTAGTATTACGGAAACCTGCAGTTGATGTTGCTTGGCAAACTCCTTCATCAGGTCTAGGTCAAAGCCCATTAACTCTCCTCGCCACATAAAATAGCTGGCAGGGTTGTTGAGCGTGAGCATACGCAGTCGCCCGGCTTGCTTGATGTCGACCCAGCTTCGCCGTTGTTGCTTGTTCGCAGAGGCTTGGAGGTGGTGTGAAACTAAGAATTCATTGAGTTGATTGAGAAGCTTGGAGCTGCCTTTTCTAGTCGCCCAGGCGATAGGGCGGTGGCGCCTCAGTACTAGGCTAGCACTTAAGCCTGGATAGTCCATTAGTAGGCGGCTGGCAATGTCACTGTCCAACACGGTGGCTTGAAATTTACCTGCCTGAATTGCGTCTAACAAGTCTTTATGGCTTGTGCCAGAGGGAGTAATTGTTAAATTCAGAGGAATCTGATTTTTCTCGGATAGGTTTTTTAGGGTATCAATGTACGCCGTGCCTTCGGGGACAGACAGTGTGAGCTCACTCAATTGTTCTGGGTCTTCCTTTACATTTTCTGAGAGGCTTATAAGCACTTCATTAATTTCGTTGATAGGGCGGGAGAATAGAACTTGTTCTCTTCTGAGGGGGGTGACGGACATGTTGGTCACAATCACATCGGCTTCCCCTCGCAATAGGGTGGGAATCAGGGCAGAAAAATCGTCGACAAAAACCCATTGAACATCGAGTTGTAGCTCTTGTGCGAAGGCCTCAGCAATTTGATGGTAGTGCTGCATCGGTATGCCTTCGCGAAGAAGGGAGTTTGTGCCATCAAAACGCGGTGCAACTAGGCGTAAGCTGCCCTGCTTGCGAATCGCCTCGAGATCGCCCAGCTCAATGTAGGTTTTAGGTTCAGGAGGCGATTTTACTGGGGGCTGGTCGACGGGACTACTTTCTTGGGTGCAAGCGCTAATCAATAAGACGAGAGCGCCTAGAAGCCCCATTGCAAAGCTGTTGAAGAGATTGTATTTCCTGATTCGCATGATCAAATTTCTGATAGTTGTATTGTTGAATATTCTCGCAGCTTTCTTGGGTTTTGTCCCACTTCTTGTGCGTAAGGTTTTAAGAATTTCACGACGAATTCTTGGGTAGTGAAGAAATATTTGACTGGCGAGGAATTGCGGCTATTTATGCCATGCTTGAATACCCTGAGGTATCACCTATAGTTATTGCTAGTCTGAACGAGTTACTTTTAAATCTACGAGTCATTAATGCCGGCCAATACTAAAATATTTAGTTCCTTTTTGTCTTATTTGACTATGCTTCTTGGAACACTCGTCTTGTATGGCTGGTATAGTCAAAAAGAGTCGCTGATACAAATTCATAGCGCCTTCGTTCCTATGCAATACAACACCGCACTGGGTTTCTTACTCTGCGGCCTAACACTGCTGTTCATGAGATATGAACAATTCCGATATGCCAAGATCATTTCGCTTTTAGTCGCGCTAATCGGCATGGCAACTTTATTTCAATATTTAAGTGGCACAAATATTGGTGTTGATCAGTTGTTCATGGAACACTACATCACTGTGCTGAGTTCCCATCCAGGGCGGATGGCACCTAACACGGCTATGTGCTTTTTGGTTTCGGGCGCGGCTATATTCCTAGCGTTCAGTACGCCGAGCAAGACAATATCGAAAAATATACTTGGGGTTTCAGGCTCGATGGTTTTGGGTTTAGGGGCTATCGCTCTATTTGGTTATATTGCTGAAATAGAAACCGTATATGGCTGGGGTCGCCTCACGAGAATGGCCATCCATACGTCCGCAGGATTTATTGTGGTGGGTTGTACTCTCATTTCATATGCTTGGGACCGGGAAACGGATAAAAAGGTTTTGCCAGCCTGGTTACCCGCGTCATCAGGGCTATTTTCGTTAGCGCTCATGCTTTCCTTATGGCAAGCACTTCATCCTGGGCAGAACCCAGACGCAGCCGACTTTGGCCATAACGTATTGCTTTTCCTTAGTTTTGTTTTGGCCGGAGGTATAATGTGGTTATCCCGTCTTACCATAAGACTGCAGGAGAGGGCCTTAGAGGCGGAAAGAAATACGATAGCTCTATTTTCAGCCCAAGCCAGAGCGAAGACCAATCACGAAATTTTGGAAAGACTCACAAAGCTGCAGCAGGAGTTCATTGTTGAGTCAAATGCTATGGCCTCCTTTTCGAAACTCTTAGAATATTTATTGGAGATAACTGGCAGCGAGTATGGTTTCATTGGTGAAATATTGTATGACAAGGATGCTCCCTATCTCAAAACTCATGCAATTACTGATATTTCCTGGAGCCCTGAAACCAAAACGCTGTATGACGAGTCGATTGGCTCTGGTATGGAGTTCTATAACATGGAAACGCTCTTTGGCGCAGTTGTGACGACGGGAAAAACAGTAATTGCAAACGATGTTGCTAATGATTCAAGGGCCGGAGGAAGGCCCGCAGATCACCCTGATCTGAACACGTTCCTAGGCCTGCCTTTTTTTTATGCGGGCAAACTTCTTGGTATGGTCGGATTGGCAAATAGACGAGATGGATATGATGAAGCTTTGCTTGATCTATTGGCGCCAATACAGCTTACGTGTGGCAGCTTACTCGATTCTCATCGCGTTAAAGACTTGGAGCGGCGAGTGCAGACTGAAGATATAAAAACCGAAAACTTGGAAAGGATCGGGTTTTTAGCTGCGGGCGTGGCACATGACTTCAACAATTTGCTAACTGCTATATTTGGCAATGTAGGTTTAGCACTGTCTTCGTTAGACGACAAGAGTCCAGCCAAGAATTATCTAATTGAAGCCGACGGTGCGTTGGAGAGGGCGTCTCAGCTATCATACAAATTATTAACTTTTGCCAAAGGCGATTCACTCACCAAAGAGATACTTGCACTCAATGAATTAATCGAGAGTACGGTAGGGTTTTACTCGACTGGAAGTTCAGTTGAAGTTGAATTTCAACTAGGATCAAGAATGACCCTAGTCAATGCCGATCATAGGCAATTAGAGCAAGTATTCTCGAACCTAACCGTAAACGCGATTGAGTCTATGAACGAGAATGGTCGCTTGCTCATATCAGTGAAAGAAGTCGACGCGATCGATGTCATAGCCATTCCTGTCGAGGAAGGCACCTACGCGGCGATCGAATTTCGCGACAGCGGTTCCGGAATCAGGGCTGAGGATATCGAATATATATTTGATATCTATTTCAGCACTAAAGTGTCTGGTAGTGGTTTGGGTTTAGCAACGGTCTTTTCAATCGTCAAAAAGCATCAGGGCTTTATCGATGTGAAATCAGAGCTTGGCGTAGGCACGGAATTTACAATCTATTTGCCATCCACCACCGCTAAGCCGGCGGCTTCCGCTATTCAGGAGGACGACAATTCAGCTTCCGTTTGCGAGGGTCAAAAAAGAATTCTTATAATGGATGATGAGGAAGGTATTCGAGATCTCTTGAGCGATGTTTTGTCTGGTGCCGGGTATTTGGTCGATGAAGCGTCAGAGGGGGGCGAGGCCATACGCAAGTACTCGCAGTCAATGGGCTCCGGAGAAGCATATGACTGTGTGGTGATGGACCTAACGATCCGCGAAGGCATGGGGGGAAAGCGGGCGATACAGGAATTGCTTGCACTAGACCCAGATGCGAAAGCGATTGTTGCATCTGGGTACGGCGTTGATCTGATTATGGAGAATTATAAAGAATACGGTTTTATAGGGGCGATTAACAAACCATTTTCTTTACCTGCCTTGCTGAAATTACTTGCGAGCAAATTGGCGTAGTCAATAAGCTGTTTTCCAAGCAACAAAACCATGTTAAGGCAAAGGCTTAACCAACATGATCGTGCCTTCAACACCTATGATAGTGCACATCTCTTTTGCTTTAATGCCCTCGCTTGTAGCATCTCTATCTATGCGCGCGTTCCAGTCAATGCCCGAGTAACGAATTTTGCCGCCGCTTCGGTTTATGTCGGTGGACGCCGGCACTTCCAAACCAATCATGTCGCTGCTGGTGTCGGGCCCCCCTCCTGAGTTTTGAAAGCGCTTGAGAGGCTGCCAGAGCAACGCCGCGAGTATGCCGGTGCT
>CAJWBQ010000061.1 GCA_913020115.1 uncultured Cellvibrionales bacterium
TTTTTCCCGCTGTTAAAAAAACACGGCGGCTCCTTTGTCACTTTTGACGATAACATCAAGCACTTAGAAGGCACCGAGCCTCGGGGCGGACGCATGATCATATTTCAATTTCCCTCGGAGGCCGCCGCCGAAACTTGGTACAAGGATCCGGAATATCAAGCCTTGGCAGAACATCGCAGGGCAGGCGCTGAACTGAAATCACTCACCATGGTACATGGCATGCCACCGCGGAAATAGCGAGGATTTTAATCTGCCCCCGAGAGGGGGCAAATAGATTGTTAGTCCCACTTAGGTTCGCGTTTTTCCAAAAATGCCGTAATGCCTTCTATGGCGTCGGGACTTTTTACAATCGCTTCGATCTGAGTGCGCAAGAATGGCAGCGCGCTGTCAAAGTCCATGTCATCCTGTTTTACAAATGCCGCTAGACCCATACTCATTGAACCGGGAGCCAAGCTGGCCAATTCAGCAGCCAGGCTAGCAACGTGATCTTGTAAAGCATCCGCCGGCACTGCCTCATTAATCAGACCCCACTTCTCAGCTTGCTCTGTGGAGATTGCATTTCCCCGCATGACAAAATCCAATGCTGCACGCTGAGGCATGATGCGGAACAAGCCGCCCATCACCATAAAGGGCCAAATACCGCGTTTGATTTCCGGTGCGGAAAACTTCACACCTTCAGCAGCAATGGCATGTGTGACATTGCAGAGGAATAATAAGGCACCGGCATACAGGTTGCCCTGCACGCAGGCAATACTCGGCTTATTGAGGTGACGAAAGCGCAGAGCAATTTCGTCTTGTGTGCCCCGCACAGGTACGGTTGAGGTGGTTTCCTGAGCCTTGCCACTCATTGCAGACAAGTCGCCCCCCGCACAGAATACATCACCGTTTGCGGCCAGTACTACAACGCGAATATCACGTTCCTGTTTGGCGTAATCTAGGGCGTAAATGATTTCGGCAGCCATGGGTGGATTGATGGCATTTTTACGCTTGGGGCGATTAAGGCGAATGGTCAGAATGTGGTCTCTTACTTCTAGCTCAATGGCTTCGAAAACCAGACCTTCAAGGGATAATTTTTCTTCAGTCATTTTTCTTTTCTCAATTGCGTCTAATTAGACCAGGTTCAGGTGCTTAGTTAACGAAACTGGCACTTCAATAGTTTTCGCGCGTAAGTATTCACCCATGGATTTTGCCTGTGGGTCCATGCGCCCCGATGATGCAACCCCCTCTTCTAAAATTCCTTTGATAAAGAAATTTAGGGAGTGAATGTTGGCTAGGTCATAGCGAACTATTTCCAGGCCGGCTGTTTCCGGCATTAGGGTTTTTAATCGATCAACCGTTAAATATTCGTGTAAGAATCCATAGGCCGCTTCACTGGTCGCCCAGACCCCCACATTGGCGCAGCCACCTTTATCCCCGGAGCGAGTACCAAATAAACGCCCGAAAGGAATGCTTACGGTTTCGCCAGAGGGTGCGGTTGGCACATTCGCGGGCACAACCTGATGGCGAACGGGCTCAAGATCGAGCTGATTAGTCGGTGTGACTTCTATCACTTCATCGTTTATGTACACTCGCTCAGTGATGTATTGGCTGTCTACCAGAGTTGGCCAGTACACCAGAAAAGCGGCGCCATTACCGATGGGGTTCACAGGGCCAAAACCCGGGATGTTGGCCAGGCCAATTTCGATAAACTTGGCGTTAAACATTCGACCAACTAAATCTTTGTCGCTAGATTTTGCAATAATTCTCAAGCGAGCGAAGGCCTCTTCGTTGACTTGCGGGTTTTCTTTGTCACAGCGAATCAGCTCAATCGACACATCATCAAACTGCTCTTTGCCGCCGATGTTGTTAAAAAATGCGTCGCTTAAGACCTTGGCTTTAGCTTCAATATCAAGACCGGTTATCATGACCTCAAAACCATTGCGGAAGCCACCCTGAGTATTGATACATACCTTGTGGCTGGGCGGCGGACATGAACCCCTACAGCCGCTGACATAAACACGATCGTCACCCGCTTGCTCAATATTCAAAGTATCGAAATGGCCAATCACGTCCGGATTTTTATAGGCCGGATCACCGATCTCGTACAACAACTGAGATTTAACCGTGCCCACGGACACCAGACCAGCAGTACCCGGATGTTTGGTCACAGTGAAATTTCCGTTCGCCTCAATTTCCGCAATGGGATAACCGGGGTTGTCGAAACTGGGCACTTCTTGGAAGAACGCGTAATTGCCTCCGGTCGCCTGCTGGCCGCATTCAATCACATGGCCTGCCGCCAGAGCGCCCGCCAGCGCATCGTAATCAGTGCGCTGCCAATTAAACTTCCAGGCCGCGGGGCCAATGACAACGGCGGCATCGGTGACCCGTGGGCAGATCACAATATCAGCGCCCTGATCGAGTGCTTCTTTGATACCCCATGCGCCAAGATAGGCATTGGCCGTCAGCAGGTGATTTTTGTTATCGGCTAGGTTTGCGCCGGTATCCATGTTGACGAAGGCTTCACCCTCTGCTTGCAGCTCTTTCATACGCGGCGCTAAATCATCGCCGTCGATATAAGCAACCTTGACGTCAAGGTTTAGTTCTTTGGCAATTTCTTTTATGGCCTCAGCCATAGCAGAAGGATTCAGACCACCGGCGTTGCTGACAATCTTGATGTTTTTTTCCATGCAGGGCTTCAGAACTTGCTGGACCTGCTTTAGGAATGTGCCCACATAGCCAGTATTGCGCTTCATTTTCTGGCCGTACAAAATGGCCATAGTCAGCTCGGCAAGGTAGTCGCCGGTCAGAACATCAATGGGGCCACCTTCGACCATCTCCAGCGCGGCGGATAATTTATCACCGTAGAAACCACTGCAGTTAGCAATCTTTATTACATCATTCATCGCCTGATTCTCCTTCAACGCTCACCAGTAATTGCTTGGATTTAACTTGTTGCCCGGCCTCACAACTAATGGCCTTCACCGTACCACTGATACCTGCCTTCAAAGGGTGCTCCATTTTCATGGCCTCCAATACCACCAGGGTTTGACCAGCTTCGATGCTGTCGCCCTCTTTCACCAAGACTTCAACAATGGCCCCATCCATCGAGGCTTTAACCTGCCCACTACCCGCACCACCGGCAGCAGCCGCGGGCTGGTGAGTCACGTCTTCAAGGATAAAATGGCCCGTGCCATCATCTAGATAGAGAGTCTTGCCATCAAAGGCAAAGCTCAGGGTCTCGCGCACACCGTTTTCGATAAATACGCAGCTATTTTCATCCAAAGAGACAAAGTCTAAAGCTGTGCTCTCTTGCTCAGCGCCGACCTCCCCAGCCACAAGCTCAGTTTCTATCTCAAAGTGATGTTCCTTTTCCGCCAGCTTGACGACATTGGTTTGGCCATCAAACGCAAGTTTATAAACGTAGCTTTGGGCGCTTGCACGACTCCAGTGGAAGTTCTTATCCTGACTTGTTGCAATGCCACGCTGAAAATACAGCATGGCCGCTTTTGCAAGCGTGGTGGCCGATGGCACCTTTTGGTCCATGCTAACATCGGCGCTAAAGTGCTGTTCGATAAACGCAGTCGTTGCTTCGCCGGCGCCAAACACCTCGTGACGCAAAACATTTTGCAAGAAGAGCTTATTATTGTTCATGCCTAGCAGTTGAGTATCTTGAACTGCAGAGGCTAGGCGACGAATTGCCTCACTGCGGTTATCACCATAGGCGATTATTTTAGCAATCATAGGATCATAGAACGGGCTCACTTTCTGTCCAGTTTGAATACCATGATCCATGCGAATACCTGCACGCTCAGAGCTATTAATACGTTCTGGACAGCTCCACAAACGCACTTGACCGGTTTGCGGCATAAAATTATTGCGAGGGTCTTCAGCGTAAAGGCGCACTTCAACGGCGTGGCCTTTTAACTCAACTTCATCTTGAGCTAGGGGCAACTTTTCACCAGAGGCAACTTTTAATTGCCAAGCCACCAGGTCCAAACCCGTGATCAATTCTGTTACTGGATGCTCTACCTGCAGGCGAGTGTTCATTTCTAGGAAGTAGAAGTTTTTGTCGGCATCCACTAGAAATTCAACCGTACCGGCGCCACGATAACTACAGGCCTTGGCGGCGTCTACGGCGGCTTCACCCATACGTTGACGCAGTTCTGGGTCAACAAATGGAGACGGCGCTTCTTCTACCACTTTCTGGTGGCGACGTTGAATAGAACAATCGCGCTCACCCAAATACACCGCATTGCCGTGCTCGTCGGCAAACACCTGAATCTCGATATGGCGTGGTTCGATCACAGCTCGCTCCAAAATCAACTCGCCGCTGCCAAAGGCACTTTCCGCTTCGGAACGCGCGGTGCGAATAGCTTCAGCCAATTCGCTCTGCTCAAACACCAGACGCATTCCGCGGCCACCACCTCCGGCAGAGGCTTTAACCATCAGTGGAAAACCAATGGCTTCAGCTTTAGCCAGCAGAGTTTCATCAGACTGATCGGCATCTTGATAACCAGGAATACAAGGCACACCGGCATCAATCATTGCGATCTTTGACAGACGTTTGCTGCCCATCAAGTTTATGGCTTCGCTACGCGGGCCGATAAAAGTAATACCCTGCGCTTCACAGGCTTCTGAAAAAGCGGCGTTCTCTGACAGGAAACCGTAACCCGGATGGATGGCATCGGCGCCAGTTTTTTTAGCGGCAGCCAGGATTTTATCGGCGACCAAATAAGATTCTCCGACGGCCGCAGCACCAATGCAGACTGCTTGATCGGCTTCTTGTACGTGCAGTGCGCCAGCATCAGCTTCGCTGTAAACAGCCACTGTGCGGTAACCCAAATCGCGGGCGGTGCGCATCACTCGAACGGCAATTTCGCCGCGGTTGGCCACTAATACTTTCGTTATTTTGCTCATGATTTTTAAATTCCTAATACAGTGCCCTTATAAACGAGCGATACCAAAGGTGTTGGTATTGAGTTGACGCTCATCGGCTTCGCGACAAACACTGAGGGCAAAGGCCACCACCGAACGAGTATCAGCGGGGTCAATCATGCCGTCATCCCAAACCCGCGCGGTATTGGCCAGTGCATTGGATTTGGCTTCCATGGTGTCAACGGTATCTTTCTCCATGGCATCGACCATGCCACGCATCTCGTCGTTCATTTCGGCACCGGAGCGTTTTATTTTCGCTTCAGCAACTTGGCGCAAAACGCTACCGGCTTGGGCGGGACCCATCACCGATACCACGCTTCGTGGCCAGGCGAATAGGAAGCGTGGAGCCATACCGCGACCGGCCATGGCGTAGTTACCGGCACCGTATGAGCCACTGACAATGATGGAAATTTTTGGCACGGTGCAGTTGGTGACGGCCTGAATAAACTTAGCGCCGTGCTTTATAATGCCTGCCTGCTCTGGCTCCGTGCCCACTAGGAAACCGGTGGTATTCGTTAAGAACAATAGAGGCGTACCGGACTGTTCACACAGCTGGATGAACTGAGCTGCCTTGGCGGCACCCTTGGCCGTAATGGGGCCGTTATTGCCGATGACACCGCAGGGCGCGCCTTCGATCTCCATATGACCACAAATGGTTCCATTATCGAAATCACCTTTGAATTCCAAGAAGTCGGAAGCGTCGGCAATTCGGGCAACGACTTCACGCATGTCGAAAGGCGTTTTGGAATCTTCGGGTACAATGCCGCGTAATTCTTCCGCTGCGTAGACTGGTTTTTGATAGGAAACTTCAGCTTTGAATGGCTGATTTTTGTTCCAAGCTAGCTTTTTTGTCACGTCACGCGCAATACGAATGCCATCGGCGTCGTTCTCGGCCAGATAATCATTGGTACCGGCCACTTCACTATGCATCTCGGCGCCGCCCAATTCTTCATCTGTGGCGATTTCGCCGGTGGCGGCTTTCAATAAGGGCGGACCGGCCAAATACATGGTGGATTGCTTGCGCACCAAAATTAGATAGTCGGACAATGTAGGCTGATAAGCCCCCCCCGCCGTGGCGCTGCCATGCACCACAGTAATTTGTGGGATGCCTGCGGCTGACAGCCTACATTGCTGAGCAAAGCCTGCACCGGATTCGCCAAAAAAGTCCCCTATCAATTTCAGATTACCGCCGCCACTTTGCGCCAACACCACTAAGGGCAATTTATTTTCCAGTGCTAGCTGAGTGCTGCGCGAACGCTTTTTCCCGCCCAGCGGGGTTATGCTGCCACCCTTAGTGAGGAAGTCATCCACAGATGCCACACAGCGTACACCGCCGATATAACCAATACCGATAATGCAGCTACCACCGGCGCCAGAACCATCTGTGTCTTCCTCTTGCATGTATCCGCACAGGGTCGACAACTCCAAAAAGGGCGCCCCGGCATCCAGCAATAAACTCAAACGCTCACGCGGTGAAATAAAACCTTTTTTTAAATAACGCGGCGCTTTAGCCTGCGCGGTTTCAATCACGCGGCGTTCAATACCGCGAAATTCGTCTACCGCTGCCGTCATCACTTTTACGTTATTTTTAAACGCATCGGACTGAATATCTAGTTGCGATTCGATAAGCGCCATAAGTTGATTTCCTGTTACTGTTTCCGCTAATTCATGATCTTAATTAAAATGTAAAAAATATTATTCAAGGAGCTACGCTATTTAACTACTTAAATGCACTGCTCTCTTCACCTATTTTAACTACCTTTTGGAATGCAGGACGGTCGCGCATACGATTCAAGTAATCACGTACATGAGGCTTATAGCGCTCATCGATTTTCAGGGTTTCACCAAGATGCAGAGCGTAGGCGATGGCGATGTCGGCCACGGTAAAACGATTGTCGACCAAATACTCACGGCCATCGGCCAAGTGATTGGTGAGTTTGCGCAGGCGTGCGTGAAACCATTTCACGTAATCCGTCGCCGCCTCTTGCAAACCACGCTCAGGTGGCTCTAGCAAGGTGTAACGGATATAAACAGTCTGTGGAAATGTCAGAGTGGCATCACTGTGAAACAACCAGTTGAGGTAGTCGCCATACTCTGGGTGATCGGGCTTTAAGCCAAACTCGTGCTTGCCATAGCGCTCGAGTAGATACAGAGGAATACCCGAAGACTCTGTCATATGAGTCTCTCCATCAATCATGTAAGGAATGGTTCCCAGCGCATTAACCTCGAGAAACTCAGGTTGCATAAACCGTGGCGGGAAGGGCATAGTTTCTACTTCATAATCCAAACCCATTTCTTCTAGGGCCCACAGCGCACGTAGAGAACGGGCGTTGTGGCAATGCCATAGTTTTATTGTCATTCGATTTTCACTCCATATAAGCGCGAGGCGAGATCACCCCTGATTTTGCGGTCTATGGCGAATAGTGTAGAGATATGAAAACTTAGCGCCCCTTTTTGGGTGCCATTCGTATGGGAATTGGTGCCATAGGTGTACAGGCGCTATAAAGTTAGGTTTTTTGGCGGCCGACTAACGCTGACGGTACTCGAGGGGAGATGCACCACACCAAGACTTAAAGGCGGCCGAAAAGGAACCCTGATCGCTGTAACCGAGCAGAAAAGCAATTTCGGTCACCGACAGGCGCTTATCCGCGAGATATCGCTGCGCCCGGTCAGTACGCACCTGCTGTAACACTTGCAGAAACTGGGTGTCGCGTTCAGACAAACGCCTCTGCAGGGTACGGCGCGAGAGATTCAGCTCCTCAGCCACCCGATCGATATGAATCTCCCCCTGCGGCAATAGTCGAATCAAAGTCTGGCGCAAGTCATACAGGAAGGTATCTTTGGCTCCACTCTCGCTAAAGAGTTGCTCAACCGGGCGAGAGAAGGAGGCGTTTAAATCGCCGCTAAGACGGGTCAGCGGGTAGTCTAAGCTCTCGCGAGCAAAATATAGACAGCTTACCGGTTGATTAAAGCTCAGCTTCTCGCCAAACGTCGCACGCAAGAGCGTGAGGTCTTTGGGTTCAGGGTAGCTGAAGTGAGCTTGCTCGACGGGTATTGGCATTAAGCACAGGGAATCAACAATAGCGGCCGAACTACTTAGCAACATGTCACTGAGAAAACGCTGCTGCGTGCTCGGCTGCCATAGTGGGTGCCATTGCAGTTTGATAAACTGTTTGTCGGCCTGCATCAGCACCTCGCCAATATCACCAATGATGCGCAATGTGCTGGGCATCAGGTTCAGGTAATCACGTAAGGTTTTGCACACCGTCGACATATACAACTGCAGGTGAAGGCCGTCGAGGTAAGAGATCCGCCCAGCGTAGAGCCCCAGATCCTGAGTTTGGCTATGCTCAGCAATAAGCTCAGCCAACTCAAACACTTGAGAGACGGCGAAAAGGTGTTCAGCATCCTTAAGCAGGTGCTTATCAATCCCCACCTTAACGAGCAAGGCTCCCACTGGGGCGCCAAGATGCTCCCCGGCCTGAATGATACTGCTCACTACTGAGCTGTGTAGGCTCCAGTTGGGGTCGAGCTCCTGCATAAGTTGGTCTTATCAATGGCTTGGATGATTGGTGTCAGCGCATTTTAACAGGTTCCACGTCACCCGCCACACCAAGTTCAACACTCAATTTAGTTTTGCGTACAAGCAATTCAACAGCCCAGAATTACACATTGTGCTTTTCGTAGGTGCCAAAGCTGGCACCCTACAGATATAATGCCGGCCCGATTAAAATTTTCAGTGAGATGAACCATGAATGACACCATTTCCTACCAGCTAGAGGACGGCATTGCTCGCGTCACCTTTACTCGCCCTGAGAAAATGAACGCGCTCAACCAAGATTTATTTGAGGCACTCATCGCCACCGGCGAAGCTATCAAGGCCGACAAGAGCGTAAGAGCGGTGATTTTGCACGGCGCGGGCAACGCCTTCTGTGCGGGACTGGATATGGAGTTAATGATGGCCGTCGGCGAGGTGGATCTGGACGAGCGCACGCACGGCTTAAGCAATATATTTCAGCAGGTCGCCTGGATTTGGCATGAAGTGCCCGTGCCTGTCATCGCCGCTGTACACGGCACCTGCTTCGGCGGTGGCCTGCAGATTATGACCGGTGCTGATATACGTTATATTCACCCCGATACCAAGCTCAGCATCATGGAAATGAAGTGGGGAATCGTGCCGGACATGGCGGGCACACAACTGTGGAGCGCTTTTGTCCGTGAAGATATTATTCGTGAATTGACCTATACCGCTCGTGTTTTCAGTGGTCGTGAGGCGGGCGAATACGGTTTTGCCACCCGCGTCTGCGATGACCCACTCGCCGAAGCTCTAGCGACCGCAGAACAAATTGCCAACAAGAATCCCCATGCAATCCGCGCCGCCAAACGCCTGATCAACCAGCAGCGCCAGCCCGATTTTGCCGCTGGCCTTTTGGCTGAATCTGTAGAGCAAACTGCACTGATGAAGTCACCCAACCAAATTGAAGCGGTGATGGCAAATTTTGAGAAAAGAGCCCCGAAGTTCGCGGACCCAAGCTAGAAGATTAATCAACCCCGCCGGCCTTAACCGCAAACTTAAAGGCCAGGCGCGGGAAGAAACGCTTTGCATAAAGCCCGAACATCTCGAGGCCCTTACCCACCGCGATTTCGGGTTTACCTTTTTCAAACCCTCTAACGATCACCGCAGCGCACTCATCAACATCCATACCAGCGCTGATATTTTTATCGTGGCGAGCAAAGTTTGACCCATCCCCTACCAGAGCATTGTAGGCAATATTGGTTTTTATATAGCCGGGCGTGATAGTAGACACCTGAATACCATGGGGTACCATTTCAGCGCGCAGGGCATCAAAGAAACCCATCACCGCATGCTTTACTGCACAGTAACCGGTGCGAAGCGGTACGCCAATTTTACCAGCCACAGATGAAGTCACGGCAATGTGGCCACTGCCGCGCTTGATCATGAGCGGTAACAGCGCTTTTGTGAGTGCAATTTGGCCAAAAAAATCCACGTCGAACAGCTGTCGATAGGTGTCCATCTCAGTATCAAGCACCAGCGAGCGCTGCGATATTCCCGCATTATTAATCAGCATATCGATCTGTCCGGTGAAGGCACACGCGGCCGACACCTTAGCCTCCATCGCGGCCTCATCCAGAACATCGAGGGGCAGAATATGGACGTCGGCACCCTCAAACGCAGCCGTGCACTTGCTGCATACACGCTCAAGTTCGGCCTCGTTACGAGAGGACAAAATGACCGAGGCACCTCTCTGTACAAATTGTTTCGCCAGCGCTTCACCGATCCCTGATGATGCACCTGTAATCCAGATGGTTTGACCTTTAAACATGATTTTCCCTTGTAGAATTCTACCCTTTAAACACTGAATCATAATCGAGCGATCATGAAAATGTAATGCAATCGGTTTTGTGTTCAATAAGATCGGTATAACACCAGAGGCCTGCACCCGCTGCTTCCTACCGCTACAGATGATGTACTGCAACGCGGCCCAGCCTGACCCAGCAGAAGCACACAAAGTGGTCTCGTTTGCGATGCTCTATACCAGCACTCTCGGCGACAAAGAGAGGGGGCGCCCCCTCTTGAAAAACGCGCAGCCAACTACACCAATATGTTTGTTAGGGATATGCCGGATTTCTATCCTTGGAGGAAGTGATTCTACGCTTGGATTCACCGAGCGAGGTTATCGTCATTTGATCGACGTAAAATCCAAAATTTGGGACATTACACACCTAATACAGTCGGAATGCCCCCAAAACAGGATATTAATAATCTCTATCTGTTTATCTATACTCCATAAAGTGCCAGAATAGATACATTACCTTCATTGTTTGCATATAAAGTTTGATTAAGGGTACTTAGATGAGGATTGAGGAAGAGGCAGCGCCATCAGCGATTGCAGAGCAGCTTGGGGAGCGCTTAAAGCAAGCCAGGCTAAATGCTGATATGACTCAAATTGAAGTCGCCGATCATGCGGGGGTCAGTAGGAAAGCCGTTCTGAACGCTGAAAAAGGTAGGGCACAGCTGGAGATCTTTATCGCGATATTATCGGCCTTGAATCTTACCCACCAACTGGAGAACTTTCTTCCAGCACAGAAAATTTCTCCCATTCAACTATCAAAGCTGAGGGGCCGCAAGCGTCAACGGGCTTCAGGGCAACGCTCAAGCGATGAGAGGGAGCCCTCGGAATGGTAACCCAGGTCATTAACGTCAATTATGATAATCACCAAGTCGGGTCTGCAAGCTTTGATACTGACACGGGTATTGGAGCGTTTGAGTACGATAAAAAATTCATCCAAAAAGGGCTTGAGCTATCCCCTATCAAGATGCCCTTATCCCAACAAATATATTCATTCCCCGCGCTAGGCTATGAAACGTTTAAGGGTTTGCCCGGCTTGCTGGCAGACTCGCTACCTGACGATTTTGGCAATGCGGTACTCAATGCCTGGGTTGCCTCTCAAGGTAAAGCGCCCGAAACCATTACACCACTAGAGCGACTTCAATTTACCGGTAAACGGGGCATGGGGGCTCTGGAATATACACCCGCCACAAAACTAAAGAGCCTGAATGCTTCAGCAAAAATTGAGATTGAATCCTTAGTCTCAATCACTCAAGAAATCCTGAAGAGTCGGGAGGATTTTGCCGCTTCACTGAACCACCCAGGTAAAGAAGATCGGGAAGCCATGCTGTCACTACTTACCGTAGGAATGAGCGCTGGAGGCGCACGGCCTAAGGCTGTTTTGGCCTTTAACGATGATTTTACTCAAGTGCGAAGTGGTCAGGTCAAAGTACCGAACGGTTTTACACATTATTTAATGAAGTTTGACGGCGTGAATGAACATAATAAAAACAAAGAAACTTTTGGCGACCCACAGGGCTATGGCGCAATGGAGTATGTCTATTACTTGATGGCTAAACAATGCGGTATCGACATGATGAAAAGTCGCCTGCTAGAAGAAGGCAAGCGCCGCCATTTTGTGACCCAGCGCTTTGATAGAAAAGGCAATGAAAAGGTGCATATGCAAACGCTCAACGGATTAGCTCATGTTGATTACAAACAGCCGGGCTCTTATTCATACGCCGAACTTTTTGCGACCGCCAGAAAACTCCGAGTGTCTGCTAAAGACGCAGAAGAACTGCTAAGACGACTCGTATTTAATATTGTGACTCGAAACCATGATGACCACGCCAAAAACTTTGCGTTCTTGCTCATTGAAAATAAATGGCGGCTCTCCCCCGCTTATGATCTAGCCTACAGCTACAAACCCGGTAGTAAATGGGTGAGCAGTCACTGGATGAATTTAAATGGCAAAAGAGACAACTTCACCCGTGAAGATTTATATTCTTTGGAGAAGTTAGTGCCTAATTTTACACAGAAACGAATTGACATGGTTATTGATAAAACTATTGAGCATGTTTCTAACTGGAAGGGGCTTGCTAAAGAAAATGCCGTACCCATGTTGTTGATCAAGGAAATAGACTCTAATTTACGCTTATCGATCTAGAGCTACTAAATTGGTGGGGGCTGAGCCCATCAGAATATGAGTTAGTTTTTCATGGGCTATATATAAAAATATTTTAAACGCGATTTAATCTAACCGCCGTAGCGAAAACTTAGGCAGCTATCGGCATGCACAACTATGATCAATAAGTTTGCGCTGCCTCAGTCTTGTCGCATTTAACTGGAGGGCAGCAAGAATATCCATGGATCAATTCGCTATCGACGCGATATTAGGAGCTGCATAATGAAGCCTATTTACAAGAGTATTTTCACATCCTTCGCATTTCTGCTAACGCCCGCGGGAAGCGCCCTCGCCCAAGACCCCCCATCATTCACATCAGTGGAAGGGTTTACCTGTAGCTATAACAAAGGTAAAGGCCCAAAAGATTTGGCGAAGGTCAACGTTAAGTGGAACGCATGGGCCGACGGCATTAATTTTCCGGCTTACAATGCCTGGAATCTGACGCCCAATTTTGTTGATAGCGGAACGACCATGGATGTTGTTTGGTTGGGCGCATGGCAAAACGGTATAGACATGGGTAAGGGTTTGGATCTTTGGAAAACCAAGGGATCGAAGATTAACGCCGAGTATGGGAAAGTTGTCACGTGCGGCGAACATTCAAATTTTGCGTCTTATAATATACGTATGCCGGACATGTCTTCTCCCTCAACAAGCGGAGTTGTCACCTTCTCTGATTGCTCTCTGGAAGAGGGGAAATCCATGGCTGACGGAATGGCCGCCGTGGCAGCATGGGCTAAGCATCTGGACAGCACTGGGTCTAAATCGGGTATGTGGGTATTCTTTCCTGCCCTAGGTACGGGAGATGCCGATTGGGATTTCAAAATGGTTGAAAGCCATCGCAATTATGCATCACTAGGGCACGATTGGGAGGACTATGGCAACAAGCAAGGCTATGCAAAGGCCCAGGCAGTATTTACTGGCGTGATGGAGTGCGGAGGCACGCGTGTATACGACAGTGAGATGGTTCGTAATGGCGGTTTGAAACCTGGTTAATAAACACTCGGCGGACTCTGAACCGCTGAATTGAGTGAAATACAGATTAGACCTTCCCGTCTCTAGGCAAGGTCTTTGGAGTCCTACTCAAACCAAGATTTGTCTAGAAGACCTTGATTCTAAAGGAAAAATAATGGCGGAGAGGGAGGGATTCGAACGGGGCGGCCTACCGCCCTCGATATTTTACAAATGACCTTGCGCAATATGCTGCAGATAGCCACTCACCCCAGATGGGCCTTCGAACAGCTTTTTGCAGGCTCACCTGAATTTAAAACTATGAAGCCTTACATTCCCAATGGCCTCAACATGAAACACCTCGGGCTATTTATGAACGAGACGTTTTCGGGTCGTTTGACGGAAGACAAAATTAAAGCCATTCGTGATAAATGGAAAGGCAACTTAGTGATCAAAGGTATTGTTAATCCCGACGATGCCGAGCGAGCCATTAAACTGGGTGCCAAAGGCGGTGATCAAGCCTTGCAGATTCTGAAGCGCCAAGTTCAGCAGGTGATGGAACAAGTGGGTTGTGAAAAAATTGAAGACTTTCCCAAGCACCTTATTAATAACTAACTCAAGGATAAACGCTCAAGCTCCAGATCGGCGATGCGGTGTAGAACCCCTCTTTTAGCTACAGCAACTCGCCAACACGCTTTTTAAAGAACCTCTCACTCCAGAGCGACAAGCTTTTCTGCTCTATGACACTTAAAAACC
>CAJWBQ010000062.1 GCA_913020115.1 uncultured Cellvibrionales bacterium
AGAAGTGAAAAGATTCAGCGCCGATGGTAGTGTGGGGTGTCCCCATGTGAGAGTAGGTCATCGTCAAGCTTTAATTCCAAAACGCCCCGTTCAGCAATGATCGGGGCGTTTTACTTTGTGGAAATTTTAAAACCCCAGCAGGTGCCCTGCTGGGGTTTTGCTTTATGTGGGTATTTATAAACGGCTTAGCAGTTGCCTACCTGGGAGCAAAGGCCTATAGTGCGCTCACTATTTAGGTGCTCATTGGCGGAGATCGTCGAATGAGGTAAACGGGAAGCAGGTAAGCGCTAACGCGTCATTCCTGAGCTGCCCCCGCAACGGTAAATCTGATATGTCTCATTCAGTAAGCCCGACACCGGCCTAAAAGTATTAACTACGATGTAGCGGAGGGCTTCATCGGTGGTAGTCTCCCTGCCGCTTTACTTTTTAACGCGGCCGCTTGTACTTTCACTTATTTACCCTCCCTCAACCGACTTTGTTTTATGGATTGAGGATTATCATGTATCTATCAAAAAAATTAGCATTGGCCGTCTCTGGCGCGGTGTTTAGTACTTCTTTGTTTGCCGCCGACACCTACCTCGAAGAGGTTGTTGTTACTTCTAGCCGAATTGAAATGCCATTACGGCAGGTCGGTACCAGCGTGTCTGTACTGACCGCAAAAGATATCGAGCTATTAGGTTTCAACTCACTAATGGAGACTCTTCGCTCACAGACCGCGATTGGGGCGACAAATTCCGGCGGTGCCGGTAAGCAATCAACATTGCGAGTGCGTGGCGAAGAGGGATTTCGCACGCTTATCCGTGTAGACGGTGTTGAAATCTCTGACCCTACTGGTACCCAGGTCACCGCTCAGGTACAACACCTGCTGAGTGCTGATGTTGATCGGGTGGAGATATTGCGAGGGCCTCAGGGAATGATGTATGGGGCCGACGCTGGAGGCGTTATCAATATAACAACTAAAACGCCAAAAAGCGGTTTGGAAGGTGGGGTTTCATTAGAGGGTGGACGCTATGGAACTCGGCAGGCTTCGGCTAATATTGCCGCGGGCAGCGATAAAGGCGCTGTTTACCTCGGTGTAACGGATTTTAAGACGGACGGCTTTAATACCAGTGTCCTAGATTCCGTTGATCAGGATGCTGATGGTTATGAAAATACTACTGTTCACTTAAAAGCACGATTGAATGTTACGGATGCTTTTGAATTGAGTGCAGTTGTGCGGGATGTTGAAGGTATTAGTGAATTTGACCAATGTGGTTTTCAGCGCTCAAACGATTGTGAAGGTCAGTACGATCAGAAAACAACTCGATTGAGTGCAGACTACAAGCAGAAAAACCTGAATCATAGTTTGGCTGTGTCTAGAACTGATATCGATCGCCAGACAAGTCTCGAGGGCGCCAATAATTTCTTGACCTTGGGCACACTCGATCGCATTGAATATGTGGGTAGCGCAGACTTCAGCGACAATACAACTCTAGTATACGGTTTGGATTGGAAAGAAGAAGACATACAAGCCAGTAGTGGTTCGCTGATGGATCGTAGTCAAAAAGGCTTTTTTATAGAAGCTCAGTCTTCGATTGATAATAGTCTCTTTTTTACCGCTGGCATCCGACACGATGACAATGATAATTTTGGCGAGCATACTAGCTATCGAGCCACTGCCGCTTGGGTTCTAGACTTGGCTGATGGCAGTACGCTTAAATATAAAGCGGCTCTTGGTACAGGGTTTAGGGCGCCAAGTCTTTCGGAAATTGCCTACAACTTTGGTCCCTATGCTTTCGGCCCCGCTGCAAATTTGGCTTTGACTGAGGAGTTGAGTAAAGGCTTTGACACAGGCTTTGAATATCGCACTGTTGGTGGCTTGAAGGCCGAGTTGGTTTACTTCAATCAAACGGTAGAAGACGAAGTCTATTTCGACCTTGTGAACTTCTACGGTTATCTTCAGGCGGAAGGTAAAGCTCGCTCTGAGGGAGCAGAATTATCATTGAACGTACCCATTACTGAAGCGGTATCGGTTTACGGAAACTATACCTACAACGATACAGAAAAGCCGACTGGCGCTGCGCGTGCTCGTCGCCCAAGGCATTTAGCCAATTTAGGAATGAATTTACATTTTCTGGACGATAAATTGTCACTGGCGGCCAGTGTTCGTTTGGCAAAAGATGCCAAAAATGAAGTCTATGGCGTGGGTTATGTTCCCCTTGACGATTATGAAGTTGTTGAACTGAGTGCGAATTTTCAGCTAACGCCAAGTGCTGAGATTTTTGCGCGTATAGAAAATGCCGGCAACCAGAGATATCAGGAGCTCACTAACTTTAATGTTAGCGGATCCGCTCTCTACGCAGGCCTTAGAATGAACTTCTAATATCTTAGGGCTGCCCTTTCTGATCCACATCGGGAAGGGTAGCGAAACGTGGATTAACCCGGTGAGAATTGTTATGGCTAAAACAGTTGAAGAAAAAAATGCGTCTCATAAAAGGAGCATGGAAAAACAAAAAACCAAAGTTGATGCGAAAATTGAAGAAGCCTCAACCGAGCGCGGCATATTGCTACTTTTAACCGGCAACGGCAAAGGTAAGAGCAGCTCAGGTTTTGGCATGGTCATGCGAGCGCTGGGCTACCAACAAAAAGTTGGAGTCGTGCAGTTTATTAAGGGAGTGCAATTGTCTGGCGAAGAATTATTTATTCGCGACAAGCACCCTGAAGTAGACTTTTATCAAATGGGCACCGGCTTCACTTGGGACACGCAAGACCGAACATCAGATATTGAAGCTGCAGAGCGTACATGGAAAGAAGCTGCACGTATGTTGGCCGACGAAACGATCAACTTGGTATTGCTCGACGAGATGACTTATATGCTTGCCTATAAGTACCTCGACGAAGAAATAATATTGTCCGCGTTGAAACATCGCCCTTATGAACAGAGTGTGGTGGTCACCGGACGTGGCGGCGGTAGCAAGTTAATTGAGCTGGCCGATACCGTATCTGAAGTGAAAGAAGTTAAACATTGTTTCAAGGCGGGTGTTAAAGCTAGGAAGGGCGTCGACTTTTGAGCGAAAACTCTACACTGACTTTAATGGTGCAAGGCTGTACCTCCGATGCGGGTAAAAGCGTACTTGTCGCTGGCCTATGTCGCGTCTTGATGCGGCGGGGCTGTAATGTAGCCCCTTTTAAGCCGCAAAACATGGCTCTGAACAGTGCCGTGACGGCATCTGGCGGAGAAATTGGTCGCGCCCAAGCGGTTCAAGCCTTGGCGGCTGGAATTGAGCCAAGCACAGATATGAACCCAGTACTGTTAAAGCCCAATAGCGATACGGGTGCTCAAGTTATCATCCATGGCAAAGCTATCAGTGAAATGGAAGCGGCTGCGTTCCATGATTACAAGGCGACGGCGATGAATGCTGTGTTGAGCTCTCATCAGCGTCTGGCGACTGAATACCAATACATTATTGTTGAGGGTGCCGGTAGCCCCGCTGAAATCAATTTGCGCGAAGGTGATATTGCCAACATGGGTTTTGCCGAAGCAGTAGATTGTCCGGTTGTGATTGTTGCAGATATCGATAAAGGAGGGGTGTTCGCACACTTGGTTGGAACTTTGGAACTGTTGTCAGCGAGCGAGCAAGCGAGAGTTTCAGGATTTGTTATCAACAAATTTCGCGGTGACATTGCCTTGCTTCAGCCAGGTTTAGATTGGCTGAAAGCTCGCACGGGTAAGCCGGTTTTAGGAGTGCTGCCTTATCTACACGGTTTGCACATTGCCGCTGAAGATGCTGTGGAAATTGATCAGGCTCTCGCGAAAGACGGCCCTATTTTAAAAGTAATTGTGCCCGTCTTGCCTCGAATTAGTAATCATACCGATTTCGATGTGCTGCGTTTGCATCCGCAAGTGGATCTTGTGTTTGTGGGGCCGGATGACGAAATTCCTGCCGCTGACTTGATCGTTCTTCCTGGCAGCAAAAGTGTTCGTAGCGACTTGCAGTTCTTGCACACAAGTCTTTGGGTCACAGCTATTAAAAAGCACCTTCGCTATGGCGGAAAGCTTCTGGGTATTTGTGGCGGTTTTCAGATGTTGGGTGAGAGTATTGCTGATCCATCGGGAATTGAAGGGCCTGCTGGGGTGGCTGTTGGGCTAGGGTTTTTGGCCTTCGATACCGAGCTCGCCTCAAACAAACAACTTCGTCAGGTTTCTGGAGAGATTAATTCACTGCTCAATGGGCAGAGTGGCTCGTTTGATAATGGCACAGACGTCGCTTTAAAGGGTTATGAAATCCACGCTGGAAATTCTAAAGGCGAAGCTCTGCGACGGCCGTTTGCTATTTTGAACGACGCTGTAGGGGGCATCTGGGCCGATGGCGCGATCAGCGAAGATCGCAGTATTGTTGGTACTTATGTTCACGGTGTGTTTGATGAGCCACAGGCGTGCGAGAATCTATTGAAGTGGGCTGGTTTAACTAGTGTGACGCGGTTGGATTATGCGGCTCGCTGTGAACGAGATATAAACCGCCTTGCCGATGCCATTGAGCAGTCGCTCGACTTAACTTTGCTTGAAAGGGTCGATTAATATGCGCCGAGCTATGAGGCCCGACACTTTCTTGGTTTTACTTGCTCTATTATTGTTTGCAAGTATGTTCCTGTCTCTAGTAACAGGAGTGATAGCGGTATCATTTGAGGATGCCTTTCAGGCTTTCACATCCACCTTCAGCGATAACACCGCACTTAACCATAGCCAGCAACAAGCCATTGTGGTGTCCATCAGGTTGCCCAGAATTCTATTGGCGGTATTTGTAGGCGCTGGTATGGCAGTTTGCGGAGCCGCTATGCAAGGTCTGTTTAAGAATGGTCTGGCGGACCCTGCGTTAATAGGTGTGTCTGGGGGGGCTTCACTGGGGGCCTCTGTAGCTATATTGCTGAGCTCTACTATTTTAGCGAGCAGTAGTTTCAGTAATGGAATTTTTGAGAATGCATTATCTCAATTCGATGAAGCCCACTATATTTTGGCGCATAAATATTTAGTGTCCTCTATGGCCTTTTTGGGCGGGCTTGGGGCCACCGCAATGGTATATCGTCTAGGGGCGTCCAGCAGTGGTATGTCTGTGGCCACAATGCTGCTGGCCGGTATCGCCATTACCGCACTGGCCGGTGCGTTTAGCAACCTATGTACATATTTGGCAGATGACATCGCGCTGCGGCGAATGAGTATTTGGCGCATGGGGAGTATGAGCAGTGCCGACTGGCCAGATTTAATGGTTGCTGGCAGTTTTATCGGTTTTGTATTGGTTGTTATGCCACGCTTCGGCCGAGTGTTAAATGCTCTATTGCTGGGCGAGTCAGAGGCTAGGCATCTCGGGTTTAACGTGAGCGCAGTAAAGTGGCAGTTGATTGCACTCACTGCATTGGCAATGGGAGCGGCTGTATCGAGTGCCGGAGTTATAGGTTTTGTGGGCTTAGTCGTGCCTCATATTGTGAGAATGATTATTGGCCCCGATCACCGTTACTTAATTCCGGGTTCAATGTTGCTTGGCGCTACGCTGCTTGTCTTGGCAGATTTGGGCGCGAGAACCTTCCTTGCGCCCGAAGAGTTGCCGGTGGGTATTATTACCGCAATTATCGGTGCTCCGTTCTTTATTACGCTGCTGCTAAAGCAGCGCAGATTATTGAATATATAGGCAGACTATGACTTTTAGCGCAGATTCAGTGTCCTTGGAACTCGGTGAAAATACTGTGCTGTCTAGCGTCAGTTTAAAATTTTCGCCGGGTCTTGTGCATGTTGTCGTAGGGCCTAACGGTGCTGGGAAGTCCAGTTTGTTAAAGTTGTTTTCCGGAGATTGCGCACCCTCAAGTGGAAATATAAAGCTTGATTTACAGTCTTTGTGTGATCATGACCAGAGTACTACCGCCCAACGAATAGCCGTTTTGCCACAGCAGTCGCAATTAAATTTTCCTTTTAGTGTATATGAGGTAGTGGCATTGGGTCGCTATCCTCACAACACCGGTAAAATTAAGGATGATGAGGTGGTTGCGGCCGTGTTGAGTGCTGTTGGCGGTCTGCATTTACAAGATCGTTTATATACATCGCTTTCGGGTGGTGAGCAGCAGCGAATTCATCTCGCTAGGGTGTTGGCGCAAGTGTGGCTGCCCAGCCCACAGGGCAGTCGGTATTTGTTATTGGATGAGCCTACGGCGGCTTTAGATTTAGCGCACCAGCATCTTATTCTTAAGTTAGCAGTAGACATGGCCAAGCAGGGGCTCGGAGTGCTGTCGGTTTTACACGACCTGAATCTAGCGGCTCAATACGCCGATGTTATTACCTTGCTTAGCGAGGGTAGAGTTGTTGCTCAGGGTGTGCCAAGTCAAGTGTTGAGTGTTGAAAATATTCAGTCTGTATATGGTGTGAATGTGGAAATTATTCCTCATCCGTCCCAGTCGCGATTTTTGATCATTAGTGAATAATATGAAACAGTTAATTTTAGGTGGCAGCCGATCGGGTAAAAGCAGGCTTGCCGAAAACCACGCCAAAGACTTGCCGATGAAGCGAGTTTATGTGGCAACTGCTCAGGCCTTGGATGCTGAAATGCAGGCGCGAATTAGTCTCCACCAGGCGCAGAGAGATGAACTTTGGGGCTTGGTCGAGGCGCCGACACAATTGGCCGCTGCAATCGAAAAATACTGCGTGGAAGATACCTGTGTGCTTGTTGATTGCTTAACATTGTGGCTTTCAAACTGCTTACTTAGTCAGGACAAAACACTTTGGGCGAGAGAGCGAGAAGCCTTAATGCAAGTACTGAACAAAGTCACTGGGTCGTTAATTCTTGTCGGCAATGAAGTTGGCAGTGGTATTGTGCCAATGGGGGAGCTCAGTCGTTTATTTGTTGACGAAAATGGACGCTTGCATCAAGACTTGGCCGCACTGTGCGACAAGGTGGTGTATGTCGTGGCGGGCTTACCTCATGTGCTTAAACCCAGTGGGCAGCAATAGTGCGACACAACAAAATAGCGCTTATTAATTATTACGAAAGGCTCTGAATATGTGGTTTCGTGAAACAATTTTCCCCCCTTCTGGAAAAGTAGCAGAAGCCGCGCGGGAGCATCAAGATCAGCTGACTAAGCCTCCCGGCTCACTGGGGCAACTAGAGACGCTAGCCGTCAAGCTTTGCGCTATGCAAGGAAGTCTTCGGCCGGCTATGGATAAAGTAGCCATCAGAATTTTTGCCGCCGACCACGGAGTGGTTGAGGAAGGCGTATCGGCTTTTCCTCAGGCCGTCACCGCCGAGATGGTGAAAAATTTTCTCAATGGTGGGGCTGCTATAAGTGTAATAGCGCGGGTTAATCACGCCGATTTCGCAGTTGTGGATATGGGCATGACTACCAGCCTTGCCTTAGAGGGGCTCATAGACTGTGCCGTCGCTAGAGGCACACATAATTTTTGCCGTCAGCCTGCAATGTCACACGCGCAATTTATTTGTGCGCTGGAAGCGGGTAGGGATGTTGCGAAAGAGGCTTCTCTCGATGGAGCTCATTGTTTTATCGGTGGTGAGATGGGTATCGGCAATACAACAGCCGCAGCTGCGCTCGCTTGTGCTCTTCTAAATCAAGTTCCCGCCGATATGGTCGGCATGGGCACGGGAGTGAGTGAGGACGGCTATCAAAGGAAGTTGATGGCGGTTGAGCGCGCCCTAGTATTGCATGCTGACGCTTCCGGTCAACCTGAATTGCTTGCGCAATGTCTCGGTGGCTTTGAAATCATCGCGCTTGCGGGGGCCTATTTACAGAGCGCCTCAGCGGGTGTGCCGGTATTGGTTGATGGTTTTATTTGCACGGTAGCGGCATTATTAGCGTGCCAGTTAAATCCCGGCCTTAGACCCTGGCTACTGTTTGCACATCAGGGGTCAGAGCTGGGGCATGAAAAGGTTTTGCACGCCCTATCAGCTAGACCTCTGTTGGCCTTGGAGTTGCGTTTGGGGGAGGGTAGTGGTGCGGGCCTTGCCTTACCATTGTTGAAGTTGGCGTGCGAATTACATAATGGTATGGCAACCTTTTCAAGTGCCGGCCTTAGTGAGCGGGAAGATGTGAGATGACAGTAACGACAATTGATTTATTGCGCCATGGTGAGTGTGAGGGCGGGTCTATATATCGCGGCAGTACCAATGTTCCGTTAACAGCCGAGGGCTGGCAGCAAATGCAGGCCTCAGTAGATTCTCTGCTGGCGGTGCAAAATGACGCGGATTCGTTGTGCCCTTGGGATCGGATTATTACTTCCCCGCTCCAGCGCTGTCAGAATTTTTCCCGAGATAAAGCGACGGAGTGGGGTGTTCCTGTCAGCATTGAAGAAGGTTATCGAGAAATGCATTTTGGTGACTGGGAGGGGCGTGAGCTTAACGAAGTTTGGCGGTCTGACAAAGAAGCGGTAAAGCTGTTCTATTCAGACCCAGAAAATTATGCGCCGCCGCAGGGTGAGTCGGCGTCGCTGGTTCGAGATCGTTTGGCTCTTGCATGGAATGCCATGATGGAAAATCACCGAGGGGAAAAATTGTTGTTGGTGCAGCATGGCGGAACCATTCGGGTATTGCTGACCTGGCTACTGAAAATGCCTTTGGCTGGTATTATCCAGTTTAATATCCCCTATGCTGGTTTATGCCGTATCAAGGTAGTAGAGGATAAAAAAGGTCAGAGTTTCCCCAGTCTAATTTTTATGAATGGTAGCGATCTACAGTGATTCTGCCGGCCCTAAAAAATCAACTAGATGCCTTTTTTTGTGCCTTAAAATTTTTAACCATTATCCCTTGTCCTCGTCATAATTTGAGTGAAGAAAAATGGCAGGATTCCTTGGGTTTGTCGGTGCTTTTCTATCCGCTAGTGGGCCTGGTTGTCGGGCTTCTACTGTGCCTGTGTGTCGTCGTTTTTAATAGTTCTTATGGCGCCTTTTTGCCCTCAGTAATATTGCTCACAATCTGGGTGTTGGTCAGCGGCGGATTGCATTTGGATGGCTTGGCTGATTGCGCTGACGCCTGGATGGGAGGCTTAGGCTCCAAAGAGAAAACTCTGGCAATCATGAAGGATCCCGCCTGCGGAACTATTGCAGTGCTAACTTTGTTATTGACGCTGCTCTTAAAGTTGGCGGCCATCGAAATATTGCTTCGCATGAATTTTCCTTTGTGGTACTGGGTGTTGCCTCCAATGTTAGGTAGGTTGGCGATTTTCGGGGTTCTGTTAACAACACCTTATATTCGCTCCGGAGGGATTGGAGAAATACTATCGCAGCGCTTTTCTCGTCCAATCGCGATAGTTATCGTGATATTGGTCTCGCTGTCGGTTTTTAGTGCGGGTTTATTCTTGGCGATTGGCATGCTGGCTTCCATCGCCATAGTTGTTGCCATTCTGCGTGCGCTGATGTGTTCTCGTTTAGGAGGTTGTACGGGTGATACTTTGGGGGCGTGCGTTGAGTTCGTGGAGTTAACCGCGCTGCTAGTGCTATGTATTTTCTTGGTTTGAATTATTTGATTTAAAGTTGGTGTAAATGAAAGCGAAATTCTTTGTTGGTATTCTTTGCCTGTTGTCGGCTTATAGGGTGGGCGCTCTTGAGGTGTTGGATGATGAAGGCCTGCTTGTAAAGCTGTTGGGGCCGGCACAGCGGATAATTTCATTGGCGCCGCATATTACTGAAAACCTTTATTCGTCTGGTGCAGGAGCACAGGTGGTTGGCGCCGTGGATTATAGTAACTTTCCCGAAGAAGCCTTGTCGATAAAGTCCGTGGGCAGCTACCGTGCCTTCAATATTGAAACGATATTGTCATTAAATCCCGACCTGATTATTGCTTGGCGTAGCGGTAATGGTGACGAAAAAATCTCTCGGCTAAAGGCCTTGGGTTTAACTGTCTATGTTGAAGACCCAAAGAAACTGGAGGATGTTGCAAGCAGTATTAAGACATTTGGTGTGCTGTCGGGTCATAGCGCTGAAGCGGAGCGTGCGGGGGCGGCCTACCTGCAGACTTTAAGGCAACTGCGTGCTGCCTACGCCGAGCAACTTCCTGTAAGTGTATTCTATCAGGTGTGGAATGACCCGATGCAAACACTTAATGACAAGCATCTTATCAGTGACGTGATTCGTCTTTGCGGGGGGCGCAACGTATTCGGAAGCGCAAAAAGCTTAGCGCCACACATTAACATTGAGAGCGTTATTGCCGCCAATCCAGAGGTGATTGTTGCCAGCGGCATGGGCGAGGCTCGGCCAGAGTGGTTAGACGAGTGGCGACGCTGGCCTGCTATTCGAGCTGTGCGTAACAACCATTTATATTTTATAGATCCCAATCACCTGCAGCGACATACAACGCGAATTCTTCGGGGCGCACAAGCTCTGTGCGAACAACTACAGCGGGTGCGTTAATCCCTATGCTAGAATTGAGGTTTTAACGTTTTACCGGCCGAGTTTCAAAGGCTTGAGTATGAGGTTTTAACATCGATGAATTTAACAGCCGTACTAAATCTTCTCGCTGATGGAGGCTTTCACTCGGGTGAGGCGCTTGGTGATGCTCTGGGGGTGAGTCGCACAGCGATATGGAAGCACCTACAAAAACTGGATGAGCTCGGGTTGAATCTTATTTCCGTCAAGGGGAAAGGTTACTGTCTAGACGGAGGTCTAGAATTGCTCGACGAAGACAAAATTCTAGCGTCTGTCTCGGGTGAAGTGAAAGCACATATTGATGCTTTGGATATTAACTCAGTTATTGACTCTACAAATATTAAAGCCCTCGCGCGCGCTGCAGAAAACGGAGCCTCGGGCTATGTCTGTTTAGCTGAGCAGCAGACGGCCGGGCGTGGCCGTCGAGGCCGAGAGTGGGTAAGCCCTTTTGGGAAAAACATTTACTTATCGACACTTTGGGGTTTTGACGGCGGTGCTGCTGCGTTGGAAGGCTTGAGTTTGGCCGTTGGTGTCGCCATCGTTAAAGCGCTAAAAAAGAAGGGGCTAAGTGATCTGCAGCTAAAGTGGCCAAACGATGTTCTCTGGCAGGGGCGCAAGCTCGCAGGCGTATTGTTAGAGATGACTGGAGACGTGACAGGCCGTTGCCAAGTGGTTGTGGGAATAGGGCTTAATGTTTCAATGCCGGCCGCCGCAGGTTTGGCGATAGATCAGGCTTGGGTTGATGTTGACTCTATAGCTGAAGAGTTAAGTATACCTCCGCTGTCTCGTAATCATTTGGTCGGCCTCTTGCTCGATGAATTGATTCCCATGTTGAATGGCTTTCAGTACGGCGGTTTCGCAGCGTTGCGTGCTGACTGGGAGGCGCTTGATGCGTATAAGGACCAAAAGGTTGAGTTGCGCATGGGCGCGAACTCAGCGAGCGGTGTGGCCAAGGGCGTGAGCGATACAGGGGCCTTGAGAGTGCAGACTGAAGGCGGTGAAACCTTGTACAACGGTGGCGAAATATCATTGCGTGGGCCTGCGCGATGAGCCTCAAGGGAGAGTGTTGTCTAGATATAGACGCTGGGAACACAAACCTTAAATGGCGACTTTCTCTAGGGGGCCAGGTGCTGGCTAGTGGGCGTAGCGATACTACTTTCAGCGTTATCGATGAAGAGATAGAACGTTTAGGGTGCGGGCTAAGCCGCTGCAGGCTGGCGAGTGTGGCCGGCGATGCTTTGGTGGCCCGTGTGCAGGCATGGGTGCACGGTCGTTACAGTGTCAGAGTTGAGGAGGCGAAAGTGGGGGCGGAAGCTTGTGGCTTGGTTAACAGCTACAAGAATCCGGAAAATATGGGCGTTGATCGTTGGTTGGCGGCTGTGGCCGCTTTTGACCAGTGTAAGTCGGCATGCCTAGTGGTGGATTGCGGTAGTGCAGTTACTGTGGAGCTTATTTCAGGCGACGGTCACCACCGCGGAGGCTATATTGTCCCGGGCTTAGGCTTGATGCGTCGATCATTGTTCCAAGATACTGATGCGGTTAAGGTGGTCGCGACCCCTTTGGCGACCACTCTATCTGCCGGAAAAAATACTGCCGATGCCGTCAATCATGGTTTGGTGCTAATGGTGGTAGGTCTAATAGAAAAAGCGTTGGCCGAATTAGTGGCAGAAGCATCGAGTCCGTCGCCTATATTGTGGGTAACTGGGGGTGATGGCAAAATGTTGATGCCTCACTTGCCTGCTTCTTCGCGCTTTGACGAACAATTGGTGCTTGATGGGTTGGCAAGGTTAATTCCGTGAGGCTATTAAAAATTGGGTGTTTGTGAATGCGCTGGACAATGATCACATTACTGCTATTGAATGCTTTATTTGCTTTTTGGGTGTGGGAGCAAGCAAATGAGGCTAGTGACCAGACGGTTTCTACTTCTGTCAGCGAAGCTGGCGGGGAGCCCTTGCGCCTCCTCTCTGAGCTCGGCCTCAACGCTAAGCCAGTGCCGAATGTAGCTCGTGAGCGACTTCAATTCGCCGAGGTCGGCCAGGGCCGGCTCGGAGACACGGGTGATTCTGCTGCTATTTGTACGCTCGTTGGCCCATTTGCAGATTTGTTAAAAGGTGAGCAGCTTTTGCAGCGTATGAGGGCCTTGGAGCTAGAGGGCAGCATGCGCGAATTGGAATTGCCGGGAGAGAAAGCCTTTTGGGTATATTTAATCCCTGAAATCTCACCAAAAGCTGCGCTGAGGCGTCTTCATGAGTTGCAGGCGAAAAATATCGACAGTTTTGTGATCCCCAGTGGTGATTTAGCTAACGGAATCTCATTTGGCATGTTTAATGAGAGGGGCCAAGCAGACAAAGTGGCAAAAAGTTTAATTGGCCAAGGTTATGCTGTGGAAATTAAGCCGGTTGAACGCAGCTATCAAGAGTCGTGGGTGGTAATAAATGCACAGGAAGCTCAAAAAATAAGCGCAGAACTGTGGTTTCAGCTGTTAGATGGCCTTCCAGACCTACAACATCGACAAAATTTCTGTCCAGGTGTTGCTTCCTAGTAAAAGTTTCTCTAGAATCGCGCCTCCACATTAAGGGCTAGGCCTAATTGGCACAGTCTCTTCTAGTAAGAAGGTGGTTTTAGAGCTGACGTAGCTCAGTAGGTAGAGCAGCTGACTTGTAATCAGCCGGTCGGGGGTTCGACTCCTCTCGTCAGCTCCATATTTTTATAAAAGAGCTTTTGAGCTTTTTTAGTAGTACGGCGTAACTTGTTGTTCTAAGTGCATTAATTCTTTGAATTGAGCGCTTGACGACAAATGCTGCGAGGCGGATGATATCCGCCAGTTTTTCGCAGGGGTTCCCGAGTGGCCAAAGGGATCAGACTGTAAATCTGACGCGCAAGCTTCGGTGGTTCGAATCCACCCCCCTGCACCATTATTATCCGTATCTGACTGTCGGTAATCGATAGAGGCCTGATACGGCGCAAAGAGAACAGCTCGAGTAGCTAAGAGATAGGCGGGTATAGTTTAGTGGTAAAACCTCAGCCTTCCAAGCTGATGATGCGGGTTCGATTCCCGCTACCCGCTCCAGTTTCTACCAGAGCTTATGTGGTAGGGCATTAAGTTATGCTCAAGTAGCTCAGTTGGTAGAGCACACCCTTGGTAAGGGTGAGGTCGGCGGTTCAAATCCGCTCTTGAGCTCCATAGTTAAGCCGCGGGGATCTTGTCCTTGCGGCTGTCTGTTGTCTGAAAGCTTTTGCTTTTGGGTGGCAGTAAGTCGTATTCATACGACAAGCGAGTTTGCTTCTATAATAGAATCGCTCGTATGCAGTAATGCAAATAGAATAGTCCCACTTGAGGAGGCGCTAGCAATGGCAAAAGAACAGTTTGAACGGACAAAGCCCCACGTCAACGTGGGCACCATCGGTCACGTTGACCACGGCAAAACTACCCTGACTGCAGCGCTGACGCGTGTATGTTCAGAAGTATGGGGCGGCGCAGCCGTTGCCTTCGACGGTATCGACAATGCACCAGAAGAGCGTGAGCGCGGTATCACTATCGCTACTTCTCACGTTGAGTACGATTCACCTGAGCGTCACTACGCTCACGTAGACTGCCCAGGTCACGCCGATTATGTTAAGAACATGATCACCGGTGCAGCCCAGATGGACGGAGCAATCTTGGTATGTGGCGCAACTGATGGCCCAATGCCACAGACTCGTGAG
>CAJWBQ010000063.1 GCA_913020115.1 uncultured Cellvibrionales bacterium
ATGTCGCCTAGCGCTGTTTCTTGATAGTCGAGCTCTTCAAAACCAAATTTCATGTAAGCTTTCCAAAGGGTGAGGCGATTGGACCTGAATCAGTCTCTTGCGGTACGTCAATTGTACCTCGACTAAGCTCACGGTGGTCCATTTTTTCAACTATCCTGTAAAAGCGCTCTGGCGGCTAAGCACTTTTGAGCTATTTTTCCAGAAAATTACCTGTAGTTTTTTTACAACCTATAAATTAACTTCATATTTCTGTATGATGTGCCCGCAGAATTCACGGATATATCATCAGAACGTGCGCATAACGACACATTTTGATCAACAAATGGCAGAATTGGGGATAGCATGACAAAACAGATATCTAAGATTATTTACACCTTGACTGACGAAGCGCCAGCATTGGCCACATACTCCTTACTCCCTATCGTCAATACTTTCGCATCAGCCGCTGATGTTGCTGTAGAAACCAGCGATATATCATTAGCCGCTCGAATCCTCGCTGCATTTCCTGAAAGACTAAGTGCTGAACAAAAAGTATCCGATGCCTTAGGCGAACTGGCCGAGCTAACACAAGCAGCCGACGCCAATATTATTAAACTTCCAAACATCAGTGCTTCAATCCCACAGCTGGGGGCGGCAATTGCTGAGCTTCAAGCGAAAGGTTATGACATTCCAAATTACCCGGAAGCGCCTAAAGATGACGCAGAAGCTGAGATTAAGGCTACTTACGCAAAAGCCCTAGGCAGTGCCGTTAACCCCGTATTGCGTGAAGGCAACTCTGACCGTCGTGCGCCGGGAGCCGTTAAGCAGTATGCTCGCAGCAACCCACATTCAATGGGAAAGTGGAGCCAGGCTTCTAGAACTCACGTAGCGCATATGCGCTCTGGTGATTTTTACGCCAGTGATATCTCAACCACAATGAAGCAGGCCGATAAGTTAAAAATTGAGCTGCACGCCAAAGACGGCAGCGTTAGCGTATTAAAAGAAGTTGCGGTACAAGATGCGGAAATTATTTCTGCACAATTTATGAGCACACGACTGCTGCGTAAATTTTTGGACGAAGAAATGGAAGGCGCCAGAAATGCCGGCCTATTATTTTCTTTGCACTTAAAAGCCACCATGATGAAGGTGTCTGACCCGATTGTGTTTGGCCATGCCGTTACTGTTTATTTTAAAGAAGCTTGGGAAAAGCACGGGGACACTTTGCGTGAACTCGGTGTAGATCCCGACGACGGTTTGGGTGCTGCGCTACGTAAAGTTGATAAACTTCCTTACTCAAAGCGTGCGGAAATTGAATACGATTTACGTCGCTGTTATGAAGCTCGCCCAATGATGGCAATGGTTGATTCCGACAAGGGTATCACCAATCTTCATGTCCCAAGCGACGTAATTGTGGACGCCTCAATGCCCGCAATGATTCGCAACGGTGGCAAGATGTGGAGTGCCGATGGCAAGCTACAAGACACTAAAGCGGTAATCCCCGATAGCTGCTACGCAACTATTTATCAGGAAGTAATTAACTTCTGCAAGCACCATGACGCATTTGATCCAACAACCATGGGCACAGTACCCAACGTGGGTCTCATGGCGCAAAAAGCTGAAGAGTATGGCTCTCACGACAAAACCTTCCAGCTGCCCGCAGACGGCACTGTGCGAGTTGTTACCAGCAGTGGTGAGGTTTTACTAGAGCACAAAGATCTGGAAGCTGGCGATGTTTGGCGTATGTTCCAAGCCAAAGATGCGCCTATCCAAGACTGGGTGAAACTCGCCGTTACTCGGGCTCGCGCTAGCGGTATGCCTGCAGTTTTCTGGCTGGATGAAAGCCGCGGTCACGACGCCGAGATGATCAAAAAAGTTGATAAATATTTGGCCGATCACGACACGGAAGGTTTGCGCATCAGCATACTAACCCCCGTTCGTGCAATCCGTTACACCATGGAGCGCCTGAAGCAAGGCAAAGACACCATTTCAGTAACGGGTAACGTATTGCGCGACTACCTAACGGATTTGTTCCCCATTCTAGAGCTTGGTACTAGCGCTAAAATGCTGTCAATTGTGCCATTGATGGCCGGCGGCGGTTTGTTTGAAACAGGCGCTGGCGGTTCTGCTCCAAAACATGTTCAGCAGTTTGTTGAAGAAGATCATTTGCGTTGGGATTCGCTGGGTGAGTTTCTTGCTATAGCCGTTTCTTTCGAAGACTTGGCTGAGAAAACCGGCAATGAGAAGGCCGCTTTACTGGCGAAAACCCTCGACGAGGCAACGGGTAAGTTGTTGGAGTCTGGAAAGTCACCACAGCGCAAAGTGGGTCAGCTTGATAATCGAGGCAGTCACTTCTATCTAGCGCTGTACTGGGCTCAGGCTTTAGCTTCGCAAACTGAAAATACAGAGATGCAAGCTTCGTTTAGTGGTTTAGCAGCATCGCTTGCCGAAAACGAAGAGAAGATTATTCAGGAATTGAAAGCATCTCAGGGTCAGCCCGTAGATATGGGTGGATATTTCCAGCCAGACGTTGAGAAAGTGCGTGAGGCAATGCGTCCAAGTGCTACTTTAAATGCCTTGGTAGATGCGGCTCTTTAAGATTCCGCACTAACAAGTCTAGAAATAAAAAAACCGGTGCAACTTTTGTAGCACCGGTTTTTTATTGATTATGGTTTTTATCTTAATCAATCAAACTTAAACCGCTAGGAACAGCGCTTGGCACGTCACTTGATAGGTCAAGGCTGGCCGGGTCAGTCAATGCAACTAGAAATGCAACGATGTCATCTACTTCCTCTGGTGACAGATTGCGGGGCCTGAGCCTACCTTCGTCTCTTGCCGCCTGAGCAATTTCGTTTAGCCGCTGTGGATTATCCAACACCACGAAGTCTAAAGCATCTAAGTCGGTCCGTGACGGCATTTGTACTTGGGTTCGATCGTAGTTGTTTAAAGCGTTTACGGGGTTTATGTAGTGCCGAACCATGGCTTCTAAAGAGCGATATGCCCCAGAGTGCCCGTAGGGCGCTGTTAGCTCGATATTACGAAGAGACGGTGTGCGAAACTGGAAGCGATGAACTTCGTTTCCCGTAACCCTTTCTCGCCCAAAATCTTCCCGCCCGTCACTAAATCCTTCGGAGTTGTCGCCTTTACCTGGGCCAATTTGCGGCATGGCAATCGCGTGAAATTGATCGTCTGTTTGCAGGTTCCCGCTATGGCAACCCGCACATCCATTCTGCTGGAACGCTGACATACCACGCAAGGCGGCATCGCTCATAGCCCCTGTTTCCCCAGCCATCTGTCGGTCAAACGGTGAATTGCTGGCAGCCCAAGTTGATGTTTCAAATGCGGCGATGGCGTTAGCCGCCATGGTGAAGCTAATGTCATCAGGACCGGCGACTTCAGAGGGGTAAGCGGCTTGGAAAAGCGTGACATAAGCAGGTATATTCCTAAGTCTTTGGGCAAGTAACTCCCACACTCCTAAGGGGCTTGCAAAGTCGTTGAAGGAGACTGCATCAGCAATTTCGTTTTCTCCGCTTTGGCCAGCCATTTCCGTAGCCGACGTTACGGGGAACAGCGCTTGAGCAGCGATAATATTATTTAAACCTAAAGGAAGGTCGTTTCCCGCGGGGCTGTTGAAACCTGAAGGCACGCTTGGATCGATGCTGATACGACCGTCATGGAAAAGAGTTTTCAGGTCATCTCGACCAAGATTGAATAAGGCCGGAGAGTTGCGGGGCACTCGTTCAACAACGGCATCAATACCCGCGCCGGTGTTACGAAGCTGACCTAAGCCTTCGCCACCCTCACCAATAGAGAGAGACAAATCGTCGCCGGTGTGTGTGCTTGGGTGGTGGCAGCTTGCGCAGGAAATATTTCGATTACCACTAAGTTCTTTGTCGAAAAATAGGGCCTGGCCTAATTCGATTTGTTCTGGGGTCGGGAGCTCTTGAGGGGGTTCTCTAGGAGGCTGGGGCGGAGCAAGAGGGTTGTTTGGGTTATTGCCTCTTGGGCGATTATCGCCGTTTTGGTTTTCGTTAACTTGGTTTCGCCCATTGTTGGTCTCAGATGGTATTTGCCCTACGTTAATTTGGTTTCCATTCGCATGTTCGTTGTGGTGATTACGCTGTCCATTTCCATTGTTATTGTCAACACCATTTGGAGGAGATGTAGTTTGAGCAAAGGACGGGAGAGTGATGGCTATCAATGCCAATGCTAATACGGCTTTTCTGGGTGAATACGAAATCATAGGGTGCTACCTCAGCTTAAGACGAGTCTAGTGATGATTGAAGTATTCCCTAAGAATGAGGAAGAAATGTGCAGGTAATAATGAAATTGTATATTAGTTGATAAAATGTGAGCTAAGTCTCAATTCGAATTACTGAGTCGAAAAATCAATGTTAATCGTAAATTTTCTTATTATGCATTTATCCAATCATTGATGAGTTTTGCGGTGTTCAGAGCGCCGGAGGGTTCTAAGAAAAAGTCATGCCCCTGATGTTGAATTGTATGGGTTTCCGCGCGAGTGAGCTTCACTAGTTCTGAAATTGCGCCAAAATCAATGCTAGGATCGTTGGCTCCAAAAATCGCCAGACTAGGCAGGGTTTTAGGCGTACTAGAAAAATTTTCTAGTGCCAGATCCTGAAACAACTTATAGCTTGCGTGCTGTTGTCTAATTTTTGCCAGTGCAACTGTATGGTGCTTATGAAGAGCCGTGCCCGTAAAGAAGAAATATTTAGCAATTTTCTCGTCATGGTACAAAACAGAAGGGTTTTTTGTGATTGCCATTATTAGGCTCTTTAGCGGAAATCGCATTAATACTTTTCTTCGTATTGTGCTGAGAGCCGACGGTAGGGGAGTGGCCAGTAAAATCAGCCTGTCTATATCGTCGCGAACACTACTGGATAAGGCCAAAAGACCGCCTAATGAATGCCCGACTATAATTTTTTGCCCTTCGATGGCGTTTAGCTGATTATGTACATCGCTCAGAAATTCCCGATACCCTACATTGTCGGAGAAGTGTAAGCGTTTTTCTCCCCAGTGCCCTCTTAGGTCAAGGCAGGCCATATTGTAACCATAGGGCTCTAGAGCGCTGCATAAGGCTTCGAATGCCCATGAGCCATGATAAACGCCATGTATAAACACTAAAGTAGGTCCGGAGAGTCCCTTTTGGAACCAGTGTGAACGTGCTGGAGTAAGTTTAATCATCAACTTTCCCTAAAGACTCACTAAAGCCCTCTAGGAAGTGCATCCAGGATCGCTCAAATTCGTCAGAATCGGTGGGCAGGCCTGTTACTAGTTCAGCAATTTGGGGCAGGGCAGTGGGTATGATTGTTATTGCTAAAAGGGATAAGAAAAGTTGCGCCGCAGGGAGTTTTGCGGGCAGTTGTCCCCGGCTTTGGAATTCTTCCAAAGATTCAATTTGCTTAAGGTAATACTGCCTTCGATTTGTGGCTTCTACAGGTGTTTTTCCAGAGCCTTCGAGCGCTTCTCGTAGAATCATACGCATAAAGGTGGGATCACTTGAATTACCCTTGTGCCACCACTTCAACGCCTCAGTAAGATTCTCCGGCCGTGAATGAAGCCCTTGTTCTCTTTGGTTAAATTGGTGTCGCAGCGCGGCTTCGAATAACTGTTCCCGGTTTTTAAAAAAACGATAGATCAAACTTTTATTAAACTTCGCTCTTTTTGCAACGTGTTCCATACGCACGCCGCTGTACCCGTTTACAGCGAACTCTTCCACCGCCGCATCGAGAATGGCGTAGTATGAAGGAGGGTGCTTGTCATCTTCTTTAGTCACTAGCAAAACCCTGAAATTAGTTGACGGTTTGAAATGGAAGGTATTGTTTCCAATGGTAATCCGGCGCTAAGACGTTGAGCGTCGGCTTCCATTTTGGCGATAACATCCGGAAAGTCTGAAACAATTTTGCTCGCCATCAAGGGTAAAAACAAGACCATAAGCAATTGAGATTTTGGTTTCATCTCCCAAACTATATCAATAGATGTGCTGTCCGCACCGGTGGGCGTTAAGCTCCATGAACCGAGCATCTCAGCCATGGGGAAAGGAAAGCCCTCGTCCTCACACAAGAACTTCAATTCGAGGTGTTCACCTTCAGTGCGTGTTGTACAAACTTCCCGCCACTGCTTCCCGCTTGTATCTTGGCAGCGCCTTGTTGCGCCTATTTTATTTGGGTGCCCCTCGCTAACTTCTGAGCTTTTCAAGCCTTTAACATAGCGAGTAATTCCGGCGAGATCCCCGACAATAGCCCATAAATCGGTATATTTTGCGTCGGCTTCTATCTTAAGACAAATTTTATATTGCCCTGGCTTTGACTCGCTTTGAAACAAATGGAGAATACCGATCGCCTGCAGTGCTCCAAATACTGCTACGCAAACTGCCACACCTAGAATAATCAGTATCCCAGTATCTGTTAGCTTGGCTTGATAGACAGTTAAGATAATCACAGTCCCTATTACCCATATAACGTCTGATACTGAGGCTATAAGCGCGTTTATGGTGGATATAGACTTTGATCCGGCAAGATAAAGCAATCGAGCGGCAAAGAGGGCAAGGCCTACTCCCAAAGCAAGATAGAGCGTCTCGCTGCCTAAGCCTATTAGCGTGGCGATAGCATCGCTGCTGATTATTAGAGCGGCTGCGCAGGCAGCAGAAAACACTGCGTTGGCCCTTAGTGATTTTCTTAAAAGTGAGCTTTGGTCTTTCATGAGTTTTTCCTATCTAAGTGAAGGCTTAAGCAAGCGCTTGGATACCGACTACGCACTGGGCAATGATGGTCGTGATGTCGGTATTAGCAAATGCGTTAGTAACCGTAGCTGTAACGGTAACGATACCGTTACTTTATAGGTGATCTTTTAACCCGTCAAGCTCTTACGAGTATTTTTTGATCGATATTGGGCTGAATTGAAATTAAGAATCCATGGTTGGGAGAGTCAGGTAGGCGTTCTAAGAGGTATATCCCCTAAGCTTGCATCGCAATTGAATTAAAAATGGATTTTTAGTCCTATTTGCAAATTTACACCTTCTTCTCCATGGGCGATAAGGTCACTGTTTTGGGTCGTGTTATCGGGGTTTAGAATATCTTCGTTCAATATGTTACGAATAACTGCAAATATCTCCAAGTCAGCCACTCGGGCGGTATAGTTAATATGAACAACACTATAGGCTTCCAGATTATGGCGGGCGCCGATGTAGGAAATACTGCCTCCAACGCTGTGTACGGTTCCTATATCAGTGCTTCCACCCACGCTAAATGTCGTTCGAGGCGTGTTAAACGCTGCAGGATCATCAAGGTCAATTTTATTGCCTTCTTTTTGATAGGCTAAATTTAAAAATAATTTACTTCGTTGACTGGCGATCTGAAAATCAATTTCCGCACCTTTACGTTTAAAATTTCCATCATTAAAAAACGATATTGTGCCTAGAGAATCGCTAAACTTTCTAACAATAAAGTCTTCCGCATCTAGAGAATAGACATTGGCAACAAATAGTATATTCGATTTCGAATAAGAGTAGGCTAGGTCTATGGTTTTGACGACCTCTGCCGTCAATGAAGCATTCCCAATTATTGAAGAGGCTTCTCTATGAGGGCCAAGGCTGGTTTGTGAAAAATTGGGCGAGTTAAATCCTGTAGAATAGAGTGCTTTAATTGACTGGTGTTCGTCTATTTTATATACCGCTGCTGCTCTGGGTGTGTGCTTTTTGCCACTCACCTCATTATCGGTAAATCGCCCACCCGCGAGAAATCGCCAATCTAAATAGGTGTAATCAAATTGAATGTATGCGGAGAATTCATCAGTTTTACCTTTCTCGAGCAATGTTACTAAAGGTGTTTTTTGATTCTCGAGAAAATAAAATCGATAAGAATCCGTTGAGCGAGTTTCCTGTTCGGCGCCCAACGCTAGACCTAGCGCCTGATTGATCTTGTAGGAAACATTTCCTCCATATCTAAATCTATAGTCATTCTTTCCATCCCCATCCTTGGTTGCCAGAGCGTGGGTTCCAGGTGCGAAAAGATTTTCAATTTGAAACTCAAAAGTGTAATAATTATAATCAGCAAAAATTGTCGCTCTGCTATTATCCGTGTTCCAGGTGTTTTCTACGTGAATTAATTGGCCCTTGGTGCTCGTAATAAAGGGTTGCAGGGTAGTTTCGTTAATAAAACCATCGTTTATTCCCACCGTGGTATCAGAAAAGGCCTGAAACTGAAGAGAAAATTCTCCTTTCGTATAGCGTAGAATTCCCGACTGTCTTTCTAAATACCGAGCGACCTCATCACTCACTATCCCAAAGCCTGGAAAGTTTTCTTCATATCTGACGGTGTAGCCGTCTTCTGACCTGTATTCAGCTGCAAAGGCAAACGAAGACTCATTTGGCAGCTCAGTATTGTAATAGGCACTACCTTCATAAAGTTCATTAGTACCAATTTTAAGTGATACTGAATTATTACCCGTATCCGTTCTAGTGATTACATTAAATACTCCGCCTGAGGCTTGGCTGCCGTAAAAAACTGCGCCAGGACCTCGTATAACCTCCACGTGTGAAATTGACTCCCAGGGAATGCCTTCCATTGGAACGATTGAATGAGACGGCTGGTGGTATGGAACACCGTCCAGCAGGAAAAGTACTTTTTGATTAAAGGTCTCGTCTACACCTCTGATTTGCACTGACGCAAAGCCTGGCAAAGAATCCTGGATAATAACACCCGGAATGAAGTTAAACATTTCCCTCAATGTCGTTATGCCCATTTTTTCTAAATCAGTGCGATTGTATCGAGAGACTATTGCCGGGGTTCCAACAACCGTTTCCAAATCCGTAGACGCGACGGAAACTTTTATATCCAGCAACTCTTGCAGTGTAAAACGATATAATGAGTCCAAACCTTTATCTTGGGCCGATGCTAAAGGCAAGATAAAGAACAGCGGCAAAATGATGAGGCGAGTGATTGTCAGCATAAATTTCCGGATACAATAATAAACAGTAGGAAAAAGTAAGTTCGCTCGGCAACTCTATATGCAGGTGACCGGAAAATGGACCTAGACCACATGGTCATGCCAATTGAACCTTAAGTCTGCTCTAAGAGACGCTTTGCTGCCTTATTCATTCTAGTTTAGACATTAATATCGATATTTGTAGCGAATTGCAGCCGCTTTCTATCAAACCCTACACGGCTCAAGCGACATTGCTGGCAATGTCGCTGTCTTCGCTATATTGGTCCTTTATTTTGTAAGGGGGGCTACCAAATGGGCCTTGTGAACGGAGCTCGTGAACTCTGTCTAAAAATAGTAGAAGAATTCCATAACTCGTTGATACTCATAGCAAATAAGTATACATTTCAAAACCCAAAATTAGCTTGAGGAAAGGCATTTTCTCTCCCGGTTAAACTAGCTAAAGCTGGGCGTAACACACGCATCTAACTAGAGTTATATAGCGATATCATGACCAGAAAAACCTTAAGTTTGAAAGTAAAAAGGCAAAAAGACACTAAACCTGTTGAGGCGGTGGAAGAAATAGCGCCTGATTCTGACCCAGAGGCGCGCTTTTTAAATGGCGTAGCCATTAATCCCTCGCCGTGCATCCGCCTAGAATTAGGCTCTCAACAAGCTACTACCCGAGCCATTGATTTGATCACGCCGATTGGCCGTGGCCAGCGAGGCTTAATTGTTGCGCCTCCGGGCTCGGGGAAAACAACGATGTTAAAACATATTTGCCAAGCAGTGGGTGAAGCTTATCCTGAGATAAAGCTTTATGCCTTGCTCATTGATGAGCGCCCTGAAGAGGTGACAGACTTTAAACGCAGTGTACCAGCAAATGTGCACGCCTCATCTTCCGACGAAAGTTATGAGCAGCATGTGCGTGTTGCCAACGAACTTCTTAAAACCGCCCGCCGCGAAGCTGGCGAAGGCCATGATGTGATGATTGTCATTGACTCTCTTACAAGGCTCTCGCGAGTACACAATGCAGAGCGAAAGAGCAGCGGCCGCACCATTTCCGGTGGGCTGGACGCCAGAGCCATGGAGATACCTCGGAAACTGTTTGGCGCGGCCAGAAACATTGAGAATGGCGGCTCGCTGACCATTCTGGCGACCATATTGGTTGACACCGGCAGCCGTATGGATCAGGTGATATTTGAGGAGTTCAAGGGCACGGGTAATATGGAAATTGTTTTATCGCGAGATGTTGCGGATCAACGCATGTTCCCTGCGCTGGATATTGCAAAGAGTAGTACGCGCCATGAGGAGCTGCTTCTAAATTCGAAAGACATAACAAACGTAAGAGTCTTGAGGAGGGCACTTATAAACCTAAAACCTCTACAAAGTGCTGAAAGACTCATTGAGCTATTGAAAAAATTCCCTACAAATGCCGAATTGTTAAGCGCTATAAACGACAGCAAATTGCCTAGTTTAGCTGTTGTAATAGAATAGGGTAAGGCTTAGAAGATACAAGGGTGTGTTGCACTATTGCACCAGACCCGAAGTGTACAGATTGGTGGCCGCTAGAGGGCGGCATCGTACATTGCCAGAAACTCTAGCACGCGCTTGTGCACAAAGTTGGGGTCTTCTAGGTGTAGGAAGTGGCCGGCGTGTGGCATCAGCTCCAATTCGAAAGGGCCGCTAAAATTACTGGCCATGCCCTCTGTGGTAGAGATGCCAATGCAACCATCTTTGCCACCATGCAAATGCAGCGTGGGCACACGGATGTTTTCGCCCATTCGGGCTTGGAGTGCGGCAACATCTGCGTGTTGATACTCAGGGTCTAGCGCGCAGCGGTAGTAAGTTAGTGCCGCGGCGAGCACGCCAGGTTGTGCGAGGGTGTTGGTCACCCTAGTAAATTGTTCTTCGGTGAAGTTCCAGCCGGGCGACCAGTCTTGCCATAGTCGCCGAATAAACGCCATGTTGTCGTAGCTGACGGCCATTTCGGCGAGCGCGGTCTGAAAGAAAAACATGTACCAGCTGCGCCGTTGTTGTTCTGGATCGATGAGCAGTGCTTCGGGCAGCTTCGAACCGTAAGGTACTGCCGCGGTGATAAGTACGCGCACCTTTTCGGGTTCCAGCAAGGCCGCGCCGCTCGCGATTGAAGCGCCCCAGTCGTGACCGATGACAACGGCATTTTCGTAGCCCAAAGCGCTGATAAGGTTCAGTGCGTCTTGGGCTAATTCAATAGTCTGGTAGCGATTCTCTGCACTCAGGGTGTCTGGATGATAACCGCGTTGGTAGGGCGCCACTGCACGATATCCGGCGCCTGCGAGTGCACTCAGTAGGCCGGTAAAAGAACCAGGATAATCTGGAAAGCCATGCAAACATAAAACTAAGGGGCCTTCGCCTTTACTGAGGCAATGGAACCGGTAACTACCTGCGGTAACTTCTATGGTCTCATATTTCATGGAATTGGATTTACTCGTCAGTTTCGTTTAGGGCAGGGGATCAACGTTTTGTAGTTTCTTTAGAAAGTCAGTCTAGTATGTTGTGAGGCTAAACTTTCTGATGTCATCAATCTACCCAAGAAAACTACCTTTGGCAAACGTCGTTAGCTTATGCACTTAAAACATAGTATTACTCTTTGCTTCGTTTGATCTGCAGCTTAAATTGAGATATGTTTGTGCGCGATAGAATGGTCGGACAGCTCCTTGGCTAGTCCCTTAGTGCTTCAACTAAATTACAAATCATATGGAATATTTCAACCGAAATATGTTAAAGACACTGCTATTCATTTCTCTCTTCACTATTACAGGGTGCGCGCACAAAAATATGGGTTTAGAACGAGATACTGAGCGTCAAGTCGAGTCAGAAGTAAGCCAAGCTTTCAAGGATCTAGCAGTAGCGGCCAAATCGCTAAATGTGGACGACTACCTAGCTTTTTTTGACAAGAAGCAATTTACGTCACTAAACGATGACGGAAGTGTATTTCACAGCTTTCGTGATTTTGAAGATTTATACCGCCAGCAGATTCCCGCCCTTGAAAAGTATAAATCACTTAATTTTGCCAATGTGAAAATCACAGTGCTAAATCACTCCACAGCCATTTTGGTTAATGAATTTACGGCTGAGGTTGTTTTGAAATCGGGCGATACAGTCTCCGCAGGCGGAGCGGGCACACAAGTTTGGTCAAAAATGTCGGGGGCATGGTTGCTCGCAAATGTATCGGCAAGCATGAAAACTGATGGTTAACAAAATGATAGGCAGCGGCTTATCGCCGGCCTTGTTACTGAAAGCATGCAAGCATGCTTGTTTTAGCCCCTAGCTAGGGGTGATTAACCCGAAAGATTAAAAGCGCATGAATCTAAGCGATATCATAGGCTTAGGCAGGAAACTTAAAGTAATTTCCGATTAATACCGTTTTTTCTCATTGCCCTCGGTGTGATTGTGAATAGGTGATCACTCGTAATTCTAAGAAACCTCTTCAGAACCATACATAGACATTTCTTTAGTAATCACCTTATTTGGCGGCCTTACTGCTATCGCAGCGAGAATCTAGGTGAGCTCGCTAATTTGCGAAATGATAAAACTAAGGGATACGCCTTCTATTTCAGCCTAACTCATGGCTTGCCATCTACTTGTAGTTACATTCTTTACTTTAAAGTACATGAGTTCTAGTCTTTCAATAGGCAGGGAGGAACTGATGCAGGAAGAAGATCTACGTCCGCTGGATTACATCCATAGTTGGAATAAGATTAGAGGTGACCTAGCTGTAAGGTTTCTGTTTGGTCTTGCAATATGGTTGTTAGTTCCCCTTATCCCCACCTTTATTCTCGCTAATGAACTTGGATTTACAGCCGCCAACTTCACCACACCTTTAATAACCGGGCTTTTTCTAACCGCTTTATATTTTCGGAAGAAATTAACAACAAGAGAGATTTCAATTATTGTCGTAGCGGGGATGTCCTTGATATACCTCATATCCGTTTACACATTTGGGGTTCTATCATCTGCGAACGTTTGGTTCTTCCCTATTGTGTTAATGGCCAACGTTCTGTTTGGTAGTGCGATAGCCTTTATGCTGGCAAGTTTCCTGCTGGCTGGTTTTTCGCTGGCAGCGTACGGGTTTATCACAGGCTGGTTACACTTACCTTCAGAAGCCAGCAACTACTTCTTCTCCAAATCTGTATGGGTGATGCAAATTTCCTTCGGTATAATTGTTTTCGGATTCGTTCTATTTATCGTGAGTAAGATGCAATCTACACTAGTCAACCAATACAATGTTATTAACGAAAAGAACATAAGGATTGCACATTTAGCCAATCATGACCCGCTGACTGGTCTTGCGACTTTGCGGCTCGCAAAGGATCGTTTTGATCTAGCGCTACAGATGGCCAGCCGCAGTAAGAAAAATTTGGCTCTGTTGTTCCTTGACCTTGATAGTTTCAAACTGATCAATGACCGTTTCGGGCACGATGTTGGAGATGCAGTTCTAAAAGAAGTCGCGATACGTTTGCAGAAAGAAATTAGAGAGAGTGATACAGCATGCCGGATAGGTGGCGACGAGTTTCTAATAATTCTCAGTGAGGTAAGCGGTAAAGAAGAAGTAAAATTCTTGTGTCAGCGCCTGATTGATCATGTGACCAGGCCCATACTCTTGGGCGAACATAATCATGTAGTGGGAATCAGTATCGGCGCCGCGATCTATCCAGATTGCGGGGAAACACTTGAAGAACTCCGAAAACGTGCGGATGCATCCATGTATGAAGTCAAAAGAGGTGGGAAAAACAGTTTCAGTGTTGCTAGTTGATTTCTGGGGTTTATCAGAGGCCCTTGGTGGTGTATGAGGAAATGGGCACAGAGGGCCTTAGACTTGACAGATTAAAAGTAAATGATCTATTTAACATAATATACATTATGCGCATATAT
>CAJWBQ010000064.1 GCA_913020115.1 uncultured Cellvibrionales bacterium
GATAGCAACCCAGGCTTCCAACCCTTTGGATTTGCGGGTGGTCTTTATGATCAAGATACTAAGCTGACGCGGTTTGGGGCTCGGGACTATGATGCGGAGCTTGGGCGTTGGGCAGCTAAGGATCCGATTAAGTTCATAGGTTTAGATACAAACCTTTATGGCTATACTTTCCTCGACCCAGTCAATTATATTGATCCCGATGGGCGAATTGGCTTAGCTGGAGCTGCTGTAGGTGGCGTCATTGGTGGGGTATCGGCTTTTACTGGATCCTTGGCTACCGGTGCAAGTATTGGTGATTCGGCTATTGCAGGTGGATTAGGTGCTGTCTTTGGTGCAGCTACAGGCTTTCTTGGTGGCGTGGGAGTAGGAGCGTCCTCAGCTATAGGCGGTCTTTCAAATGCGACTGCTCAAATTGTAGGAAATAATTTAGATAGTAATACATGTAATAATGGAAATATTAATTTGGGGAGTGTTTTGGGTTCTGCTGTTGGAGGTGGATGGGCTTCAGCTATTACTAAAGGAGCGGGAGCAGTGACTGGTGCGGTAGTAGGCTGGGGGCCATCAACGGCTTCTGGAGCAATTGGTACAGCTTTGTCTCAGTAGTAAAACGTATTTAATATTCGAATATTTTAGGTGTGAATACTATGATTTTATTAGTTGCAGAGATTATAGTATTGTCGCTAGTTTTCTCTGGTTTAGTAGAGGTTTATGGGTATGTCCAGCTTAAAGTATCTGGTGTCCTATCACCTAAAATTAGGAATGCGCTCTGGACGTTGGTACTTATTGGTTTTTTACCAATATTAGTCTTACCTATATGGCCATTATTATATGCATCTATTGAATTGGCAGAAAATAAGACGAATAGATTGGTAATTTTGTTTCTTTCATATATTCCAATTGTTGCTAGTGGTATGTATGTTTTCAAAAAGCGCTATTCTAAGAAATTAAATGACTGCGGATTTTTCAACAGAAGCTGGTGATGCTTAATTTTACTAATAATATTTGTATTGCTAGGAATATGCCTAAATATGAAACCCTTTAGCCAAGCCTCAGAAAACAACCGCCCATTCATAGAAGACATACTACGTCGAGTTTTTTCCAAAACCACTCGAATTTTAGAAATAGGTAGCGGCACCGGCCAGCACGCGGTCCATTTTTCGAGCGCACTTCCCCACCTTGTTTGGCAAACCAGTGACCTTGCCGAAAATCACGAGGGCATTAATCAGTGGGTGCAAGAGTGTGGTGGCGATAACCTCTATGCCCCCGTGACACTGGACGTTACTCAATCCCCCTGGCCAGTGAGTTCGGTGGATGGCATCTATACCGCGAATACCGCGCACATCATGCCTTGGCAGGCGGTGGTGGCTCTGTTTTCAAATTTGAAAACCGTGTTGGAAGCTGGGGGCGTCATGGTGATGTATGGCCCATTCAATTACGGTGGTGAGTTTACATCAGACAGCAATCGAAACTTTGAACAATGGCTGAAAGCCCGAGCCGCCCATCAGGGAATTCGCGACATTGAAAACATTATCGCAGAGGCCGAGAAGGCCGGCCTTAGTCTAATCGAAGATAATGAGATGCCAGCAAACAATCGATTGCTGGTATTTAAGAAGCTGTAGAACTCAATTATTTAGGTGGATCAACACGAGCCGTATTAGAGGTGTTAACGCGGAACCAACCGGCAATTGAATAGCGATCTTGAGTAGCCGGCAGAACTTCATGAGGGAACTCTTCACTCAAAAATATCACCAAAGTACCGTAGCCAGGAATTACTTTGGCGAGGCTCTCATCAGTTTCCTTAGAGTAAACAATGAGTTCTCCCCCATCTTCCTCCCGCCACTGCTTATTGAGATAAATAACTACCGATAGAATTCTATTCGCGTCGCCATCAAAGGCGTCTTGATGTTTTTTATAAAAATCCCCGGGTGCATAGTGTGCAAAATGGCTTTCAAATGAAAACAGCCCCAAAAAAAGACGCCGGTTAAGATATTGTTGCAGCGACTCAGCCCAACCAAGCCATGCAGTCTCAGCTTCGCACTCGCCGCTAATCCAACAAATTTCATCACCGCGAATAGAATCCTCTAGCGTGTGATCTTCCTCGCGACCAATACCGGCACGTTTAAACTGAGACGAGGGCATCTCCACCACGTGCTCGCTCAACAACTGCATCAGCCGAGCATCTATAGCATTGGCACGAATGCTGTAACCTTGCGTGGCAATATCTTGTGCGATTTCATCAAATAATATCGCCTCGCGCTCATCCGCAGAGCCCACGCTTTTGCCATCCCGCGCACTCATACCTTCTCCGCTCGCCCTAAACTTGAAAGCTTATTAAACCCGTTAACACTCATTTTCAGTCCGCATCATCTTACTTTTTGAATAAGCCTCATACATCGCTAAATGAGCCTGCTTAGAAAAAGTATCCGTTCTTGTATCATAGTCTGAAATCCAAGCCACAAGCATATCCAAGTTCTCGTCTTGCGCCTTCTTTGATTCATATTTGTGCGGTTCCCAAGGTCTTTGTCTGGCATTTTCAATACAGGCATCAATAGGCAGATTCAAAAAAATCATTTGCGATGAGCTTTCCAGTACAAAACTGAGAAGATCCGCATAACAACCTTCAATCACCCAACTTTCATTAAGCGCCACAAATTGTTCAATTTCAGCTCGCGACTCTCCTAGAGCCTTTCTCTCAGGCGGAACAGTTGGCAGAACTGGCGGAAGCCAAGCCAGAGAATCCAAATCTAAGTGCGCCAGAGCCTGTTCCTCGGCAAGATTTTTTGCCAGCGTCGACTTCCCCGAGCCCGAATTTCCAAAAATTATAATTTTACTCATACCACTCCAAACAAAACATTTCCAAGCAACAAACCCTAGACCCTTTTAGCCAGCTTCTCCTTCCACTCAGGTGCCAAACCATCGAGCTTCAAAGCCTTCAAAAAAACCGCCTTCGCCCCTTCATAGCTTTTATCAAAGTAAGCCTGAAACAAAGCTTCCACACTCACAGAGTTCGGAGCCGAAAAAGTTTTTACCACCTCATCCCCTTGAGCTAACGCCCCCTCCTCCAGCACTCGAAAATAAACCCCCGTCCGGAACGTTTTTGTAAACAACTTAGGCGCATGAGTATTGCCCAGCGCGATACCCAACTTAAAACAAGGCACCCTAGGTTGACTCACTTCCAGAAGGCAAGTGCCAACCCGCAATCGATCGCCAATACACATTTGCGACTCATCCAAGTTCGAAATAGACAAATTCTCACCAAACGCACCCAAGGGCAAATTCGGATTCTCCAAAATCTGACGCCAATACTCATAGTGATCACTTGAAAAGCCATATACAGCTTTATAAGCCCCGCCATGGTTAAGCAAATCCGCCTGCTCATCTCCAGCTAGTCCAATAGAGTTAACATTCACAGAATTGTTAAGCGGCTTTTTGAAAATCCCAGTACTAATCGTTTCCCCGTTATATTCAACCTTGGCTGCAGCAGAAACATTAACAGAAATTACCTTCATATCGTCTCCTCAACGAGATCGGTGTAAATAAATAGGTTTGGAGGTGTTTGATCGTTTGCGCCCATTCAGAACGCGTCTTAGCTTTTTCCCCCAGGCCAACGTCATTTGAGCGAGGACTGTCTGAGCGTCTCCTTGCGAGTTCCGCAGCGGGTTGGTCTGGGGGGAAAAGCGTGCGTTCGGGCGAAAATGATCAAACACCTCCAAACCGGCAACGTGGCACATTCTAAAAAAATAGCCTTACCCCTCAACCTTTCTTAAACGGCAAATACCCCTCAGCATCCGCAATATACCCCAAAACCCCCTCCCTCTCCCGGATCAAAAACCCCCCCACCGCCGCGCGAAAATCCTCAGCCACAATCCAGTGATTAGAAAACGTCTGCACCGGCTCAAAGCCCCGCTGAATCTTATGTTCCCCTTGAGCACCCGGGTCAAAGCGCTGCAAACCCTCGCGAATCGCAAACTCAATACCCTGATAATAACAAGTTTCAAAATGCAAAAAATCAAACTCCTCACTACAGCCCCAGTAGCGCCCATAAAGCGTATCGCTGTCTCTAAAACACAGCGCCGCCGCCACCTTCCTATCATCATGGCTAGCAATCACCATCACCAACTGCTCAGGCATATTTTCCGCCAGCAACTCAAAAAAGGCCTCACTCAAATAACCCTGGCGGCCACTGCGCTTAAAATACGTTCGATGATACAGCTGATAAAACAACAGCCACTCATCCGCGCTCACCGTATCTCCGGTTTTCACCTCCAGAGTGATACCCTGCGCCGCAACTTTCTGTCGTTCCTTCCTCAAATTTTTACGTTTGCGAGACGTAAACGTTGACAGAAAATCATCAAAGTTTTCATAATCTCGATTAAACCAATGAAATTGACTGCCCAAACGGGCGCTAATAGATCGTTCTGTCAGGAGATTGTGAACATCAGAATGCGGAAACAAACAGTGCCAACTCGAACAGCCTAGACGCAGTGCCTCACCCTGAATTGCCTCAACGAAAATGGGTAGCACCTGCTCAAGAGGCTTGGCACTTAAAATACGCGGACCGCTTGCAGGAGTGAAAGGAATGCACGTAATCAGCTTAGGGTAGTATTCGCGATTGTTACGCTGATAGGCATCTGCCCAAGCCCAGTCAAATACGTACTCACCGTAAGAGTGGTTTTTGAGATACAGCGGCATCGCTGCTATCAGTAGATCGTCTTCCCAGAGAGAGGCATGGTAAGGTTGCCAGCCGGTTTCCCTCGAGCAGCTTTTACTGTCTTCCAGAGCGGCCAAAAAAGCATGCCGAGTAAATGGGTATTGATCACCCCTAGCGAGCGAGTCCCATTGGGAGGCGTCTATGTCGTTTATTGAAGCGCAAAACCGTATTTCCATAACGGCAACACTCTACCAGTTTTTCTAGCGTGTGGCCTCAACGATTTTGCTCAGGGGAAAGCGGCAACTGAAGGTGCTGCCTTTGCCGAGTTCGCTGCGAATAATTAGGCGAGCATCGTGGCGAAGTAGAATATGTTTAACAATAGCCAAGCCCAAACCCGTGCCGCCGCTGGCACTGTTTCGGCTTTGCTCCACCCGATAGAAGCGCTCGGTAAGGCGGGGAATATGTTGCGAGTCTATGCCCATCCCAGTATCTTCAACCATCAGCCAAAGGTGTTTTTCGTCCAGTTTGACCGTAACATTAATTTGGCCCTTCGCCGGAGTATATTTCACCGCATTAAAGACTAAGTTAGAGAAGGCACTGTGTAACTCGTTGGCATTACCCATGATTCGCACGGTGTTGTTGCCACTGAGCTCAAGCGAGTGTTGTTGGCTGCCGCTAAGTGCGCGTGCCTCGTTGATAATAGGTTCTAGAATGTCTTGCATTGATACTGGTGATTGGTTCTGCTCACTCTCATCTGTCTCCAATTTAGACAGCGTGATGAGGTCACTCACCAAAGCCGACATACGCAAGGTTTGTATTTGCATTTGACCGACGGCGCCCTGCCATTTGTCTGGAAGGTCGCCGCTGTCCTCAATAGATTCTAAATAACCTTTCAATACCGTCAGTGGGGTTCTGAGTTCGTGTGATACGTTGGCAATAAAATCTTGGCGCATGCCCTCTAACTTATACAAGCGGGTAATGTTTCTTACCACCACTAGATGCTCTTGGCTTCCGTAGCGATTAATCTGGAACTGCAGTCGCTGGCTTTGACTGCGTGGCGATGCCATATCTAAGGGTTCGGCAAACTTACCGCGCTCGAAGTATTGAATGAATCGTGGTTGACGTAGAAAGTTAATAAGCGCCTGACCCTGGTCACTTTCTTGAAAGCCTAAAAGGTTTTGTGCTGAACGGTTCCACCACTCCATATTGCCTTGGCGATCTAATAAAATAACCCCATCTCTAAGGGCGGAAGTGGCTTCTTGAACGCGATTCACCAAATGTTGTAGTTGGCGCTTTTCTTTTTTCTGCGATTGTTGCAGTTTATAAATTCGATCAAATATTTCACCCCAAATGCCACTGGCGTCGGGGGGTGGGGTTTGATGTGGGTCATTTAGCCAGTGATCGAGGCGTCGAATCTGTGAAAACATCCATGCCATATAAAATAGACCACCGATAATAAGAGCCCAAGTTAGATAGCCGATGGTGATACCAATTACACTGCACACAATGCCTATGAACAATACGCGGCGAATCTCGGCACTAAATCCCCTAACCAAGAATGTTTCCTCACTTGTTATCAATGGTAAAAAATGTTAGATAGCGAACTTACTCGCTAGACCTGTGCACTCATTTTGACTGAAAAACGATAGCCTGTGCCGCGTACAGTTTGAATAAAGCGGTCGTGATCATCAAGCGATAAGGCTTTGCGAAGGCGTCTAATATGCACATCAACCGTGCGCTCTTCTACATAGACATTGCCCCCCCAAACATGATCGAGAAGTTGTCCGCGACTATAGGCACGCTCTTGATGGCTCATAAAAAAAGCGAGCAAGCGATATTCTGTTGGCCCCATATCGGCTGGCTGGCCGTTAATACTCACGCGTTGGCTTGAGGCATCGAGATGCAGGCCCGCAACTGTTATTTCTTGTTTGTCGTCGTCAGGGTAAGTTCTTCTAAGTACGGCTTTTAAGCGAGCAACCAGTTCTCTCGGAGAGAAAGGTTTACTTATATAATCGTCAGCGCCTATATCCAGGCCCTGAATTTTGTGGTCTTCCTCACCTTTGGCGGTGAGCATGATCACGGGTATTGCGCGGGTAAGCTCGTCACGCTTCAGGCGTCTTGCCAGCTCTATGCCGCTGGTGCCAGGCATCATCCAGTCAAGTAGAATTAGGCTTGGTTTCTGGTCGACAATCATACCGTGAGCCTGCTGCGCATTTTCGGCTTCCAGGCAGTTATAATCGGCCATTTCTAGAGCAATGCGCAGCATGTCTCTAATCGGTTTTTCGTCGTCAACAATGAGTATTGTCTGGCCTTGCATAATAACCTCTAAATAGAGAAGATACGGTTTAAACGTGTATCTCGAGATTAAACAGGTTCTTTGTTACAAGTTTATGACACTTTTTCTGATTTCCGGCTAAGGCAATCGGCTGAGGTTTGGCGTCAGCCCAAAATTTTGTCTAGTGCGATGCCAATAAAGACACAGGCACCCACCCAATTATTGTTTAAAAAAGCTTTGAAGCAGAGTTCGGGCCGCCGTTCTTTTATCAGTTTTTGCTGCCAAATGAAAAGCCCTCCGCAGGTAATAACACTCAGGTCGAAGTAGAAACCTAGGTCAAATTCTCGGCCAATCATAACCAGCCCCAGCAACACCATTAACTGTAGAGTGGCGGTAATTACGCGATCGCCCTCACCAAACAGAATAGCGGTCGACTTGACGCCAATTTTTAGGTCGTCGTCTCGATCAACCATGGCGTAGAAAGTATCGAAGACCACAGTCCAAAGCACCACAACCGTGTAGATGAGCCAGCTGCGAGGGTCAATGGCATTGTTGATGGCTGCAAAGGCCATAGGCACGGCCCAGGCAAACGCTGCCCCCAGCACAATCTGTGGCAAATGGGTGTGTCGCTTCATAAAAGGGTAGGTAAACGCGAGGGCAACACCGCCAAATGAAAGCGCAATGGTCAAGGTGTTGGTGAGTAATACCAGGGCAAAGGCGCTGATACAGAGACCCACAAACAGCGCAATTGCACTTTTAGTGCTCACCGTGCCCGCCACCAGCGGTCGCTGCTTCGTGCGCTTAACTCGCCCGTCTATTTTCCGGTCGGCTATATCGTTAATGACACAGCCGGCTGCACGCATGAGTACAACCCCTAAAATGAATATAGAGGCTATTTTTGCTTGAGGCAGACCATCGGAGGCCAGCCATAAGGCCCAGAGGGTTGGCCAGAGTAACAGTAAAGTGCCGATGGGTTTGTTGAAGCGCATTAGCTGCCAGTAGGCAGTAAACGTAAAAGGGTTGGAGGCGAGCTTGCTTGAATTCATGAGTTTATCTTATCACGCCAATTCTGCGGGATCGAGAAACACCTCGCTCACCAGTAGGGGTTTACTGTCCAGCAAAAATCGCGATCGGCGGCCCCAACAATCAGCATGTGTGGCTTTAAGCTTTGGTGGAAGATAGCGATGTTGTAAATTGATGCGAGCCACTTCCATAGCCGAGCGCTGTAAATTTGGGTCTTGAAAGAGCAGCGCCCCTAGGGGCCGATTGTCGAGCTTGCTCAGTGAGCGAAGTCGGCCGGTCAGAGTCGACAGAGGAATTACGCTGCGGGCGAATACCCATGGTGTATTGCAGCCCAGAAGTATCACTTCACGCACCAAGGCTTGCTGTCGATGGGGAATGCCTAAGATTTTTGCTTCTGAACTGTAGGTAGGCAATACCGCCTGACGAAGTATTTCAACCCTAAATTCACCACCAGATGCCTGAGTTAAGCGCTGAGTGAGTGAGCCACTATCGAGCAACCAATTTTTTTGCCAAGCGTTCAGCTGCCAGCGCACTTGGTGACCCTGATGCCAGCGAGGTTCTTGTGGCGGTATCGGCGCTTGTTTGAACGCAGCCGCGCGTCGAGCATCTTCGGTGTTGGTGAGAATACAGGCAGTAGTCAATAGAATATCCGTTAAGGTTAAGTCGGTAGTACCCAGCCTGTCCTCGATAATGAACACCGCTTGGTCATTTGTGGCGACATTTTATCGATATGGGCGCAAGTTTACAGTGTATTCACATAAAAGCTCTTTACGGTCTCTGAGGCCCTTGGTTTAATGATCCATAATAAAGACTTGCAGCCCTAGTTCCCATTCCTCACGGAGATGTTCATGCACAAGCCCGAACTGGTCGCGGCGATTGCCGACACCATTAATTTACCAAAAGAAAAAACCAACGACATTGTCACCGCTATTTTTGACGAAATTACTTTAGCCCTAAGTCGCGATGACAGCGTCAGTATATTGGGTTTTGGGGCTTTTAGTCAGCGCCATCGCGCTGCGCGAACAGGTCGCAGCCCAAAAACCGGCGAAACCATTAATATTGCGGCCAGCACAACAGTAGGCTTTAAGCCCGGTAAAGCCTTCAAGGCCGATTTAAACACCTAGATCAAAACAAAAAACATTCACTTCATCGTGTTTGAAACTCCTGAAACAATAATTGATAACAATACAGTAAGGTAAAACGGCATGAGTTTAACTAAACGTATCCTCCTAGCAATGATGTTGGGTGTGGTGGTGGGCGGTCTATTTAATGTAGCCACCACTGAGGGCTGGATGGGTGCGAGCTTCGGTCATTGGCTCGATCAGTTTATGGTTCACGGTTTGTTCGACGCCGTGGGTCGAATCTTCGTGGCGTCTTTGAAGCTGCTTGTAGTGCCTTTAGTATTTGTATCGCTGGTGTGTGGCACGGCTTCGCTGGGCGACAACTCACGCATGGGGTTTATGGCGGGCAAAACCATAGGCCTCTATTTATTAACCACTGCGGTCGCCATTAGCCTAGCGCTATTAATGGGCACTTTGATTCGTCCTGGCGATGGTATTGATCTCGCGGTAGCATCCGATTTCACGGCTAAAGCATCACCCTCTCTGAAAGATGTATTAATCAATATATTCCCAAGCAACCCCATTCAGGCCATGGCCGAAGGCAATATGTTGCAGGTGATTGTGTTCTCCCTGCTCATGGGTTTGGCGGTGTCGAAAAGTGGCGAGCAAGGCCGTCGTATCGCGGCCTTTTTTGAAGATGTAAATGAAGTAATCATGAAAATGGTGACCATTCTCATGAACTTCGCACCCTATGGCGTGTTTAGCTTGTTAGCCAAGTTGTTTGCGGGTTTGGGGGTGAGCGTGATCATGGATCTAGCGCTTTATTTCTTTACCGTGCTGTTTGTGCTTTTGCTGCATGGGCTGGGGGTGTATACCACGCTGTTCAAGGTGTTTACAGGCTTGAGCCCACTGGTATTTTTACACAAGTTGCGCGCCACTATGGTGTTCGCCTTCAGTACATCGTCCAGTAGCGCCACTATGCCTGTTACCCTGCGCACTGTCGAAAAACGCCTAGGAGTCGACAATCGTGTAGCCTCTTTTACCGTACCACTCGGGGCTACCATCAACATGGACGGCACCGCCATCATGCAAGGTGTTGCCACGGCATTTATCGCACAGGCTTACAATATCGATTTGGGCTTAAATGGTTATATGTTGGTGGTGCTAACCGCCACATTAGCGTCAATTGGCACGGCCGGTGTGCCGGGTGTTGGTTTGATTATGCTGACCATGGTGCTCGATCAGGTGGGTTTACCTGTTGAAGGCATTGGCCTGATCATTGGTGTCGACCGCTTGTTGGATATGATGCGCACGGTGGTGAACGTCACGGGAGACTCGATGGTATCTTCTGTAGTGGCCAATAGTGAAGGAATGCTAGACAAAGATACCTTTAACGATCCCGATGCGGGTTTGATCGAAAGCGAATTAGAAGACGCTAAAGCTTAAGGGCTGTGCCCTCAAGCTAGAAAAAAGGGGTGGATGGTGCTTAGCCGCCGTTCATTTCCTTCGCAATATTATTGAGTTCATTTGCTGATTCAATAATATTGTCCATGGCGGCTTCCGCCTTGATTGGGTCGAGGTGAAGTTCCTCGTAGACGTGTGCAGGCACTTCCAACTTGGGGCCATTGCTCACACCGCGCTGACACAATAGCCTTTGTGCTACAAACAACAACTTCGCGTAAGCGCTATTCTCGCCACTGAATTCGGGGTTACCTTGATTTCGAAGCGCGACAACAATTTCATCGGGCATCTGCCAAATTTCCATCAGCCAACTCGACAACTGCTCGCGGGTAATTCCTAAAATATGGCGATCAATGGGCTGTGGCTCAACATGAGGGTTAACCTCAGTAAAGCGACAAATACTGGTGAAGTGAGGAGGAAAAACTTCCGCTAGCACCAAGTAGCCAAAATTCGACAACAAGCCTGAGAGATAAGACATACCAAAACCGGGGCGCTGTTCTCTCGGGATGGCGGTGACGAGCCCTTCAACGGTTGCGGCCATATACACTGCTTGCTGCCAATAGGGTTGGCTGCCTTCTGCTCCGTCGGTGGGCAGACGCATAGTTTTGCCTAAGGCTAAGCCCAAGGCTAGGTTCAATACCATGTCAAAACCCAAAACTCGCACAATTGCATCGTGAATAGATTTGATTTTGCCAGGTGCCGAATAGTAGGGAGAGGCGGCCCAGCTCACAACCTGAGCGGCTAAGCTGGGGTCCGTTTCTACAATGTTGGCCAAATCACTAATATCGGCTTCGGGGTCTACCCGAAGCTTAATAATACGTTGGGCTGTTTCCGATAGTGGCGGCAGTTCTAAAGTTTCTTCAAGACGCTGTTTTATCCGCAAATTGGTGAAATTTTTCACACAATTTTGCAGCTGTTCCTCGTCGGATGTAACAGTGTCGTCTTTTAGTGAGGCGACGGGCACGCCAATATTGGCGATAATCGCATCGCCCACCATGGCCTTGAACTCTTCCTTGTGCAGCATGATCAACTGCCCTTCCTGCCCTGAATCTAGATATAGGGCCTGAGGTTCTAGCAGGCCTTGGTCCACAATGGTGGTGAGGCCGGCAAGCTTTGGCAGTGCTGGAATCGAGTGAAGTTGGTGTTTCTCGTAGAAGCTTTTTAGGTCTATTGAGCTTGTGGCGCGAAGTTCACGATTCAGCTCACGATTTACAGCGCTCAGGTCTAAGAGGGTATCCGAGGCGATAACAACTTGAACTTTGCCTTTGTCATCTTGAAGAATGAGTGATTTTGCTGCGCCAGTTTGACGCATATGCTGATCGTGCCACAGTGAACTTGTCTCGCTGATGGCGGGCGCATTGGCTATGTCGTAGCTGATGTTCTGTTTATCCAACAGCTGTTTCACACTTGCGGGCACTGACACTACTTCTTCCTCGGAGTTCGTTAAAAGCGGAGACTACCATACCCAATTATTAGGGTAACCATTTTGTCGCGATTTCTGTGGACTTGTGGCCATTTTGTTGCGATTTGTGTGAATTTTTAAGCACTTTTCTATACGTTGGCATAATTATCATTATATCCAAGCCAACGCCGTATCAATTTATCGGCCAAATACTCGTGTTGTGCTAATAATAGCTGAGCACAGGGTTTTATGTGAGGAAGTAAATTGGCATCGCGGCAGAGTTCAGCGATCTTAAATTGCATGTCGCCGGTTTGCCGAGTGCCTAATACTTCTCCTGGGCCACGTAACTTCAGGTCAATTTCAGCGATTTTGAAGCCGTCAGTAGTTTCTCGCATGGCGTTTAAACGTTCGCGCCCAGCCTGGGACAGTGGTGAGCTGTAGAGCAAGACGCAGTGGCTGGCGTCTAGGCCACGGCCTACCCGGCCTCTGAGCTGATGCAGTTGCGCCAGCCCTAAGCGCTCGGGGTTTTCAATAATCATTAAGCTGGCATTGGGCACGTCTACGCCCACTTCAATAACGGTTGTGGCAACCAAAACGTCGAGCTGATGCTGTTTAAAGGCGTCCATGATCGCGGCTTTTTCTTTGGGCTTTAGACGCCCATGAATCAAACCTACGCGAATACCTGGGAGTGAACGCTGTAATTCTTCGAATGTTACCTCAGCCGCTTTGGCTTCGAGTGCCTCCGATTCTTCAATGAGCGTGCACACCCAGTAGGCCTGACGTCCAGCCTCGCAGGCGACCTGAACCCTTGCAATCACTTGCTCTCGGCGATCATTGGCGATGACCGCTGTTGCCACAGGTGTGCGCCCTGGAGGTAGCTCATCAATCACGGAGCTGTCTAGATCGGCATAGGCACTCATTGCTAAGGTGCGAGGGATGGGTGTAGCGGTCATCGTCAGTTGATGAGGATGCAGGGCTAAACCTGTATTTTCGCCTTTTTCTCGCAGTGATAAACGCTGATGCACCCCAAAGCGGTGTTGCTCGTCGATGATGGTGAGGCCAAGGTCGGCAAACTCAACACTCTGCTGAAACAGTGCGTGGGTGCCGACTATCAAGCGAGCTTCTCCGCTGCTAATAGCTTCGGTCTGCACTTGTCGAGCCTGACCTTTGAGCTTACCGGTGAGCCAGGCCACATCAATGCCTAGAGGTTCGAACCAGCGAACAAAGTTAACCCGATGCTGTTCTGCGAGTATCTCGGTGGGTGCCATAAGCACAACCTGTTTACCGTTAGCGATAGCCTGCAGTGCAGCCAATGCGGCAACCACGGTTTTACCCGAGCCCACGTCACCTTGCACCAATCGCAACATGGGGATGGGTTTGGCCATATCGGCCGCAATTTCGCGGCTTACGCGGTCTTGAGCGTTGGTAAGTTTGAAACCCAGCCCCTTCAGGAATTTCTCCCTTAGCTTGCCGTGGGTTGGCATTGCAAAGGCTCCTTGAGATTGGGTGCGCTGGCGCGCACGCAATAAGCTCAAATGATGCGCGAGCAACTCTTCAAACACTAAACGCTGTTGGTGGGGGTGCTCGCCTTCCAGAAGCTGGTCTATAGGCGCGTTTTGGGGGGGCGCATGTAAATAGCGAAGCGACTCAGCCAACGAGCTTTGACCTTGGCTAGGTCTTAGTTGAGGAGGCAATAACTCTTGCAGACT
>CAJWBQ010000065.1 GCA_913020115.1 uncultured Cellvibrionales bacterium
GACACATTGTTTAATGGCAGTGCTGGCAATTGCCTTTACGGTGGTGATGTAGGGGAAATGTACAAAACCTTTGTTAACCAACTGTCCAAGTTGCCTGACGATACCGCCATTTACCCGGGCCACGACTACATCGTCAACAATCTTAATTTCTCTCTGTCGCTGGAACCAAACAATCAGTTCGCCAAGACCTTGTTGGCAGAGGTGAATGATCAAAACCCCGAAAACAGGCTTGTGACAAGCTTGGCTATCGAGAAAAAGATCAATCCATTTTTTCGCTTACAAAACCAAGCAATTATTGGCGCGCTTAAAGAGCGTTTTGCAGATCAGAAAGAAGACCCTGAGGCTATTTTTGCCGGCCTTAGGCGGGTTAGAGATAAATGGTAGCAATTGACCGAATTCAATGAAACGACCGAAAACCTAAGTTCTAATTATTATTTGGAGAAAACAGCATGAAACTACACGGCGTAGAAATTTCACCCAACGTTCGCAAAGTAATTATCGCCTGCATAGTCAAAGGCATAGATTATGAACTGAACCCAATTATTCCGGGGCCTGCACTTAAAGAACCGGAATTCCTCAAGCTAAACCCCTTAGGGCAGATTCCCGCCCTTGAGGACGGTGATCTTACGATAGGTGATTCCAATATCATTCTTCAATACCTTGAAGAAAAACACCCAGAAACATCCATATTACCCGCAACACTTGAAGGCCGCGCTAGAAGTCGTTGGCTTGCTGAATACGCGGGGTCTGCTTTATTCCCATGCTGTGGCACTATGTTCAGAGAGGTGTTCGTCAACCCCAATTTCTTTAAACAGCCGACAAATCAAAAGGCTGTGGATGAGAATATCAGCGAGAAGTTTCCGCCGGTTCTCGACTATCTGGAAACACAAAGCCCTCGTGATGGTTTTTTGTCTGGGGACACTTTTAGCGTCGCAGATATCAGTGTCATATCAATGTTTATCACTGCCAGCTATGGCGGCTATGAAGTTGATGCGAGCAGATGGCCAAAACTGGCGGCTTATGTAGAGCGGATGCTTGCGTACCCGGCGGTTTCTCAGTGCATCGAACGCGAGCAGGAAATGATAAGAATGATTACGGGCTAAGTAGTGAGCGACCCACAGGCGAGGTTTTTGATTTTTGTCATTGATGGGTCGCATTCCTTATTGAGTTAGTCTCAAAACTATCTCGTGGTAGGCCGTTTGTGATCGCCTGAGTCACGAATGGGGCGTTTACTGCACTTATACTAAACTTTGAAAAGGGAAGCTACTTGTCCTCAATTCATTCTCACCAGTTCTTTGAACCCATTGCGCCTTTATTTTTCCGCCACTGCTGAGGGCTCATCCCATGCCACCGTTTAAAACTTCGAGTGAAAGCGCTTAATTCGGAGTAGCCCAAAAGCGCCGCAATATCTGTAAGCCGGTAGTATGGGTGATTAATATAATCTTCAGTTTGTTGAACGCGCACCGCCTCCGTTAGGGCTTTAAAGGTGGTGTTCTGGCTTGCCAGCCGTCTCTGTAATGTGCGTTTGCTGTAGCCGATGGCTTGGGCCACGCTTTCTACACTGCATTCTTCGCTCGCCAACATCAAAGACACACAATGCTTCACTTGTTCAACAAAGTTATCTTCATGTCGCTCTTCTAGATACTCCCTTAAACGCACGGGTATTAACTTTGCTGATTCGGCTATAGGTTGCAACAGCATCGAGCGATCAAATGATAGGGCCAATTTGGGGGCATTAAATGCCACTGGGCAAGAAAAATACTGAGAATAGTAATCGGGGTTGCCCACTTCACCGTGTCTCAAAAAGACGCCTCTAGGACTTAGGTGCTGACCGGAAAGACTTTTGATCAAGTTATAAACCAAGGCGATGCCATGATCTTGAAAACGAATGTTGTTAGCTACCTTGGGAAAGTCGCTCGCAATGGAAAACTCAGCGGTATCTTGCTGCAGAATTAAATTCAGCTTAACCGTTTGCACTCGCAACTGAATGTGCTCAACAAAAATTTTGAGGGCATCGCCAATGGTCGGGCAGGCAATAATCATCGATGCCAGAGGACCATAAATGGCAATGGTTTGGCGACGAGCCAGCTGCAAGCTCAAGTCGGGAAAATCTAATCCAATTGCGGCTAACTCTAAGAGATTATTTTGGCGGTCGAAGGGTATGAGTCGTTCATTGCCACTGGAGGTTTCGAAATTCAGGCCGGCCGCCTCATAGTAGGCTTTTGGATCACCGCCTTTCTCTAGTACCAGCTCTGAAAATCCGTCTAAAAAGCTGCTGTTAATTAGGGGGTAGCGCATGCTCTAACAAGCTCACATTGATGGATTCCAATGAATAATCGCCCTGATGTCACCTTAAGTCAACAAAGTGGCGCGGGGTGTCTATATGGTGGCATGAAAGGTCAAGCTTCTGTGGCATGGCCTGCTAGATTGTACGGGCCTCATTTCAATAATAAGTTGAGTTCACGTATGTACGATTACATCATCATTGGTGCCGGGTCGGCTGGTTGTGTACTGGCCAATCGCTTGAGTGAAAACCCTGAGAATAGTGTGTGTTTGGTCGAGGCGGGCGGCAGCGACAAATCACCCTTCATCTACACGCCCCTTGGCGTAATCGCCAGTTTGGCCTTGGGCCTATTTAATTGGTCGTTCAACTCCAAAAAACAATCGTCGATGAAAGACCGCGAGATCTATTGCCCTCGAGGCAAAGTTTTGGGCGGCAGCAGCTCCATCAACGCTATGCTTTATCTGCGAGGCCAAGCTCAAGATTACGATCGCTGGAATGAAAACGGTTGTGCTGGCTGGAGTTTTTCTGAGGTGCTTCCTTATTTCAAAAAGTCTCAACATCAAGAGCGTGGTGAATGCGACCTGCATGGAATGAACGGCCCCTTGAATGTGGCCGATGGCCGAAGCCGGCACGAAATTAATGCCGCTTTTGTGGAGGCAGGCATGCAAGTGGGTGAAGCTTACAGAGATGACTTTAATGGCGAAGTGCAGGAGGGGGTGGGTTGGTTTCAGTGCACCCAGAAAGACGGTCAGCGCCACAGTGCAGCGGCCGCTTACTTGCACCCCGTCATGGCAAAAAGAAAAAACCTGACGGTGCTCACAAATACACAAACGAGAAAAATCTTGTTCGAAGGAAAAAAAGCCGTCGGCGTCGAGGTCTTGGAAAAAAAACAAGTTAGGCAGTTGAAAGCTGGTAAAGAGATAATTTTATCCGCCGGATCATTTGGTTCTCCGCAACTACTGCTGCTCTCTGGTGTGGGGCCAAAAGAGAAATTAGAAAGCCATAACATTACTCAACATCACGATCTCCCAGGTGTGGGTGAAAACCTTCAAGAGCACGTGGATGTACTGGTGGTGGCAAAAGACCGGTCCAGCCGATCTTGGGCGGCGCTCAGGCCCTTAACGTTAATCCGCTCGGTGGGAGAAGTGTTCAATTACTTGTTTAGTCGCCGGGGTATGTTGTCTACCTCTATCACAGAGTCCGGTGGTTTTATTCGCGTGGGGGAGAATGCAGTGACTCCCGACGTTCAGATTCACAGCTCTGCCTTAGCGATGGATGATCACGGCCGCAGCTTCAGCTACTTTCTAAAGTACGGCTACAGCCTGCACGCCTGCCTGCTGCGACCTAAAAGCCGCGGTTCAGTGTCACTGCAAAGCGCGGACCCGCTCGCAGACCCTATCATTGATTTAAATATGTTGAGCGATGCTGACGATGCGAAATTGTTGGTGAAAGCGGTTCGGCGTGTGCGAGAAATAATGCGAGCTCCGGCGCTTTCGAAGTACACCGGTGATGAAATACAACCCGGCCCTAATTGCAGCAGCGACGCGGCGTTGGATGACTTTATTCGGCGAAAAGCCAATCACGTATACCACCCTGTAGGCACCTGCAAGATGGGCAATGATGATCAAGCCGTTGTGGATGAACGTTTGCGGGTGCGTGGATTGGAAAACCTCCGCGTTGTTGATGCATCCATCATGCCAACGATTGTTAGCGGCAATACTAATGCGCCCACGCTCATGATAGGTGAACGAGGGGCTGAATGGATTCTGCAAGACCATGGCTAGATTCTTAGCGAGATAGATGTACAGATAAAAAAATAAAAAAACAAGAAGCAAAACAACAACTCCGGAGAGCGAAAATGAAAAAAATCATTACTCAGAGAAATCTACTGACCCAGGGTATTCTGATTGCAGCGCCTTTGCTGCTGTCTGCTCACAGCCATGCACAAGAATCTCCCGCCCTTGAAGAGATTGTGGTGACCGCGCAAAAACGTGTGCAGTCTTTGCAGGATGTGCCCATATCAGTGGCGGCTGTCTCTGCCGAAAAAATGACTGAGTTTGGCATCGTCGACCTAGAAAACATGTCGGCTTATGTGCCAAATTTCACCATCAATGAGACCGGCATTTCTACCACCGTGGCGGTTCGCGGTATTTCATCTGGAATCAACCCCGGTTTCGAACAATCGGTGGGGATGTACAACGACGGTGTATTTTACGGCCGAGATCAATTGGCTCGAGTGCCCATGTTAGATTTGGAGCGCGTGGAAGTTCTGCGTGGTCCGCAGGGAATTTTGTTCGGTAAAAACAGTATTGCGGGCGCTGTGAGTATGATTGCAGCAAAACCCAGCGATACCTTCGAGGCTTCTATAAGTGCTATGTATGAGCCCGATGCAAACGAGCGCGACTTGCGATTGATGGTGAACGGGCCTATCACAGATACCTTGAGTGGGCGTTTGGCTATCATGTCTCATCAGACTGACGGTTATATGCAGAACACGGCCTTGAATCGTGATGAACAGCAAGAAGATGAGAGCTTTGTTCGAGCCACATTACAGTGGCAGGTTAGCGACACCTTCGTCGCTAACCTGAAAGTTTCTCGCGCTAACTTTGATGTGGACGGTCGTAATATTGAAGTGTATGGCAGTGTGGGTGCGCCAGACCATTTGACGGTATTGAATTCTTTGCAGGGCGCTCTTGGAAGAGATGCAGTTGGCGAGACTTTGGATCGCAAGCGAGACTCCAACGGTGACACCAGCTACAACGAAGTGGACAACATCACCTTAAAAATGGATTGGGAGTTGGAGGACTTTACCCTCACCTCTATTACCAGTCGGGTTGCCTATGAATACGATGAAGTGTGCGACTGTGACTTTTCTGGGGCCCTGGTGTTCGACGTAGATTTCAACGAAGAATACAGTCAAGTCAGTCAGGAAATTCGCTTCACATCGGCCGGCGGTGAAACCCTAGATTACATAGGTGGTTTATTTTATCAAAGTTCCGATCTGAAGTATTCAGATGCTATCAACCTGGTGGACGGTACTATTTTGACTCAGGTTCTCGGCGGTGCCGCCCCTCCTTTGGCGCCGTTTGCCAACCTGTCGGCCTCTGCTCGCAACTTTAGTCAAGACTCCGATGTTTGGGCGGCCTTCGCACAAGTGACATGGAACTTTAACGACGAGACGCGTTTGGTTGTTGGTGGTCGTTACACCGACGAAACTAAAAGTGCGGATCGCAAACAAGTTCACATTGCCGGGCCGGACTACGGTGGCGCTGAACTGCCCACCGAAGTGAATAATGCCTTAAGCGGTGCTTACAATACTCTGTTTGGTCTATTCAGCATCGAGCCCTATGACACCATTTACGGTGACTTATCAGAAAGTGCTTTTACACCCATCGTTACTCTGCAAAAAGATGTGTGGGATGACAGCATGATATACGCAACCTGGACGCGCGGTTTTAAATCGGGTGGGTTTGATGCGCGCTCTAATGCGCACCCAGACGTGGCCGTTGTCAATGCAAGCAATGCTTTGCGCGGCGGCTTCGACTTGGTTGGTAGCTGGGAATTTGATCGCGAAGAGGCCAACAGTTATGAGTTGGGCGCTAAGATGCGTTTTGCTGGCGGTCGTGCCGAGTTGAATGCCGCGCTATACCTTACCGAATACAGCGATCTCCAGGTGTCTCAGTTCGATGGTACATTGGGCTTCAATGTGACCAACGCTGGTGAAGCCACTGTTCAGGGTATCGAGTTGGACGGTCGTTGGGCGGCTACCAACTCGCTCACCTTGAGTGCCTCTATGGCCTACCTGGATTTTGTTTACGACAGTTTTCCCAACTCGCAATGTGCGTTTGGGCAAACACCTAATTCACCCGAATTCCCGGGTTTGTGTGACGTGACTGGTGAGCGTAAAGAATACACTCCCGAGTGGACCGCGAACTTAAACGCTGACTACGTTCGCTCCTTAAGCAATGCCATGGAGCTGCGTGCGGGCGTGGATGTGAGTTATATGGATTCTTATTTGTATGCCTCTAACCTAGATCCAAGTACAGAGCAGAGTGCCTATGCGTTGTGGAATGCACGTGTGGCCTTGGCCAATGCGGATGACACTTGGGAAGTGTCTGTCTTGGCGCGCAACCTAACTGACGAGACCGTGTTGAATTTCGGTGGCAACACGCCCTTGGCCAGCACCTTGACGGGCGGCCAGGGCAACTCCTACTACGCCTTCGTAAATCGCCCGCGCAACATTGCTTTGCAGGTTAATTACAAGTTTTAACTTCCAGACTGTAATAGTTCTACCCCTGGCGCTTCGGCGCCATTTTTTTCAAGATTGGGGTCAGAGTAAAAATTCCCTCTCCCCCCCCCCGCCGAGTATCTACTGCCAAATATCAACAAGATTCTATGATATTCTCAGGCCATATCGTTTTCCTGTCGAAAAATCGTGTAATGAGACCCTTAAGATGTTTACTGTAATAGAGGCGATGCCACTGCCGGAGCAATCCAAGCTGGACATTTGTCATAAAAAACTTGGAATTAAAATACCTGATGTGCACACAGATTGCTTTTCTCTCTCGATTCGAAAAAAAGTACCAATCGAAGAGTTTGTAGAAGCATTTTACACAAGCTGGCTATTCAAAGTTGAGAGGCTAATTCTTGGAATTGTTGTAGGGAAACCCTCTACCGATAAACAGGCATATGAGCTATCTGTAGGTCAAAGGGTGCAGTTTTCTGCTTGGAACCTCGAATATCAAGATGAAAATCAAGTAGTGTTGGCCGATTTTATGGGAAAAACTAAGTCTTGGCTAATGGTCGAGAATTGGGGCAACGCATCTACACGATTATTCTTTGGGAGTGCGGTAATGCCGCGATACAATGCGGATGGTTCGCTGGGCAAACCTTCTCTATTTTTCAGATTGCTAAGTGGTTTTCATATGCTCTATTCTAGATCACTTCTATGGGCGGCTAGTAGAAATCTGTTGTCGCAAGAAGAAAGGCGAAGCGGATAAGAACTTTTTTCCCCGTAGTGTTGAAATAATGAGGCGGGAGAAGATACTGGGACTAATTATATTAGAGTGTTTTTCCCCCATTATTCCTGACATAGAAAGGACGATATCTGCGAATTATATTGAATATTATATTCTTTTTGTGAAGGTCATCAATAATTCGTTTGAGTTTTACTATTAGATTAGGCGTAAGTGCTGTTGAATTCTTAGAGCACTGAAGCATAGATTCCTGAGTTGAGAGTGAGCTGTACGTTAGATTGCTTGAATAGTGCTTGTCCATAAAATCTCTGGTGCCAATGAACGCGTCTATTCTACCGGCATTGAGCATGCTAAGGCCATTTTTAGAGTCACCAACCGGATATTTTGCCGTGTTCTCTAGGCTAAGAAAACCTTTTTGGTTTAAAAAAAACGCTCCCCTTAAGTACCCAACCTTAAGGCCTTCTAAATCTTCGATTTTAGCGACGGGAAAATCAGAGTCAAGCCTGCGGACGATAACCAGATTTTTATTCATAATTTTGGCAACCTGTATGAAAGTGTCCTCTCTGCTTTTACTCGCAAACATAATTGCGCAATGATAGTCACCATTCTTTAATCCGTGTATTACCCTTCTTAAGGGCACTAAAGAGACCCTTGAATTAGGAACATCCAATTGGTTTACTATCGACTTAGAAATATCGTACAAGTAACCTGCAGGTTTGTTCTCCGCATCCTTATAAGCTGCGGGTTCGCCCACTTCGATTACCGCTATTACTATGGGGGTTTCGTTTCTTTCGGCTGAAAATGCACTATGGCTGCTTATTAGCAGAAGGCACTGAAACAGAAGAGAAAAAACGTTCTTCAGGTTAGTCATATAAATAAAGAATCTATAATAAAGTCAATATTCTGGAATTGTAGCGCATTCTCTAGCCAAACCAAATTAGCTGATGCATAGCGATGGCTCTGCCGGTTATCGGGGCGCTCGGCCAGCGAGTGAGGTTCTATGTATAAGCTACTACGTTTTTTTTACAAAATCTATAGACATAATCCGTGGTGTCAATGTTAACAAAGAGGAGCAGAGCAATATGATAAGAGTGCCGAAAGAAAATGTAAATTTGGTGAGCCATGCTGAAGTTCATGCGGCCCAAAATGACATATATAGTTTAAGGTTAAAAACACCCGCCATTATGGCTTAACTTTTAGTGGGGTTGATTTACATGCCAATGGATTGGGGGAATCTGTGCGTCACATGGTCCGTCACAAAAGATACATATATCTGACATGTATCCTTAATATTTATCAGTTTAAATCATGCTCTCAAAACTGTGCAAACAACAGTTCCTTTAATAGCTGCGTTTAGTGGCACCAATAGAGAGAGTCAATCGTGAGCAATAGACCCCGTCGTAAATACTATGAGTTAAATGCGATCGCTAAAGCCTGTTCTATGGCAGCCGCATGTTCGTTGGCCATACCTGTGCTGGCGCAAGAGAGTGCGCAAATAGAAGAAATTATCGTTCAGGGAAAAGGTGCCACTTACGGTAATAGCTTGGTGACTGACACAATGCGCAAGCAACAATCGAGTATCACCAGTATTAATGCTCTGATTGATAATCTTCCGGGTGTTACGGTCAACGAAGGTGACACTTACGGTTTCGATGATTGGTCAACAGCCATTACAATTCGTGGTTTTTCAACGAATTTGCAGGAACAACAAGTAGGCACAACTATAGATGGCTTGCCAAACGGAGGTTCGAATTACGGCGGTGGCGCTAAGGCGAATCGTTTTATCGATCCAGCCAATATGGGGGGCATTGAAGTGACCCAGGGTACTTCCGACATCGCCTCGCGTTCGCACGAGGCCTTGGGCGGCACCATCAATTATTTGACAGAAACTCCGGCTGAGGATCAAGGTTTTGTGGCCGAATTATCGATGGGCGAGTTTGATGCGCAGAGATACTCTGTGCGATACGATACTGGTACGTTTGCGGAGAATACGCAAGTCTGGGTGTCCTACTCTCATCAGGAGGCCAGCGATTGGGTCACAGAGACGGCGGAGAATGAACGGGATCATTTTGCTGCGAAACTGGTTTCTGACCTAGCCGTGGCGAACATTACGGCCTATATATCTTACGATGATACACATGAAGATAACTATCAGCGTGTCTATAGCCCGGAACAGTTTGATGCCAACTCTGAATCTGACGGTCTAAACGCTGTTTGGACTGGCGTGCCTAATGATGATCAAAACTTTCGCCAAGCCTGGTCGACACTTCGTGAAAATCTGTTTAGCTATGTTAAAGCCGATTTTGACCTTAGCGAAAGTCTTTCGGTAGAAAGTACCGTGTATTACCACCGCAACGAAGGGCGCGGCGATTGGGTGCCACCTTATCTCGTGGATGTTTCCGCCGATGCGTCTGAAGTGACAGGCGGCTCAACCGTTCACGGAAATAGTCAAGTGACAGGAACGGGCGCAACGTTTACGTATGTTGATTCGTCGGGTAACCCTCTAAGCTCTACTGTTGAGGGTTGCAGCGCTTTCGACCGTAACCCGGCTTGTTTTTCCAGTGATGCGATTGCGGTGCAATCTTATCGACACACCCACTACGAAAAAGACCGTACAGGCTTAACACTTGATTTCACTTGGCGCGCAGAACTGGCAGGCTATGAAAACGAACTGCGTGGCGGTATTTGGTACGAAGACGCGACCCGCGATGAGTATCGAGATTGGCACAAGGTTTCAGATACGAGTGTTGGCTCTGCGTTTGATCCCTCTCCTTACTATATTCAGTACAGCTACAGCTTTCCTCAGGAAACCAGTAAATGGTATTTACAGGATAGTCTGACGATAGACGCGCTTACGGTAAGCCTTGGTGTTAAGCAATTTTTTGTAGATGTTCAGCGTGACGATCTATTTGGTGATTCAACTTCTATTCAGGCAAATTCAGATTCCGATGTGTTATTTTCTGGCGGGCTAGTTTGGGAGACAGGTGTCGAAGGCTTAGAGGCATTTTTTGGGTATGCTGAGAACTTTAAGGCGATTGCCGACGTTCTTCTGGAAGACACTGAGATAGATTTGAGCACCATTGAACCTGAAACTTCGACGAATATGGACATGGGACTTCGTTATGTTAACGATAGACTGCAGGCTTCTGCCACCTATTATCAAAGTGACTTTGACAATCGACTAATTTTTGTAAGTGTTGCTTCCCCTGCAGGAATTGACTATCTAGGCAGTGGAACAGGCTTCTATGAAAACAGCGGTGGTATTGATTCCAGTGGGTTTGAGTTTTCATTGGATTATGCCTTAAGCGAGCGCCTAAGTTTATATACTGCGCTGACACTAAATGACGCAAGCTACCTGGGAACCGGTAGTTCGGCCTTGGACACTCAGGCAGGAATTACACCTGGCCTGGATGTTCTGGGTGTCTCTGATAAGCAGTTTGTGGCCAGCCTTGATTGGGAAGGCGAGTCAATGTTTACCGGTATTTCGGCGAAGTACACAGGAGACCGTTACGCTAATGCCACAAATACCTGGAAGGTGGATGGCTATACTGTAGTTGATGCCTATATCGGCACAACAATCTATGGCGTGGGTAATGGCATTACGCTGAATCTGGTTGCCAACAACCTGTTTGATGAAGACTATCTCGGCACTATTGTTAATAATGGTGCCTGGATTGGTGCGCCGCGCACGGTTTCAATGTCGGCGACATTAGCTTTCTAGAGCGTTGTAAGCTGGTATTTAGAGTATGCGAGTAAACAGAGGTCGGTTCTACGGCCTCTGTTTTTATCTAACTCTATTGGCATGGATCATTGAATTTCACTGCAGCCATTTCGCTTGAAGCGTTTTAGATACAGGCCCTAATCAATTTACGCAACGCCGTAACCAGGCCTTCTTAAGTAATGGTGGTGTGACTTTAGGGCGAACTCAAGTATTTTCCTGTACGGCATTGGAGAAAAACCAGTAGGTTCACCTGCGTCACCCATAGGCTAAACCTTCGCGGTTAAAAGGGTCAAAGCACCTGTATTTAGACCACATCTAGAAAGATAGCTTGTACCGCCGGAGTGGCGGATTAGAAAACCTTTATCGGTGTGCTTGATTTCAGCGATGTCGCTCCAGAGTATGCTTTGCTGATGGTAAGTACCTTTGGTAAATATGCCATGATCATCAATTCGAATACTAATTTCACTACCAGCAGCACGGCTGATCAT
>CAJWBQ010000066.1 GCA_913020115.1 uncultured Cellvibrionales bacterium
TCATATCCTAAGGATACAATATGCTAGTGACTAACATTGAAACTATTCCTGGTAAGCGAGTTACCACCCATCTTGGTATGGTTCAAGGCAATACTGTTCGTGCTAAACATGTTGGCCGGGACATAATGGCCGGGCTAAAGAACGTTTTTGGTGGAGAGCTGGTCGGTTATACAGAATTGCTCCAGGAGTCTCGTGAAGAGGCGACAGCCCGTATGGTTCATCAGGCGAACGAGATCGGTGCGAATGCTGTAGTTAATGTGCGCTATTCTACGTCATCAGTAACTGCCGGTGCAGCAGAACTGTTTGCCTATGGCACTGCCGTCATTGTCGAGTAAGAGCTATGTATCTAGACTTATATATATTTGCAGCCTTATTGGTGCTGGGCTTTTTCTTCGGTCGCTTGGCTGAGAAGAAGCATTTTAAATCAATCATAGCGCGAGAGAAAAAATACCGGCAGCTACTTACCTTCAGTGGGCGCTTGCTGCCACCAGACTTAGACCGCGCTGATGCTGAGTTAGTCGGTGGTAATGTGGTGATTTCAATCGATTATTTTAAGCGCATTGCGGCGGGATTGAGGTCCATTGTTGGCGGTAGAGTAACAACTTACGAATCATTACTTGAACGAGCGCGACGAGAAGCCATTCTTCGAATGAAAGAGGCTGCAATAGCTAAAGGGGCTACAATGGTCGTGAATGTGAAACTTGAAACATCTTCAATCACCAAAGGTAAGGGGCAGCAGATTGGCTGCGTTGAGGTGTATGCTTATGGTACGGCATTGAGCCCGATATTGACGTGACAAAATATGAAAACCGGCACATTCCTGAAGGTATCAATGTCAGTGAGGAACATCCCTTAAAGGAGTTCCTTATACTTGCCTTTGGATTGGGGGCGATAACTGCGCTCGTTGTTTTGTTGTTGTCTTTAATGGCTGGTTGGCTGGTGCACTTCATTCCCTTTAGTCTTGAAAAATCGCTTGCCACTTCGTCTTTTTCGACGAGTACCTCTAGTGATGTGGTATTAACTAATGAGCAGCTTGAAATAGAAGGCTACCTTCAGTTGCTGGCGAATAAACTCTCTGCGGCTCAGCACTTACCTGACGGTATGGAGGTTGTTGTACATTATGTCGATGGCGATACCGTTAATGCATTCGCGACTCTAGGCGGCAATATAATCATGTACCGTGGTTTAATCGAAGCACTTCCCCATGAAAACGCCTTAGCTATGCTTTTGTCCCATGAAATAGCACATATTAAACAGCGTGCACCCATTGTATCCCTTGGGAGAGGAGTTGCGGTTGGTTTGGCGTTAGCGAGTCTTAGCGGCTTCGGCGACAGTAGTATGTCGCATCAGTTAATAGGTAATGTAGGCTTGCTGACGAGTTTAACATTCTCTCGGCATCAGGAGGAACAAGCCGATATTGAGGCATTGCAAACCCTTGAAAACTATTATGGCCATGCACAGGGTGCAGAGAGCTTGTTCGAAATATTGAGCGAGGGCGATTACGCACTCAAGCCACCAAAGCTATTAAGTACACACCCAATTACTGAGGAGCGAATCAATAGGGTGAGGCACTTTAATGGAAGTCATGTTGGGCTGGCGTCATACAAGCCACTTCCGGAATTCCTTGTTAATATAAGCCAAGGCTTGGATTAGTCTTCGATATAATTCAAGATCAGACCGCCCCCGTCGGTTCTATAAGGTTTAGGAGCTACAATGATATCTAGAATTCTGATCACTTTATGCGTGGCAATTTTTGCGGTAGTAATTCCAATTCTGGAGGTGAATGCCTCACATGTATTTAACGCTAGTTGGCCTGCTCATGCCCGATTTCATGAGGTTTGGCAGCTAATAACTAATTGTGGGATTGGCTTGCTGTGCTTATGGTTGGCTTGGAAAGAAAATAAGATTCAATTGGCAAGTGTTTTGGTGATATTGGTAATGGGAGGTGTTTTGTTTGCTCATGGGCTTCAAGATGTCTATGGCGGCTCGGTTTTATCGGGCAATATTAGTAAAACAGTATTGGGAATGGAGCTTGCGGCAGCGGCAGCTGCTTTGGCTGTCGTTATGGCCGCTGGAGCTGCTTTTTTTGAGCGTCGCTCCAAAAACTGATCTATGCCCTTAATAATTATGAACAAGGCTATTATGAGAAGGGCGCATAAAGCGCGCCTGCTTTTTATGGGCTACAGCAGTTTCCAATGAAATGTGCAGTAATTGTTATAATGTTCTTTCTCAGCGCCTGTTACCGCTGGGAATACCCACGGCTTTCTGATATTCAGCGTGTTTAAAGGCTTAATCAATTAAGGTGGTCTCGCCTTTTCGGACACTACTGTCGCATCTTGAAGCCTTCTATTTCAATAAGGTATGAATACACATATGAGTAGTAATATCCCTTTTCAGACAATTGATTGGAGTAATGTCTCTCGAACAGAACACTCCGGCACGACAGGTATAGCCTATTGGCAAACAATACAGTTTGATGGTTTGCGCTTAAGGTATGTGGAATACTCAGAGAACTATTTGGCAGACCACTGGTGTGAAAAAGGGCATATAGTCTATTGCCTTAAAGGTGAAGTGGTCAACGAGCTAAAAGATGGTACGAAATCTTGCTTAACAGAAGGTATGTCCTATATCGTTTCGGATGACCTCAGTTCCCATAGATCAATTTCTAAGAATGGAGTTCATCTATTAATTATCGATGGCGATTTTTTAAAGTTAAGCGCTTAATATACTCATCGAAAGGGCTCCTATTGCTGTCTCATTTTTAACAGTCAAGCTTAATAAGCGAAACGCCGAGACAGCTCACAATTTATGTCGGCGTTATTATTAGGAAGTAGAGTGATACATATTCTAGTGAAATTACAGGTAAAGGATTTCAATGCTCTCGAAGTATTTGAGGCGCAGGCATCCATTATTATGGGAAGATATCAAGGCCGGATAATTTCTGCGTTTGAAACCATTCATGCTTCCGATGATTCAGGCGAAGAAATTCATGTTTTGGAGTTTCCAAGTAAAGAGGCCTTTAGCTGCTATAGATCTGATAGCTCACTTGCCAACTTAGCCGCTCAAAGAGATCAGGCAATATCAAACACGGAGGTAACAATATCTCATTGTGTTAAAACCTATGTTTAGTGGAAAAAGTACTCGTACCATTAATTGCCGTACTGTAGCCCCGTTCATTGCACTGTTAAAAACGCAACAAATGATATGCTGCAGAGATTGTATAAGCCCCAGATTTTCCATCCTTCATTGTCACTTATGTTTGGGATTCTAAGCTAATATGAAAATTGAACCATACGATCATAAAGTTACTGATGCGATGATGTCGCTTCTTCTGATGGCTGATCCTGACGAGCGTGAAGTTAAAGGTTATTTAGACGGTGCGTCGATACTTATCGCAAAGGACGGGCCTGATCTGGCGGGAATAGCCGTACTAGTGAAGCGGAATTGCGAGTACGAATTGGTAAATATTGCTGTTAAAGAAAGCCAGCAAGGTAAAGGTGTAGCGAAATGTCTCATAATGGAAATAAAGGCGCTTGCTAAAAATTTGGGTGCAGCGGAACTGCTGGTGGGCACGGGGAACTCAAGCCTGTCGCAACTTGCCTTGTATCAAAAGTGTGGCTTTCGAATGAGCTATATTAAGGCTGACTTTTTCGCGTCCTATCCTGAACCTATCTTTGAAAACGGGATACACTGTTTGGATATGGTAATTTTGTGTGCAAAGCTATAACAAGACCATATTGGTTGAGACTCAATGCTTTATCCCCCGCTCGGTGATTTAGGCATTACTTTTTTTGAAAATAACTCAGTTTGAGTGTTGTCAATCATTGATTTTTATCCCTCGAAGCTTATGATGATGGAACGACGGATTAGTTTGGCCAAGGAACAATAGGCGTTTAAGTACCCCCGCTATACCTCCATTTTGGTCGGCTTCCCATCTATTTTTTCTGCCCCTTTGTGCTGCGTCGCTTATGTGATGTAAAGCACAGGCTTAGAAAACTATTGTTAAGCATCATCAATAACGGACTACATCGTGAAACCTGACATCGTACTAGAAAGATTGAGATTGGATCATGCTGAGGAGTTGTATGATTTGACTGACTCCAATCGGGAATACCTAAAGGAATGGCTTCCATGGCTTGACCATATAAGGTCCTGTGACGATACAAAGCGATTTATCGCTGCGACGATAAAAGAATACTCTGAGGGTGGTGCGCCAAATTTTGCGATTATTTGCGGTGGAAATGTTTGTGGTGTCGCTGGTTTTCATAAAATAGATAAACAGCACGGAATAGGTGCCATCGGATATTGGCTCGCTCAAAAATATACAGGCCACGGCATGATAACGAAGGCTACGAAAGAGCTTTTGGATATCGGGTTTAAAGATTTTTCTTTGAATAAAATCGAGATACGTTGCGCTGAAGAAAACTTAAAAAGCCGGGCAGTCCCTGAGCGGCTAGGCTTTACATACGAAGCAACTTTGAGACAGTGTGAGCGGCTTTACTCAAAATTTGTAAACCATGCAATCTATTCAATGCTAGCAATAGAGTACAAGGCTTAGTATATGCAAAATATATTTCTATTTGAGGGTCGTAAGTTCTGGTCAAATAAGCTCGACATAGAAAAGCTTAATGAAAAAATCCTTTAGTTAAATGCGAGTGGTTGGGTCGTCAAGTCGGTTTCTCCAAGCTTCTCCATCTTGGGGATGAATCGCTCATATACAATTCTTATGGAGTCGCCAGGTTAATGGCATAAACCAATTCAAATCAGAACCTTTCACTGTTGGGTTTATTTGCGAATTCGTCGCATCCCCTGTTGACATAAAGCGACCCAAAAATAGGGCGAGAGCGCTATGGAGAGATCTTGAATATACGAACTGCAAATCCTGAAGATGCGCAATCTATCGCGAAAACCCATGTGGAGGCTTGGCGGGATGCTTATAGTGGAATCATGCCCGCAGAGTTTTTGGAATCCATATCCCAGGATGCGAGAGAAAAGCACTGGGTAAAGACCTTATCGAGGGATGGTGAAGGTCACTATGTTGTCATTGAGCAAGATGGAGGTGTAGCAGGCTTTTGTGTCTATGGTCCCCCAAGAGAAGACCTGAAATCCAAAAACACAGGGGAACTTGTAGCGCTTAATATTGCGCCTAAGGCATGGGGGAAAGGCCTCGGGGCTTCCTTGATTCAGCACGTAATCAAGGAAGGCCATTCGCTTGGGTGGGACACGATATACCTTTGGGTCGTAAGAGAGAATCGCAGGGCCAGAGAATTATATGAGCGATTTGGTTTCGTTTTGGAGGGGGGCGAAAAAAGTGAAGCTCTCAGCCCTTCCTGTGAATTGCACGAATTACGCTACTTTCTGCGCTTAAATGAGAGTGGTTGACGGCACTTTACCTTGCGATTCAGTAATCCCGGAAATAGAACATCAATACACCTCTTCAGGCGCTGCTCAATACACATTTGAGCCGCGGTGCTCAATCATTTTCAGAGTAGTTGTGCCTAAATCGTTTGATAAAATGGTGTATAAATATCAGTGAACAAATGTTTCTGGCGAAGTTTGAATCGGCTATCAATAATGCGGGCTTTTTTAATTCGGTCTATTCGGAAAACTCGGGATGATAAGCGAAGATGATCCCAAGCTATGATGTACCAAATAGGCCAATTCAGTAGTATGTACTGCACTTCAATCACTCTGAGGGTGTGTTCTCCTGCCTCAGATTGATAGTCAATCTCCAAGCAAATCTGCCCTAAAAATGATTCCGCTATACTTTCGGAAATTCGTTTGGGTGGTGTGATGTAATGCGATGCTACATTTGCGGTCGCGTTGTCACCAATCATTATACGTTTGCGGATATTGCTGACAGCGCTTCGCTGCTTTTGTGGAAAGGCTTGGAAAAGCTTCTGCTTAATAGCTTTCAAATTGCTGGTGAGGAGGGGTGATTGCAGAGACTCCATAATCGCCAGCGAGAGTATCAATTCAACCACCTCCTGATGGTTTAAATTCAGACGCTCAATTCCCCACCTACCATTCAAGCGAATACCTCCCCCGCGCCCTCTGTCGGATTCAATGGGATAGCCGGCATGCCTTAGCTCTGCCAGTTCGCGCATTAGGGTGCGCTGGCTAATACCTAAGTGTTCACGTAGGTCTGAGGTTTTCCAGTGCTCCTCAGATTGAAGTAGGCCGATGAGACGGTTGCGACGCTCAGTGCGTTGTTCAAAGCTGGTGTTTATCATCAATCTAATATGCCATGCAATGGCATAAATAACCATATGCTTCAGGCCAGTGGGAATAATCCACTCGACGCGGAAGTTCGGCATAGTAATCAATGCATCTTTCAGCGTCGCCATATGGCTACGAGGAACTCTGAATATGAAGCACTACTACAACCCAATGAGCAGGGCGGTCACTACGGACTGGATGCTTAGAGAGCTGGATGTTCAACACGAACAAATCATTGTCGACTTTATAGGAGGCGAGAATAGCTCAGCAGAATTTAGGGGAATAAACCCCATGGGTAAGCTGCCTGTACTTGTGGATGGTGGAACCGTAGTGACGGAAGTGGCTGCTATCTGTGCATACCTCGCCGACAAGTTTCCGGAAAAGCGGCTGGCGCCTGAAATAGGCTCTGTTGACCGAGCGGCTTATTATCGCTACCTGTTTCTCGCTGGCAACACAATTGAGCCAGCTTTCTCACTCGCAACATTGGGGTTAGAACACCCCGAGCCCGCGTCAGCGGGTTGGGGAGACATGCCTCGGGTATTGGCGACTATCGAGGCAATGACACCCGAAACGGCTTGGGCGCTTGGTGAGCAATTCACAGCTGCCGACGTAGTTTTTGGCGGTCTGCTGGACTTCTCAATGGTCTTTAATTGGATAGATGCTTCGCCTAAGGTGGCGGCTTATGTCGCGCGTATCCGGCAGCGCCCGTCTTACCGAGAGAGTCATGGCGCATTCCTTGAAATACTTGGAAAAAAATAGCTGCTATTCTCAGGTAACATTACCTGAGACTTTCTCCGCCTAAAAAGTGTTCCGCCTGAAAAATGTGCGCATCACCTTGTATCTTAGTGGTGGGCTAGGCGAGTTTGTTAGGGGGTACTACGAGCGCTGATAAAGGCTATTTGGCAGAAAACTTAATTTTGTCTGATCTCCTCTCACATTGAAGTGCTTGCACAGCGGCTCCTTTTTCAATATAGTTTAGCGTCTTAACTATTTAGATTCTTTACTATAATTGAAACCCACTATGAATCGATTAGAGCAAGTAACGGCAATTTTTCGCGAATTTGGCATCGTGCAAGAGCGAGCAGAAGCAATTTTAAAGAATAAGCTGCCGGCGCATTTGCCCACAGCGCAATTTAAGCTGTTAAACCATTTGATTTACACCACTAACCAAAATGAAACCGCCAGCGATCTTGCGGCCAACTCTCATGTGAGTCTTTCGGCCATGAGTCAGGTTATAAAGCAGCTGAGGCTAAAAGGCTATATTGAGCTTCAGCTCCAAGAGTACGACACCCGCAAGAAGAAAATAACGATCACCGAGGCTGGGCACCAAGCTCATGGAGACGCAATGATGGGTCTTGATTCCGGTTTTGAAGGCTTGGCTAAAAGCTTTAGTTCAGATGATTTAGCGACTCTGTATCGATTGAGTAAGCAATTTCGCTGTGAGTTTGAAAACCTGGAGAGGCAATAATAGTGAATTCAGCACCCGATATAAACATTTCACAAACCGTCGATCAAAAAGAAGCTCCTGCAGCGCTTAGTCGCGCGTCTGTGTCGAAAAAGGTGAATAAGCGCTCGTGGGTTAGCATAAACCTCATGGCGGCCCTATTGGGTATGGTCTTTACGGGGTTAATCTCTTACGGCTTCGCTTATAGTGAAACCGTTGCGGGTATCCATACTTGGTTCGGCATAGCCTTTATCTTTTTGATGGTATTCCATCTTCGCAATAACCTGAAAACCTTATTCAATTATATTCGTCAACATAGAGGCAAGCAGTTTGTCGCCCTAAGCGTGACCGCTAGTGTGGTGATTGTCATAGGGGTTGTGTTGTCATTGCCGCCATTCAGTAATGTATTAGATTTCGGTAAAAACTTAAGAAAATCGATCACGGTTGAAGAGGGTACATTTCAAACTCTAACGACAAATGTAGGTAGTGAAGGTCTTCCTATTGAAATTGAACTCCGTAAGGGGCTGCATTATGAATCAGACCCACAGCCCCTATTTATGGGTTTAACGTATACCAGTGTGCCGCAGGTGGCATTTTGGTTAGAAGACTTAAATGGTCAATATGTTTCAACTATTTATGTGACTCAAAAAATAAGTAACGCCAGCTTTGTTGCAACGGACGACATGTTTAATACCGTGAGTCGCCCTGAAAGCCTGCCCTATTGGGCCCACCAACGGGGCGTTGAATATGAAGATGGCACACTAATGCCAAGCGCCACGAATACAGATTTAGATGGAATGACAGGCGCCACGCCACTGGGTAACTACGATGTGCGCAGTATGGTTAATTCGGATTTGCGGCAGTTTAAGGTGATGATGGAGATAAACCGATCATACGATTTCAACTCTTTCTACAGTAAGGATAAATACCCAGACGACCCAATCTATAGTGGCTCGGGTTCTTCTGGTCAGCCGTCGGTCATATACGAGGCGCGTATAAATTTGGATAACAAGCAGCAGGCTTATTTCATGTACCCGGTTGGTCACGGCCACCACTCTGGTGCTAATGGTAATTTGTATGAAGATATGGTGGGTATTGATACTGCTTTAGAGTTGGTTAAAAGGGTTGTAGTTCAGGTGAATGCTGGGCCTGAGCAAGGCATGCCCAATTCAGATATTTGAGCAATTCTACGGGGTTATTCTACTAAAAAATGAGAAGAGGTTTTTGTGACATGGTGATTCCATTAACACGATATGCATCCTTAGAGCATACGCAGAATCATATTCATGTTGAATTCAGTGTTCCTCATCAAATAGTGAGCTCTGCCGTGCTGAATGGCGGGTTCGTTCATGCCGATCACTTGGTAAACATGAAAGTTCCCAAAACAAGTGCAAGCACAGAGTTGCCCGCAGCGACACTTTCTTCTTATTGCGCAGATGCCGGTTGGCTAGGAACCTCTGTTGGCATGATGACAGCCGCATCGATGAAGTCATTCCGCATGGTAAGTGTGTCGGAACAGGGCGTTGATATTGTGGTGCTGGTCACATCTGGGCTCTCCAATCCGAGGCGTGTTGGTGACCACGCCGAACATCGAATCATGGCCGCACAATTTGAAGATGTCGGAACGATTAACGTAGTCGTTCTGACCTCTGCTATATTGACGGGGGCGGCTAGTGTAGAAGCTCTTGTTATCGCCACAGAAGCCAAAGCCGCGGCCTTACAGGACGCTGGAATACTAAGTCCGGTTTCAAACAAAATAGCGACGGGTACAGGCACAGATTCCATAGCCGTAGTGAGCGGCCACGGACCAGAAACGGTGTGCTATTGCGGCAAACATGTCTTGTTTGGAGAAGTTCTAGGGCGTTTAGTGACTCAGGCGGTGGCTTCTTCTATAAAGTGGGATGGTATCCAATAAGCAAGCAATAGTGAGTGAATTCAGAAAATGGAAGATAAACATTATCAACAGCTTACGTTCCACCATGTGGGCATTCCTATAACAGAAAAATTGCCAGAAGATACCTATAACTCCCAGTTGAAAATGCATGCCACAGGGTATTTTGACACCCCATATGCCATGGAGTGGATGGAGTTTGATGACGACAGTGATCTTCCAGAAATTATAAAAAAACAGCCGCACATTGGGTATGTGGTTGAAGATCTGGAAAAAGCTATTGCTGGCCGCCAAATAGTTTTAGAGCCCTCTAGCCCCTGTGAAGGCGTTACAGTGGCATTTATACTCGAAGGTCGCGATTTGATTGAGTTTTTGCAATTTGACAAGCCTGAAGAGGAAGTCTGGCCCCATCCGAATAAGTTCTTACTCGAGAGTTTGAAGTCGACCCGCTAGTATAAGGGGCGCATGTTGCAGAAAAGCATTTTTGGAAAAGTAATGCCTTTCCCCTGTCGGTAATCTCTCCCTCGAAAGTTAAGCGGACAAATCAATGCAAGACAGTCAAACAAGCCCTATTAAGCAGCATGAGCGCATGATGCGAGTAGAAAAGTACATTGAAGAAAACCTAGATGCAGAGCT
>CAJWBQ010000067.1 GCA_913020115.1 uncultured Cellvibrionales bacterium
CTGGGAAGATCGTGTAGAATTCTTAAGCTAGTACCGCCTTGAAAAGCAGCAAACTCAAAAAAACCTGCCCGCCATAATGCATACAGTGCAATTTCTTGAATAATTTCCTTGGTCGCCTGCGCTTCTGCGACCGGGTTAGTTGCTTTGTAGGCATCCAGTCTCTTTTGAATTAATTCAATCATCATGTAACTCCAAAGCGAGTTCTAGTTCCATTAGAAACGCTTGCACTTTCTTCTGCTTATAAACCTGTTTTAAAGTATTCAACTCTGCCTTTGTGACCGATGCCAAAGACTCCCAATCAATACGCAACCCTTTCACAATCCAATCCAGTCCCTGCCATTCTATTTTCCGCAAGCATACCAAATCCATTAAAGCTCGGATGGGCTTGGCAACCAGCATACATTGGCCGTTCAACTGAACCCGTTCAACCAGTTCCAGAAAATGAATTTTGTTCATAGCCAGAGGGTGAAACGTAAACTTGCCCATTTCTTCGTGCTCGTAGTCCCTGGATTTACGAGTAGGTAACACACTGGCGGTTACAGTGACAGACTCTGGGATCCAACCGTGGTAAGACAAGGCGGTTTCAAAGGATACATAACTACCGGGCAACAGATTCTGGGCCAAATGAAAAGGATGGCAAGCATGACTGCGGTGTTGACCGCTAAGCATGTACAGGCCTCTTTGCAAACGAACCAAATCCTTCGCTTTCAAGGCCCGGTTTACCAAGCCATAGCGACGCTGTGAACTTCCGCCCACAATACGAGCCAACTGGCGATCGGTCATCAGCCTGTCGGCATAGCCTGCGTTAGTAATTTCGTGGGATAGCTTGCTCATAAAATACCTTATACTTCCATATTTTGGAAGTATAAGGTATTTTATAGTGTAGGCCAACACAGGCTTTGAGACGTAAGTGGAGAGCAAAAAGCCATGCCTACGAATGGGTTTTAGATTGGAAGTACAAGCAGTAGGAGCTAACCACTAAAACAGTGTTCTAGCGTAGATCTATCAATGGATAGAAACAAAAAAGCACCCTAAAAAGGGTGCTTTAATACTGGAATAATGGCGGAGAGGGAGGGATTCGAACCCTCGATACCTTGCGGTATACACACTTTCCAGGCGTGCGCCTTCGGCCACTCGGCCACCTCTCCATAGACTCAAGAAGCTCGAATGTGCTTTTTGAGAGGGCGCACTCTACACAAGTGAACACCCAAACGCAATGCTCTACACTTCCAGGGGCTGGAAAAAATCGTCTACATTCAAGGAGGGCACCGGCTTTACGCGACCAGCGGGCGTGCCCATATAGATGAAGCCCACAATCTGGTCTTTTGCGGCCAAACCTAAGCCTTCGTTCACCTGCTCACTGAAGGCCATGGAACCCGTGCGCCAGTAGGCACCCACATTCAGCGCAAAAGCAGCGTTCAAGATGTTTTGTACCGCCGCAGCACAAGAGAGCTGCAACTCCAATTCCGGCACCTTAGGGTGCTCCGTAAAGGGAGCCACAGCCACCAATATCATGGGCGCTCGGAACGGCTTGGCCAATATTTTAGCTCTTTGCGCCTCATCAAGCTCAGGGGTTTTAGCCAGAGAGACCCGCAGAAACAGCTCACCCAAAATACCCCGAGCGTCCCCCTCAACCACTATAAACCGCCAGGGTCTTAAATTGGCATGATCAGCCGCTCGCAGAGCTGCCTGAAATATCGCCTGACGCTGCTCTACTGAGGGCGCGGGCTCGCACAATTTAGGGCTCGAGACTCGCTGCTGCAGGGCCTGAAGGGCTTCCATAGAGTTATTTCCAATAGTAAAGGCAGACTATTGTATGTAGTGAGGAGGATTCTGACCAGCTTATTCCATAACACGATAATAAACGTTTGAACCATTATCATCTGTGTGTAAGACTGCGCTTACGACCGAATTTATACACTATAATAATTAATGTTGCTGTGTTTCCCCTTGGCTTAGAACCTTTAGTCATGTCTTGAAACCAGTGACGGTAAATCAGTCACAAGAGCAGGATTTAGAGGCCAATAAGCCTCATTTCGAAAATACTATGCAAATATCTAATTTTGTACTGTTTGGCGTTATCGAACTCTACATTGTTCTTATCGCCGTATGCATCTATTTGATCATGCACGCGCGCAGCCTTAAAAAGCTGGTGAAGCGCCTGCAAGACAAACTCGAAGGTATGATCGGGGACGTTAAGAGCTCGCGTAGAGAAACCAAAAATCTTCGCGAACAGCTCGACAATAGCTCTCCTGCAGAACTCGCCCGTAAACTCGTTAACGATCAAATTCAGTACACCAGAGACCACCACGACTCACTAGAAGCCGGCCAGAATATCGCCTTGGACTTGGGCTTGGACAACCCCCTTCCCCGTCGCACAGCAGCACTTCGCCACGCCATTCTTATTGCTGAAAAAGAATCTCTACACGCGAGCCCAGACGGCAAGCCTAATTGGAATATTTTAGAACTCAAGCTTGACCAATTACTGCAGTTCTTTAATTTCAAACCCAAAGATCAGGCCGAGCCTCAAGCTGCGACAGATCCAGACGCCCTAGCCAATCTGCAACAAGAGCTGGAAGCCAGCCAAAAACGCATTGAGAATCTAGAAAAATTTAAAAAGCTGTTTTTCGACATGGAAGACCAATGGCGCTCTGCCAAAGATCAAGCCGATGACTATTTTCAGCAACTCTCAGGGATGGCAGGCGAAGTAAGCAATCAAGACGCGTTTGAAGACATCCTTTCCAACTACAACAACGTTTATAATCAGGTGGGGGAAACTATAGAGATTGCCGCAGGCGGCGACCGCCCTAAGCCCGGTGCCGGCGACACTATTATTGTTGAAGCCAACCGAAAACCCGCCACTATTATTGAAGTCAATAAGGCCGACCCAAACACTCTGAACGAATTGAAACAGTTGCGCTCGGTCGCGGCTGACCAACACAAGATCATCGCCGAGCTGCAGCGCAAACTCACCACAACAACTTCGTCCGAAGAAAAAGCCAACATGGTGGCCGAACTCAGCGAACAGCTCACACGACAGGCCCGCTTTGTGCAGGAATCAGAAACTTGTATGAAATTGCTGGAAGATGAATTAGACCGCTCGATGCAAGAAGCTTCAGCTCTGCGCGAAGAGTCTGGCAAGGTGCCAAAACTCCAGGCACTGGTTCAGCAATTTTCCACAGAGAGCAAAGAAATGCTGGAAACAATTACTCGGCTTGAGAACGAAAACGAGCAATTAGAAGCCCAAGCTCTGGGCGGTGAAAACACTAGTGGCGATGGCGCAGGTCAAAGCGGCATTGACCCAGACTCACTGGCCCAACTGCAACAACAACTTCTCGACGCACAGTCGCAATACGCCGAACTGGAAGAGCGCTATCTCGATCTGAAAATGCAAAACATATAAACGCTTACTGACGAACTAAACGAAGGTTAAAAGGAGCTTCATCGCAGTTAGTGCGGAAAGGATTAATGTCTAAACCTCCACGGCGGGTGTAGCGAGCATAAACCGTCAATTCCTGAGGGCAGCAACGACCCTGAATGTGCAGGAACATTTGCTCCACACAATGCTCATGAAAATCTTGATGCTCTCGGTAGGAAATAATATAACGCAGCAAACTCTCACGCTTAATCGCTTCCCCACGATAACGAATGTAGATAGTGGCCCAGTCTGGCTGCCCCGTCACTGGACAGTTGCTCTTTAGTAGATCACTACACAAAGTTTCAGACACCATCTTAGAGTCTGCCGAAAGCTCCAATAAGCTTGCGTCAGGTGTGTAGCGGCTCACTTCAACATCAAGGTGATCGATATTTTCGGCAGGCAAGCTGGCCACAGTGTACGCCGTACTAAGGCTGGCAGTGGCCAGAGGTGTTAAATCAGCACTCACCGGCGCCCCAGCGGCCACGCTCAAATCAGACTCCAGAGTAGATGCCACTTCAGCAATGTGACTAAACCGCGTCTGATTCAAAGAGTTCAAATACAACTTAAAGGACTTAGACTCTATGATGGCGGGACTGGTGCAGGGCACTCGGAATTCGGCCACCGCCACCTGAGGCTTACCTTTTAGATCCAGCCACGACAATTCGTAGCCCATCCAAATGTCTACGCCTGTGAAGGGCAACACATCACCCTCAGACAAACCCAGGCTCTCACGGGTTTGTTGCCGTGGAATTGGGCACAATAATGAAGGCGTATACACCGAAATGTATTCTGACTTTTCACCCAATTGCGTCGCACTTAAATCGGCCATAATTATGCCCTAAGTCTTGTTCCTGAATTGAGTAAATATAGGCAAACGGAAAATAGCACGACAACAAAAACACCCACGCCCGCAAAGGCCCAAGCCACATCGATATCCGATACACCCAACACACCATAGCGAAACACATTAACCATATAGAGAATAGGATTAAGCTTTGACACTCCCTGCCAAAATTCCGGCAGCATATTAATCGAATAAAAAACACCACCCAGATAAGTTAGAGGCGTAAGAACAAAGGTGGGCACTATCGATATATCGTCGAAGCTGTTGGCAAATACCGCGTTGATGAATCCCGCCAAGGCAAACACAACAGAGGTTAAAATTACAATTGAAACGGTAATCGCCAAGCTGTGAATTTCTAAACTGGTAAAAAACAGCGACAAGAGAGTAACAATAAAGCCAACAGCCAAACCACGCGCTACACCACCGAGCATATACCCCAGCAAAATAACATAGTTGGGCGTGGGCGATACTTGCAGCTCTTCTATACTGTGTTGAAATTTAGCACTGTAAAACGACGACACCACATTGGAGTAAGAGTTGGTTAATACCGACATCATTATTAACCCAGGCACTACAAATTGCATGTAGGTAAAACCGCCCATCTCACCTATTCGCGAACCAATAAGCGTACCAAAAATAACGAAATACAAAGCCATGGTTATGGCAGGCGGTAACAGAGTTTGCACCCAGATACGCATGAAGCGACGAATTTCTTTGCGGAAAATTGTGCAGAACGAAATCCACTGTTCAACTGGCTTCATTGTGCAGCCCCTTCGTTACTGTTGCTTACCAAAGACACAAAAAGCTCCTCTAGGCGATTGGATTTATTACGCATGCTCACAATGTTCACGTTGGCCGCTGAGAGCTCGGTAAACAAACCATTCAGTGACTGGCCTTTTTCCACTTCCACTTCCAGGCTGTGCTCATCAAGCATTTTTAACTCGTAGCCCTGTATTGTTGGCGCCTCGATGATGGTCTCTTGTACATCTAAAACAAAATTCTCTTTATTCAGCTGAGCCAACAAATGGCGCATGCTGGTATTCGTCACAATTTCGCCCTGATTTATAATGGCAATATTGCGGCACAAGCTCTCGGCTTCTTCGAGGTAGTGGGTAGTGAGAATAATGGTGGTGCCAGCGGCGTTAATCTCTTCTAAAAACTCCCACATAGAACGACGCAGCTCAATATCCACACCCGCGGTAGGCTCATCCAAAATCAACAACTTAGGCTCGTGCACCAGAGCCCTGGCAATCATCAGGCGACGCTTCATACCACCCGACAACAAACGACCGGCCTCTCGGCGCTTTTCCCACAGCCCCAATTTGCGCAGATACTTTTCTGTGCGCTCCGCGGCCAGTGCCCGAGGCAAGCCGTAATAACCCGCCTGATTCATCACCACATCTTCAACCAGTTCAAACTGGTTGAAATTGAACTCTTGCGGCACAACCCCCAGCATCCGTTTTGCGGCTGAGAAATGGGTATCAATATTGTGGCCAAATATAGACACTTCACCACCGGTTTTATTCACCAGAGAACAAATCACACCAATAGTGGTAGACTTGCCCGCCCCATTGGGGCCCAGCAGTGCAAAGAAATCGCCAGGCTGCACATCAAGGCTAATGCCCTTCAAAGCCTGGAAACCGTTGCCGTAGGTTTTTGCTAAATTTTTAATGGTTAAGGCTGGAGTTGTCATTAAGCAAGGGTCTCAAAAATAGTGGAACTGTCGCTTGGAAATAATGCCAAGCGGTATTATATACAAGTATCTATCGATCTTATCGGCTCGATGTAAAATAATTTTCATACGCTCGGAGTGCGCCATGCCCACAAAACAGGACAATCAACTGTTCAATTACCACATAAATCTACTCAAAGCTTTCAATGACTTTGCCCGCCAGCAAGTGCCATTTAATGAGCCAAGCGTGAGCGAAGAGGACACGGAGTGCCTGAACGCACTCGATGAGCTGTGTAGCGCCTCAGCCAATTCAGAGGCTTTCAATATCGCAGGGCAAGGCTTTGTATCAAAAATCGTCGCGGGCTACTCTCACCTGACGCCCTATTTACATCGAGATCTATTCTGGTTTTTTGGCGGTGACTGCTTGCACTACATGCCCGATGACGAGGTGGACAAATATCAGGCGCTTGATGAACGCCGCTATGAAGCGGAAGAAAACGGCGAAAACTTTCATTATGAAGACGAGCGCGCCAAAGTGTTTGGCTTGCACTGAACACAGGCTGTGAACAGGTAAAAAATGGAGCGGAAAACCGGGTTCGAACCGGCGACCTCGACCTTGGCAAGGTCGCGCTCTACCAACTGAGCTATTTCCGCAAATATGGTATCCCCAAGGGGAGTCGAACCCCTGTTACCGCCGTGAAAGGGCGGTGTCCTAGGCCTCTAGACGATGGGGACATAGGAACTACGTTCTTTTAAAGTTCGCATTGCAATGAACTTTAAATCAAAAAGCGCAGCCCGAAAGCTGCGCTTTTTGGAATTTTGAGCGGGAAACCGGGTTCGAACCGGCGACCTTTTGCTTGGCAAGCAAACGCTCTACCAACTGAGCTATTCCCGCTAAAATTTTGAAAGTATCATTATAGCTAATTTAGATTACATCTCTAATTCTTTTGAATTGCTTTAGCAATAATAGAAATGTAGATTAATGCCATGCAATATTTCTGGACAGTCAAGGTTATAAGATTTATTCCAATAGTATTTACAATTGGGATTGTAATTTCTATGTATTATTATCCAGGAGGGAACATTCATGATCCTCTACAAACTGGCTACTCTTTCACTCATAATTTTCTAAGTGATTTGGGAGGTATGAATGCACGCTCTGGTGAATCAAATATAGTTTCATCCTATATTTTCAATGCTTGCATGATCAGCTTTTTGTTAGGTGCGTTAGCGTTCTTATATGTGCCTGGCTTATTCAAAAATGATAGAACTAATTATTATTTAGCTATTGTTGGATCAACGTTCTTTTTTATGGGAGCATGTTTTTTCGCAGGAGTGGGTTTCACACCTCATGATTTATACTTGGATCAACATATATTTTTTGCCATAAATGGCTTTAGATTAATGGTTCCTGCAGGTATCTTTTATCTGGTAGTGTTACTCAGGAGTCCCATTAAGAAAAGTTACTCATTTGTCACTTTATTTTTTCTAGTAAGCACCTTCTCATATGTTTTATATCAATTATTAGCAGACAGTCCTTTAATGAGTATTGAGGCAATGATAAGGCAAGCGACAATGCAAAAACTAATAACCTTTGTTCATTTATTAAGTATTTTCTCCTTAAGCTTTGCTTTTTCATCACAAATAAAGACCACTGAGACAATTAATTAGGGAGTACAGAAGTAAAAAAAATAATTTTATCCCTGCTAGTTTTGGTGTTTGTGAATTATTCATCAATCGCTGATGCAGTTACTCCAGAGATCAAAAAATTAAAGCGCACACCGCCTAAGAGTGTTTTATTTGTTGGTAATAGTTATCTGTATTACAACGATAGTTTGCATAATCATTTTAAAGCAATGGCTGATGAAAAATATCCAGGCTATGAAGGCAGTGTTAATGTCAAGTCATCAACAATTGGAGGCTCTAGATTAAAGCATCACAATCTTGATCATCTGTTAAAACCTAAAGCAATTAGCTCAATTAATAAATTTGAATTAGTGGTTCTTCAAGGCGGTAGCGGTGAGGGATTATCAAAGAAAGACAGGAAAGCTTTTGCCAAAATAGCAAATGAACACATTGAAAGAATAAAAGCTAATGGCTCTGAAGCAGCTTTATATATGATTCATGCGTACGTTGAGCCACACCAAAGTTTTGACCCAAATCTAATCAGAGTGATTGAGAAAATGTATGTGACTGCTGGAAATAAAAATCAGACCCTTGTTATTCCAGTGGGCTTAGCTTTTGAAAACGCTTATGAGCAACAACCAGATATAACACTTCATCACCTTGATGGCACACATCCAGCACTATTAGGCACTTATTTAGCAGCGTGTACTGTTTTTGCTAGTGTGTTTAATGAATCGCCGGTTGGATTAAACTATGACTACAACGGACTAGTCAATCCTAGCGATAAGCTATTTCTTCAAGAAATAGCAGAATCCACAGTTAGAACTTTCCATCAATCCTCTGCTAATTAAGCAGAAAAATCACGTAACATCTTTCTTAAATCAAGAGAATGTTGCTCCTCTTGAGCTATCTTATTTCTAGCGTATTCTTCCAAGAAAATAGATTTGCCGTCAACCACTCCTAAAAGCTTATTATAAAGACCTAAAGCATGTAACTCATGGTCAAGGCTTTCTTGAAGAATATCTTTAACAGAATGTTGATGGGTTTCCTCTATGGGGGCAATTTGTTGGGTGGGATGACCTTCAAGTCCCGTTAATAATTCACCTGCTTCTTGAGCGTGCAGCAATGATTCGTTTGCTTGAGCTTGAAGAAATTCAACAATGGGAATCCGATATGGGCCACTAACCATTATTGAAGAATGCGTGTAGCGGACAACGCCTGAAAGTTCATACTCCATGATGGCATTCAAAATTTCACAAGTTTTCTTTAAATCCAAGTTTTGCATAACAACCTTTTTTGTAACCTCAAGTTATTTATTGTACTAAAAAATAAAATTTTTTTTATCTCCATAACCACTAATGATGATGTTCATCTTTTAAATCTTTCTCAATGTCCTCATGATCACCAATCATAATATGGCTTTTACTTTTTGTAACATATTTCTCTAAGAAAGGGATTAACAACAAAGGCAATAACCCCCCAAGGACAATTCCTACTGTTCGAGCTCTCATTGATGGATCAATCACTGCAGCAATAAAATCAGCGAGAACATGGGCAAGTGAGGCGCCAAGAATACCAGCGATATAACCTTTAGTAACATTTTTTAGGAGACGATTAATACTCCAACCAGTATAAAATCCTAAAATTACTAAACTGACATGAATAACACCAAAAATAAAACCAGGCAGTATCGTTCCGTCCTGAATAAAACCTATATTTTCTAGCAATTGTTCCATAGTTTATGCTTAAATTCCTATCAAAATACTTATAATTAAAGAATGTTTAAAACTGTCTACAAATCTTACCTATTATTCTACTGCATTTCTTTAGTAATTTTCTCAACCCATAGTTTTTCTCAACCCATTGACTATCCAGTTTCTATTAAAGGTAATACTCAAGATAACTATCATGGAATTATTATTGATGATCCTTATAGAGGCTTGGAAGATTTAAACTCAGAGCAAACGCAAGCTTGGATCATAGAACAAAATCGCTTTACCGATTCTTATTTAGATGATCTCATCGAGCAAAAGGAGATTAAATTATTACTTGAGAAGATCTATAACAAAGAAAATCAATCGGTTCCTTTTCGAAGGAAATCAAAGATTTTTACCTATTACAACAATGGGACATGGCAACAAAGTAAGCTCTTCTACAAGGAAATGACAGCTGATGAAAAGACACTGGTTATTGATCCTAATCTCTTATCCAAAGATGGCACTGTTTCAATTGGCTCAGTTAGTGTAAGTCCTGATTCTGAACTCATCGCTTACTCCATATCGGATGGCGGGTCAGATTGGAAAACATGGAAAATTAAACATATTAAAAGTGGAGATATACTAGAAGATACTATTAAATGGTCAAAATTTAGTAACGCAGAATGGGCTAAAGATAATTCAGGATTTTATTATTC
>CAJWBQ010000068.1 GCA_913020115.1 uncultured Cellvibrionales bacterium
CAAGTGGCTATTTATGATGGCACTGCGAACCCGGTCTTTACTTTCCCGCACTGCGGTTTCGGGTAGGCCAACAATAGAGAGGCTGGGCAGGCCGTTGGAAAGGTGGACTTCAACGGTGACCAGTGGCGCGTCAATGCCTAAGCTGGCGCGGGCGTATACTAGGGCGAGTGACATGAGCAATCCTTTGCTGGCCGACTGCCTACGTCAGTGTAAACATTACTTATAGCTTTCCACATTTTGGGAACAGAAGGTAATACTATATTCAGGGCCTAAGCTCGGCACTAAAAAAACAGTCATAAATTATGACTCTGACCCTAAATTAGCTACTCTTAATTTCGTTCCTCTATCGCGCGTACATCGCTTCTAGGCGGTAAACAAAATCATCAAACATGCTAGCCGGCAAATCGTTAATTCCGGCTGCCGCTGCTCTGCCGCCACCCGTTGGGAACTGCCGACAGAGATCTACAGCGCCAGTTTTGTTGTTGAGTGGTGCCCGCACGCTAACCAAGTAATTGCCATCGGCCTTTTCTGTAAATACCGCATGGGCGCGGTCGGGGTTTTGGTTCGCCAAATCATTGCTATAAACCCCGCTAACGCGGCGAGCCCACTTCTCGTTAGGTAGGATGAAAACGGCACTGTTATCAGTGGCTACTTGTGCCCGCAGGTTTTGTGCAGAACTCATATCTTCTTGATAACCGTGTTCCAAGCGTTGGAAATCTTCGTTGCCGTCGCGGATAAAATCCAGTGGTTTGCTGTAAGGCAATAGTTTTTCATAGAGCGAGGCTGGCTCAAAATGTAAATCTGCGAGATCAGAGCCATAGCCATTGTAATTAATATATATACCCAAATTTTCCAAGTGCGCAATATCATCGCTTTTCAGGTTCAAACTCTGGGCTAAACTCTGTGCGCTCTTCTTCAAATTATCACCAAAAGCCCCCACAACTGCCCAGTCACAAAACGCTCCTTTGAGAAACTTGTTAATCAGAATACTGGTGCAAGTATCCGCAGCTTCGTTAATGAGGTGAGTCAAATTGGCATGCTTAGGCACTTCTCCAGGAAAGTGGTGGTCCACATAGAATACTTCGGCCCCCGCTTCAAGAATACGCGCTAAGTCACGCTGATTTTTGTCCATGGATACATCTAGCGTGGTAACTCGATCGCCGGCTTTGGCACTCACTTGTTTAAGCAGGGAAATATCGCGCTTTACACCCGTTACCAAAGTCGCCTCTCGCGGCTCTGCGTTGCGCAACTGCAGCAGCGCGCAAATTCCATCGGCGTCGCCGTTAAATACATCAAGATCGGCCATTACAATTCCTAAGTGTTCTTTGGTTATTTATTAATTGATTTGATAATAAATGCAGCGCCGTATTACAGCGCTTCATTCAATGCCTTGTACAAAGCAAGCAAGTGATTTTCAGGGATATCATTTAATTGATCAAGGGCCACCATCAGCTTTTCTCTAAGCGCCGCTTTCAAGTCTTCGTTTGAAACTTCCGTATCTACCCCAGAGAGGTCAAGGTCACTGATAACCATACCTGCACCAACGGTGCCATTGGTGATACGGTCAATCAGGACAAAGGCACCGCTTGTACGATTTTTGCTGTACTTGTCGAAGATAACAGGCCTATCAAAGCTGAGGTCACATATGGCAATTTCATTTAACTCTAGTGTCTCTGCCTCGCTGCGCTCTAAAGTATTCACATCAATTTTTTGTTCAATGGCAACAACATTACCTAAGGCCTTCTTGCTTACAAACTTTACCGCGTATTGTTTGTGAAGTTTCAGAGGATCGTCGGTCATCCAAATTATATGTGCTTTGGCGCCCTGACTGACATAAGGTAAGTTGCCCTTTTTCACGAGCATATCACCGCGGCTTACGTCGATCTCGTCTTCAAGGGTCAAGGTAATGGCTTGGTCTGCTATCGCTTCACTTAAGTCGCCATCAAAGGTACTAATAGTTTTAACTTTACTCGCCTTGCCGGAGGGAAGAGAAATCAATTCATCGCCGGGCTTGATGACACCAGAGGCCACCGTGCCCGCGAAACCCCGAAAATCTAGGTTAGGACGAATCACACATTGAACCGGCAGGCGGAAGTCTTCCAGGTTGCGAGCTTCAGCAAACTCGATGGTCTCTAAAGTCTCCATCAAAGTAGGGCCCGTGTACCAAGGCGTACTCTCTGACTTGTTCACCACATTGTCTCCACGCAGGGCGGAAATAGGCGCAAAACGTATTTCAGGTATATTCAGCTGCTGAGCAAAGGTCCGATACTCTGCGACAATTTCTTCGTAACGCTCTTCGCTGAAATCGACTAAATCCATCTTATTGATGGCCACCACAACATGTTTGATTCCAAGCAGCGAGACAATAAAACTGTGGCGCTTGGTTTGAGTCATCACACCGTGGCGAGCGTCGATCATCACAATAGCAAGATCACAGTTAGACGCGCCGGTAGCCATGTTGCGAGTGTACTGCTCGTGACCCGGGGTGTCGGCGATAATAAATTTACGTTTATCTGTAGAGAAATAGCGGTAGGCTACGTCGATAGTAATGCCTTGCTCTCGCTCGCTCTGCAAACCGTCCACCAGCAGCGCCAAATCAAACTCGCCGTCGGTGGTATTAAAACGCTTAGAATCATTTTTTATCGCCTGTAAATGATCCTCAAAAATCATTTTCGAATCGTGTAACAAGCGACCAATCAGGGTACTTTTACCGTCGTCCACACTGCCACAGGTCAAAAAACGCAGCAGTTCTTTATTTTCGTGCTGGTCCAGATAACCCAGAATATCCTGCTCAAGTAAATTATTAGCTTCAATCATAAATTTCTCGTTTTTCAGCGATTGGGCTCTAAAGCCCAAGCTCGTCAATTAAGTGCTCTCGCGTCCGGGATAACTTTCCGGCCATCACATTAGCTGGGGCTTAACTTTGGCTAAAACTTAAAAGTAACCTTCCATTTTTTTCTTCTCCATAGAACCGGAAGAATCGGAATCAATCACTCGCCCTTGGCGCTCAGAGGTTTTGGTCAGTAGCATTTCTTGGATGATTTCCGGTAGAGTCGCCGCGTCGGATTCCACTGCGCCCGTCAAGGGATAACAACCCAGAGTGCGGAAACGCACGTTTTTCATTTGCGGTTCTTCACCCTCTTCCAAGGGCATACGCTCGTCGTCAACCATAATCAAGGTGCCGTCGCGCTCGACCACGGGGCGCGGCTTCGAAAGGTAGAGCTCGGGAATCTGGATACTTTCCTTATAGATATACTGCCAGATATCCAACTCGGTCCAATTAGAGAGCGGGAATACTCGGATGCTTTCACCGGGATCAACCGCGCTGTTATAAATACTCCAAAGCTCTGGGCGCTGGTTTTTTGGGTCCCAGCGGTGATTCTTATCACGGAAGGAATATACCCGCTCTTTGGCGCGAGACTTTTCTTCATCGCGCCGAGCGCCACCGAAAGCTGCGTCGAATTTGTAATGGTCCAAAGCCTGTTTAAGGCCTTGGGTTTTCATTATATCTGTGTGCTTGGCGCTACCGTGTTTGAAGGGGTTGATGTCCATATCCTTGCCTTCCTGGTTAATGTGCACCAGTAGATCGAAGCCGTACTCTTTGGCAACACGATCACGGAATTCGATCATCTCTCGGAACTTCCAGGTGGTGTCCACATGCAGCAAGGGAAAAGGGATCTTCCCAGGGTAAAAGGCTTTGCGGGCCAAGTGCAGCAGTACAGAAGAGTCTTTGCCTACGGAATAAAGCATCACCGGGTTTTCGAACTCGGCGGCAACCTCACGGAAGATCTGGATGCTTTCGGCTTCCAACATTTTAAGGTGCGTCAGTGTTTTTCTTTCCATTGTATTACCCATTTACTTTATTCATTTGTGCCATAGGCATCATTTTGACTAGACCAAAGTGTATCTCTCTTGGATGATTCAATAAATCAGGATAATATGGTTTTAAATATCGATTAAGCAGGAAAGCACGTTTTATATAGCCTGGAAAGCAAAAAGATCAAAAAACCCGCCTATTCAGAAGAGACATTTAAGCTAAATGAGATATACACTCCGCCATGTGGAAGTATTTTTGGCTGTGGCCAAAGAAGAGAGCATCAGCCGTGCCGCAGAGGCCTTGTCTATGTCTCAATCGGCCACCAGTGCCGCCATGCAAGAGTTTGAGAGCCGCTACGGCATACAGCTGTTCGACCGCAATGCCAAACGCCTGCACCTAAACAGCTTTGGTCACACAATTCGCGCCAAGGCCCAAAGCCTCATGGCTCACGCTCAAGATTTTGATCGCGAGTTAAAAAAGCAGGAGGAATCTGGCCACCTCAAGGTAGGGGCAAGCTACATCATCGGCAACTACCTAGCGTTCAAGTACCTCGCCGCCTACATGCAACAACACCCCTCCGCTGAAGTAAAAATGGCCGTTAGCAACACCCCTGATATTGTCGCTCAGGTGCTAAACTTTGAAGTGGACGTGGGTTTAATAGAAGCCGAGCTGCACCACGAAGATTTACACTTACAGTTGTGGCGAGAAGACAAAATGTGCGCCTTTTGCAGCCCCAATCATCCACTCGCCAACAAACAAGGCCTCAGCGACGAGGATATCTTGTCTTCAGATTGGATAGTGCGAGAGGCAGATTCTGGGCATCGGCAAACCTTCGACCGAGCGATGCAAGGTGTGTTACCTAGCTTAAACATCGCCCTGGAATTAAGCCATAACGAAGCCATTAAAAACGCCGTCAAAGCTGGGCTTGGGCTGGGTTTTCTCTCTGAAATTGCGGTGGCAGATGAAATTGCTCAGGGAGCCCTGGTACCGCTCCCTTTGGAGGGGCGTAGTGTACATAGAAACTTCTATATCGTGACTCACAAGCAGTCGCCGGAAAAGCAGGCTGTGCGGCGCTGGATAGCTTTGTGTAAGGAGGCGTGAATTTTACCGCTCATACTTCGCGTTACGGCTAATCGTATTCAAGCAAGCCCCACATTGGTACAATGCCCGCCCTAGTCGTATGTGGTATTCCCGTGTCAAAACTCAACCCCCGCCAAAGTGAAGCTGTGCATTACATCGACGGCCCCTGCCTCGTGCTGGCCGGCGCTGGCAGCGGTAAAACCAGTGTAATTACTCGCAAAATCGCTTATTTGGTACAAGAATGTGGGCTACAAGCTCGCCATATAGCCGCATTGACCTTCACCAACAAAGCCGCGCGGGAAATGAAGGAACGGGTGGGCGGCCTGCTCAAAGGCTCTTCATCCAGAGGTTTGACCGTTTCCACCTTCCATAATTTGGGGCTGAATATTATTCGCAAGGAGTCCCGCTCTCTGGGCTTCAAGCCAGGTTTTTCTATCTTCGATGCAGAAGATGCCAAAAGCTTGTTAAAAGAACTGATGCTCAAAGATGGTGACATGGATTCCGATCATCTAGATCGGGTGCAAAACCAAATTTCCAGCTGGAAAAATGACCTAGTTTCGCCGGACCATGCACTGAGCAAAGCACAAGATCGCGACGAAGAATCATTTGCCCTGATCTATCAACGCTACAAGAAAGCGCTTCGCGCCTACAACGCCGTAGACTTCGACGACCTTATATTAATTCCTGTTGAGCTGTTCCTCCAAGAACCAGAGGTTCTTGAGCGCTGGCAGAAGCGCATCCGCTATCTATTAGTCGACGAATATCAGGACACAAACTCCAGCCAATACCTGTTGGTTAAGCTCATCATTGGCGATCGCGGCTCACTGACTGTTGTGGGCGACGATGATCAGTCAATTTATGCCTGGCGCGGCGCCCGCCCTGAAAACTTGACCTTATTGAAGGAAGACTTCCCCAGCTTGCGCTTAATTAAACTGGAGCAAAACTATCGCTCTACCAGCCGTATTTTGCGCAGTGCAAACCATCTTATAGCCCACAACCCTCATGAATATGACAAGGCCTTGTGGAGTGAAATGGGCTTAGGGGAAATAATTCGCGTGATTCGTTGCACCAACGAAGACGCCGAAGCTGAGCGCGTGGCCACTGAAATTCTTCATCAGCGTATGAAAAGGCAGATTAAGTTTAAAGACTTTGCCATCCTGTACCGAGGCAACCACCAGTCTAGGCTACTAGAAATCAAACTACAGGCGCACCAAATTCCCTACACCATCAGCGGCGGCACCTCTTTCTTTGCGCGAACCGAAATCAAAGACATCATGGCCTACCTTCGCCTAGTGGTGAACCCCGAAGATGACAATGCCTTTTTGCGCATCATCAACACCCCCAGACGACAAATTGGCACAGGCACACTGGAAGCACTGGGCCGCTATTCCAACGAGCGGCAGATACCTATGTTTGAAGCCGCCCAAGAAATGGGCATAAAAAGCCAAATCCCCAAGAAAAGCCTAGAGCGCATTGAGCGTTTCACACAATGGCTGGTAGGCATCAAACGCGCTTGCGAATCTGACCCCATGGCAAGCATTCGCCGGATGGTAGAAGACATCGACTACGAGGGTTGGCTGCACCAAAATGCTAGCAGTCCGAAGGTAGCGGAAAAGCGCATGGAAAATGTGTGGTATCTGGTTGATTCGATTAAAAAGATACTAGAAAAAGCGGAAGATGATCCTGAAGAGCAGAATGTTGGGATTGAAACGGCCATCGCCAAGCTTATCTTGCGAGACATGATGGAACGGCAAGAAGAAGCAGATGAGCTGGACCAAGTGCAGTTGATGACACTGCACGCCTCCAAGGGCCTAGAGTTTCCTCATGTGTTTATGGTGGGCATGGAGGAGGATTTACTGCCTCACCGAGTGAGTATTGAAGAAGATAATATTGAGGAAGAGCGGCGATTGACCTATGTGGGTATTACTCGGGCGAAGCGGTCTTTGAGTATGACTCTCGCGGGGAAGAGGAAGCAGTTTGGGGAAATTTGGGATACTTCGCCTAGCCGGTTTTTGGAGGAGCTGCCGGAGGAGGATATTGAGCTGGAGGGGTTTGGGGAGTCTAATCCGATTGCAAATCAAAATAAAGGCGCCGAAACACTCAATGACCTTCTAAATATGTTCGATTAAGAAAAAATTAGTATAAATAAACATCGTCCCTGACAAACCTGAAGTTGGTTGTAGCCATATATTGAGGCCGAAAAAAAGTGAATACATTCGAATGTATGCGCACCAAGTGCATAGTTATTACGATGGATAGTATCGATTTTTACAGGTAAACCATACAGTCGTATTAGCGCCGGCCTAAAAGATCAATAAACTGAATACTGTCATTGGGTTTTTGCGATAATCTTAAACTCACTCCTTAGATTGAGTCGAGAATGCAGCCTATGAAAATGAATTTTCGGGCAGCGAATAGGAAACCCACGAAACACTAGAAAAAATAATTCCTTTGTTGGATGACATAAGTCTCCACCCCCCAGTTCCGACCTTGTAGTTATTTCAATCCTAACGACCGTGCGGAATCCTCCTCGCAACCAACCAAAACGGCTTGTTAAATAGACAAAAGATAGGCATATTGCATTGAAATCAATATGTTTTTAGCAACCAACAATAATAGGGCGATGTAAAGTGAAATATAGGCAAGACATTGATGGCTTACGAGCCGTAGCGGTGATGTTAGTTCTTGTCTTCCACTTCAATTTAATTTCCGGAGGAAAAGCAGGTTTTATAGGTGTCGATATTTTTTTCGTCATTTCAGGCTACCTAATTACCTCCATTATAAATAAGCAGCTTATCGATGGTTCATTTAACCTAAAAACTTTCTATGTGAAGCGAATTAGAAGGCTGGCGCCACCTCTATTTGTTGTATTATCGATTACTTTTATTGCTGGTTGGACCTTATTGTTTCCAGCGGACTTCAAGGAGCTCACCAAACAAATTCTCTTGTCTCAAGCATATATCATCAACTTTTACTTTTGGCAGAATATTAACTACTTTGGCCTCAAAACAGACGGCGTGCCACTGCTTCACATGTGGTCGTTAGCTGTCGAAGAACAATTCTATTTATTTTACCCTCTGTTCATGGTCCTTATTTATAAATTTTTCGCTCGACATATAGGTTTAGCTCTAGCTTCAGCAGCTGTAATATCATTTTTATTGAGCCTATATTTTCTCGACAGCAAACCAGAAGCAACATTTTATCTATTCCCTACACGAGCGTGGGAACTGATCATTGGCGGTTTAATTCCGTTCGCACATTCAAAAATTCATCGCTCTCAACTGACAGATCAAGCTATAGGCTTTGTTGGTTTTGGATTGATAGCGTACGCAGTTTTATTCTTTAACGAGGACGTAAATTTTCCTGGATATTTTGCCCTACTACCAACTGTTGGTACTGCATGCCTAATCTTTGCTGGAATGACCAATAAACCGATTACTTCCAAAATACTAAGCTTCACTCCTGCAGTTTACATCGGCAGTATATCTTATTCACTGTATCTTATTCACTGGCCGGTAAACATCTTTGCGAAAATGATTCTGGAAGAAAATTACACACTTTCTTGGCGAGCCGGCATGTTCGCGCTATCATTGATTGTATCGATAACTATTTACCACCTTATCGAGAACCCCCTTAGGAAAAAACGCATCCTCGCCTCAGATACACGTTTAATGTACACGTACCTTGCTGGATTGGTTTCAACGGTATTTATATATTTAGTCGTTTCCTTAAATAATGGTCTACCGGATCGGTTTCCCAATGAGGTTGTTCGATTAGCAGAATTCGCGGAGGACAAAACACAAATATTAGATAAATGTGATCACGGGAATAGGAAAGCTAATGCAAGTAGCTTTTGCCATATTGGAGCTTCCGCAGAAAACCCAAAATGGCTAATATATGGAGACTCCCACGCTTACGCCATGTATACAGCGTTTGATGAGTGGCTAAAACAAAATAACGAATCAGCCTTATTCGCCTTTAGACATTCCTGCCCACCGCTGTTTGATGTTCATCTTTATCGCGACCACGAGAGCTGCTTTAACTTCAACAATAGAATAAACGCACTATTAGAAAACAATTCTGAAATAGTTAATGTTTTTTTAGTGTCAACATGGCTTCAGGCCAAGGATGGCCTAACCTCTTCCAGCGATAAAAGACCCACACCGGAAAACTCGATAGATATTTTCAAGAAGCAACTTCATTTAACCATTGAGCGGCTCAATGACCTCGATAAAAATGTATATATATGGGAACCGGTTCCTGGAGCGAAAGAGAGTGTGCCTAAAGCAATGGCGAAAGCCGCGTTAATAAACCAGCCCACCGATTTAATGTTCCAACGAAAAGAATATCAGACGAGGTTTAAATTCTTTTTTGACGCATTACGAAGGGAATCAGAATTCATCGAAGCTTATTTTTCTCCATCAAAGGCATTATGTGGATCTGGCTTTTGTAAAGTTAGTGTAGAAGGTACTCCTTTATATTACGACAATGCTCATATTAGCAAATCCACTTCCATGTTCTGGGCAGAGCAGCTTTCAACTCAACTTTAGCAACCATGGGAAAATTGAAAATTGAAAATTGAATCATTGACTTCTCTGCGATTTATTGCAGCTCTTATGGTTGTATTTAGTCATATGGGGTTTTTGGCAAATAGCCAGTCTGTTATACTAAAAAACATGTATAACTTCATATTTCATGAAGGGTACATCGGAGTAACCTTTTTTTTTATATTGTCTGGATTTATTTTATCGCTTTCATATACCGAAAGGATGAAAGGAAAAAAAATAA
>CAJWBQ010000069.1 GCA_913020115.1 uncultured Cellvibrionales bacterium
ACTCTTATGATGTAATAGAAAAAAAACCAACTAAATAATGGGAGCTACAAAATGGCAATCTCCAAAACAATACTATTGTCGGCTTTGCTGGTCAGCTTAGTCGCGTGTTCTGAGCGAGACTCGGATGCTAGTGCGGATGCCGTTAAGGCGGAGCTTGAAAAGCCGAGCGGTGTTATCCCGGCACATCAACTAAAGGCTATGGAGCGGGCTAAGGATGTAGAGGGGCTGTTAAAAAAATCTGAACAAGACCTTAGGGCCAAGATTGATGCAGATTCATAGTTAATCTACATCTTGCCCGCAAGATTTTGGAATTCCGTTTTCGGTCATCTTATGCGCGGTTCGGGATTTTTATCTGCTAGCCTAAGAATCAATGGCTTCTGAGATTCTTCGGAATTGTCTCAGCTAGCCTTCTTAGGGGATATCCGAAGAGGGTTCATCAGTTGCTTGCCAAGCCAAATGGCGATTCCTGAGCTAAGCATTGGAAGTAGAGTCAGAGATGAAAACATGAAGATGACTGCTTTATAGTCTTCATTGATGAAATTGTAAAAACCCAATGCGATCAGGGCCTTCATTACAAAACCGTGTAATACATAGATGTAAAGTGAGTCTTTACCATATCGGGTAAAAGCGTTAGACACTCTCGGCGTGAGGGCCAAAAAAGCCAAGCCCAGTATAAATGCAAGAATATACATTGACGATCTATATAGCACGCCTAGTTCCCAGCTTGTTTTTAGGCTTGAGTAAGATCGACTTCCGTAAAGCCAGCCAAAATCAATATTGATTATTTCGGAAATAAACCATAGCGCGACAAATAAACACGATATAAGCGCAGCGCCGACGTGTTTGCGAAATTTATATTTATCTAACACCGTAACAATCGTTGAGTGATGGAAGTGCCCGATTAGAAAGAATGGCAAGAAAACAAATGTTCGTGAAAAAGACAAGTTGTAGTCAAAGGTATTTATCCCGCATGCTAAGCCAGCAATCAGGGAGAGTACTACTGGAAACTTAAATTGGTTAAAAAATGGCAATAACAGTCGCCACAGTACCAAACTAAATAGGTACCAGAGAATCCAATAAGGTACTAAGGGAGAAATATTCAGAGTACCTCTTGAAAATAGATAGAAGTCGAAGACTGAATAAATTATCTCTAGTGAGATGTAGGGAATGATTAGCTTTCGAACGATACTGCTTATCGCTCGGTTGTCGAGTGCCTTTGTTGAAACTACCCCTGAGGCGTAGGCAAACATTGGCATATGAAATAGATAGATGAATGTATATATTACCTTAAGCCATTCAAATCGAGCTAATATTGGCTCTATTGAATGACCAATTACAACCACTGCGATCAGAATAAACTTAAAATTATCTAAGCCAATATCTCTAGTCATTATCCCTTGCATCTCATGTAGTTATTTCCTTATTGATAGCGTGGCTTAGTTGCAAAACAAACTGCCTTTAGCAAAACCATGTAAGATTTCCGCGAGCTATATCCATTCTTGATTGTCTGACGATACCGTGACTTCGGTTTCCAAGGTGCCAGTATGCGCTGTACTGGCAGGCTCAATCATCATAAAATGTGTGTCCTCCGTGGCGTAAGGGCAATGTTCCACTCCTTTAGGAACAACATACATTTCTCCCGGTGATAACTCAATGTTACCGTCGCGAAGTTGTAAGGTTAGCTGGCCTTTAAAAACGAGGAATAGTTCGTCTTCATTTTCGTGTTGATGCCAGACCAGCTCTCCACTGCCCTTGGCGATCTTGACGAGCTGCCCGTTAGATTGAGCAATTATTTTCGGGGTCCATTCCTCAGAAAATAAGTCAAACTTATCCCTTATGTTTATTTTTCCCATAAACCGTGTATCTCCTTTTGGCGAGGTGTCTACTTAGAGCTCTATATTCACGTACCCAGAGCTATTTACGTTTTGCTTAATTGTTGCCTTGCACACTACTATCTGCTCTGCGGGAACATTTCGCTTCACTAGGCTGTTTTTAAGAATGGAGCCTCGCTCAAGACCAAGAGTTTCGAGTGCTCCACTTTGTTTTTGTGTAACGCTCACCTCGGCATCCTCTCGTTGTTTGAATCGTTTTCGCCAATCGCCCCCGGTGCTGACCGGGCAAAGTGTTAAAGTTAACGAATGCTTCTTACTGAGCAAGTCCGCTAATCGATCAATGTTTTTTTCGCCAGCACGTGTGAGTGTATTCCGGCCTGCTTCAAAGGAAACAGGCTCCAAGCGCAGTTGTGTTGCTGAGCTCACAAGCGCAGAGGTAAGGCCTAGCAAACCAAAAGGTGTGTAATAGTTAATTACCGTTTCTGTAATTGCCTTTCTAGCGAGGATGCCAAGAATGTACTGAATAGAGAAGTCCGGCGCACTTACGTCTCCACTAATTGGCAACTTAAATTCAATTCGATCGTCGTTGTCTCTGAGTAGGTTCAATGCGCTAGCTATAGGCATTGAGCTGCCTTCGGCTTCGCTTGGGAGTTCATTTTTCTCCAAGTTTTCCAGATAAAATTTACGAAGATCGAGCAGCACCTGAACATCAATATTATTGTCAATAATAGTGCCCTCTAGATCAGCGTTTAGGTGGCCACTTTTTATTCTGTGTGCTGCGGAGTTTTCTGCATAAGCTGATAGTGGTGACAAGTCGAATGATTTCACCTGCCCAGTTATGGCTAAATTAACGGATTCGGAAAACGGTTTTATATCTCCTCTAAACGAAAGCTCGCTGTAATCGCCAGATTTTGCCTTGAGGGAGAAGGCACTTGCTCTGCTCGGGTTTGCTTGATCAATATTGTTGATTTGTAAAAGGATCTCTTCGATACTTCTTGATGTGGCAGGCGTATGCGAGGTATCGATCAGGGTGAATCGACTATTGTCAGAAATATTTAGCTGTTCGAGTGAAAATAATAGCGGAGCTTGTGGAGCCGCAATTGCTGGTTGATTTGCCGAAGAATCTTCAGGTGCCTGGAGGGTTTTAATAATATCTATTAGAGGAAAAGGGCTGTTGCTGTTGCTTTGCTCGGTGGATTTCACCAAGGGCATCTTCAATAACAATGTGTTCAGGCCACCAAGCTCGAGACTCTGAATAGATAGCTCTCTGGGAGTTTTTCCATCGTCACCAATTTCTTTAAAAGCCATTTTGTGGAGGTGTAGCTCCGCAATAGAAACATGTTCAGAAAAATCTTCAGCGGGCGAGGAATCCAAGTGCTCCATACCAAAAATACGCGCATCTCTTAGCTCAACATCTTGGAGACTTAACGCGAACGACTTATTTGGGTTTGTGCCTGTTGAGAGCTCTATGCGCAGTTTGTGAACTTCTCCCTCATCTAGCTGAGCAATAGATTGAAGCTCGCGGGTGAAAGAAAATTTATTGAACTTGAGGCTTTCTAGTATTTCTAGGGATAAGGAATTATTCGCTTGATCTTCAATGGTATCGGGCAATAGAACCGAAATATCACCTTTGAGCTCAACACTGCCCAAGCCAATTTCTTGGCCGTTTTCCAACTTGACTATTAGGTCGTGCAAGCTGAGGTGGCTAATCTCAATCTGGTTATCCAGAAGCGGCAGCAGGCGTAGTTGTAAGTCGAGCGTCGCGAGGGAAATGTCCAGATTGTCTTGGTCTTTTATGCGTAAGCCATCGATTGAAATTTCGCCTTTTCGAAGCGCTAGGCCCAAATAGTCGATCTCGAGATCTATGCCTTGAGCGGATAGGGCACGTATAGCTTGCCAGCGCGCTAACTCGGGCAATAGGCTAAGCAAGAGCACTGTTGATATCACTAGAGTAAGTAATATACGACTGAGTATTTTATGCATGAAAGGTGTAAACCTGATTGAGTGATTCTGCCGATTGTAGCTGATGGTGCAAGCTCAGGCTAATTCAGCTAAAATCGGTGGGTTTTCTTATTTGGACGGTGGAGTCTCTATGGGTGCAATGCGCGTTTTCATGTGGTTAGTGGTGTCGGTGCTTTTTCTGAGTGGCTGCGGCAGCACACCGCCAATGGTGGGCTATGAGCCTAATGCGCCTCTGTCGGACATTAGCCATTACCGCTTCCTCAGTCGGGAGAAGCTGCGTGTTTTTAACCCCCTCGGGAATGACCTAACGAACAACAGAATAGAGCTGGCGGTGGAGAAAACCTTTACGAGCCGCAATATTAACTACAGCAGCGAGGGCCAAAAGGCTGATATTGTAGTGAGCTATTTTGTATTGGGCAGCGATAAACAATATCTCATTGATTACAACAGAGGTGTAAAACCTTGTGCAAGCTGCCCGCTCACCGCCGTCTCAAAAAAAGGCGTGGTAAAATATGAGCGTGGTACCGTGATCGTGGATTTTCTTGATCCTAAAAGCTTGCACTCTGTCTGGCGCGGCGCATTGAAGGAAATGCTGAAGCCTGATCAGTCACCCTCAGAGCGTAACGAAAATATCAAACAATCCATTCGCCAAATTCTGGCCGAGTTCCCACCGAGTTCATAATTGGAATTATCATGTTGAAGTATCGCATTATCCCAGTGACACCTTATCAGCAAAATTGTACCTTGCTGTGGTGTGACGAAACCATGAAGTCTGCCATTGTTGATCCCGGTGGCGATTTGCATCGTATACGCCAAGCGGTAAAAGAGACTGGCACTGTACTCGAAAAAATAATCCTTACCCACGGTCATTTGGACCATGTGGGAGGTACGGCAGAATTAGCAAAAGACCTAGATTTACCGATTGAAGGACCACACCCTGACGACATGTTTTGGATCGATCAGTTGCCGCAGCAAGCGCAGATGATGCAGTTTCCCCCTGTAGAGGCTTTTCAGCCGACTCGCTTTCTGTATCAAGATGACAGTGTGAGTGTGGGTAATGTGACATTGGGTGTTCGTCATTGCCCAGGGCACACGCCAGGGCATGTGGTCTTGTTCGATAGTGAGAAGAAGCTCGCGCTAGTAGGGGATGTGTTGTTTCAGGGGTCCATTGGGCGTACTGACTTTCCGCGCGGAGACTTTGATACCCTAGTGAAATCTATTACAGAGCAACTTTGGCCCTTGGGCGACGATATGCAATTTATTCCAGGTCATGGGCCAATGTCTAATTTTGGCCATGAGCGCGCCACTAATCCTTTTGTTGCCGATAAGAATTTCGGCTAATTTTTTTGGAATTATTATGACAGAGTCAATTTGGTACGATGAAGACAGCATTAAACTCGAAGATCTGAATGCGCTTCATAAAGATACCGTGTGTGAATTATTGGGTATCGAGATCACAGAGGTGGGCAGTAATTTCATTCGGGGCACCATGCCTGCCGATAAGCGTACCTACCAGCCCATGGGTTTAGTTCATGGTGGAGCCAATGTGGTGTTGGCCGAGACCCTTGGCAGTATCGCGGCTAATCTCGTGGTAGACACGAGCAAATATTACTGCGTGGGCCAGGAGGTGAATGCTAATCACGTTCGTGGTGTTCGAAAGGGTCTACTGGTTGGCACGGCTTTCTTAGTCTATAAGGGCCGCACCAGCCAAGTATGGGACATTCGACTCGAAGACGAGCGAGGAAAGTTGAGCTGTATTTCGCGCTTAACAATGGCGGTAGTAAAACATTCTAAGCCAAGCTGATGCCTAATGTGGCTCGGGTGCTACGTAGGCGTCAATTTCGAACTTAAGGTTCTTTTCCAGCGCTAAAAGATGGGCGATGATGCCCGTCGTAAGTTCCTTGTTCTTTGCCAGAACCAGTACGCCGCTGGGAGTGTACAAGTTTCTCGTAAGCATCATGCCGGCTTTTAGTTGACTGGCAGGCAGGTAGTTTTCTTCAAGTTGACCGAGTTTCTCTTGCCATTGGTCAAGTATCACACAGGCGGTATCAACCATAGCCTTTGGATAGTGCTTGTCGCTAAGCTCTTGCAAATGTTCAATTGCTTCGCCGTGTGTGAGCGCCCGCTCAAAATACTGCCCATTTAATAGCTCAACATAGGTGCAGACTAAGCCTAACAAGAGCGCTTCTTCTTTAATCGCATCGCTATGCAAGCCCGACGGGTAACCTTGGCCGCCTAGGGTTTCTCTGTGTTGCTTTAATGTGATGGCAATGTGCTTGAGTGGGGGGGCGAAAGCGAGACTGCTGGCGGCATAGTTGGGGTGTTGCGAAAATTCACTCAACTCATCTTGGCTTAGACTCAACCGAGGTTTATTAAGCAAGGCGTCACTGAAGCCAATTTTGCCAATTTGACAGAGCATTGCTGCCATGCCCAAATCTTGTAGGGCGTCTTCTGGCCATGCCAATTTTCGCCCTATACGCAGGGCTAGTCGAACGATGTCATTGTTGTTGAAGCGGCTATCCCTTAAGCGACGGTCAATGAGTGAGCTTAGAACTTGTGTTGCGCTTAAGTAGCTGTTGCGGAGCTTCTCAGTGCGGGAGCTCACTTGCTCCTCAAGAGTTTCATTCCACTGCTTCAGCTCTGAATTTTGTGCCTGGGTGAGCTTTTCAAGGTAGGCATTGCGAAAGCGTATATTGGCGCTTTCGACTCCTTTATTTAGAATTCGAATGAGGCGCTCGTCATCCCAGGGTTTATCTATATAGAACGAAATGCGCCCTTTGTTTATGGCTTCCACAGTTACTTCCATGTCTGCGAAGCCAGTAAGGAGAATTCTTTCGCTGAGAGCCTGTTCTTTAGCGACTAGGGTCATGAGCTCAACACCGTCCATATTGGGCATACGAACGTCTGAGAGCACTACGGCCACTGTGTTGTTACGACAGAACTCCCAGGCTTCTTTAGCATTGTCGAAACAGTGGAGGGTGAAATCACAATCGAACAGCAAGCGTTGTAAAGCATTGAGCATTGGCTGTTCATCATCGACGATGACAATGATATTGTTGTAGCTTGGAGCAATCGGAGTATTAGTCACAGTTCTTGTGTTGGCCTCGATGATACAGTCCGTGAGTCATTCAGCGTTTGGTTGCATCATTAGTCTACACTGTTGGTAAGGGTATTCCAGTAAAATGCAAAGGAGCTCAAATTGAGAGGAATCGTGTTCACCTTGTTAGTCGACATGCTGGAAGAGCAGCAGGGCTTGGCATTCTTGAATTCGGTGCTAGCAGAGGCTGATTTGCCCAGTGGCGGGGCTTACACCTCCGGTGGCAACTATGAACTGTCTGAGCTGAATGAAATTTTGAGCTGCCTGGAAAGGCGATTGGAGATACCGGTAGAATTCCTCCTTCGGAACTATGGGGAGTATATGCTCCTCCGTTTGGCCATTATGTTTCCGGGCTTTTTCGAGGTTGATAATCTAAAAACATTTTTGCTATCGATTGATCGCCGTATACATGTAGAGCTCAGAAAATTATATCCGGATAGTAGTTTGCCGAGTTTCAATTACCAAGACAGGGGGGAAAATGGTTTAACGATCGATTATCGTTCTAGTAAAAAACTGTGCTTTTTAGCCGAAGGTTTAATCGAGGGTGCGGCGAAGCACTTTAATAGTGAATGCAGTTTGATTCATTCAACCTGCATGCATCGCGGAGACGACAATTGCACATTTGAGTTGGAATTTTATGAGCGAACAGAGTGAGTTTGAAGTTGCATACCGGCGAGAAAAAACAGCCCGCCACGCCGCCGAAGCAATATTGGAAGAGAAAACACGGGAACTCCATAGGCTGAATGAAGTTTTGGTGGAGGCCAACGCTACCTTGATGGCCCAGCAGGAGCAGCTAGTTCAAACTGAAAAGCTGGCCTCATTGGGCAGTTTGTCTGCCGGTATTGCGCACGAGATAAATAATCCTCTGGCTTTTGTTACCAGTAATATTAATGCACTAAATAAATACGCCGAAATGTATATTGGGCTAACTACATTGTTAGTCGCTGTAGATGAACCTTTGCCTTTGGCGATTGCGAACAAACTCAAAGAAATTCAAGAAAGTAAAAGAGACATAGGATATGTGGTTAATGATACACGTCTCATATTTACCGAAGTACAAAGTGGCTTAGAGAGGGTCCGCGATATTGTTGCAAGTTTGAAAACTTTTGCACGAACAAACCCAGGTGATCGTGCTGATGTCGATATTAACCAAGCGATTCACGATGCCTTAAAAATTCTCGATAATGAACTGAAATATAAATGTACCATGGATGTTCAGTTAAAACCCTTACCTCCTATTTACTGCAATATTAGTGAGGTTGGCCAGATATTCATAAACATTATAATGAATGCTTGTCACGCCATTGGTGCGGAGGGCACCATTAAAATTCGCTCTAATTATGGAGATGATATCCGAGTAAGCATTGAAGACAATGGAAAGGGTATTCCCGACGATATTCTGCCACAGATCTTCGACCCATTTTTTACCAATAAACCTTTGGGTGAAGGCACCGGCCTGGGCTTATCGGTGTCCCACGGTATAGTAGAAAACTTAGGTGGTAGAATAAAAGTAGAGAGTAAAGTGGGTGTCGGTACCCGCTTTACTCTCATTTTTCCTATTGAACAGCGCGTTGAAGCTAGGCAGTAGATTCTTGTTTAAGCCCCGCGCGAATGGCTGTTGTTTCTAAGGCATGATAAGCCTTTCTCGGCAGCAGGGAGAGCAGCGCACATAGGTAGGTGAGAGCGGTTCTCCCTGGCTCTTGAATTAATATCACGCCGCTGGACAGAAGCGCTTGGTTTACCAGTTTTAGTGCGGATATACCCTCCCCAGAGTGAATGGCTCTTCGCGCTAGGTAGCGCAGTTGATAGGCTTTGGCCAGCGGATACCAGCGCTTGAAGAAAGCCTCATTTCCAGCTCGGTTTTTATTGATTCCATATTGCCAAGCGCTTAGTTGATTTTCAACGTTGGCCGATAAACCCTGATTGTTGACTCGATA
>CAJWBQ010000070.1 GCA_913020115.1 uncultured Cellvibrionales bacterium
ACTAACAATGCCAAGATCGAAAGCCTCTTGCACTTCAAAAAGCCTTCCCGTCATCAGTAATTCCGAAGCCCGTGTTTGACCCACTAACTTTGGCAACAAATAGGTCGAACCCGCCTCGGGGAGTAAACCTAGATTAACAAACGGCAACTGAAATTTGGCCCGCTCACTGGCCAAAATTATATCGCAATGAAGTAAAAGGGTAAGACCTATGCCCACCGCGATACCATCAACCGCAGCCACCATCGGCAGAGTCGATTGCGCCAGCGCTGTGATAAATCGATAGACCGGGGCGGCCTTATCTCGAGGTGGTTGCTCTTGAAAATCTTTCAAGTCATTGCCCGCGGTGAAGCAGCCGGGCGCACCCGAAAATAAAATGACACGAATATCGGGGTCATTTTCAGCGCGAAAAATGGCGTCTGCCATCATCGTATACATACCGCGAGTCAATGCATTTTTTTTAGCCACACGGTTCATACGCAAGTGCAAAATGTGTGCGTGACGCTCAATAATTACACCCTCTGTCATCAAACTGTCTCCGCAGTGGTGGAGCTGATGTGGGCCCGGCTTTCAGGCCGCGCGGCCAAAGCATCGGCTTCCCTTGTCATGAACTTGTCCAGCCGTTCTGGGGAAAATCCCACCATCTTTAAGCCCGTACCTGCGTTTGCGACTTCGTGGTAATCATGGATTTTTCCATCCTTAAGCTGGCAGACACAAACTCCTTCAAACATGCCGCGACGGCCTTTCGCTCCAGGTAAACGTGAGTTGTAACTAAAGACATAACGCACATAAGCCCACTCTCCCTGCTCAACCGGGTTGTGCAGGTCCCAGCGAAAGTTAGTCGCGTCTCTATGGAAAAAATCTGTAATCAAGCGGGCGATGTCTTGCCCCTGAAAAGTCCCGTAAAAACAGTCGTGATACAGTCCATCGGCCGTAAAACATTCGGCTACTCGGTCTCCATCACCGCTAACTGCGGCCTGGGTCATCTTCGTTATCAAGCTAGTAAAAGATTTCATAGTGCTCTCCTCCCCTGACGTTCACACCAAAGTGTCGCGCCCTGTTGTTGTGGCCTATTGCTCAATGCTAAGAAACTCGCGCAATTTTAGGGACAACACCTTCAATTTACTTGATACTAGATACCCAAAAGTTGTTATTAAAGGCAAAAAACACCCTAATGGACCCCTCACTCACAAAAAACCGAACGCCGAGAGTCAGTGGCGTGGCCTTAACGGGGCTGGATTTGGCGCTGGCACGATTTGTTGGCAAGCCAGCGGAAATTTTCCACGCCTGCGGTATTCCTATCAGCAGTATTGGTCAAGAAAACTGTAATGTACCGCTGTCCGCGTATGTCGCGTTTTACGAAACCATTCAGAGGGAATTTGATGCGCGATCATTTGGCGCACAGTTTGGCACCATGACTCGCCCGAAAAATGCCGGGCTTTTAGGTTACCTCGCGATCAACGCCCCGACCCTGTCTCAGGCACTGAGTGACTTTCAACGGTATTTACCCATTATCTTGCAGGGCTTTGCCGTCGACATCAGCAGCACATCAGAAGATCACTGCTTGCTGTGCTTCTCCCTAGTTAAACCACAGTCAGAAGCGGCTCCGCAAATTAATGAACAGGGTTTGGGCTGGCTGACCAACATTATAAGAACGGTTTTAAGACGCCGTCGCTGGCGACCAATCCAGCTTCAGTTAAGCCATGAGCAACCAACCCATAAAGCCTTATTGGTACGGAATTTTGGTGAAAACGTGCACTTCAATTGCCCCGTGAATGCACTGGTAGTGAAGCGCACCGATTTGCATCAACGCAATACTTTTGCCGACCCAAGGCTGTATCGCCTGCTCCGCCATCAGGCTGAGCAGGCCTTGAGCGGAGCACCGATGGCCTTAAAGGGAATGGAATGGATTGAGTTCAATTTACAACAACTGATACTGCTTGGCACCCCCACATTGGCATCGCTAGCTCAGCAACTGAACACCAGCGCCCGCAAGTTACAATTAAGTTTAAAACAAGAGAACACCAATTTTTCCTACCTACTGGACCGGGCTCGCCTGCACATGGCGCGCGAGCGCTTGAAGCACAGCGATAGAAGTATTTCTGAGATTGCCCTCTTGCTAGGTTATTCTGAAACTGCGGCTTTCAGCCATGCGTTTAAACGCCAGACAGGATTAACACCCAGAGCCTTCCGCCAAAGCGAAAGACTCATACTTTAGCGATCAATGCCTTCACAACACAGGCATTAATCGCACCTTCTTTTAAATCGTACTTTCCTTTAATTCGCACTCGCCTTTAATAAGAAAGACCAAACTGAATCGCTACTGTGCGCGGCATACCCATGTAGGTGAAGTAAGCTCCGTCCATCAGCGGTACGTCGTTGGCATAAGTTCGAATTTTTTCATCCGTTAAGTTTTTCCCCACCAAGGCTAATTCCCAGTTGTTTTCAATGTTCATCAAAGACACGCGGCCATTCAAGGTAAGGTGGCTTTCTTCCAAGGCTTGTAAATCTAGGTCCTGTGCTAGGTACTGCTCTCCCGTATAGTTCACCATCACATTGCTTCTTAATTCGAGACTGTTATTCAGGTCGGTAAAATGCTCAAAGCCTACATTTGCGCTCCATTCCGGCGCAAAAGGCAAGGTCTCACCACCCAAGTCCTGGGCACAATCTTTCGCAGTCGCCCCAGAAGACTGTATTTGCGCTAGGGTGCATGATGCATTGGCAAATTCGTCATAGGTGGCGTCCAGATAGGCCATGGAAGCCTTGAGGCTCAGGCCGTCAGTCAAGCGCACGACGCTGTCCACTTCCAAACCTCGGGAGGTGGCTTCGGCGGCGTTGCCTACTACGTATTTGTCACCCACAAAGGCGCTGACTTGAAGGTCTTGATAGTTGGTTTGGAAGAGCGCTAGATTCAGCGAACCGCGACCATCTAAAATGCGCAGCTTGCTGCCCAACTCAAAGGCCAGCGCCTCTTCGTCATCAAAATGGAAGCCATCAACATCGCCGTCGGTGCCACTCTCACTGTAACCTCCAGACTTAAAGGCCTTGCTGACACTGGCATAAACCATGATGTCGTCACTCAGTTTAAAAATTACTTTAAGGGACGGTGAGAGATTCTCAACGGTTTCGCCGTCTTGCAAAGAATGCTTGGCGGTACTGAAGACACCATTTTGAATACCGATGGACAAGGCATTGGCAGGGTCGCCTGGATCAAGTTCAAGCTCGCTGCCGAAGGCGTGAAGAAACAGGTCACGAGTAACGTCTTTAGTTTCTTCGGCATAACGTAAACCAAAGCTCAACTGCAGGTCATCTCGCACATGCCAGTCGCCCTGCCCATAGAGCGCCCAAGTTTCAGCCTCCTGGGAAAAATTACTGATGCGCCCGCCACCCACAACACCACCATTTCTGCCTTGGCTCGCCGTGGAAAAAATCGAGGCACTGGCGTTAATGGGAAGCGGCCCCGCTCCTGGGTTGAAAAAAGCCGCTGGTGCTAATAGTTCTGCAACACTGAAAGGGTTAAACCCTACTGGAAAGCCATTAAAGGTTCCCACGGCCGGCACACCACCCACAAGATTGCCAATATTAGAATCGAGATTTTTCCGATGATTCAAGCTGGAAGACTGATAGTAGGCCCCAGCCAAAAAATCGAAGGTATCACTCACAGGTGAAGTAATGCGAAGTTCCTGACTGAATTGCTCAAATTCCTGATCCTGGTACTGGTTCAATACTTCAAGCGGTGAGAAGTCTACGTCTTGGGAATCGGAGTAATTGTATTCAGAGTAACCCGTAATGGACGTTAGCGTGTATTCGCCCAAACTGTAATCAACATTGAGGGTAAAACTTTCATTGTCATTGGCAGAAAACTCGGCCAAATCCGTAGAGCGAGCGTAATCATCCGAAGTGGAAAAGTCCGAGTCTATGGTACGAAACACCTCTCCCCAGCCACCGTCAACATCAATGCGGTTGGCCTCGCCACTGACATCAAAACGGCCGACTTCATATTTGGCCGTTACGCTTAGGTCATCGTTAGGAGACCATACAAGGGTGGCGCGAGCGACAGTTTCCACCTTGCTCGGCTCGTCTTCGTTTAAGAGCGTATTATTAATAAAGCCATCGCTTTCGGATTGCTTGAGCGCCAAACGACCCTGAAGGGTATCGGTAATGGCACCGGAAATAATTCCTTCAACACCGTAGCTCTTGTATTTGGGGTCATTGGTGAGCCGCAGAGAAGCTTCAAATTCATCGCTAGGTTTAGCGGTGCTAATGTTCAGTGCGCCGGCAATGGTATTTTTTCCAAACAGGGTGCCTTGTGGGCCACGCAAGACCTCTACCGCCGCAACATCCAAAAAGGGCGAGCGAAACTGACGGTCACGACCGGCATAGATACCATCGATAAACATGCCCACAGATTGCTCAAAGCCCTGATTAATACCTGAGCCCAAACCCCGAAGTGTAATGGCGGTGGTTTGAGAGCCCTCGGTGATACTTAGGTTCGGCACCAAGGTCGACAATTCATCCAGATTGCTAATCCCGGTTTCAGCAATAGCCGCACCGGTGACCACACTCACAGAAACCGGCACATCTTGCAGGCTCTGCTGCCGCTTCTGGGCCGTGACGACAATTTCTTCGATCTGGAAATCACTCTGAGCTAAAGCCATTGTTGGCAATAATATGCCCACGGCCAATGAAGTTTTTTTCCAGGTTCCGCTTTGATTATTTCTCATCTTGTCTCTTCCGTTTATTTTATTGTTGTAATGATTTTGGGTAATTTTTTAAAGGTATTTATTACTTGCGCTCACTTAGGCTTCGTTCGGTTTGAACAGCAGCAAGAAATTGATAAAAGCCGGAACATCTGTAAAACGGTTTTCTAATTTTACGGCGCCGGTAAGAAGTGCTGCGGGAACCGACTGCACCCCCAACAACATATCGGTCCAGGCACTGCTATTCACTTTAACTCGCAGATCTGCGCGCTCAGCACCGCCCTCGCGCAGTTCCGCTATCCCCTGGCGAATATGAAAGCTGTAGGTTTCATCAATGTCTTCAAATTCCAACTCAACGGTTTGATTTAAATTCAAGGTGTCTTCCGCGTTGAGACTAACGGTTAAGGCTTCCAAGACCTGGTTAATTGGCATGCTCTTAGCGAACTCTAGGCGGTCTGGGGTATAGTTGCGGTCTGACTTAACTTCAATCTGGCCACGCAACTCGAGCGCCTGAGTCAGATAAAAATTACGACCATTGGGCGATACCGAAAGTGCTCCCAAGTGCTCAAAAGCCTCGGCTTTTAGGTTTGCAGCCTGTTGGTCAGCACTGTCCAAGCGCACCAAATGCGCAACCAATTCAGCCGCCCAAGCATAATCACCTTTATCAATAGAGTTACGCACCGAAGCCAGCACCTGATCACGCCCACCGGCCAGCGCTACGATATGTTGCGCTTTAGCGCGGGGCGCCACGGGATTCAGGCTCGCCGCATCACCGTTGAACCAACCTAGGTAACCACTGAAGATACTGCGCACGGACCAAGCCACGGTGCCGTAATGTTCCAAAAGAAAAGGATGGTTTTTTAAATGCTCAGGCAGCTGCACTCGCTCAACAATTTCATCCGGCGTTAGGCCTGCATTCATCCAGCGAACGGTTTGATCGTGAACGTATTGAATTGCATCGCGGTAAACGGTCAGCACGTTGGCCACCTCGGCCTCTCCCACAATAGGGCGGGTGTGACTTGGCGCAATGAAGGCAGGTTTCAAGGCCCGCATTTTGTCCAGGCTCTGCACCCATTTCATAGGGTCTCGGTACAGGGTGCCGCGAATGGTATAGATATTTGGGAAAGCTTTATAAACGTTATCGCCGGGCAGCAGCACACGCTGCTTAGGCAACCAGACAAACAACTGGTCATTGGTTTCACCCGGAGCGTGCACCAGCTCGATATCAACACCGGCAATGGTCAAAGACAAGCTGTCATCAAAGGTAGTATTGGGTCGGATTAAACCAACAGTGCCGCCGTGAGCACCGCCATTGGCGGCGAGGAACGGACCGATGCCATCATTGACCACGCCACTTGGCCCCTCGGGGAGCTTAGTACCAAACATGCGGGCGCTTCGGGTCTCAACAATGGGGCGAATAATGTTGCCGAATCGGTTGATGTAGAGATTAGTACTGTCGTGGGCATAAACGGGCACGTCACCCAAACTGTCGCCGGGCAGAAAGCCCTTGCCGCCCAAAACATGGTCCGCGTGGTTGTGGGTGTAAATTAGCGCCTTGATTGGCTTGTCGGTAATTTTGCGAAACTCGGCCAAGACTTCTTCAGCCGTTTCCACGCTCTCAGTAACGTCTACGATAATGATGCCGTCGTCACCTTCAATCATAATGGAATTAGCCAAGGCGAAACCCACAGCCTGATAGACACCTTCGGTTACCTTATAAACTCTACGCTCAAACTCCTGAGTATGGGCATCCAGAGAACTGGCAACCGGTGGATGCGCCTGCACTCCACTGGCGAGCGGTAAAATGGCTAATAGTGCGAGAGAATAAGGGCGTATCTTATTGAACATCGAGTCTACTCCGTGAATATCTTTGGTGTGTGCCGCCGTGACCGCTGTGGTAACCTCCGGCCATAGAGCGCTATATGGATGGTGACAAAACCATGCTAGGAGATATGCCGAAGCCACTCTGGTGGCAAAACGCCAACTAACGGTGCCAACATTCCGATCCGAGCTTAGCGCGAGACAAAATCGCACAAGGCTTAAGCGATTCATGCCATTGAGAGCCGTAGTGAATACAAGAGCAGTAGTGAATAAATGACCACACACAGCACCACACTCGCCACTTGGGCAGGCGCCATCGCCTCCACCCTTGAGGCACAGGGTTTTAACAGCCGGCAGGTATTTGCCGAGGCCGGGTTGGATATCGCCCGAACCATGGACCCTAACGCCCGCTACCGCGTCACCGACATGACCAAGTTGTGGCATCGCTGTGTTGCCGTCACCGGCAACCCGGCCTTCGGGTTAAGCGTGCCCCAGCACCGTTCCTCCACGGCACTTCACGGCATGGGAATGGCCATCGACGCCAGCGGCACCTTGCAAGAGTCTCTAGAGCGAACCACCAAGTTGAGCCGTCTAGTGAGCAACGTTGCCTCCATCGAACTCTACCAACGAGAAGACAAACACTGGGTAGTGGACTGGAGAATTGAACCCAAGCTGCGCAGGCAAGTGGCCGACGAAGCCATGGACGCCTTCCTCTACCTCCTAGCCGAGCCGCTGGATCACCACGACCTAGTAGAGGTGCACTTTATTCGCGCCGAACCCAAAGACCCATCTCCATGGCAACAAGTCTTTCAATGCCCAATTCACTTTGCCTCAAACATGGATGCAACCATTATTTCTGACGCCGCCATGGGCAAACTCCGCAAGTCTGGCAACCCCGCTCTGGCCCAAGCCGGCGAATCAGTAGCACTGGATTACCTCCAGCAGTTCGATCGAGGGGATGTTGTACTGCAAGTGGAAAATGAGATTCGCAACCGGCTGCAAGAAGGCGAGCCCAAACAGCAAGACATCGCCGCGAGCCTGAACCTGAGCGTGCGACAACTGCAGCGGAAACTAGCGGCTCAAAGCACCAGCTTTGCGCAACTCTTACAAGAAGTTCGCCGCCACCTAGCCAAAGAGTATCTAGCCGATTCAACTCGCTCAATTGTGGACATCAGTTTAAGTTTGGGTTTTAACGACCAAAGCAACTTCGCCTCGGCGTTTCGCCGCTGGGAAGGCGTGTCACCCAGTGCCTACCGGGAATCCTGTAAACCTAGCTAAGCGCCACTAAACACTTACAAATGCTAAAGGTCTGATTGATCAATTAGCTTTCCACCGATATCATCCTCCTCGACCAATTTTCCCTGAGTAAGCCATGAGCCAGCGATACGATCCACTCACCGCCAAAGTGGTGCCCACATTTTTTAGCTACGCCATCCCGTCAGTTTTGGGCATGCTGTCCATTACCACTGCCGCCATTGTGGACGGCATATTTCTGGGCAACTACGTAGGTTCTGAAGCACTGGCGTCCATCAACCTTGCCCTGCCCGTGATGACCTTGCTCTACGCCCTAGTATTTACCCTAGCCGTAGGCGGTTCAGTCACCTATGGAAAATTCATTGGTGAAAAAGACCTCGCCAGTGCGGCCGATGTTTTCACTAAAACTTTAGTGATCATGCTAGTGGGTTCACTCGTCATAAGTAGCGTGTCCCTACTGTGTTTAGACTTCCTAATTTCCCTACTCGGAGCGAACGATGAACTTCGCCCCTTGGTAAAAGATTACCTGCAAATTATCTTTTTCTTTGCGCCGCCTTTACTGGTAGGTTTGACACTATTCTACTTCGTAAGGGCCGCCGGCCACCCCATGATTGCCAACGGCGCCTTACTCGCCAGCGCCGTGGTGAATATCAGTTTAGATTGGTTATTTATCGTCGAGCTGGACAAAGGCATCAAAGGCGCAGCCTATGCCACGGGCGTCGCCGAAACTGTAATTCTGCTCGCCTTATTGCCTCCCCTACTCAAGCGCAAAAACGGCTTAGAACTTCGCTGGCTCAAAGGTGGTTGGAACAAAATTACTCAGGCCGCCGCCAATGGGGTATCGGAATTTGCCAA
>CAJWBQ010000071.1 GCA_913020115.1 uncultured Cellvibrionales bacterium
ATGGATTACATCAAAAAAAGTTGCCTCAATGTTGAGGTGATGAAAACCGCCATATTACACTCACTCGCGCGAGCCCAGTTTTTGAAATCTCAACGCGACTACAGTCGCAATATTCAGGACAAAAAAGAATCAGATTATGTGAAAGCCAGTATTGAAGAGCGCTCAAAACTCGAGCACAGCAACCGACAATTACATCAGCTGGCTATGCATGATCATTTAACAAACTTGGCGAATAGGGAGTTCCTGACAATAGCGCTTAAGCAATTAATTTCACAGGCCAGTAGGCAGCATAAGCGTTTTGCTATTCTGTACTTAGACCTTGATGGATTCAAGCAGATTAACGATACCTTAGGTCACGGTATAGGAGATATGTTGCTCATTAAAGTCTCGCAGCGAATTACCCAGGTATTACGGGAGGAAGATACCCTTGCAAGGGTAGGGGGTGACGAGTTCGTGGTGGTTCTGAGAGACCTGCAAGACATCAATCATCCAATTACTGTAGTTGAAAAAATTTCCCGCGAGTTAGCCCGAGAATTTCAATTGGACAGCGAAAAGGCCAGCATATCAACTAGCGTTGGGATTGCAATCTTTCCAGAGGCCGGGAAAACTACCGAAGAATTGATAAACAATGCCGACGAGGCAATGTACGACGCTAAAAATTCCGGCAAGAATACCTATCGCTTTTTCGATCCAGAAACAAATGCTCGGAAAAATCCTAAGTCTACTTTGGAATCGCAGCTTTACAAGGCTCTAAAATCCAACGAACTGGAGTTGTACTACCAACCCATCTTCAATCTGCAAACGATGAAGTTGGAATCTTTGGAGGCATTGATTCGATGGGATAACCCAAAACGAGGGTGGGTATCACCGGACATTTTTATTGCGGCGGCTGAAAAGAGCGACCTGATCATCGATATTGGCCAATGGGTAAGAAAGCAGAGTTGTCGACAAATTAGGCAGTGGGAAAACACCGCATTTACAGAAATGAATATTTGCGTAAATGCGTCCAGTAAAGAGTTCATTCAAGGAGGGATGGACGAAGAACTCAACAAGCTCTTTAATCGCTACGCGATTTCACCAGGCAAGATAAAAATAGAAATTACGGAACGAGTTATTGTTGACAACATAGAGCAAAACCAAACTACCTTTAATAAGCTACGAGAATTGGGCGTTGACATTGCAATTGATGACTTTGGCACGGGTTATTCTTCCTTGAGCTATTTGCGAAACTTTCCCGTTGACGCTCTAAAAATAGATGCTTCCTTCATCAAAGGTGCGCCGTTTGATCGCTGTAATACCGCGATTACTGAAACCATCATTAATATGTCAAAAAACCTAGATATAAAATCCGTGGCCGAGGGTATCGAAAATCAACAGCAGCTGGACTTCTTAGTGAAGAAAGGCTGCAGTTTTGGGCAGGGTTATTACCTATGTGAACCGATGCCCGCGAAGTCATTGTATAAAAAATATTATCGAAACGCGGCGGATAGGATTACGTTTGGATAATCGAAAATTGGAATTTTTTCTTGGGAAGTTACAGTGTCAATATTTTTATTGTCATTAACTAGAAGGTTTCTGATGCGCCACGAAACCAATAGATATTGATTGCCTGTCACTTCGTGCAAAACTACTCGCGAGTGCTATACTTTTAGCCTATAGGACATTGGAAAGTCAGTAGTCACATGCGTTTAACCAATCTTCGTAAAAAAACTCCGCCAGCGGTATTGCTTCTGCTATTGTTTTCTATTATCTATATTTTTGTTTCTTTTCTGGGTGATCCGACTAAACAAGACATTAGCAAATATGGCGATTACACCATCGCTAGTGCTTATATAATCACTAATGAAGAAGCGACGCTCGAACAAATCCTGACGCAAAAATCATCGTTTGTGCCAGCCTTGATAAAGGACTTACCTTGGGGTTTTGGCCGGCAAGCCTATTGGCTACATTTAACAATAGGTAACCACAGTAACAAGTTGGAAAACTTTGTTGGTCACTTTGATAATTCTATGCTAGATGAATTGGATGTCTATCAACTAAACCCCTCAGATACTGTGGTTAAGCATCTTCGGTTAGGGGACCAGAGACAAGTTTCTCCTATCCAGCGAATCAGCCCTCACATCACTTTTAGTACGGCGGCCCACAGTGAATCGCACTTATACGTACGCATTGCTACCACTGGCATTTCTAACACTCCCATTCGGGTTTATGAGCGCGCTAGTTTTGATCGGCTTGTTGAAAAATCACATATGTTATGGGGAGTGTTTTTAGGTGTTTTAGTTATCATTGGCCTGTATAACTTAGTACTTTATTTTACCGTGAAGGACGGTGTTTATCTTACTTATATTGCCTATATTCTTTCTTGCTTGGCATTAATGGGAGTTGTTTCCGGCGGAGGAGTCTACATTTTCACCGATGAAATACATCTGTTTTTCAGTCGGAAAGTGGTAGCAATTAATTATTTAGTGGTCATTTTTGTCATTTTATTTCTTGTTCAATTCCTGAAGATAAACACCGAAAAGACGTGGCATTATTATGTTTCTGGCGTCATGATTGTCGCGGCCGCCTTACTTTTCTTGGTGAGCTTATGGGTTCAAGAATATGTTGCAGCGAGAATATTTTTCGTATTTTTACCCTGTGTTTATATAACTTGCCTGGTGCTGATTTTTAACAAAATCAAGTCTGGTTTAAAGTGGGGAAGGCTGTACATTTATTCCTGGTTTCCCTTGTTGTTGTGTGGGGCGATGCAGCCAATGGTGCTCATGGGTCTAATTGAGTATTCGTTTATGACACAGAACGCTTTTATGATTGGAGTGTTCGTTGAAATTGTCCTAATGGCGATGGCACTGGCAGACAGAATGCGCTATCAGAGAGAAGAGGCGCTATTCAACGCAACCCATGAAATATCTAGTGGCTTACCAAACTTGAGTTTGTTTGAGAGTTACGTAAATAGCTGCTTATCAGCACGTGAAAAATTCACTATCTGCCTAGTAGACATTGATAACTATCATTCGCTTTCTCCATATTTGGAGCATGAAGAACTGGAAAAACTTGAGTTTCAGGTTGTTGAGAATATAACGCCAACACTCAAAGCGGATCATCGAGTTAAAGTAATTTCACAGGCGCATAAAAAGTCACTGAAAATAGCGAAAGTGAAGGAGGGCGGCTTAGCTTTTATTGTAGACTCAACCGATCGTGAATCAATTGAACTACTTTTAAAAAGCTTGCAAAGCTTAATCTTTGGCGAAACCTTAGTGAGCGGCCTGTTGGTAAATCTAAACACCCGAATAGGTGCTTGCTGTGCGCTTGAGAGTGATGGGGGCGCAGTGTCTGCCAGTCTACTAATTCATCATTCACTCTTGGCCATTAAACAAAACGAAGACAGCGGTAAACAAATCTATTTTTATGAAGACTTAAAAGACTTTAGCGTGAAAGAGAGGCTTTGCCTTGCTCGTGATTTACAAGCGGCGATCAGAACAGGCCAATTGCAATTGTATCATCAACCACAAATTAATCTTTCCAATAATAATATTTATGGCTCAGAAGTCTTGCTGCGCTGGGAACACCCAATTCACGGTTTTATTCCTCCCGATATCTTTGTCGCGGTCGCCGAAGATACCGGTTTAATCAATGAATTGACTCAGTGGGTTATTGATGGTGCGTTTAGGCAGCACCAACAACTGCAAAAGGGTAGGAGTTCTCCTTACAAGATGTCAATCAATATTAGCGGCAAGGACGTTTCTCTTCCGGGCTTTCTAAGCTATGTTCGAGAAAGGATGACGGCCTTAGGTATACCCCGCAACAGCATCGTCTTTGAACTCACGGAATCTGTGATGGTGTCTGATTACGACCGCTTACGAAGGCTTATGAATGACTTAAGTCAGCTTGGGATCAGTGCTTCCATCGATGATTATGGAACGGGTTATTCTTCCTTGTCCTACATTTCTCAGCTTAAATTTGATGAATTGAAAATCGATAAGGCCTTTATTCTGGACCTGGATAAATCAGAGCGAAATTTAACCATAGTTAAAACGACAATTGATATGGCTAAAAGCTTGAACCTAAAGGTGATCGGAGAGGGTGTCGAATCGGCTTCGATAGAAGAAAAACTAAAGGAATGCGGATGTGACATTGGGCAAGGTTATTATTACAGTAGGCCCCTTTCTTTTGAGGAATATCTCACTTGGCTTGAGCAGTACGGCTTGAAGCACTGCGCGGTCTTCGATACCGCCGCGTATTAGGGTTCCTTGTGCTAGCCCAGAACCGAGCCTTGAGATAAGCTCTAGTCAGTCGGCGGAGAGCCGCATTTTGTACGATCAATTAATAAGCAGGTTTGTTGAAGTATGCAGATTAATCTAACACCGGAAGAAGCAAGAATCATTGGTTGCCTTATGGAAAAAGAGGTGACCACCCCAGATCAATACCCCCTGACCTTAAATGCACTAACCAACGCTTGCAATCAAAAGTCGAGCCGGCAGCCGACCATGAATTTAACCAGCGGTGACGTGGAGCGTTGCTGTCGTCAGCTCAAAGACAAGCACTATATTCGCACCGAGGAAGGCTTTAAAAATAACACCGAGAAATACGCCCATCGATTTTGTAACACCCTGCTGGGCCAGTTGACATTCAGCCCGGCTGAGCATGCGATAGCCTGTTTGTTACTATTGCGTGGAGCGCAAACACCGGGTGAGTTGCGTAGCCGAAGTGGTCGTTTGTTTCGCTTTGAGGACAGTCAAGAAGTGCTTGAATCCTTAAACTCGCTGATGGAACGCGAGGGCGGGCCTGTGGTTGCTCGCTTAGCTCGACAAGCTGGCCGCCAAGATCATGAATATACACACCTGTTTTCTGGAGAGATTGAATCGGTACAGGAAGAGGAAGCGTCAGTAAAGCGCGTGCCGGATTCCGGGCGTGATCAAAGAATACGCTCGCTGGAGGCAAGGGTCGTTGTATTAGAAAAGGCATTAACAGGCTTGGCAGCTAGACTGGGAGAAGACATCGATCTGACTCATGAGATGGCAGACCTAGAACCCAATACCCCCCAGAATGATCAATAATGGAGGCCAATTTACAGGCCTCACTGAAACAATTTTTCGGTTTTGAGCACTTTCGCAATGGGCAGGAACAAACCATTGAGCAGTTGTTGAATGGTCACTCCTCACTGGCTATCTTCCCGACCGGTTCTGGCAAGTCTCTCTGCTATCAGTTTACCGCTTTACACCTCCCTCATTTAACTTTGGTAGTGTCGCCCTTACTGGCCTTGATGAAGGATCAACTGGAATTTCTAGCCGCAAAAGGTATTTCGGCGGCAAGCATAGATTCCAGCTTGCCTCCAGAACGGGGTCGGGAGGTGATGGCCGATGTTCGCAACGGTAAGATCAAAATTCTGATGGTCTCGGTAGAGCGCTTTAAAAACGAGCGATTCCGAGAGTTTATTCGCTCTGTACCCGTGTCCATGCTGGTGGTGGACGAAGCTCACTGCATCTCTGAGTGGGGTCATAACTTTCGGCCGGACTATTTAAAGTTACCTGTTTACCGTCAAGATCTGAATGTGCCTCTGGTGTTATTGCTGACGGCGACCGCTACCCAAAAGGTTAAGCGCGACATGGCGGAGAAGTTTGCCATTGCCGAGCAGCATGTTGTGCAAACCGGTTTTTATCGATCGAACTTAGACCTGTCCGTTGTGCCGGTGGCGACTGATGTCAAAGACCAGGCATTGTTGCAGTTTACTCGTCGGCAAAGCGGTCCTGGTATTGTTTACGTTACCTTGCAAAAGAGTGCCGAACAGGTAGCGAAATTTCTAAGTCTGAATCAAATCAATGCGGTGGCATATCATGCAGGGTTTGATTCTGACAAGCGTCAGATTATCCAGTCTGATTTTATGGCGGGGCGTAGACAGGTTGTGGTTGCGACAATCGCCTTTGGTATGGGAATCGATAAATCCGATATCCGCTTCGTGGTGCACTACGATCTGCCTAAATCTATTGAGAACTACAGTCAGGAAATCGGTCGCGCTGGTCGCGATGGCTTGCCCTCTCAGTGTGTCACTCTGGCGAACTTGGATGGCATTAATACGGTGGAGAATTTCGTCTTCGGTGATACCCCAGAGCTGAGCGGTATAGAGTATGTATTGAATACTATCCGAGAGGAAAGCGACAATGAACGAGGCCAGTGGGAGCTGCAATTAGTTGGGCTGTCCAATGCCAGTAATGTGCGACAATTACCGATGAAAACCCTTCTGGTGCAGCTGGAACTACAAGGGGTACTGCAGCCGCTCTTTGCCTATTTTGCCGACTTTAAATATAAGTTCGTGCAGCCCAAGGAGGAAATTCTCGCAAGCTTTAGCGGTGAGCGTCAGAAATTTCTGTCTATTATATTTGAGTGTACTCAGTTCAAGAAAGTTTGGGGTAGCCTAGATTTTGATGCGGTGTATCAACGCTACAGCAGTGACCGTTCCAGAGTGGTAGTAGCCCTCGAATACCTGCAGCAGCAACAAATGATTGAATTGGAAACCAAGCGTATTACAGAGGTATTCAGCGTAAACATAGCTGCCCTAGCCGACCCTGGATTAGCACAGTCTCTTTATGATTATTTTTCTGAGAAAGAACAAAAAGAAATAAAGCGTATCGCGTCGCTAGTGCGTTATTTTCAACTAGACCGCTGTCTGAGTCACAATCTGTCGCGTTATTTTGATGATAATAATTCGCCTGAAACCTGTGGGCATTGCTCTGTATGTCGGGGGCAAGTGGCTAAGCTCGAATATTCTCATGAGCCTAAGTGGCCAGAGGATCATCACTTGCTTAGCTGGTTAAGCGGGCTTACCCAACATCTCGCCAGTAAAATAGATCAGCCACTGTCGATAGAAACTTGTTGTCGTTTTCTCGCCGGTATCGGAGTGCCACTTTTCAGTCGGTATAAGGTTCGGCAGTTGGCGGGATTTGGTTCTTGTGAGTTCTGTCGCTATGAAGAAATTCGTCGGCGGGTTCAAATTTTGTGGTCATCATTGGAGAGCTGACAAGTGTTGAAGTCGCTATCCTGAAACGATAGAAGGACCAGGCCCTTTGTCAGTAGCAATGCTAGTAACAATGAGCCTGGCGATCGCGCCTGTAATGCTTGGCGCTTAGGTAAAAGCTCAAGCTAGGACTTAGCTTTGGCGAGGTTGAGCGCAACATCCTCAATCATATCTTCCTGGCCACCAACGGTTTTCATTCTGCCTAGCTCCATCAATATTTCTTCGCTGGGCACGCCGTATTTTTTCCCAGCTCTTTGCGCGTGCAATAAAAATGATGAATAAACACCGGCATATCCCAAGACTAGTGAGTCGCGATCTACGCGTATGGGCTTTTCCATCATGGGCACCACTACCTCCTCGGCTACAGCCATTAGCTTAAAGACATCGGCCTTGGTTGCAGCGCCCATTCGGGTGACAACGGCGTTAAATATTTCTAAGGGAGTGTTGCCTGCACCGGCGCCAAGCCCCGCCGCAGAGCCATCAATGCGATCAGCACCAGCTGCGACGGCCGTTAGGGAATTGGCCACGCCTAGGGCCATATTGTGATGGCCATGAAAGCCGATTTCAGTTTCTGGTTTTAAGCCTGCACGTAAAGTTTCGATACGACTTTGCACATCATCTTGCAACATATAACCCGCAGAATCAGTACAGTAAATGCAATTTGCGCCATAGCTCTCCATCAGCTTGGCCTGCTTAAGCAGCGCATCAGGCTCCAGCATGTGCGCCATCATCAAAAAGCCGACAGTGTCTAAGCCCAGTTCACGAGACAAGCTAATATGCTGCTTAGTGACGTCAGCCTCAGTACATTGCGCTGCCACTCTAACGGTATGTACTCCATAGGCGTGAGCCATACGCAAATGATCGACCGTACCGATACCGGGTAACAATAAAACAGAAACCTTAGCCTGCTTCATGTTAGGAACAACCGCTTCGATATATTCTTCGTCGGTGTGAGCGGAAAAACCATAGTTAAGCGATGCGCCACCTAAGCCATCACCATGACCAATTTCTATTCGTTCTACTCCAGCTTCGTCTAGGGCCGTGGACAGTCGAATGGTTTCTTCAATTGATATTTGGTGACGCTTGGCGTGCATGCCATCACGTAGGCACATATCATGCAGTTGAATTTTGCGGTTCTTTAGGTTCATTGATTGTCTCCAGCCATAAGCATTTTTTGGGCTAGCATATCCGCGGTGCGTAGGGCGGACGCTGTCATAATATCTAAGTTGCCAGCGTAGGTGGGAAGGTAATCTCCCAAGCCCGCAACCTCAAGGAAAACAGATACGCGCTTACCGTCAAAAACCGGACCATTTTTCAGGCGATAACCGGGTACATACGCTTGTACCTGCTCAATCATTGAGAGGATAGATTCGGTAATGGCGGCTTGATCGGGAGTGTCCTCGGTTAAGCAAAGCACAGTATCGCGCATCATTAGAGGCGGTTCTGCTGGATTGAGGACGATGATGGCCTTGCCTTGTTTCGCGCCGCCCACCGACTCTATGGCACCTGCGGTGGTGCGAGTGAACTCGTCGATATTGTCGCGTGTTCCGGGCCCCGCTGATTTCGAGGCGATAGTGGCAATAATCTC
>CAJWBQ010000072.1 GCA_913020115.1 uncultured Cellvibrionales bacterium
CGCCTCGACCAGCTTTAAGGGGGGCGGCTTTGACACACGTGCCAACTCCGAAGCCTTCTTCGAGTTTGAAGAAGAACGGGCAAACACTTACGAGATTGGCGTGAAAGCAACCTTCGCCAATGGCGCTGCGGATTTGAATGCCGCTTATTTCTACACGGATTATGAAGATCTTCAGGTGAGCCAATTCGACGGCAAAGTCGGCTTCACCGTCGGCAATGCCAAAGAAACCGTAGTTCAGGGTATTGAACTCGATGGCCGCTGGGCGCTGACTGAAGGGCTGGTTATGCGTTATGCCATGGCCTATCTCGATTACGAATACAAAGATTTTCGCAACGGAAATTGCTATCAGGGACAAACCCCCAACGGTGACATCGTCAGCGGGCAAGCACTGTGTGATTACACCGGGATGTCCGGTGGTTATGCACCAAAGAAAACTGCCAACCTGGGCTTTGACTACAATTTTTCGCTAATGGATGCCTTGGAAATGCGCACTAGTATTGATGGCCAATACGTAGACAACCACAATGTACACTCCAATTTGGATCCGCAATACAACATTGATGGCTATTTCACTATCGATGCACGAATGAGTGTTGAGTCTGAGAACTGGACACTGGCCCTGCTCGGCAAAAATCTTAGCGATGAAGAAATATTGACGTCTGTTTCTAACGTGCCTTTGTCTGGCAGTTCGTTTGGTACCTATACCTACAACGGCTTTGTGAGCCACCCCAGAACGATCGCCGTTGAAGCGGCCTATCGTTTTTAGTCACCGCTTGCCCTGCTGATTGATTTGGCCGATCCCAGGGCTTTTTTAGGCGAAACTGTGAACCTGGTGAGATGGTCGCCTCCTGGTTTCGGCGTGCGTGAAGCGAATTACTATATTCTTTAAATAACCTCAGTCGAACGACTGATTTTGTTTATCAGACATCTGTCTGCCCCTTTTCTAGTGAGTATTAGCAACTCTGATTGTGGTACAGATAGCTGACTTATTCTCCATATTCGTAATGTACTACGACACACTTTTCAGATTCCATCAATGGCTGACGAATTTACGCATTCTTAAAATTGAGGGAATTAAATCGATCCTGTGCGTTGCGAATCACTAATTGTCTCGCTTTACCCAGTTGAAGACTGTCTTGATAAATTTTTCGATACTTGTATGATCCCACCATGCGCAGCCTGATCGAACTTGCCACCCATATTCTTTTGACCTTACTCAAACTCTGCAAGCCCGGCGGAGTTAAGGCACTGATGGCTGAAAATATTGCATTACGGCAGCAACTGATAACGCTAAACCGGAAACGCAATCGCGCACCCAGGCTAACCACCCAAGACCGCTGGCTCTTTGGATTAGCAACAGGCTTTATTACTCACGTCCGCCTTAACAAAATTGCCATTATACTAAAACCAACTACTTTACTTAAATTTCACAAAGCTTTGGTGGAACGAAAGTACAAACTCCTGCATTCCAACAAAGGTAACAAGAAACCAGGTCGCAAAGGACCTACTCCAAAAATGGTCCAGCTCATCATCGACATAAAACAGAGGAACCCGCGCTATGGCTATCGCAGAATAGCCATGCAGGTATACCAAAGTTTTGGCATTACTATAAGTTCTTTTGCCGTCGGACGGATTATACGAAAGCATCACATCCTGTTTCCTAGCGGCAATAATAATGGGCCGTCTTGGCTCACATTCATCGACAACACCGCTGATAGCCTCTGGTCGATTGACTTTTTTAAATGCGAATCCATCACGCTAAAAACTCATACAGTGATGGCAGTGATCGATCAATACAGTCGACGATTAATTGGTATTTCCGTTCATGCCGGCGACCCTTGTGGCAACGATATTTGTCGCATGTTCAACTCCATTATTAGTGGACAATCACCACTTCCAAAACACCTATCCTCGGATAACGATCCGCTCTTCAAATTCCATCAATGGCAAGCCAACCTACGAATTCTTGAGATAGACGAAATAAAGTCTATTCCCTACACTCCCGTTTCACACCCCTTCATAGAAAGGGTTTTTGGCAGTATCCGCCAAGAATTTCTGGACCACACCTTATTCTGGAACGAACGTGACCTGCGAAAGAAGCTGAACAAATACAAAAATTACTACAACAACACACGAGGCCACTCGAGTTTAGACCAACTTACCCCTAATCAACGCAGCGAACACCCTTATACGACTAGAGATGTAGAAAACTTGAGTGCTTACCGCTGGCAATCACATTGTTCTGGGATTTTTCATACGCCAATTGCGGCCTAAATTGGCATTTCGCAACAGACAGGTCGGTATATGTACCGGAATTGGGATGTAATGCAGACGCGGCGGCATATCATTCCCTGAAAACCGAGTAAATTGAAGTTGTAATATATTGTTTTCGTTAGAGAATATCTACCAGTACTTATACAACCCATGTACAGTGCCCATGTCTCGGTTATCTACCTATTTTGGCATGAACTTAGACACGCCGGAATAACGTCCATTTTATCCGGCAGTGACTACTCCAAGCCTTTGAAAAGCATTGCATTGTATTGGCGCGCAAGTAACTGGAAGATTAAACTGACGGGGATGGGGAAAATGATCTACCAATTAACGTACGCATTTCCAAAAACGTCTGCTTCAGAGACCCACGTTTGCAATAGAAGCTGGACTTAATATGGACTTAAATCCCAAAACCAAAAAAGCCTGCTTGTCAGCAGGCTTCTAAGTCTTTGATTTCAAAGTATTTTATGGTCGGAGCGGCCGGATTTGAACCGACGACCACCACACCCCCAGTGTGGTGCGCTACCAAGCTGCGCTACGCTCCGATGGTAGATCTTTCATCTGGCTTGAGCCTTGATAGCTCGGCGACGAAAGAGACGCGCATAATACCCTAACTACTTGTATTTGCAAACGATTTTGGGAGGGGAAAACTAATTATCGAGAACGTGCAACACTTCTTCTAACTCAGAGATCATTTGACCAATTAATTGACCAAATTGTGAGTTGTCTTGCTCAGCATTTTCACCTGTCATCTGCAAACGAGCGCCACCTATGGTGAAACCCTGATCGTATAACAAGGCGCGAATCTGACGAATGGTGAGCACGTCTTGGCGCTGATAGTAACGGCGGTTACCGCGGCGCTTAACAGGCTTAAGCTGTGGGAACTCCTGCTCCCAATAACGCAAGACATGAGGTTTTACCGCACACAATTCACTCACTTCGCCAATGGTGAAATAGCGTTTGCCCGGTATTACCGGCAGTTCGTCGTTATTGCTTGGTTCCAGCATACACTTCTACTCTAGCTTTAAGCTTCTGGCCCGGCCTGAAAGTAACCACTCTGCGAGCGGAAATAGGTATTTCTTCACCCGTCTTGGGATTGCGACCCGGACGCTGACTTTTGTCGCGCAAATCGAAATTTCCAAAACCCGAAAGCTTAACTTGTTCGTTCGCCTCAAGTGAATGCCGAATTTGCTCAAAGAACAATTCAACAATCTCTTTAGCCTCACGCTTATTCAAGCCAAGCTCTTCGTAAAGTTTTTCTGCCAAATCGGCCTTTGTAAGGGCTCCTGATTCAGGCATATATCCTTTCCCTATTGCAGATGCTACCTCTGGGTGGCGTTAAACTCCGTCTCTAATTGCTTAACTACGGTATCGACGGAAGCATTGATTTCATCTTCGGTAAGAGTGCGGGAAGGATGCTGAAAGGTCAAGCCTAAAGCAACACTTTTTCTATGCGGATCAATACCTTCGCCCTGATACACGTCAAACACCTTTAAGTCTACTAAGTGCTCTCCAGCCCCATTCCGAGCGGTGTTCACGAGGTTCTGAGCCGGAATTTCGCGGTCTATTAGCAGCGCTAAGTCGCGACGCACCTCAGGGAATTTAGACAATTCCTGGAATGCCGGGATACTGGCCAATAAGACTGAGGCCTGATTCACCTCAAATAGGTAAACCGGCTGAGCAATGCCCAGCTCCTGCTGTATTTGCGGATGTAGGGCGCCAACATAACCTACCACCTCACCGTTTTTAAGCACTGCAGCACTCTGGCCGGGGTGCAATGCGTCATTTTCGGCTTTTTCAAAGGTAAAAACGCTATCGTCGCCCACTAGGTTCAATACAGACTCTAAATCACCCTTAATGTCGTAGAAATCAACTTTACCGGGCTCGCTGCTCCACGCCTCCGCGCCTCGCTCGCCGTAGATTAAACCGGCTACAACTGGCTCTTGCGCTAAACCGCTGGCCCGACGAACAAAGCGCTGGCCCGTTTCAAATAAACGCACTCGGCTCTGCTGACGATTTAAATTGTACTGCAATGCCGTGACTAAACCCGGCCACAAGGTAGTACGCATAACAGCCATATCGGCACTGATGGGGTTTAACAGCTTCACAGGTGTGGCGCTTGGATCAAATAAGGCGAGTAGCTTGGGTTCGACAAAGCTGTAGGCAATGGCTTCTTGATAGCCTCGTGCAATCAATTGACGACGCACAACAGGCAGGCCAATCTTGGCCTCTTCGCGAGGCAGCAAGGCTAGGTCGGCCACTAGGCTAGTCGTGGGTAAATTGTTGTAGCCATAGACTCGCGCCAACTCTTCCAGCAGGTCTTCTTCTATAGAGATGTCGAAGCGATAGCTTGGCACGCTGAACTCCCAACCCGTCTCACGCGTATTGAGCAGACCAAGACCTAGGCGAGTTAGAATATCAACAACTTCTGCGTCATCCATGGCGAAACCCAAACCACGAAGAATGCGCTCTCGGCGTAATGTCACAGAACGCTCAGCGGGCATATGATCCGCTGATTCAACCAACACCAATGGGCCGGGTTCGCCGCCCACAATACTCATGAGCAATTCCGTTGCACGCTCTATCGCTTGTTCCTGCAACTGATAATCGACGCCGCGCTCATAGCGATGCGATGAGTCTGTGTGCAAACCGTAATTACGAGCTCGGCCAGCAATGGCAATAGGGTCGAAAAAGGCGCTTTCTAGAAAAATATCTTGCGTGGTATCACTCACGGCGGTGGCTTCACCACCCATGATGCCTGCCATGGCAATGGCACGCTCAGCGTCGGCAATCACTAAGGTATCCGCGTTTAATTTTACCTCTTGGCCGTCTAACAAGGTGAGCTCTTCACCCTGCTCTGCCATGCGAACGTTGATGCCCTGCTTTAGAGTACCCAAGTCAAAGGCGTGCATGGGTTGACCCAATTCCAACAAGACAAAATTTGTGACGTCCACTACTGGGCTGATACTGCGATTGCCCGCGCGACGCAATTTTTCTTGCATCCACAGTGGGCTGGTCTGATTTAGATTTACGCCCTTTATAACGCGACCCACATAGCGCGGGCACTGCTTGCCGGCGGTAATTGTTACGGGGAAGGTTTCGCCGCTTATGGCTGCAACGGCATCTATCTGCGGTTCCGACACGGCCACGCGATTTAAGACACCCACGTCACGAGCAACACCTTTAATACTCAGGCAGTCACCGCGATTGGGCGTCAAATCAATTTCAATGAGTTTGTCGTCTAGGTTTAAAACCTCACGCAAGTCGGCGCCGGTCTCAACACTGGCCGGCAGCTCCCAAATACCATCGCTGTCTTCGCCTACTTGCAGTTCGTTTTGTGCGCACAACATACCGTGCGACTCGACGCCTCTAAGTTTGGCTTTTTTAATTTTGAAAGGTTTGCCGTTTTCATCGGGCGGCAATAGTGAACCTACTGTTGCAAAAGGAATTTTAATTCCCGCGCGAGCGTTAGGCGCTCCACACACTACTTGGCGCATACCTTCGGGGTGACCGGCCACTTGGCAAACTCGCAACTTGTCGGCGTCGGGGTGCTGCTCGATCGAAACAATTTCACCCACAAGCACGCCTGAAAATTCTCCAGCGGCCGCTTCCACGCCATCTACTTCCAAGCCAGCCATGGTGAGCTGTTCCATAAGGTCGGCAGTGTTGATGTCGGGGTTTACCCATTCCCTTAACCAGGATTCACTTACTTTCATTGTCTGTTCCGCTGTTGTTGTATATTCCCGCCTAGGCAGGAATGACAGGCTATAAGTTTAAAGTTGTGGGCTCGCCCCACTGTGAGCGTGACAGTTTCTTAGAACTGCCGTAAAAATTTCAAATCGCTCTCGAAAAATAGCCGTAAATCGTTAACGCCATAACGCAGCATGGCCAAACGGTCGGCGCCCATGCCAAAGGCAAAACCGGTGTAAACTTCTGGATCTACACCGCTGGCTTTAAATACATTGGGGTGAACCATGCCGCAGCCGCCCACTTCTAACCAACCGGTATTACTGCACACGCGACAGCCTTCGCCACCACAGTTTGTACATTGAATGTCCATTTCCGCAGAGGGTTCGGTAAAGGGGAAATAAGACGGGCGAAAACGCACTTCAACGTCTTTTTCAAAAAAGGCTTTCAGAAACTGCGACACGGTGCCCTTTAAATCGGCAAAGCTAATGTCTTTATCAACCACTAGGCCTTCCACTTGGTGGAACATAGGCGTGTGGGTTAAGTCGGAGTCGCAGCGGTAAACACGGCCAGGGCAAATGATGCGAATGGGTGGCTCTTTATTTTCCATGGTGCGCACTTGTACGCCCGAGGTGTGCGTGCGCAAAACATAGGTACCATCAGGGTCGTCAAGCTGAGCGGGGTCTACATAGAATGTATCGTGCATGGCTCTTGCGGGGTGGTGCGCTGGAATGTTCAGGGCTTCAAAATTGTGAAAATCATCTTCAATTTCAGGGCCTTCTTCAACGTCGTATCCGGCCGCGGCAAAAATGTCTTCAATACGCTGCAGTGTGCGTGTAACGGGGTGCAAACCTCCGTTCGTTTGGCCTCGGCCCGAGAGCGTTACGTCAATGGTTTCGCTCGCCAGCTTCTCATCGATAGCGGCTTTTTCAAACCCGTCTTTGGCGACAGTAATTTGTTCCTGCACTTGCTGCTTGGCTTTGTTAATTTCAGCACCGGCCGCAGGCCGCTCTTCTGCTGATAATTTGCCTAAGGTTTTCAGCAAGGCGGTGATCTGGCCTTTTTTACCCAAGTATTCAACACGCACATGGTCTAACGCTGCCATGTCTTGGGCCTCTGCCACTAATTTCAGCGCTTCTTCAGTGAGCGCAGCCAGGTTGTCCATTCATCCACTCCAACATTCGGGACTTAATAAAAATTCTTGTCAAAAAAAAAGGGAAGGAAGCTTAAGCGCCCCTTCCCTTTTCCAAAAGCATTAGGCCCCTAAGGGCCTGGCACTGTTGGGCTTAAAACTTAAGCCAGGGCTGCTTTAGCCTGTTCAACAACGGCCGCAAACGCTGTTTTGTCATGTACGGCAAGGTCTGCCAATACGCGACGGTCCAACGTAATGTTTGCTTTCTTCAAGCCAGCAATCAAGCGGCTGTAGCTCATTCCACAAGCACGAGACTGTGCATTGATACGAGTGATCCACAACGCGCGGAATACACGCTTTTTAACGCGACGGTCGCGATAAGCGTACTGACCTGCTTTAATAACAGCCTGCTTAGCTACGCGGAATACACGTGAACGCGCTCCGTAATAACCTTTAGCAGCTTTTAATACCTTCTTGTGACTACGACGAGC
>CAJWBQ010000073.1 GCA_913020115.1 uncultured Cellvibrionales bacterium
GGCTCCGACACCTGGGATCGAACCAGGGACCAATAGATTAACAGTCTACTGCTCTACCGCTGAGCTATGTCGGAATTGCTTTTCTCTGTAAGGAGAAGAGGCGCGTATATTAGTGTGGAGAATGATTTTGGTCAAGCCCTTTTTTATAAAATAATTCAGTTAGTTAGGGTATGATTATTCCCCCCTATAAGACGTAGAATTAACAGACAATTCGGCTAAATAAAGCCCATTTATCGGCAACTTTGCCGTAGGAGAGACAAGCTCAGTGCTCAGTGCGGTAAATATCTCAACTTTGCTGGTGTTCATTCCCACTTTCTTTTTTATTTCGGCTACCCCGGGCATGTGCATGACCTTGGCTATGACGCTTGGTATTGGCATTGGGGTGCGTCGCACGCTGTGGATGATGATGGGAGAGCTGCTCGGAGTTGGCTTGGTGGCATTAGCGGCGGTGCTTGGGGTTGCGTCGCTGATGTTGGCCTACCCAGACCTGTTCGTGGCTCTGAAGATCATTGGCGGTGCCTATTTGCTCTATTTAGGTATCCAGATGTGGCTATCGAAGGGTCGTATGGCCATTGATCCAGATGTGGGTGAGGCGCCCAAGCTGTCTCGGGCGAATCTTTGGACTCAGGGCTTCGTTACGGCTATTGCCAACCCTAAGGGCTGGGCTTTTTTTGTGGCGGTATTGCCGCCTTTTCTGGACGACTCCTTACCCTTGTGGCCACAGCTCGGTGTTTTACTGGCGATCATACTTTGCTTGGAGTTCACCTGCATGATGCTCTATGCCAGTGGCGGTAAAGCACTGCGCCTGATTTTAGCGCGGCAAAGCAGCGTTCAGGTGTTGAATCGCATCGCCGGTAGTTTAATGATGGGCTTAGGTTTATGGATGTTTGTGGTTTAAGCCCCTGGCTTAGCGGGTGAGTCGTATCAACTTAAAGCTGCCATTGTCGGCGGCGAGTTTGACCTGCTTAAACAGCTTCTGCGCTTTCCGTTCTAGGGGAATAAACTGATTCACCACAAAAACAGCCGTGCCGCCCGGGTTTAGTCTTGCATGGGTATTGCGCAGAAACTTGGTGGTAAGGTCGCCGTCGATTGAAAAGCCTTGGTGAAATGGTGGGTTGCACAGTATCAGGTCGAATTTTTCACCAATGCTTGTGCCGCAGTCGTCGGCAAGCACCGTTACGTCCATATCGTTGAGCTCAAAGTTGTGGCTTGCCGCACGTACCGCCGCGGCATTGTTGTCGGTAGCCCAGTGCTTATCAAACTCATAGCCTTTGCTCATTAGGCTTAGGTAGCCATATCCGCAGCCTAGGTCGAGCAGTGACTTCGGCGGACGGTTGAGATTTGCTAATATTTCAGGTAATTCTGCCCATAAGAATTGGCTGCCTTGATCAATTTTATTCCAGCCAAAAACGCCGGGTTTACTGTGAATTGCTATTGATTGCTCACCGCTTACTGTCTCGGCGATAGGTCGGAGTGTTGTGTATTGTTGCGCGTCTAGGTACTGCTCTTCGCGGGCCTGTTCCCGCGTTTCTGACTTGCTCACAAAACCAGTATAAATGAGGCCGTTTTTTTCCAGCTTTGCATCGCCGCCCAATAGATTTTTAATTTTCGAAAAATAGGTTTTAATGCCTTCGTTTTTTTGTCCGCTGATCAGCAGTTTTCCGCCGGCTTTCAATTTCTCAAAACACTGGTTCGCAATGTGATGGACCACGGGCTTTTCTTTAGATACTCGATAGTAAACGCAGTCCAAGGAATTATTTTCAATGCCTGCAAAATCAAAATCATTGAAGGTGCAATCTAGGTTTAAAGCTCTAAGCCCTGCATCCACATCACAGCGGTTGCTGATAAAGCGCAGCTGATGTCCGCAGGCAGCAATGAGCTCAATATCGCCGAGCGTATTTTCGTCCGCAAGCCAAAGTTGAGTGGTGTTTCTAGGGGCTTGGCGTAATTGTTCTATCAGCCATTGGTTGGCAAAATCGCTCATTGGATACTGTCTATTTCCGCTTGGGTCAGTGGGCGGTATTCGCCGCAGGGTAGGTTGGGGTCCAGTTCAATAGCGCCGATACTGTGTCTATGCAAGGCTTCAACATGATTCCCTAAGGCTGCAAACATTCTTTTTACCTGATGATATTTGCCTTCGCGAAGAGTTAAAGCTGCTTGTTTTTCAGAGTTTGGGTCAATGCTTAAAAAAGCCGGTAGGGTGGGTTTGTTTTCTGACTCGAGCTGAATGCCTTGCTCGAACTGGGCCGCGTAAGACTTTTCAATGGGTTCTGAGGTGGTGACATGGTAAACCTTGTCACACTGGCTTCTGGGGGAAGTGATTCGGTGGTTCCACTGGCCGTCGTCGGTGATCAGTACAAGGCCCGTGGTATCAATGTCGAGTCGCCCGACAATTTGCAGTTGATCCTGTCGAATTTCGTCCAATAAATCAATTACAGTGCTGTGCTCGGAATCCTTGTTGGCGCACACATAGTCTAGGGGTTTGTTGAGCATAAAATAGCGTGGCCCTGGCGGCTTAATGTGTTGCCCTTCAAGGCTTATATGGTCATCGTCATTTACATTTTGAGAGGCACTTTTAGCCATGTGGCCATTAACAGTGATCTGGCCCATCTTTATCGCTCGGCGCACCTGTGTGCGTGAGTAGTCTGTGCTGTTGCTAATGAATTTATCTAAGCGCATATTAAAGAATCTGTAGTGGCGGGGTCGCGTAGGAGAAGCGCATCGATGTCTGTGTAGTAAGTCTGAGCTAAAAGGCTCATTTCCTCGACGGCCTCAGGTGTCATGAAGGCCTGTTCGATAATCAGCACTTGATAGACGCCTCGTTTAATCAGTGCAGGGCTCAAGGTTTGTTCCGTGTCGGGCAATACCGTGCAACGAATAAATGTTATCCAATTTGTGACAATAATCCATGCATTATAAGACAAGTCCCGACGCTGGGCTTCAGTGGTGTCTTGCAGGCCTGCATCGGCGAGTGCTTGGTGTATTTTTAATGCGTAATCGAGATAAATTTTAAAGGACAGCCGATGTTGGTTGGCCAATTCAGGGTCTTCTACTAACATATGTTCAATGTCACGATATAAAAACTGATGACTCCAGAGCTCCTGGACAAGCTTTTCCATCATTTCGGCTTTGTCAGTAATGGTAAAAGGGCGGCCCTCGGGGATCTTTAGTAGAGCCATCATCTGTTGTTGATGGGCGTCGTAGAGTTCGCGAATAATCGCCTTCTTATTGTCGAAATGGTAATACAGGTTGCCGGGGGAAATACCCAAGTGTGCGGCAAGGTGGTTGGTGGTCACGGCGCGTTCGCCTTGATTGTTGAATAATTCAAGGCTGCCCAGCAGTATTCGGTCTCGTGTTTTCATCGGCGCATTCTACCTTAAAGCCTCGTTGCTTGACAGATTAGAGCAAAAGCTCTAATAATGCTCGTCTTTCTCGTCTAAACCACCCTCAGGAGTTGACTATGAACGCCACTGCCAGTCCTTTAGAAGCTAAAACAGAAGTGGGGTTTATTGAAACTTCCCCTGACGACCTAGGTGGGTTGCTCAGTGCTCAGCGCTCAGGCTATCGCAGCAACCCTATGCCTAGTGCTCAGGAGCGTATTGATCGCTTGCAGCTCTTGAAGCGCATGCTGCTGGACAACCGTGAGGCGCTCACTGAGGCGCTGGATTTGGATTTTTCAGCTCGCGCGCATACTGAGTCACGCCTAGCTGAGTTTTTCCCCTCGGTGCAAAATATTAATTACATGTGTAAAAAAGTCACCGGGTGGATGAAGCCTGAAAAGCGTCATGTGAGCTTGTTAATGCAGCCGGCGAAAGCGCGTGTGCTTCATCAGCCTTTGGGTGTTGTTGGCATTATGGTGCCGTTTAACTACCCCATTTTTCTGGCAGTTGGCCCTTTAGCTACTGCCTTGGTAGCAGGCAACCGCGCCATGGTGAAAATGCCGGAAGCAACGCCTCGAACCTCAGCTTTGTTTGCAAAACTCATTGCCGAGACCTTCAGTGCCGATTTAATTACCGTGGTAAATGGCGGCCCTGAAGTGGCGGCCAGCTTCTCTGCTTTGCCTTTCGACCACTTGCTGTATACCGGTGCGGGTTCGGTGGCAAAACATGTCATGCGCGCCGCCGCTGAGAATTTAACCCCAGTAACTCTTGAGTTGGGCGGCAAGTCACCTGTTATTGTTGGAAGCGACTTCCCATTGCAAGAGGCCGCCGATCGAATTTGCTATGGTAAGTCTGTTAACGCTGGGCAGACTTGTGTCGCGCCTGACTACATTATGGTGCCGCGCGCTGAAGTAGCAGCGTTTACAGAGGCCTATAAGAAATCATTTAATCGTTTTTACCCAAGCTTAAATAATAACCCTGACTACACTGGTGTGATTAGTGAGCGTCACAGTCAGCGTATTCAAGGCTGGGTAAAAGAGGCGGGCGAGAAGGGCGCAAATCTTATTCCCTTGAGCGATGAAGTTATTGTGGATGAAACACGCCGCACGGTTCCGGTGTTGTTAACCGACACCGATGAAACAATGCAAATTCATCAGGAGGAAATTTTTGGCCCAGCCTTACTGGTGATGCCTTACGACACATTGGATGACGCCATAAATTATGTGAATGACCACGATCGGCCCTTGGCTTTGTATTATTTTGGTTTCGATACCGATGCACAGCAACGTATCTTGCATGAAACTCATTCCGGTGGTGTGGTGTTTAACGAGGTTATGTTTCATGTGGCAGTCGACGATCTGCCCTTTGGCGGAGTGGGCCCGTCTGGCATGGGGCATTATCATGGTAAGGAGGGTTTTCTAACATTCTCTAAACCTAAAGCTGTTCTCTACAAGCCTCGCTTCAATGGCATGAAAACACTTTATCCTCCTTATAAAAATGCCATGGTGGACAAGTTGTTCAATTGGCTGTTGCGCTAACTTTAGGTTTTATTATTTTTCTCAGAGTGATTGGTAGCTAAGGTAGCTGCCAGTCAAATCGCTTCAGAAGATCTTTAAACTTACCTGAAGGCTCTGAGCAAATATTGAGAGCTTGGCCGGTGACCGGGTGTTCCAAGGTCATTTTGTAAGAGTGAAGCAGCAGGCGGGGTGCATCAAGTTCATTGGCGAAATATCGGTTGTGGGTAGACTTTCCGTATTTTGGGCAGCCGATGATGGGATGAGAAATATGCTTGAAGTGTCGACGAATTTGGTGTTTTCGGCCCGTTAATAGGCCCGCTAGTACAAATGAGTAGCGACTGGCGGGGTATCGGTCCACTTCCACGTCCAGCTCAATGGTGTTGAGTCTTTTGAATTCCGTTATGGCGTCTTGAGCGGGCTTAGTTTGTTTGGCTTTGTCCCGTTTGCTTTTAAAGTCGTCTATTGGTTTTAGAGAGTGTTCTATTCGGCCGGATTCTGGACAGTAGCCGCGGCAGACGAGTAGATAGTCTTTTTTCGCTTTGTTGCTTTCCATTTGAGCTTGTATGTTGGCAGCACTTGCGGGTGATAGTCCGAATACAATAACTCCAGACGTTGGTTTGTCTAATCGATGTACAGGGTAGAGGTGCTTGCCAATTTGGTCTCGCAAAATTTGCAGCAAGAATTGGGTTTCGTATTTGTCGATATTGCTTTTATGAACCAATAAGCCCTCAGGTTTGTGCACGGCCACTAGATCATTGTCTTGGTACAGTATTTTTAGGGGAGTGTCAGTCATTGAATGCGCTGTTAAATATGTCGTTACTCAGCATTGTACAATAAAAGGCGCGGTGGAATTCATGCAAAATTTATGAATTAATGATAAAGGAAAGATTATTTCTATAAGGATTGTAGGCATACTGCCTGCAAAAGCCTTTTTTGCGGTCGTTCGCGATTGAAATGTTTAATAACTTAAGAGACTGGGGACAACTTGAAGCTAATTTTTGCAAATATAAAAACTATTATGATCGTTGCAGGCTTGCTCACTTGCACTATGTTTTTTGCGGTTGTGGCACCGGAAGCCGCCTTAGTGGGTATGTTTGGAGAGTCGCTTAGTGAGCCCTTGGCGCAAGTTCTCGTAAGAAGCTGGGGCTTTCTTATCTTTTTAATGGGCGCTTTGTTGATTTATGGCGCCTATAAGCCGGTTTATCGTAATTTGGCTTTGGGTCTAGTGGGTATTAGTAAGTTGGTCTTTGTTTCGCTGCTGCTTATTTTTGGCAGTCAGTACATAGGCAAGGCCGCGTTTACAATATTCTTCGACTCGGCGCTGGCGATTGTCTTTTTTGCTTATCTAGTTAGGGCAAAGGGTGTTTCTGAACCGCCAGCATAAGCTGGCCAAAATGAGCCGTATCGAAACGGCTCATTTTGACTGCGTTTAGTGCGGTTTTGGCCTTAGGCGGTTTTCTTTTCGCCCGAATCTACTGATTGGTATATCAAGGTGTTGATGGTCATAGGGCCAACGCCGCCAGGCACAGGCGTGTAAGCCGCCACACGGTCTTTCAAGGGGCCCAGCTCGATATCGCCGACACCGCCGGGGTGGTAGCCCGCATCAATAACAACCGCACCGTCTTTGATCCACTCAGCCTTAATAAATTCTGGTTTCCCCACCGCACCTACAATAATGTCTGCTTGGCGGATGTGACTATCAAGATTTTGGGTTCTTGAGTGGCAGATCGTTACAGTGGCGTTGGCGTTCAAAAGCATCATAGCCATTGGCTTGCCAAGAATAGGGCTGCGGCCCACCACAACGGCGTGTTTGCCTTGTAATTCAATGTCAAAACCTTCCAGCAGGCGCATGATGCCCTTGGGGGTTGCGCACCCGTAGGCTTCTTCGCCCATGGCCATACGGCCAAACCCTAGGCAGGTGACGCCGTCTACGTCTTTGCTGAGCTCAATAGCGTCAAAACAGGCGCGTTCGTCAATCTGCTCAGGCACTGGGTGCTGTAAAAGAATGCCGTGCACATTGGGGTTGTCGTTTAGCTCTTGAATCTTATTGAGCAATTCTTCAGTGGTGGTGCTTGAGGGCATTTCTACGCGAATAGATTCCATTCCCACACGCTCACAGGCATTGCCTTTCATTTTCACATAAGTGGCCGAGGCAGGGTCGTCGCCCACGAGTATCGTGGCCAGAATGGGAGTGCTGCCGCCGCGTTCCTTAAGCGCCTTAACGCGAGCGGAAAGTTCTTCTTCTGTTTTTTTGGCTAGGGCTTTGCCGTCGAGAAGCAGTGCAGACATGGTATTGTGATTCCTATTCTAGTGTTTGGCGTAGGGGGGCTTGCTGGGCGAGCGAGCCGTAGTGAGGCGCGCATTGTCCCATAGCCGCTGGCTGAGGCCAATAAACAAGTAATTTTCAGCGTATTTTGTCTGTAATTGCTGGTCAAAATCTGGGCTAAGCCATTGGTTAGGCTCTTTTTTTTGGAAATTGCATATTGGTCGTTGACGGGGCAATGTGGGCTCTGTATTATGCCGGTCTCTTGAAACGCAGGCTGTTTCAAGTGTTTGGCGGAGTGTAGCGCAGCTTGGTAGCGCGCCTGCTTTGGGAGCAGGATGTCGGGGGTTCGAATCCCTCCACTCCGACCA
>CAJWBQ010000074.1 GCA_913020115.1 uncultured Cellvibrionales bacterium
TCGTTAACAAATATGTTGGCTTCAGGTATCTCTTCGAATGCCTTGGATAAAGACCCCGCTGGGATAATTAAAGATTGCCCGCTTTTGTTCAGGAAAGGCAGTGCACTGCCGCACTTTGAGCAAAATGCTTTGGAAAAACCTCTGCTTGGGTGATTGTAATTGGATACTCCATCATGGCCGCTTAGCCACTCAATGTTTTCAGGGTCGGTGAAAATATTGGCGGCAAAGGCCGATCCAGTCAGTTGCTGACATTGCCGGCAATGACAGATATAGAAATTATTAAATTGATGCTTTACTTGATAGCTCACCTCGCCACATAGGCAAGCTCCCCTCAGAGTCGCTCTGCTGACCCCATCTTTTGCTTTTTTGCTATTCATGTTGTCTCCTTTGCTTAATAAACTAGGTGCAGGAGGTCAAAACCTCACTCAAGCTCATGATACAAGCCCCGTAGTGGCTTATTTAAGCGACTTTTAGTCTGTGCTACCATGACTTAATCTCATGATGGATTAAGATGAAATGAGCCAGTCACTTCCCGCTTTGAACGCTGTCCGAATTTTCGAGGCTGCTGCTCGCCTGCAAAATTTCACGAAGGCCGCTGAAGAAATTCATATCACTCAAGGCGCTGTCAGCAAACAAATAAAGCTGCTAGAGCAGCAGTTGGGTTGTCAGTTGTTCATTAGAGCCGGCCCTATACTCAAGCTCAGTGAGGCGGGTAGAGAATTTCAAGCTGTCGCGGAGGCGTCCCTATCGATTATTCGGCGGGGCACCGCAAAAATAAGAAACCGTTCAAGTAAAACACCGCTAACCATTAGTCTATTGCCAAGTTTTGCACACAATTGGTTCTTGCCCAATATGGCAGCGTTTGAACGGGATTTGCCGGATATTTCTTTGCGATTGGCGCCTTCATATCATGCAGTCGACTTGGGTGAGGAATCAGATATAGATCTGGCGATTCGGCTGGGGCGTGGGGATTGGCCTAATTTGCACAGCTTGCAAATCACAGAAGATGAGTTGATCGCCGTCTGCGCGCCTACCGTCGCGAGCGAATTAGCTGATGTTGGTGACTTGATCCATCAGAGGCTAATTGTAGATTCCTCCCCATATGATGAATGGCACCGCTGGAAAGCTAAGGCAGGTTTACACTATACGGCCAAAAACTGTCTGTACTTAGACGATGTGAATTTGCAATTATCAGCGGCGATTGAAGGGAGGGGAATATGCCTCACTCGCAGGAGTTTTGTGGTTTCACAGCTGGCTCAAGGAAAGTTGGTGCAAGCCTTCGACATTAGCCTGCACTCAGAATTTAATTTCTATTTGGTCTGTCCTGAGAATCGCTTGGCAGAAGAGAAAGTAGCGGAGTTTTACCAATGGATAAAAGATATCCGATACAGTGGGCCGTTAACGAATGAGGGTGAGGGCACGGGATTTGGAAACTAGGCTAAAACAACAGATTGTTAAGCCAGTGATACCATGTTAATTTTTAGCAAATATCTCGGAGTTCACGTGTGTCTTTACAGCTAGAAAACATTTCCTTGAGTGTAGATGGTCAGCGGCATATCCATGCCACTAGCCTGACCTTAGAAAAATCCACTATGAATGTGCTACTTGGCCCCACGCTTTCAGGCAAAACTAGCTTGATGCGCTTAATGGCAGGCTTAGATATGCCGACAAGCGGCCGCATTCTGTGGAACGGCAAGGACGTGACAAAAACCAGGGTGCAAGACCGTGACATTGCCATGGTTTATCAACAATTTATTAACTACCCCTCAATGAGTGTCTACGAAAATATCGCTTCGCCCTTGCGAATCATGAGGAAAAACCAGAATGAGATCGATAAAGCGGTTAAAAAATCCGCAGATTTGATGAAGCTTGGCCCCTATCTACACAGAAAACCTCTAGAATTATCCGGCGGCCAACAGCAGCGCTGCGCTTTGGCTAGAGCTTTGGTGAAGGAGTCTGGCTTGGTTTTGCTGGATGAGCCATTAGCGAATCTAGATTATAAACTGCGCGAAGAATTACGCGCTGAGATTCCGAAGATTTTTGCCGAATCTGGCGCTATTTTTGTTTATGCCACCACTGAACCAGAAGAGGCCCTGTTGCTAGGGGGGAATACCGCCACACTGCACCAAGGCGCAATTACTCAGTTTAATAAAACCAATCAAGTCTACCACCAGCCCCAGGACACCATTACCGCCAAAACCTTTTCCAATCCTCCAATGAATTTTTTGAAGCTGACTAAAGAGGGTTCGAGTATCACCTTGGGTGATAAGGCACATATTAATTCAGAACCCAAAAGTTTGGATATCGATAAGGGCTCGGCCGATAGACATGAATTGACGACAGTTGGTCATTTTAAACATTTACCCGATGGTGACTATATTGCCGGTTTTCGCTCCAATCATTTGGAGCTGCATCGCCATAACCCACAATCCATAGCCTTTACCACTACGCTGGATATTACTGAAATTACCGGTTCTGAGACCTTTCTGCACATGAACTATGACAATGATCATTGGGTTGGGCTGGTGCACGGCGTTCACGATTTGGCGCTGGGAGAAAAGCTAGAAGTTTTTCTCGACCCTTCACATATATATACATTCGGACTGGATGGGAATATTGTCGCAAGCGCTTCCTACGCCAAGGGAATTTAATCGCTAATGGCAAAAATAACACTCTCCAATTTAGCTCACAGCTACTCAAAAACCCCGGCGTCACCCAGTGACTTCGCTTTAAAAACAATTGATCACATATGGGAGGATGGTTCGGCCTATGCTCTTTTGGGGCCGTCAGGTTGTGGCAAGTCGACTCTGCTAAACATTATATCGGGTTTGTTGGCTCCATCTCAGGGCAAGGTGCTGTTTGACGATAATGATGTCACTAGCGCGAGCACGTCGGAAAGAAATATTGCTCAAGTTTTTCAGTTCCCAGTGGTTTATGACACCATGACGGTCAGGCAGAACTTAGCCTTTCCCTTAAAGAATAGAAAGCTGGGCGCCGCCTACATCGACTCCCGTGTCAACGATGTGGCCAACATGATTGGCATGCAAGATTTTTTGAATGATAAGGCCAGTGGGCTGACCGCCGATGCGAAACAAAAAATCAGTTTGGGTCGTGGTATTGTCCGCGAAGATGTTAACGCTATCCTTTTCGACGAACCCCTAACGGTTATTGACCCGCAGATGAAGTGGGAACTTAGAACCCAGCTGAAAGCGCTGCATCAGCAATTGGGCCATACCATGATTTACGTCACTCACGACCAAACCGAGGCCTTAACATTTGCCGATAAAGTGGTGGTTATGTCGGAAGGTGAAGTAGTGCAAGTGGGTACGCCAACGGAACTGTTTGAGCGACCTGCTCATACCTTTGTAGGCTTTTTTATTGGCTCACCGGGCATGAATGTATTGCCCGTCACGGTTGTTGGCAGTAAAGCCATGATTGGAAACCATGAAATTCAGCTTAATTCTACCTACGAACAATTGTCGGGAACAATTGAAATGGGTATTCGTCCTGAATATATCAAACTATCAAATGAGCCCTCAGGTTTAGCCATTAAAATTGATCGTGTCGAGGATGTGGGGCATCACAAAATAGTCAGAACTCGTCACGCGCTCGATGATCAGTCCCTTGGCATTAATGTGATTGTTAAAGAAGGCCTAGAGATTACTGACGATATGCAATACCTAGTTTTCGAGAGAGAAAAAATTAACGTATATGCCGATAAATGGCTGCAAGATGGGAAGGCGGCAATATGAAGAAGACCTTGAACCAAAAAGCCTGGTTTATGGTGTTGCCGGTTTTATTGTTAGTGGCGTTCTCTGCCATCATTCCCCTGATGACGGTGGTTAACTATTCGGTGCAGGACACCTTTGGAAATAATGAATTTTTTTGGGTGGGTCTCGAGTGGTTTGAAGAAATACTTCACTCTGAACGCATGCATGACGCGCTTAGCAGGCAGGCGATGTTTACTGCGATTATTTTGCTGATCGAAATTCCATTAGGTATTTTTGTCGCCTTGCATATGCCCAAGAATAAGGGCTTTTGGTCATCCCTATGTTTGGTGCTTGTGGCCCTTCCTCTACTTATCCCCTGGAATGTTGTCGGCACTATTTGGCAGGTTTTTGGGCGCGTTGATATTGGCCTGTTAGGTCATTCACTGGCGTCTTTAGGCATTGATTATAATTACACACAAAACAGTACTGCGGCCTGGTTTACCATAATTATTATGGATGTTTGGCATTGGACTTCACTGGTGGTGTTGCTCTGTTACGCTGGTCTTCAATCCATTCCAGACGCCTATTACCAAGCGGCAAAAATTGATCAAGCCAGTCGCTGGAATGTATTTCGTCACATTCAGCTGCCAAAAATTAAGGGTGTATTGTTAATCGCTATCTTGTTGCGTTTCATGGACAGTTTCATGATTTATACGGAACCCTTCGTGCTCACCGGCGGTGGCCCAGGGAATGCCACGACGTTTCTTTCTATTGATTTGGTTAAAATGGCCATTGGACAGTTCGATTTAGGGCCGGCGGCCGCTTTCTCCCTGATGTATTTCCTAGGGATATTACTGGTCTCATATGTGTTCTATACCCTGATGGTAAACAGCGAAGGGCAGGGCTCATAATGAAAATTAATAAATCGGCCTGTGTAATGGTTTTGTATATCTTGTTCTTGATGCTGCCTATCTATTGGCTGATCAATATGAGCTTCAAAACCAATCAGGACATATTGAATTCCTTTTCACTATGGCCAAATAACTTTACCTTCGACAATTACATCGTGATATTTACCGACCCCAGTTGGTACAAGGGCTACTTGAATTCTATCACTTATGTGGTGATGAATACCTTAATTTCCTTGGCGGTAGCACTACCAGCCGCCTACGCGTTTAGCCGCTACAGCTTCATGGGTGATAAGCATCTGTTTTTTTGGTTGTTAAGCAATCGTATGGCTCCCCCTGCGGTTTTTGCGCTGCCCTTTTTTCAGCTGTACTCCAGTGTTGGTTTATTTGATACTCATATCGCGGTGGCACTTGCTCACACCCTATTCAATGTGCCACTTGCGGTATGGATACTCGAAGGTTTTATGCGCGGTGTGCCAAAAGAAATTGACGAAACAGCTTATATAGACGGCTATGGATTTTTTGGGTTCTTCCGGAAGATTTTTATGCCGCTTATCGCTTCGGGTATTGGTGTTGCGGCTTTCTTTTGTTTTATGTTTTCCTGGGTTGAGCTATTGCTGAGCCGCACACTCACCTCAGTGGATGCTAAATCGATTGCCGCGACAATGACGCGAACGGCCTCAGCTTCTGGCTTGGACTGGGGCCTGTTGGCCGCCGCGGGTGTGTTGACAATCATACCCGGCGCCCTAGTTATCTATTTTGTTCGCAATCATATAGCTAAGGGCTTTGCCCTTGGCCGTGTATAGGGAGAGCTGTATATGGATTTTTCTTGGATGGGGTGGACTACGCCTACAGCCATATTTTTCATTGCCATTGCTATCGCTTTACTATTAATGATTATATGGGGTGTTGTTGCTCCACAAGCACCGCGACGTGGAATCCTGCAATTTGCGACAACCCCCGGTGACCGTCTATTTATCAGCATGTTAGGCTCCGCTTTTATATGTCTAGGGTGGCTAGCGTTTTTTGGTGCGCCACTGTGGGGGGCTTTACTGCTGTGCCTGATTTACGCTGTATCTGTTTTTAAGTGGGTATAGCATCCAGATTGAAATGCGACTAAAACTAGTTGGAGATAATAATGAAGGTTAATTTTAAGATGCTTAGATCTGCGATCAGACAGATTGCTGTGATCGGTGTAGGTTTGACAATCAGTATCAACGGCGTCGCCGATGGCGCCAGTATCGACAAGTGGCTGCAAGAATTCCAACCCTCGAGTTTAACGAGCGCTGAACAAGTAAAAGAAATGCAATGGTTTATAGACGCTGCGAAACCCTACGCTGGCATGGAAATTCGGGTTGTATCTGAAACTATCGCCACACACGAATATGAATCTAAGGTGTTGGCGAAAGCGTTTACTGAACTCACTGGTATCAAGGTTGTTCATGATCTGATCGGTGAGGGTGACGTGGTCGAGAAATTGCAAACGCAGATGCAGTCGGGGCAAAACATCTACGACGCCTATGTTAATGACTCGGATCTCATCGGCACTCACTGGCGCTATAAGCAGGCTCGCAATCTGACAGATTGGATGGCAGGTGCTGGAAAGGATGTTACCAATCCAGCCCTGGATATTAATGATTTTATCGGCACCGAGTTCACGACGGGCCCAGACGGGAAACTCTACCAGCTACCTGATCAACAATTCGCTAACTTGTATTGGTTTCGCTTGGACTGGTTTACCAATCCGGAGATCATGGCAGACTTCAAACGCCATTACGGCTATGAACTCGGTGTTCCAGTTAACTGGTCGGCGTATGAAGACATTGCCGAATTTTTTACTGGCAGAGTAATTGACGGTAATAAGGTATATGGCCATATGGATTATGGCAAAAAAGATCCTTCTCTGGGTTGGCGTTTTACTGATGCGTGGATGTCGATGGCGGGCATGGGTGACAAAGGTGAGCCAAACGGCTTGCCGGTCGATGAGTGGGGTGTTCGTGTTAACGAGCAGTCGCAAGCCACTGGTTCTTGCATGGCTCGTGGCGGTGCTACCAATAGTCCGGCTGCAGTATACGCTGTGCAGAAATACGTAGATTGGCTGGAAAAGTACGCACCACCTGCCGCCGCAGGCATGGTGTTTTCTGAAGCCGGCCCGGTACCATCGCAGGGCAATATTGCTCAACAGATATTTTGGTACACCACCTTCACGCCAGATATGGTGAAGCCCGGTATTGCTGTGGTTAACGGAGATGGCACACCCAAATGGCGCATGGCACCTTCTCCACACGGTGCTTATTGGCAGCAAGGTACCAAAATTGGTTATCAAGACGCTGGTTCCTGGACCTTGATGAAATCAACTCCGGTCGAACGGTCTAAAGCTGCTTGGTTATATGCTCAGTTTGTTGTATCGAAAACAGTTGATGTTAAAAAGTCCCATACTGGCCTTACCTTTATTCGCGAAAGCACCATTGGCCATGAGTCATTTACTGAACGCGCCCATAAGTTGGGTGGCTTGGTAGAGTTTTATCGCTCACCCGCAAGGGCGAGCTGGTCACCCACGGGCACAAATATTCCTGACTATCCTAAGATGGCTCAATTGTGGTGGCAAAATATTGGTGATGCTTCATCGGGCTCAAAAACACCACAGCATGCACTCGATGCTTTGTGTAAAGCCCAAGAGAAACTTTTGAAGCGCTTACAGCGTTCCGGTGTACAAAAAGAACTTGGGCCTAAGCTCAAT
>CAJWBQ010000075.1 GCA_913020115.1 uncultured Cellvibrionales bacterium
GGAGACTCTTTAGATTTTGAATTCATCTTGTTTCCTAAATCATGACTGCACGGTGGTTCCCGCTAGAACCTCGATATAAACGGCCAGTACCTGTGCCGCTTATATACTTGTCGAATTAGCCAGGTGCTTTGTGACAACTTAAGCAGAAATAACAGGAAGCAAGTAGCAGGCATGCCCTATGTGGACGTCGCAGAATTCTTATTTAGAGATCACCAAATAGGGAAACACTCTATGCGGGATTGAGGTGGGATTGAAATTAGCTTGATCCTCCTCGCATCAACGCCCCGCCACGATTTTATGCTCAGTGCGTGCCACCCCTTCTACATAACACTCCACCGTGTCGCCTATTTGTAGAGGTCCCACCCCAGCAGGGGTTCCAGTAAAAATCAAATCTCCTGGCTTTAAAACAAACAAAGTGGACAGTTCGGCTATAATTTCATCCACCGACCAAATCATATCGCTGAGGTCGCCTTGCTGACGCAACTCTCCATTCACCTTCAGGTAAATTTCTCCTCTCTCCAGCAAGCCGCATTGAGCGACGGGCATTAAGCTAGAAATAGGGGCAGAACCGTCAAAGCCTTTTGCAACATCCCAAGGTCTTTTGGCTTTTTTGGCCTCAGCTTGCAAGTCTCTTCTGGTGAGGTCGTTCCCCACAGCGTAAGCAAAGATACAGGCAGAAGCTTCAGCGACTGAGATGTTTTCAGCCTCCAGGGCAATGGCCACCACCAGCTCTACCTCATGATGGAGATTGTTGGTTTTCACAGGAAAGGAAATCTCTTTACTGCCAGTTAACACCGCGTCGGCTGGTTTGCAAAAGAAAAACGGCGACTCACGTACTGGGTCCGCTCCCATTTCTAAAGCGTGGTCGGCGTAATTTCTACCAACACAGTAAATACGCCGCACGGGAAAACACTGTTCTGACCCTGCAACGCTTAGCGCCACCCGGTCTTCTGGCTCGAAAATGTAAGTCACCTGTTTGCTCCTAATGTGTGCCCGTGCGGCCCCGCGCTCAAGGCCTTAAATAAGATGGGAATGTTAATCTATTCTAGCCACCCAACACTACTAGTTCATTTATCGCCATTTTTAATTTACTCTCTTAGGCGCCCCTATCTAACACGACGAGAATAATGACGGGCTACACATCCAACAACTACCCGCACTGAAGGAACACACTTTTGAATAAGCCATTGATTGCGTTTGTTACAACGACTTTTATCTTGCTTTCAAACGCCTTAATGGCCAGCGAACAAGACTCTTCGCCAACGGCATTTTTAAATGGCGACCCACGAGCCGACGCACCAGCGCTGGCCTACCGAGGAACTTATGGTGTTGGCGTACAAACGGTCAACATCAGCAATCTCAATCAACTCGATATAAAGAATTATGCTCAATCTGCGCCTCGCTACGATCGACCTCTAAAGCTAGAAGTGTGGTACCCCGCCACCATTCCAACAGGGGCGGTTCAACTCACTCGCTACTCAGATGTACTAGGTCAGGGGGCCGGCAATCCCGAGCGACCACTGGTGCCTTTTGAGTTTCCTGGGCGAGCCTTGCGAGATGCCAGCTTTCAGCCAGGGGAAAAATTCCCTCTTGTCATTGTCTCTCACGGCTACGCCGGTTCGCGTGTGCTGTTAACTTACCTCACTGAAAACTTAGCGTCTAAAGGCTATGTAGTCGCCGCTATAGACCACACCGACTCCACCCATGCAGACGCCACAGCTTTTGCTAGCACCTTGGTTAATCGCGCACTGGATATCAACTTTACTTTAAACCATATGGCGGAAAATACCTTCGGCCCAATAGTAGATGCCAACAACACAGCGGTTATCGGTTATTCCATGGGCGGCTATGGCACCCTCATTGCTGCAGGTGCGGGTATCAGTAAAACTGGGGATGTAAACAACATAGTTCCAGGTAATGAGATGAACAGATTTCAAGCTGGGAATTCTGACTACGAGTCCTTTCTCGACCCTCGCATTAAAGCGGTGGTGCCCATGGCGCCCTGGGGTAACGGCGCCAGTGTTAAGAACCCAACTTGGAACGCAGAGGGCTTGAAGGGTATCGATATTCCAGCACTGTTCATTGTCGGCAATATGGACCGCACCTCCGGATTCAAAGGCGTAGAATTTTTGTTTGAAAATTCTGTTAATTCAGACCGCTATATGCTGGTGTACCAAAACGGCATCCATGAAATAGCCGTGAACCCCACGCCTGAAATTGCCAAAGATTATTTCCGTGAATATATGCACTATCAAGAACCGGTTTGGGATAATCGCCGCTGTAACAACATCAATCAACACTTCATCACCGCGTTCCTTGGCATCCACCTTAAGGGAAAAAAGGAGTACCAGCCCTATTTGGACCTAATCACTTTGGCCAACGAAGCAGAGCCGAACACGGCTGATTATTGGGCAGGCTTCAAACCCTGGACTGCGGTTGGCTTGGAAATGCACCACAGAGCCCCCCACTGACCGATTTTGTGGCCACAGGCCTGAGCTCACAAACCTCTAGCCGAGGCTAGTGAGCTCAGGCATTCCAGTCTAAACCACGCTTTTTGACAATCCTCCCACCCAAGTAGGCCAGTTTCTGCGCAGATTTTTCTTGCAAATGGATTCTCTTAACTCAATAATGTCCAGCGCTGTCATTTTACAGGCCAACCAAATTCGAGCAATGCCTTGAGGGTGGAAAAATGCCGCAAGAGATTCGCAAAGAAACCTTCACCAGTGCCGGTACAGTATCTGGCCCCATTGAGAACCGCTTATGAGCATGAGCGAACGACAGATTCAGTTGTCATGGCGGGAAAAGCTAGGCTTTGGTGCCGGCGACCTAGGCTTTAACCTTTACTGGACAACCATCGCCTCTTTTCTAGCGGCCTTCTACACAGACGTATTTGGCATCTCGGCGGCCGCCGCAGGTACCATGCTGTTCACTACTAAAATTATTGATGCATTTACTGACCCCGTCATGGGCGGCATTGCCGATAGAACCAAGACGCGCTTTGGTCGATTTCGGCCCTACCTCTTGTTTGCCGGAATACCCATGGCGGGAGCTGCTGTACTAACCTTTACCACTCCAGACTTGTCCGAGGGCGGCAAGTTAATTTGGGCCTACGCCACCTACACCATCATGATGGTGTTATACACGGTGCTAAGCACGCCTTACTCTGCCCTCTCAGGTGTTATGACAGCCAATAGCCAAGAGCGCACAACACTCATCAGTGTGCGATTCTTTTTTGCGTTTACCGGGGGCGCACTCGTGAATAAATTCACCTTCCCTCTGGTCGAATATTTTGGCGGCGGCAACGACGTTCTCGGCTGGCAACTCACAATGCTTTTATACGGGATTATAGCCACAATCATTTTTGTCATTACTTTTGCCACAACAGAAGAACGCATATGCCCACCCGCCACACAACAAACCAGCGCAAGCCAAGATATCCGCGATTTGATGAGCAACCGCCCCTGGCTCATTCTGTTCGTGCTCGCCATGGTCATCATGATGACCATTACGATGCGTGCGGGCTCCGCCTATTACTATTTTAAGTACTACGTAGAACGCCCAGACCTGCTGCCTAACTATCTGTTTTGGCAGATGGCCGCCTATGCCGCCGGAGCATTATTAGCACCGGTTTTAACCCGCTATATCGATAAGGCAAAACTGCTGATGATATTGATGGGGGTTGTGGGCATTTTATCGATTAGCTTTTACTTCGTTCCGAAAGATATGATTTGGGCCATGTTCACTCTGAACATTTTGATCAGTTTGGCGCTCGGACCAAAATCACCCCTAACCTGGTCGATGTACGCAGACACCGCCGACTACAACGAATGGAAAAATGGCCGACGGGCAACGGCTATGACTTTTTCAGCCGCTACATTTTCCCAAAAACTGGGAGGCTCATTGGGGTCCGCCGGTATGCTTTGGGTTTTGGCGGCTATTGGTTATGTCGCCAACGAAGCTCAGAGTGGCGCCTCACAAAATGGCATCGCACTACTACAAACGGTTGTACCGGGCCTATTCGCACTCATCGCAATGACTGTGACCAGATTCTACACGCTCTCTCAATCACAGCTACTCACTATTCAGGAAGATCTCGAGAAACGGCATGGCGCAATTACTTAAATCGGCCCAAGGCGGTGAACGCCTTGAATTAAGCTGTCCAAAATCAATGCCGCAGGCGAGCACATTCCTTTGGAACCGGAAAATGCTGTTGCAGCTAAACTGCCGGGGGTTTGCACTCGCTCAACATATGCAGCCGGAACCGTCGAAATACTCTCATGCGCCGGTTCTTGAACATAAAACATTTATGCAGCCAGAGCAGCCTTTGTATGCGCATCACCCTGGGCGCTTTGCTTACCTGCGGGATCTTGCAACTGGCAAGATATTCTCGGCACCTCACGAACCGGCGCGCATAAAACCCGACAAATTTGTATTTTCCGCTGGTCGCAATGACGCTGAATGGCGCGTACTCAAAAATAACATTGCCGTGCGCATGTCAGTTTCACTACCACTCGAGGACGTGGCAGAACTGTGGACCATAGAGGTGCGCAATGAGGCCGATGTCGAACGAGAAATCGATCTATTTCCTTGTTTCAGCATTGGCTATATGAGCTGGATGAATCAATCAGCCAGCTACTCTGAGGAATTGGGGGGTATCGTCGCAAGGTCAATAACACCCTATCAAAAAGTTCAAGACTACCCACACATTAAAACACTTAAAGACTGTACTGTGCTATTGCACCAGCAGCAACCTAGAGCCTGGGAGACCTGCCGCGACGGATTTGAGGGTGAAGGCGGCATACAACGACCCGATGGGGTGATGAAAGGCGAGCTCAATAAAGGAGATGCCATCTACGAAACACCCATCGCCGCACTCCAGTATCGCCTGAAGCTTAAGCCGGGCGAAAGTCGTGAGCACCGCTTTGTGTTTGCGCCCGTGCACGATGACCAGCAAGCGAACTTACTACGTGAAAAATATCTCCTCAAGGGTGGCTTTGAGTTGGCTCAGCAAGATGTCGCGGCCTTTCAAGAAAAAAATCAGGGCTGCCTTGAAATCAGCACACCCGACGGCGACCTCGACAACTTTGTAAACAACTGGCTCAACAGGCAAGTATTTTACCATGGCGATACCAACCGCCTGAGTACCGACCCGCAAACGCGAAATTATTTACAAGACGCCATGGGAATGGTTTATATCAAGCCCGCCCACTCTCGTGCCGCTATTTTACGAACACTCTCACAACAGAAAGAAGATGGCGCACTACCGGAAGGAGTGGTTCTGGCAACAGGAGGGGAACTCAAGTATATCAATCAGATTCCCCATACCGATCACAGCGTATGGCTGCCCATTACCTTAGAATCTTACCTAGATGAAACCGGCGATACATCATTACTCACCGAATCCGTCGAGAGCAATGGCGAATGCCTCAGTGTACTGGAGCGAACAACAGATGCTATGCGCTGGCTTATCAACAACCAAGATCATAGGGGTTTGAGTTTAATAGCTCAGGGCGATTGGTGTGACCCTCTGAATATGGTTGGCCATAAAGGCACAGGAGTTTCTGGCTGGCTGACCATTGCCACCGTTCACGCACTCAAACTTTGGGCGCGCATAACTAAAGTCAACGGCCATGAAAAAATCTCGGCTGAAATGAATATTGCGGCGGACAAATTTACCAGCGCGGCACAAACTTATTTATGGGACGGCGATTGGTTTGCACGAGGAATTTCTGATAACGGTACGGCTTTTGGTGTTAGTCGTGACAAGCAGGGAAGAATTTGGCTAAACCCCCAGAGCTGGGCACTAATGTCAGGGGTAGCAACGCTTGAGCAGCAAGAAAAAATCTTGACGGCAATACGTGAACATCTAGAAACACCCTTTGGCCCCATGGTGCTAGCGCCACCTTATACAAGTATGCAAGAGCATATAGGGCGCGTCACGCAAAAACACCCCGGCACCAGTGAGAATGGTGCGGTCTACAATCACGCAGGCATGTTCTGTATCTATGCGCTATACCTCAACAATGAAAATGATAAAGCCTTCTCAGAATTGCGCCGAATCGTCCCCGGCTCCGACGACGAACATTGCGTACAGCGGGGGCAATTTCCTGCATTTATACCAAACTATTATCGAGGCGCGGTAAAACAATTTCCGCGAACCGCGGGACGCTCAAGCCAGTTATTTAATACGGGCGCTTGTAGCTGGCTCTACCGAACCATCATTGAACAATTATTTGGCTTGTGTGGTACAGCAGACGGTCTGAGAATATGCCCTCAACTGCCTAGTCACTGGAACGATGCAGTAGTGACTCGCCAGTTCCGAGGCGCAACGTTTAACGTTCAAATGTGCCGAGACGCTTCTATTGATAAAACCACCCTCATCGTTGACGAGAAAAAAATCAACGACAACGTAATTCGCAACATTAAAGTAGGCCAGCGCTACAACGTTAAAGTTTTATTAAAATGAGCCCATCACTTATCATCTGCATGGGCGTTAGTGGCGTGGGAAAATCGACTTGCGCACGCATGCTGGCCGAAGAATTCAATTTTGTCTTTATTGAGGCAGACGACCTACACAGCCCAATCAATAAAGAAAAAATGCGTTCAGGTGCAGCACTTAATGACAATGATCGCGCGCCCTGGATGCAAGCGGTTTGTGAACGAGTCAGTTTTCATGCCGCGCAAGCGCAGGGCTGCGTGTTAGCACACAGTGGGTTGCGACGCCCTCATCGCGAGCGATTGAGAAACTGCGGAATGCGCAGCCTGTTTCTGCACCTTGACGCGCCTCGCGATACGATTGCACAACGGATCACTGAACGCGAAGGCCATTACATGAAAGTTGACCTTCTCGACAGCCAGTTCAGGGCGCTAGAAAAAACTCATGAAGAGCGGGACGTTGTCACCCTGAACGCGAAGCTGGACCGTAGTTCTTTAATGACACAAGCGATTTTAGAAGTCAAAAACTTCATTAACCATAGATAGCAGGAGACTAGAATAGTGCAGTTAACAGGATTTTCTCATTGGATACGATCTAGCACCTTAATATTGATCAGCGCCTTGGTGGCCAGTTTTTTGATGATCGAAAAAACACTCGCCTTTGAGGTTCAACGTGCATTTGTAACTCCGACCGTGGACGGCGACCCCTCGGATACCGCTTGGATAAATGCGCCTTGGCGCGAACTCAATCACCAAATGATTGGCGACCTTCCAACGCGCAAGGATTTTAGCGGCCGCTA
>CAJWBQ010000076.1 GCA_913020115.1 uncultured Cellvibrionales bacterium
AGCCCGGTTCACTTTCTCTTTTTCGGGGCGATAACCATAATGAGCTGCCGACCTTCCATTTTCGGATATTGCTCTACGGTACCAATTTCCTCCAGGTCAACTTCAATGCGTTTCAGCATTTCCATTCCTAATTCCTGGTGGGCCATTTCACGACCGCGGTATCGCAATGATACTTTGGCCTTGTCCCCGTCATTCAGGAAACGTTCAAGATTACGTAATTTAATCTTGTAGTCTCCGATGTCCGTCCCTGGTCTGAATTTGATTTCTTTGACCTGCTGCTGCTTCTGCTTTTTCTTGGAAGCGGCTTTGGTCTTCTTAATGTCAAACAAGTGCTTACCGTAATCCATCACCTTACATACGATAGGGTCTGAATCTCCGGCAATTTGCACCAAGTCTAGGCTTGCGTCTTGCGCCGCCTGCAAGGCTTCGGCCAGGGGAACTACGCCCACCTGTTCGCCATCAGCGCCAATCAAGCGAACGCTTGCCGCGTCGATTTGCTCGTTAATTACTGCCTTTTTACTACCCTTGGTGTTATCTCGTTTGATAATTGTCTCTCCTGTTAGCGACCAATATGGTCATCCCAGCCGAAGCTGGAACCTAGATTTCTGCACCTGCAGAAATGACGCTATTTTCTGGCCTTTATAACGACAAGCGGCCGCGACGTGCTACGTCTGCGGCCAGATGGTCGGCAAATGCCTCTAAACTCATCGTTCCTAGGTCGTCGCCCTTGCGAGTTCGCACGGCAACGGTCCCATTTTCAACTTCCTTATCGCCCACTACGAGCAAGTAAGGAATCTTCTGAATTGTGTGCTCGCGGATTTTAAAGCCGATCTTCTCGTTTCTCAAGTCCGAATTGGCCCTGAAGCCCTTATTTTGCAAGGTTTTTGCAACTTTTTGCACATAATCGCTCTGATTGTCCGTAATATTCATAATTACAGCCTGCTGAGGTGCCAACCAAGTGGGAAATGCACCTTCGCAGTTTTCAATCAAAATACCGATAAATCGCTCAAACGAACCTAGAATAGCTCGATGCAACATAACCGGCACCTGACGAGAACCGTCTTCTGCCACATATTGAGCGTCGAGACGGCCGGGCATTGAGAAATCCACCTGAATGGTGCCGCACTGCCACACTCGGCCCAAACAATCTTTCAGCGAAAACTCAATCTTCGGGCCATAGAACGCACCTTCACCCGGCAACTCATCCCAAGGCAATTGCTTGGCATCTAGGGCTTCGGCCAGAGCTTTTTCGGCACGGTCCCAATCGCTATCGGAACCCACACGTTTCTCTGGGCGAGTGGACAATTTGTAAATCAGGCTGTCTTGCTCAAAGCCGAAGTCTTTATAAACCTCATGAAGAAATTCAATAAAGCTCGCCACTTCCTCTTGGATACCGTCTTCAGTACAAAAGATGTGAGCGTCATCCTGAACAAAACCACGCACTCGCATAATGCCGTGCAGTGAGCCTGAGGGCTCATTGCGGTGACAAGATCCGAATTCGGCCAGGCGCAGAGGCAAGTCACGGTAGCTGCGCAAACCTTGATTAAATACTTGAACGTGGCAGGGGCAGTTCATGGGTTTAACGGCAAGTTTGCGGTCTTCTGTGTTCAACATGAACATATCGTCGCCGAACTTGTCGGCGTGACCCGACTTTTCCCACAGGCTGATATCAACCAGCTGTGGCGTTTTAATCTCTTGGTAGCCGTTCTGGTTTTGCTGCTGGCTCATGTATTGCTCTATCGTTTTATAGACAGACCAACCCTTAGGGTGCCAAAACACCATGCCAGGCGCTTCATCTTGCATGTGAAAAAGATCAAATTTCTTACCCAACTTGCGATGATCGCGCTTTTCCGCTTCTTCGAGACGGAATAAATAGGCTTTTAGCTCTTTTTTACTGCTCCAGGCCGTGCCGTAGATGCGCTGCAACATTTCATTGTTTGAGTCACCACGCCAATAGGCGCCCGCCACCTTCATAAGCTTGAAGTATTTGAGCTTGCCGGTTGAAGGCACGTGTGGGCCGCGACAGAGATCTTCAAAGTCTCCCTGCTTATATAAGGACAGAGCTTCGTCAGAGGGAATACTCTCAATAATTTCGGCTTTGTAGTCTTCGCCTATGCCTCGGAAATATTCCACCGCATCATCACGAGACAACTCTCGACGGCTCACCGCGAGGTCGGCGCTCGACAATTCCGCCATTTTCTTTTCTATGGCAGTGAGGTCTTCCGGAGTGAAGGGCCGCTCAAAGGCAAAATCGTAGAAAAAGCCGTCTTCAATAACGGGGCCAATGGTGACCTGAGCTTCTGGGAACAGTGTTTTTACCGCCTGAGCCAAAAGGTGGGCGCAGGAGTGGCGGATAACTTCGAGGCCTTCGGGCGATTTCTCGGTAATGATCGCAAGTGCGGTATCGTTTTCCATTACGAAGGAAGTATCGACTTCTTTACCGTCGGCAACGCCGGCTAAAGCCGCTTTTGCCAGGCCGGGGCCAATATCGGCGGCCACATCAAATACAGAAACAGGTGCAGAAAACTCGCGCTTGGAGCCATCGGGAAGTGTAATTACAGGCATTTTTGGTCCTATTCTCAGTGGTGACCCTTACTAGAGGTCACTTGATTGTTGTTTGTGGGGAGGTTTAGAGGCCGTGATTATGGGGGAGATGCGCACGTGCATCAAGGTGTAAGGACGAAAAACCCTAGCAACACTTTATGTCCAACTATTTACTCAAGTGTTAGCGACTCATGCCGACCCTGTAAGAAGCATTTTTGTGATTTGGCTCACAATCTATAACTAATAGTTTTAAAAAACGAATTTGCGCAGGAAAACTCTGACATACTCAAGCGCCTAAACGGACAGCGGTCAGATTAAGCAAAATCAAGCGCACTCAATTGACCGACAATGGATGACACGGCAGTAACATGGCAGTAAAGGACCTCATTTCACTTAAACGGCATTTTGGCAACACTGACTTTTTCGGAAAAATTGCAATCAGCTTATCAACGCTCACTACAATCTCTCTTGCGCTAGTATTGTTCTTGCTGACGGCCCACAAGGCTTCAGCGCTGGAAGACAGTGACTACAGCAAACAAGTTCAAGCTATGTACATAGCGTATTACAGCCGACCCGGTGACCCAGGGGGCGTTGCCTATTGGGCAAAGCGCCTTGAGCAAAGCGATGGTGATTCAAGCGCCATCATCAACCAATTTGGCAACTCCGCTGAATACATCGATCGCCTCGCAGGCAAAGACAGTGAAGAGCTAATCAACAACATCTTTGTTAATCTCTTTGGTCGCGACGCCGACGCTGGCGGGCTGGTATTTTATAAAAACAAGCTGGAGAGCGGCGCCATTACTCTGGCCTCCATCGCCTTGAATATTAGCAATGGCGTTAGCCCTGGCAGTAGCGACGCGGCTATTATCGACAATAAGCTTGATGTAGCCGCAGCCTATACCGCCTATGTTGACGAGACATCGGCAGAATACGGAGCACAACAGATAAACGAAGCCGTGACGTTAATTGCGGCCATCACCAGCGATCAAGTGACTACTGCAGAGGCTATCTCGAACTTGGAGGGGGCACTTACTCAGGCTGCAGCCAACACAGAGAAACAAATAGCTGAAACTCCTGCTTCAACACCAGCACCAACGCCAACTCCAACACCAATGGAAACAGCAACAAGCGAACCCCTTCTCGAAGCCAGAAGCATAAGCGTGAGCTGGTCTGTACCCGACTCACGGGAAAATGGCGATACGCTTTACACTTATGAAATAGGTGGCTACGAAATACTCTATAAAAGGCATGACGAAACTTTGTATACCTCAGAGATTATCGCCGGCAGCCAAACAACCTCTCTCGACATCCTCGACCTGTTGGCAGGTGAATATGTGGTTAAAATAGCCTCATTTGATACCGACAATTTACTCAGTGAGTACCAAACAGTGACAGTTCTGCTGGACTAATTTTTCGCAAAATGCAAATTTCACTCTTATTCAATTTCTGGACAAGCGCAAATAGCTCAACGATAATTTATTCAGAGGAAAGCTTCCGCTCCTAACCCCCAGAGCAATCAAATGCTTGATCTGTGACGTCGCTCTCACCTCCTTCTTAAAAACTAATGTATATTCTCAGCCAATGCTTAACTTGTAGTACGGAATTAGGTAGCAACGAATATGTCAGCAGCAAACAAAAAGTCAAAACTCGGCGAACTCCTAATCAAACAAGGCGCGCTAAGTCAAGATAATTTAGACGAGGCCATTCGTGAACAGTCTCGCCGCCGACAATTAGCCCTTAAATCTGGCGGAGATATCGATGCGATTCCCGCCCTGGGCGAGCTTTTGATCGAGTTGGGTCACCTAAGCCGAAACGAACTAAAAAAAGCCCTCACCTGGCAGCAAAAGCTCAGGAAAACTACCCTCATACTGGGCTTTTTGGCTCCCTTATTGTCACCGTTTACAGCTTATGCGACCAGCGAGGTCAATACGCAGACAAACTCCCAAATTACGTCTTCAATTGATGCCAGCCGCGCAAAGCCTTCGGCAAAAGGTGTCACAAGCTACGAAGATCAAGTGCAGGCAATGTATGTGGCGTATTACAGCCGTCCAGGCGACCCAGGGGGCGTTGCCTATTGGGCTAGCCGCCTAGAAAAGGGCAATGGCGATTTGGCCGCAATTATCAATCAATTTGGTAATTCTGCGGAATATACAGATCGCCTGGCAGGCCAGAGCAGCGAAGCGCTGATCAACAACATATTTGTAAACCTTTTTGGCCGCGACGCCGATGCGGGCGGGCTGGCTTTTTATCGGAATAAGTTAGACAGCGGCGCAATAACATTAGCCTCCATCGCCCTAAACATTACCAACGGGGTTACCGACGGCAGCGCTGACGCCGCTATCATTGACAACAAGATTCAAGTCGCCACGGCCTATACTTCAGTAATTGATGAGAAATCTGCTGAATATGGTGAGAATCAAATCGACGATGCGGTAGCATTACTGGCAGCGGTTACAGATAAAGACGAAACTAGCGACGCGGCCATATTAAGTATTGACGAAACTGTTAAGGGAACTGACCAAACAGGTACAGGTGAAGAACCCGCAGCAGAGGAACCTACTGGTGAAGAACCCACAGCAGAGGAACCTACCGGTGAAGAACCTGCAGCAGAGGAACCTACCGGTGAAGAACCTGCAGCAGAGGAACCTGCCGCTGAAGAACCTGCTGCCGAAGAACCTGCATCGAAATCTATTAGTGTTAGCTGGTCAATGCCTGATTCCAGAGAAAATGGCGACACACTTTACTCCTACGAGATAGGAGGTTATGAGATCCTCTATAAAAAGCAAAATGAAACTCTATACACGTCAGAAATTATTGAAGACAGCCAAACAACGTCCATAGACATAAGCAATTTAGTCGCCGGTGAATACGAGGTTAAGATCGCCTCATTTGATACCGATAACTTAATGAGCGAATACCAAACAGTATCGGTATCAATCAACTAAACTGGCGTGCGCACTCACAGAAGGAGCGGATAGGACCAGAAGGGTTCAATCCGCCAGCCCCCTACCATGCCATGGCATAATTGGCATTTTTACTCGATTAAAGAAGCCGTTTGACCACGACAACAGCGTGGAAAATAAGGCTAGCTTCTCGCTTCAATGAGCCCCCTTTAATAAATTATTCTAGGCTAAGCAAACACCCCTGATGAACTGTGGCCGAAGCGCCGCTTTGCCCAGTTTTTAGCGGGGATTTCCAGTGCGTAATAGCTGGTAAAAGAGGTTACCAACAGGAGTGCAACATAACAGTAAAAATCAGTTTCGTAACCCAAATTCAATGGTGCGGCCAAGTACTTCGTGTAAATATGATGGATGGGACTTTGTAGAATATAAAGACCGTAGCTAATTTCGCCTAACATCAACATTGGTTTGGTCCTCAAAGGTCGACTGAGACTAGGATCGGTCCTTGCAACTGCGAGAATCAACAATAGAAAAAATGGCGCAAAAAAACTACCGTGAAGTGGTGCACTAAAACCTGCCTGCGAAGAATATAATGGCCGATAGTGCAGCGCGGCCAATACCAGCATCAAGCTACCCAGAACAAAAATCAGAGACTGGGTCATCGAGTAAGTCCTATTTTTTTTAATCGCTAAGAACCCTCCAGTAACACCCAGCAAAAAACTGGAAAGGTGGGTTGGAGGAAAAAAATGGATTAGGTCAAACGAGGTCGATGGAAATCCCTTATAGAAATTGCTGGACAAGAGCGCGCCCAAAATCATCTGGCAGCCGATCCAGAACAGTATGGCAAGCAACATTAGGGCAGACGAAGACAGCCGGCTGCTTTTCAGATAACTGAGGACAAAAGGAAAGAGCAGGTATAAAAACATTTCAACTGACAGAGACCAAGAGGGACCATTAAACGAGAGCGGATATGGAGGCAGCCACGCCTGCAGGAATGTAACGTTCAAAATCAGAGAAAACGCATTATTCAAGGCGGGCTTCGCCATAAACAGGCCCGCCAATAACAGAGCGAGTAAATAGACCGGCGCAATGCGAGCAACCCGAGCTGCCCAATAGTGTTTAGGCTGCAATGTTTCTCTTCGAGCGTAGGCCTGCACCATCACAAACCCCGACAATACAAAGAAAAAGCTCACCATTTGTGAACCTGCGGTGAGTATATTTGGAGCCAATTGGGCCAACTGTGTATTCCCGCCAAAGTGAAAAATCACAACGATAAATGCCGCTATAAATCGGAAAGGCGTTAAAGATTGAGTTTGCATAGATGCGGGGCTGCTCGGTGTATTTTAAATTAAGTCCTAGATTCTACCATCGCTTTGGTGAAGGAGTCTGTATGTGGCTGTGGGCTCCCCAGTGACCCCAGTTGGCCGGCGGCAACAGGGCTGCTTGGCGTAACAGACACTAAGTTTTCCCTGAACCAGGCGAAATTCCAAAAAAGCACACTAAAATCGCTAAATAGTGCGTTCTTATTCAGTGAAACTTGAGTATATGGTAGGACCAGGCGGATTCGAACCGCCGACCTCTACCATGTCAAGGTAGCGCTCTAACCAACTGAGCTATGGTCCT
>CAJWBQ010000077.1 GCA_913020115.1 uncultured Cellvibrionales bacterium
ATCACAGTGCCCACGGTGACGTCTGGATCTCCATCCAAACAGATATGACAGAACTAAACCAACAACTTAAGCATAACAATGAGTTACTGTCTCAGATGGACAAAGTAAACGCAAAGCTAGTAGACGCTTCTATTGCTGCGCGGGGTAAGGAGAAGGAACTACAGGAATTATTAGATTCAATACTGGACGCCGTCATAACCATAGATGAAGACGGCCGGATTCTTTCTTTTAACAAATCCGCGGAAAGGCAGTTTTCCTATGAATCTGAGGGCATTATTGGAAAAAACATTAAGTTACTCATGCCCGATAAATACGTCGAAAGTTATAATGAATATGTGAGGGCGCACATTCAGCCCGGCAAGCCACTTGCGGCAGGAACAGGCCTTGATGCCGAAGGACGAAAGCGCAATGGCGAGCTATTCCCTGTGCGAATTTCACTATTGGAACTGCCTAGGCTTAGTGATGAAAAACGGCGATTTATAGCATGCAGCCAAGACATCACACTACTCAAGCAACAAGAAGAATTACTAGAAAGATCAAAAAAGATGGATGCTTTGGGGAAACTAACCGGGGGAATTTCTCATGATTTTAATAATATCCTAGGTGTTATCGTTGGTTATTCAGATTTACTAAAAGAGCTAATTCCCGAAAAATCTGAACTGGCAGGATACGTCAGTCAAATTAAGCGCGCCGGTGAGAGAGGTTCAAATCTAACTAGAAGGCTGTCTTCCTTTTCACGAAAAGACTCATCAGACGCTGATCGGCTTAACATCAACGAAGTTCTTCTTCTCCAGCAAGATCTGCTGCAACGATCTCTTACCGTTCGCATTAAACTCACCTTAGATCTTCAAGATGAGGTGTGGCCTGTTTGGCTTAACCGGAATGATCTGGAAGACTCTATTCTAAATCTAAGTATCAATGCGATGTACGCAATGGAAAATATGCCTTCAGGAGCAAGCTTGACTATCAGCACGACCAATAGCTCCATCGATCAACTAGATGCGAAATTCTTAGATTTGTCAGCGGGAGACTACATTCAACTGTGCATATCAGATACCGGCTGCGGCATAGAAGATGAGCATAAAGAAAAGTTGTTTGATCCTTTTTTTTCGACCAAAGGAGAAAAAGGCACTGGGCTCGGACTTTCACAGGTTTTTGGCTTTGTGAAGCGTGCTAGTGGCGCCATCAGAGTTTACTCGGAACTGGATCAAGGCAGTAGATTTGTACTCTATTTTCCCCGCTATGATGGGACTGCCGAAACGCCTCTCTCTTCCATCGCACCTTTAAGCCAGACCGAAGGTCTTGAATCTATCCTCATCGTTGATGATGAGGAACCTCTGCGCGAACTTGGTTCAACGCTATTAAAAAAACAAGGCTACCGGACCTTCACCGCTAACGGCGGATCACAGGCACTGCAAATTCTTAATCAAGAGCACATCGATTTGGTTTTATCAGATGTTGTTATGCCCGATATGGATGGCTACCAGCTGGCCAGTATCGTAAGTGAGAAATTTCCCCGTATAAAGATACAACTGACGAGTGGTTTCAGCGATGATAAACATCTGGACTACCCCAAAAAGAACTGGCACGGCCGCCTAATTCATAAGCCATATCACGCCGCAACACTGTACAAAGCTATCTGGGATTTGCTCAACACTGACAGTAAAAAAGATTAGCCCATGACCTTTGCCACCAAAGCGGTGGGCAATATAGCGAGAATACGCGCCACCAGACCCCAAGGCCAAGAGGGAACCGTAGAGCGCTTTACTTTTTTCTCAATTAAATCGGCTAAAATCTTACCGCCACTGGCTAGATCAATCAGAAAAGGGCGGCTCTCTAAAGAGTTGTTTATTGGGGTATCAATGTAGCCTGGAGATAAGACAGTAATATTAATATTTTCATTATAGGTCTCGACCCGCAATGCCTCACTATAAACACTAATAGCGGCTTTAGATGCACTGTAAGCTGCGGTACCTGGCAAGCCTCTAAAAGCCGACACCGAACTGAGCGTGACAATATGGCCCTGCCCTTGCTGGCGAAAAAAGGCCGTTGCTGCGTCAATAGTCGCGATAGCGCCGACCACATTCGTGTTGATCACATCTCGAGCGCAGTCAAATGCGCCCTCCTCACCGATACGTCCGCCCAAGCCAATACCGGCATTAGCAATCACTTTGTCAATTCCGCCCAAGTGCGCGGCTGCAGCGATTAATACTTGCTGGGTCTGCTCATAATCCAATACATCAAGGGCCGCAACAAAAACCTCTACCTCATACTGTTCTTGAATCTGCTTTTTCACTGCCAAAAGAACGTCTTCGCGACGTGCCGTTAGAGCCACGTTATAGCCCCGACTGGCAAACTCAAGTGCCATTTGTTTACCTAGGCCGGAGGAGGCGCCAGTGATAAAAATGCTTTTGCTCATATTAGGTCTCTCGTAATAGCTCTAAGCTGTAACCTCTTCAGTACCCTCTGAGCGCTCGTCATTTGAATGTTTTGCTAAGGCTGAACCACTGCGAAGGTATTGTGCAGTTGCAATTAGCACAACAAAGCTAGAAAACATCAATGCATAACGAAGCGACTCAACTCCGAACTCTGGTGCCAAATAGTCACTGACCATACCCGTCACCACAGGCCCACAGCCTAGACCCACAATATTGAGGATGAAGTACAAAATCGCTGAGGTGGTGGCTCGCATGGACGGCTTGACCAAGTGATGAGCAATCGCGACGGTTGGGCCGAGATAACAAGACATGAATATATTGCCAATAAATATACAGGCCAAGGTTGCGTTTAGAGACTCTAAGTTCAGTGCCAGTAAACTGAAAGGCAAACCGATGAAGACGCCAATGCCTGGCACCCACATATACCATCGCATATCCTTCTTACCAAATTTGTCTGCCAAGAAGCCACCGCTGAGGGCACCAATCACACCCGATATACCAATAATTAGACCCAGCGCCAGGCCCACTTCCGAGACACTCATACCGTGACTGCGAATTAAGAAAGAGGGTGTAAACGTTAATGAGGAATAACCCGCAAAGGCACAAAAACCGGCAGCCAGAGAGGCGTTGCGAAAGGCGACAGAACCCCATAAGTAACTCAAGGTCTCTTTAAACGTATAACGCTCTCCAACATTCGGGTCAGACACCATAGTGGTGCCACCACGGGGCGGCTCCTTAAGCGTATAACGCACCACCACGGCCATTAATATACCGGGCAAACCCACAGCAAAGAAAGCCATACGCCAGCCGATTTTGTCGCTCAACCAGCCTCCCAGTAGAAGACCAACGAGTATTCCGATATACAATCCCATGCTGTAAATAGACATGGCTGCGCCACGCTCTTCCGGCGCATAATAATCAGAAATCATGGAGTGAGAGGGAGGGCTAGCGCCTGCTTCACCGACGCCCACGCCTATTCTTGCCAGCAATAACTGAACATAGTTTTGTGCTAAGCCCGAAATTGCGGTCATGCCGCTCCAAACCACTATGGCCAGACTGACAATATTGCGGCGATTACCTACATCCGCCCAACGGGCGATGGGAATACCGATGACCACGTAGAATATAGCGAAGGCGAAGCCGGTTAATAGGCCGAGCTGTGTATCGGACAAGCCCAACTCAGCTTTAATAGGCTCCTGGAGAATGACCAAGATCTGTCGATCGACGAAATTAAATACATAGACCAAGGTAAGAATAAACAGGACATACCGTCGGTAACTGCGTGTAGCCGTATCCATAGAGCAATCTCAAGTTATTATATTTATATAGTGGCACGCAGTATGCCCACTATATATTTCACGCTCAAGTACCACTTAATGGTATAAATTGCCTAATTCGCTTGCAGCCTAGGCCATTACTCGCTTACCTAATTTCAAATTATTCCAAGCTATGTGCTTCAGAAAAGCCTATATTGCGATAATTGAAGGCATTAATTCTCAGCCCTTAGCATATCGCTGACGATAAATTTTAGTGAGCTTCTTCAGCCGTACTTGATCCGAGATCAAGGATATAAGTGGGGACAAGTTTGACTTCGGAGCCTTGCCTTTACCCATACGCTGAAGCTGGCGCTTGGTAATTGCCATAGTGGCAATAGCCGCCATGGTTTTATCTTTCCACTTTACATCGGGTAAAGTTGCGATGGCGTCTGGCGAGGTTTTCCATACAGCGGGAAGGTCTGGACTAAATGCCAATGCCCGACCAATGCCTACCATGTCCACCCCCTCATCCAGTACGTTTTGTGCAACCGGTAAACGGACAATTCCACCCGTTGTCATGATTGGCATAGGGGCTTGTTTGGCAATGTCTTTGGCGAATTCGAGGAAGTAAGCCTCGCGATCCAGAGTGCGGCCATCGGCCGTATTCCCTTGCATCGCGGGGCTTTCATAACTTCCACCCGATAACTCAACCAAGTCTACTTGCAAATCTCCAAGGGCCTTAACCACAGCCAATGCATCCTGCGAGTCGAAGCCCCCTCGCTGGAAATCGGCCGAATTAAGCTTAACAGTGATCGCTATATCCTTGGGTAAGGCTTGCTTGACGGCTTTCACAACTTCGTAGAGTAAGCGTGCTCGATTCTCAAGACAGCCGCCCCATTGATCACTTCTCTTGTTTGTCAGAGGCGACAAAAACTGCGATAAAAGGTAACCATGCGCCGCGTGGATCTGAATACCGTTAAAGCCCGCTTCAACTGCTCGAGCCGCGGTCGTTACAAAACGCTGGATTAAGTCCTGAATCTCGGCCTCTGTCATGGGGCTCGGTTTAGCAAATAATTTGCTGTGCTTTCCCATATCCAGAGATATATCTGACGGTGAAAGCACCTGCCCCCCCATCGCTGCATACACTTGACGACCTGGGTGATTGATCTGCATCCATATCTTTGTGCCATTTTGAGCGCCCGCTTGGGCCCAGCGCTTAAAGGGCTCTAAGGGTGTGTCCGCCTCCAGAGCAATGCCTCCCGGGCCCGTCATAGCGCGATGATCTACCATTACGTTGCCAGTAATTAGCAGCCCTGTGCCGCCAGCAGACCAGGTTTTATACAACTGGAAAATATCGTCTCCAGGTAGATGCCCCGTTGCCGCCATATTTTCCTCCATTGCGGCCTTTGCTAGACGGTTTGGTAGTGTTGCGCCATTTGGCAGGGTGAGTGGCGTGAATACAGTGTGAGTCATTTCGGTCTCCGAGCGCTCAGCGGCGCATATCTTGATTTTCCAAAAGTATAAGCTTAAAGTTAACTTTAATGTCAAGAGTCTAATTATTGAACAAGAGAGCGAGCGATGAAAATTGGTGAATTGGCAAAGGTCAGTGGTTTAGCAGCCCATACGATTCGCTTTTACGAAAGTAAAGGCCTGCTACCTAAGACAAGCAGAGGTCCAAATGGTTATCGTAGCTATGATGATGAGAGTACTCAGCGCTTAGCAAGAATCCAATGTGCAAAACGGCTAGGGTTCAGCTTGGAAGATATCTTAACTGTGCTCGCGGATTCCGGCCCAACCGAAGGGCTTGATCATGAGAAAATACTGCATCAATTAGATGTACGCCGACTTGAAGTCGAAACCCTAATGGATGGGCTAGTGGCTCAACGAGATGAAATCATCCAGTTTAGAGAGCGGCTTCAAGAAAATTGGCAAGAGGGAAAATGTCTGCAAGTAGACGAAATGTTTGAAGAAAATTTAACAAGCCCAAGGAACTCCATTTCTCAGTAAGTCGCTCAACTCAATACAAATTTAGGACTCGCCACCCTTACCGTCGGCTCTATATGGACGACATAAGCTCTTAGGGTTCGACTTTCGGTGCTTCAACTTGATCCAAAGCCTGAGCACCAAACAAAGCGGTATGCCTTGCTTGTATTTTTGACCAGAGAGATTGTATTTCTAGATCTTCAATACCAAAAACCTCGGCCAAAATACTCTCCAGATTTGCAGCCGATGAAAGTTCTGTTTTCGTGCTTCCAGCCGATGTTTTAACGGTCATGACCTTACCCGTCAGGCTAGTAACACTGCTTTCTTGCATGATTTGAGCTACAAAATTTTGTACGAAGCTGGAGTCTGGGCTAACTTGAAGTTTGTGGCACATGCTAACTAACAGCGGTTCATCGGCCACCTCTTGCCTGAAGTCAAATGATGCAGGGGCGCCAAAGGAATGATTGTGAAACCGCCAGTATCTGTCCTCGATACGCTCCAATCGAAATGACAACTCCCCTTGTTGATGGGTGCCCTCTGCAAGAGGGAGTGGCGCGCGGCAACCGTCGCCGAGACCTAAATCTACCAGGTAAGTCTTGTCTAATTCTACCAGCAGGACAAGGTGATTCCCCAGTTTCTCGTCTCCATGCTCACGGCGATCTACGGCTCCAGCCACTCGAGTCACATCAAAACCAATCTTACTCAGCGCCCATCCAAGCAGGCCGTTTTGCTCATAACACCAGCCGCCACGCCGGCGGGAAACGATCTTATTAAAGATACGTTCAAGGTCTTGGTCTAGTGGGCGCTCAAGCTGCACATCGAGATTTTCATAGGGCACAGTGAGGGCATGACAACGATGTATTCGTTTTAGGCAGTCTAAATCAGGCTGTACATCGCCCTCATAAGCAATACGATCCAAATAAGCTTGCAAGTACATAGTCAACACTCTCAAACCCCAAAAACACAGCAACACCGAATCATAGTAAGCCCGTCCAAGTCGCTGACAAAGTTACTATAGATTCCAACATTGCAGCCAGCATGTAGGCCGTCGTTAAAAATTTACTGCCACGATTTAAGTAAGCTTTCATAACTGACGGTAACTGGGGCTGGTTTTTCATCCTCAAGCTTAGCCTTAGGTGCGCCAGGTTGCGCCAACCAATAATCGGCACCCTTCACTTTATTGAGCTTAGGCCCAAGTTCTTTTTGTACACCGGAACGCTGTAAGCGCTTCAAAAGTTTCTCTTGGGCTTTACACA
>CAJWBQ010000078.1 GCA_913020115.1 uncultured Cellvibrionales bacterium
TTTTCTACAGACATAATTTTCTCCAGCAATTTTGACAACAGCTACTTAGGCGGCCTTTTCGGCACGACGAGCTTTTTGTTTTTCGTCATAAGCAATTTGCGCATCGCGAACCCAAGCACCCTCTTCATGAGCCTTCACATGGTGCTGAATCCGCTGACGATTACAGTGACCGTTGCCATTAATGACACTTTTAAATTCTTCCCAATCAATTTCGCCGCTGTCGTAATGACCCCGTTCCTCATTCCACTGGAGTGATTTATCTGGATGCTCCAGGCCTAAATATTCAATTTGCGGCACAGTTTGATCAATAAATTTTTGCCGCAAATCATCATTAGTTTCGCGCTTTATTTTCCATTTCATCGATTTGGCTGAGTGGGCCGACTCTGAATCATGTGGACCAAACATCATCAATGAAGGCCAGTAGAATCGATTCAAGGAATCTTGAGCCATTTGCTTTTGCGCCGGCGAGCCCTTCGCCAGCTCAATCATAATTTGGTAACCCTGGCGCTGATGGAAACTCTCTTCTTTACAGATGCGAATCATGCCGCGCGAGTAAGGGCCGTAGGACGTTCTCTGCAGCGACACCTGGTTACAAATTGCCGCGCCATCAACTAACCAGCCAATAGCGCCGATATCGCCCCAAGTTTGCGTAGGGTAGTTGAATATAGAGGCGTACTTAGCGCTGCCATCCTGCAGAGCTGCGATTAGCTCAGCTCGAGAGATACCCAGAGACTCGGTCGCGCTGTACAAATACAGGCCGTGACCCGCCTCGTCCTGCACCTTAGCCAGCAACACCGCTTTGCGCCGCAGTGACGGTGCGCGCGTTATCCAATTGCCCTCTGGCTGCATACCAATAACTTCAGAATGCGCATGTTGGGAAATCTGACGAATTAGGTTTTTCCGGTAGCCTGCTGGCATCCAGTCTTTGGGTTCAATTTTTTGCTCTGCATCTATACGAGCCTGAAATTTTTCTTCCAAGGCAGTAAGTTCTTCGCTCTGATTAATCGTTGTCATGTTTAGCTTCTCTGAAGACGACAAGGGGTGTTTCTATTACCAAGTAAGTTAATGATACGCAATTATTAAAATAAATCAATATTTATGTATCATTTAATTGGGCGCGTTAGCGCTCTGCCGTGGCGCTAAACCCGCTCGATGATCAAGGCAATGCCCTGCCCCACACCAATACACATGGTGCAGAGCGCATAGCGGCCCTGAGTGCGCTGCAGTTGATACATTGCCGTGGTCACTAGGCGGGCCCCGCTCATTCCGAGAGGGTGACCCAGCGCAATAGCCCCGCCATTTGGATTCACATGAGCGGCATCATCCTTCAACCCCAGTTCACGCATGACAGCCAAACCTTGAGCCGCAAAGGCCTCGTTTAGCTCAATGACGTCCATATCGGCCAAACTCAAACCCGCCTTTGCCAGAACCTTTCGAGTTGCCGGCACTGGCCCGACCCCCATGATCCGGGGATCAACCCCGGCTGTAGCCATCGCAATCACTTTTGCCTTTGGCGTCAGACCGTAGGTATCCGCAGCGGCAGCAGAGGCCAACAACAAGGCGCAGGCGCCATCGTTCACGCCCGATGCATTGCCCGCCGTCACTGAGCCAGATTCGCGAAATGGAGTGCGGAGTTTATTTAAGCCCTCAAGCGTCGTTTCGGCTCGCGGATGCTCATCGGCATCCACCACAATGGGGTCGCCCTTGCGCCGTGGAATGCTAACGGAAACAATTTCCTCTGCAAAAATACCGTTTGCCTGAGCCGCAGCGGTTTTTTGCTGACTGCTAAAAGCAAACTGGTCCTGGTCTTGCCTAGATATCCCATAATCGGCCGCCACGTTTTCAGCCGTTTCTGGCATAGAATCTATACCGTATTGCGCCTTTAACTGTGAATTGACGAAGCGCCAACCAATGGTTGTGTCAAAAATTTCTGCTCGGCGACTGTAGGCTGCATCGGCTTTCGGCATCACCAGAGGGGCGCGCGACATAGACTCAACACCCCCAGCAATCATCAACTCGGCCTCGCCAGTTCTAATGGCCCGAGCCGAAAGGCCCACGGCGTCCATACCACTACCGCACAGGCGATTAATCGTAGTGCCCGGCACTTGAATAGGCAGCCCAGCCAAGAGCGCACTCATGCGAGCAACATTGCGATTGTCTTCGCCCGCCTGATTCGCACAGCCATATATAAGGTCGTCTACCGCATCCCAGCTCACTCCGGGATTACGCTCTTGCAGAGCCCGCAAAGGAATGGCCCCTAGATCGTCAGGGCGGACAGACGCCAAGGCGCCCCCGTAGCGGCCAATAGGAGTACGAATAGCATCACAGATATATGCGTCTCTCAGTAGAGTCATAATTTTTCTCTCAGTAATTGGATAGTTTGTCTACCTCGCAGGCCTCCAGAACAAAGCGCTAGCTAGGTAATACCGTGCTGTTTATGCGGTAAGATTTTCCGCGAAAATAAGCAATATCTTCGCCGTTTTCGTTGCTGACGGTGACATCATAGAGGCCAGTGCGGCCAGCCAAGTGCCTCTCAACAGCAAGCGCACTTAGCGTTTCACCCTCGCGCACGGGGCGCACATAATCAATTGAGCAAGCTTGCCCCACGGTGCTGACATTGCGGCTGTTGCAGGCAAAAGCGAAGGCGGAATCTGCCAAGGTAAAAATGAAACCGCCATGACAACTGGAATGACCGTTGAGCATGTCCCGACGAACTTTCATCGTCATAACAGCGCGACCCGGCTCAATGCTTTCTAACTTCATCCCCAATGCCTGCGAGGCATTGTCGGCGCCGAACATGCTTTCGCCACACGCTTCCGCCAGCGCCATTGGGCTCATTAGGCTTTCTTTCATCGCTGATTCCCGTTTAATTACTGCCCCTTGAATACAGCAGGACGCTTGGCCATAAAGGCGGCAACGCCTTCGCGGTAATCATCGGTTTGACCCGCCTGACGCATGTAATCTTTTTCCAATTCCAGCTGCTCATCTAGAGAGTTGGCCGTGGAGGCTTTCAGTGCCCGCTTGATCAAAGACAAACCTTTGGTTGGCTGTGTCGCCAAGTGCGCCGCCAAAGCTCGACTTTCAGCTTCCAGCTTATCGTCATCTAAACACTGCCAAATCAGTCCCCATTGCTCCGCCTTTTCAGCGGGTAATTTGTCGCCAAGAAGCGCCATGCCTTTGGCGCGCGCCATCCCGACAAGGCGCGGAAGCACCCAGGTACTGCCGGAATCGGGAATAACACCAATCTTGCAAAATGCTTGGATAAAACTGGCGGAGCGAGCCGCCAAGACAATGTCAGCTGCTAGCGCGAAACTCGAGCCCGCCCCCGCCGCCACGCCGTTGACGGCACAAATCACGGGCATCTCAAGAGAGGTAATAGCCCGGATCAGCGGGTTGTAATTGGTTTCAACCGACTCACCTAGATCTGGAGCCTCACCTTCGGCAGAAACAGCGCGATCGCCCAAATCCTGGCCCGCACAAAAGGCACGGCCTTTACCAGTAATCAACAAACAGCGAATTTCCGAATTGCTGCGCACCTCTTTCAGGGCTTCGCGAATTTCTCGGTGCATATCCGTATTGAAGCTATTAAATTTCTCTGGTCGATTCAGGGTTAATAAGGCAACACCGGCCTCAATGGAAAACTCAATGGTCGTAAAATTCATAGCCCTAGTATCCTGTATAGATAGATTTGCATTTTTTAAGGAGGGCTGTGATGCCCTCGCGGCGACCATCTGTGGCAGCGAGTCTTATAAGCCCCTTCACAGCTATGCGCATGAGCCACTCCAGACTGAATCGTGGAGCGCCACTATAACGCATAGACAGGGAGACGGACTATAGCACCGCAAGATACAGATCTACAATTAAAATGAATATTTTTGTATCGCTTTGTGATATAAAGAGGAATTGAATCACCGCGTGAATTGTCTTGATTAGAGTTAAATATTCAATTTAATTGTTTATATTCAACAGCTTATAAAATAAGACAACAACCAAGCCCTGACAGAAATTGAGGACTCAGTAATGCAAGTTTATAGTATTGACGGTATCACGCCGGTTATTGATCCCGCAGCGTACGTCCACCCCACCGCGGTATTAATTGGCGATGTGATTGTTGGTCCCAACTGCTACCTAGGCCCCAACGCGGTGTTGCGCGGAGACTTTGGGCGGCTGGTCCTAGAAGAGGGCGCAAACCTACAAGACACGTGTGTTATGCACGGCTTTCCCGGTACAGATACTATTGTGGAAAAAAATGGCCATATTGGTCACGGCGCTGTACTACACGGCTGTCATATCGGTAAAAATAGCTTAGTTGGTATGAATGCCGTAATTATGGATGGCGCGATAATAGGCGAGGAATCTATCGTCGCTGCTTGCGCCTTTGTCAAAGCCAAATTTGAATGCCCTCCTCGCTCAATGCTCGTTGGCAGCCCGGCAAAGATATTGCGCCAAGTAAGCGACAAAGAAATCGCTTGGAAGTCTCAGGGCACGGCTGAGTACCAGCAGTTAGCGCTGCGGAGCAAGATGACACTAAAACAGGTAAAACCACTGACCGAGCCAGAGCTTAATCGGCCTCGGATAGACCTTAAATCCTATGAACCACTGTACAAGACCCAGCGCTAGCGGGCTTGGCAACACAAGATCAAAGCCTGACATTTATTTTTGGAGGGGTTTTCTTCCTCCGGTGTTATACACTATACCCAAGCGCAAATAGAATTTTTCAACGCGCTCTAGCGAATGCCTTACCGGCAAGGTAACTGAGATGACGGCGGCAGATACCCACTCCATAAACCGACCACCTATCAATAAGGACGGTGCACGCGCAGCCCGGGGGCCGCATGGCAGTTGTGATATGAAAGACAAGGGCGCGCCGTTTTTACAAACCATGTTTCGCGACAACAATGCCAGCTTATTGCGCTTTTTGAGCCGGAAGCTGTCAGAACCTCACGAAGCGGAGGACATTGCCCAAGACGCCTATCATAATCTACTGCGAATGAACCCGCCGGTTGAGCTGGATAATGCTAAAGCCTACCTGTTCCAAACAGCGGCCAACTTGGCCCTAAACCGCATGCGCAAAATCAGGCGACAATATCACCACGCACAAACAGTGCTGGCAGAAGCCGATGGCGACAGCGGGCTCACCACCACCTCACCTGAGCAGGTCGCCTCCGCACAAATTGAACTGGACCGAGTGCTGACCTCAATTGATCAGCTGCCAGAAAAATGCCGGCGCGCGTTCCTAATGAGCCGTTCTGAACATAAAAACTATACTGAAATCAGCCTGGCCTTAGAGGTTTCGGTGAGTACTGTAGAGAAATACATCATAAAAGCCCTTCAGCACCTACGGAAACAATTGGCCGATGATGTAACATCAAGTAGTGCCCGCTCCCTAGGAGCAAAATCCAAATAAGCTTGAGGCCTTTAAAGCCTGTGGTGTTATAGGATTAACAGCGATATTTATTTTTAATTGTAATGAACTGCGAACAGCAGTATTTGAGTTTACTGATGACCGATACAACACTTAATGAGACAAGCAAGCAGGCAGCGACAGAGTGGCTGGTGAAGTTGCAGTCTCCTCAGCTAACTGAGACTCAGCAGCAAAGCTTCTTTGCCTGGCTCGATCAGGCGCCAGAGCATCAAACGGCCTATATTGAAGCCGAGGCGCTGTGGGAAAATCTAGCCGCGCTCGAGCAATTGCCGCCAACGGCCGCCGACATTATCAACTTAAAACCTGTCGCTCGCCCTTGGTACTCTCGGCCGCAAGCGGTCGCAGCCTCTTTAGTGGGTATAATAGCGCTACTATTTTTACAATTTTCGCCCACTACCGGTAATACTGAGTATCAAACTGCCATTGGAGAACAGCGTAAACTGACGCTGGCCGATGGGTCCCGTATTCACCTCAATACCCACTCCACACTGCGCGTGAACTTTCAGAACGACAAACGTCGAGTCACGATGATAAAAGGCGAGGCATTTTTTGATGTTAGTAAAGATGCCCAGCGTCCATTTGTCATCGAAACCCCAGAAGGCTTAGTACGGGTATTGGGTACAAGCTTTAACATTCGAATCGACAACACAAAAACTATTGTTGCCGTTGTAGAAGGTAAGGTGGGCGTGGCACCACTCGCGGCTGTCTATGAAGTGGCAACGTCTGAGTTTGAACCCCTCATAACTCTCACAGCCAACCAACAGTTTGTTCTTGCCGATGGCAACATAAACGAACATGCCAGCGCCGTAGATGCCATTGCAGCCACTACATGGCGACAAGGCAAACAAACCTATAACGGAGTTGCTCTCGCCGAAGTCATTCGAGATCTAAACCGTTATTATGTCGGGGAAGTTAAATTAGATGATCCAGCCATGGAAGATATTCAGGCTGTAGCTGTTCTAGATTTACGAGACAGGGCCAGTGCAATTGCCGCACTAGAATCTACCTTCAACGTTATAGCGGTACAAAAATCTCCAGAGTTAATCGTGCTACATTCGGCGAAATAGTGTTAGCATCTCGTTCTTAGTCGCTCGACAGAAGCGACTTTAATAACAACAACTCGAGCTGATGCGATGCACAAAAAGGGACTGCATATTGCAGTGTTCCTAACACTTTACTTTTTTTGCAGCACCACTGTCGTCGCTGCAAAATTCCTAGTGCCTTTTAATCTGCCCGCAGGCCCCCTTTCTGACGCTCTCATTCAATTTGCAAAGCAATCTGAAGTATCTTTGCTCGTATCAAAAGCGGCCGTATCCAATCTGACCATCGATAATATTCAGGGCGTGATGAC
>CAJWBQ010000079.1 GCA_913020115.1 uncultured Cellvibrionales bacterium
CTTCAGGTGGCCCATAAGGCCAATTAAAATCCCAAGGAGTAAAATGCGTAACAGGAACACGCCACAGAGTTTTACCCACACTATAGGTTTGCGCTAACTGGGTACGCTCTGCGTCATCTATGCCCAGTGCGGCCAATGCTGTTGCATCGGCCGCGACGCCGGCGCCGTTAAGATCCAAATCGGCTAAGCCATTACTGATACTTAAAATTCCGATCACTCGTCCATTGGGTGATGGTATCCAAGCGCTTTGGTCTTGATCATACCAGCCAGCCGGTACTTTCTCTCCAATAGGGAAGTTTAAAAAATTATCAACGTAAACCGGGATCGCTTGACTAAAATCAACCCGGTTCGCATCCATCGCCAGAGCTTCATCCACACTCAATTCCACGGCATAGGTATAACCTGACGCTGGGGGCAGCTCACCGGGCATGGTAGCCGGGCCATTGTCACCCACGGTATATTCGGTAGCTCTAACATTGATGCTAGTTAAAGCTTGCGTAGCACCACTGGGCAAAGTCATGGTGGCGCTAGTGCCCTGTGGGAAAAATATCGTCGCTTGTCGCTCACCATCGGTGTCGGTTTGCATAGAACCCTGGGCTACTTGAATAGCTTGGCTACTCGACAGGTCAATGTTGGTCACTTGGCTGTCTACCGGAATCATCACTACGTCATTAGGATGAGCGTAATCCTGCCAAGGAGTGTTAACTTGACGCTGTACTGATAAGTAACCATCTTTTTGATAAATCAGTGTGAGCAAGCCGCCGCCATTAACCGCCATATCAAAAAAACCATCGCCCCGGCTTAGGGTTTGACCAAACTCGGGGTGGTCTTTAATCGTTATCGCAACGCCTGTCAAAACGGTGTTATCTCTTTGCAAAACTTTCCCGCGCAATATTGCTACGCGTTTCGCCTCAATGTCATCGGCATTCACACCAGTTTGAATAGGCATGGTTCCGGTGTAGAGAAATTCCGTCGCTGTCTTCATGCTGGTCACTTGAGTGGAATCTAGCAGAGGCGCTACAGTGATGGGGTCTGGCGGCAAATCGGGATCGGGATCAGGGTTCGTATCGCTTATCGTCAAACTCACAGAGGCCATCGCCAGCTCTGATTGACTGTCTGTCACCGTGGCACTCACAAGATGATTGCCCGCTGATAAATTTGTGATCAGGTCAGCACCTGAACCCAAAATACCATCTTGGTCTGAAGACCATTGAATGCTTGAACTCAAATCGCCATCTTCTGCGTCGTCAGCGCTGCCGTGAAAGGCAATCAGTTCTGCATCGGTAAAACTGCTGCCATCTACTGGCATATCAATACTGACTTGAGGCGCTTGATTAGAGTTCGTTTCTGTTGGCGTCAGCAATAGGGAATCCATATTCGCGCCACTCACATCATTGGTTTCAGCGCGAATGGTATGAGTGCCCGCTGACAAGAAAAACGACGTGCTCACCACCGACCAAGTGGTCCAGGAACCTGTCGCGGGAAAAGACAGTGAGCTCTGCGCCGCTTGCCCATCAACAGTAATATTTAAAGGGCGATTTCCTTGCTTCAATGCATAGCGAAACCCCAGTTCATATTGACGGGGCTCGAGCACATCTACGCTCCATTCAATATAGCCGTCGTCGATATAATCTATGAAACCGCTACCGGTATAACCGCCGTGCTTTGTATCAATGGTTTCACTAGTCAACGCGGACTCTGCTTCATAAACCAAGGTATCCCCAAGCGCCTTCTTAGAGACAATGAGAGAGTCCATATTAGCGCCGCTGAAGCCGGTAGTTTCGGCGCGAACGGTATGGTTTCCCGCCACAAGTGGAAGCAGAATATGCGCTGTAGACCAATTTCTCCAGGCGCCCGTTGCGGGAAAACTCAGAGAAGCATTCACCTGCTGGCCGTCGACAATAATTCTTAAGGGGCGATCGCTGTTTTTCAACGCATAACGAAAACCTAAATCAAAGTGAGCAGACTCCGCCGCGGTAATTTGCCATTCAATATAACCATCGCCGATATAGTCTATAAAACCACTGCCGGTATAACCCGGATGATTTTCCGCAGGAACTTCACTAGTAATCGCCGCCTCAGCTTCATAAACAGTCTCCTCGGCCAATAGATTATTGGCAATAAATAGAAATAATAATATAAGGGATTCTGGGGTGATTTTAAGACATCGTGAAATTATAGTAGCCATGAGTGAACTCTTTATTTATCCGTAAAAAAGTAATTTTTAAATATCCATATAACAAAATTCACTCGACCAAAATTATAAAAATTAGGGCAAGCTTAACTTCTCAAAATATACAAGGCGCAGGGCTTCCGTCAGACTATATGAAACACTCTGAGGCATCGGAAAATACTGCTAGCAGAAAACCCATAATCAGCAACGGTTTTCCGGCGAAACCGGTTTTAGAATGGTGACTTTAAACAGAGAAAAAAACTAGACGGGCGGCCACCCACCTTGAAAGAAAAAATAAAGCGCTCACGACACTTTTGGAATATATAATCATTGCAAATCCTGTTGTCAATATATTATAAATTTGGAATGGCATTCGGAATCTGAATGCTCAGCCAAAAGAAAAATTAATTTTTCCTTTGTCTCTATTTATCAAGCGAAGCGATGGTATCAACAAGCGAAAAACTCGTCAATTCCGCCAAAAGTAGTAAAAACAGGGGAAAGAAAGAAGAGATGAGAGGGCGTGCTCTCGAGCGCAAGCGTCGCAGCACGTTTTAAGCGGGCTTTACACCGATCGCCCTAAAAATTCCAACACTAAACCTTGGAAATATATTTAGACAAAAACTCAAACTTATCCGGATCGTTGTCTACAAATCGAATCACGATTTTTACAATATTGGTGTCCATCTTATCTTCGCCCGCAATGACACTGTGCACATAGCCATTTACCCGAGCCACATTACTGCCGTCGTCAGTTTCAATATCAACCACTGCCTGATCAAACACTGTGGGCAGTGTATCGGAACGGGGCATCAAGCCACTCATAGCTTGCAGAGAAATCTCGCGAATCACACAGGCTGAAATGTTATTTGGGAAACGCAGCTGCGCCCGCCCCTTCGTTTTAGACTTAGCTTTGGCGGCTGGTTTTGCAGACCCCTTCGCTGAGGCATCTGCAGGTTTCGCTCCGGCGGGTTTCGCGGCGCTTGGTTTGCGAATGTCTTCGGTATTGCCACCGGTCAATACTGACACGCTGTGTGCATGGGTGGCACCACCAAAAGCCGCCACAGGGCTCGCACTTGCGCCACCGGTCAAAACATCAATTGACGCTCCCGCGAGCCCTTGTGTTTTACCTACCTTGGGCGAAAGGTCATGGGGGTTTTTGCCGGTTTTTTGCAACTGCTTAACGGTTTTTCGAATCAATTCGTCTGGGGTAAAAGGTTTGGTGATGTAGTCTGAAACTCCAGCTTTAACCGCTGTAACCACATGATCGCGATCACCGCGACTCGACACCATAATAAAGGGCACCTTGCTGTAGTGTTCGCTGCCGCGAATCTCCCGCAAGAATTCCTCGCCGGTCATACCGGGCATTTCCCAATCAGACAAGATTAAGTCAATTTTTTGAGTTTTCATAAGTGCCAAGCCCCGATTGCCATCGGTTGCATCAAACACTTCTACGCCGCTGAGCTTCTCTCGCAGCGTTTTTTTCATCATGTCACGAATGAATGTTGCGTCGTCCACAACCAAAATACGAATAGCCATAAATTCATTGCTCCACCTTTGATACTAGCTTAGCTCAAACATTCACTGTGTGGCGCTATCTCGTGTGAACACCAGCTGCTTGTCCGACGACAGGGTTTTACTATAAGCGTAACCTTCCGCTTTGAACTTCTTTAAGTCTGCCGGCCGTTCGACTTTATTTTGGATGATCCATGCCGCCATCAAGCCACGAGCCTTCTTGGCATAGAAGCTAATCACTTTGTATTGATCACCCTTCAAATCTTTGAAAACCGGGGTGATAAGCTCAGCATTTAACAGTTTAGGCTTAACAGCCTTAAAATATTCGTTTGATGCCAAATTCACCACACTGGTGGATTTCAGGGCTTTGAGCTGTTTGTTCAAAGCCGTAGTGACCTGTTCACCCCAAAAGGCGTAGAGGTCTTTACCTTCAGCGTTGGCAAAGCGAGTACCCATTTCCAAACGATAGGCCTGCATCAGGTCCATTGGGCGCAATACACCATAAAGGCCAGAGAGAATACGCAAATGCTTTTGCGCATAGCGGAAGTCGTCGGCGCTAAAACGTTCAGCAGCAAGGCCGCTGTATACATCGCCGTTAAACGCCAATACCGCTTGTTTCGCGTTGTCAGACGTAAACGGCTTTTGCCAAGCCTGGAAACGGTCGTAGTTTAAACAGCCCAATTTGTCGCTGATGCCCATTAGGGCTGAAACGTCTTGGGGCGCCAATTTAACCAGTTCGTCAATTAGCCGCTGAGACTGCTCTAATAACTCTGGCTGCGTATGCAATTTGGAGCAAGGGGGTGTTTCGTAGTCTAGATTTTTAGCGGGTGATAATACTATTAACATGCACTGGCCTGTTTATTCGGGTTTAAGAATGGCTTGCCACCAATTGAGCGGGCTCACCCCGTCTGCGGGGTCATAAACATTGCCATATACCCAAGCACTGTCACTGTGGTCGCCTACGTGATCATTCAATATGGCTTCTATTTTCTTGAATCCACAACTGACATGGATGGTAAACACCAACATGCGTGGAGACTCGGTATCGAGCTCGCCACCCAGTTTTTCAAGTTCTGGGCTTAAACCGTCAACCAACTCTTCCATGTCACCACGACAGAATACCGCAATACTCAAATTCCCAGAACGCTTCACAATCTCAAACTCACCGGTGTCTGAGAGGAAGCGAATGGTGTCACCGCCCGCCAAGCCCTTGGCGAACCCCGGCGACTTGACCAGCTGGAGGGTGTCATCTTCGTTGACTTTGACCGGTATTTTTTCGACAACCGGCTTGCCATTGGGGTCGTGGCCGGCAAAAAGTTCAATAATCTGGAGGCTTGTCATGATAGGGAACCGCAAATATTAGAAATTACAATTAGTGGGTACGACACACAAAGCTGCCCAATTGCTCGCGACGTAGCTCACACTCTCGGCGCAAGTTCTCGCAGGCCGTGGCCTTGCCGGGAGACGTAGGTTTTTTGTCGAGGCAAACAGCGTATTTTTCAGACAGCTCAAAATCGGGTATTTGCTGTAACTTTGAGTTGTTATCACAGCCTATCAACAGGAGCGGTGCCGAGAGAAGCACTACTGTCGACAGCCGCTTTAAGGCATAAATTGCTTGTGTTGAACTGGGCATTCGACGCTATTAACCACCTTGTCTAAGATCGAATGATTATACGGGCAGGCAAGGACAAGGCCAACCATTTAACGCCTTCTACTCTTTAAGTTGGCGTTCCAGCTCCTGTACGCTGATATGCCGAACATCTAGGCCACGCACCAAATAGATAATGTGCTCAGCTATGTTCTTGGCGTGATCACCTATACGCTCAAGTGCCCGAAGTGCCCACATAGCGTTCATCACCCTTGAAATAGACCTGGGGTCTTCCATCATATAGGTCATCAATTCCCGTACCGCCGACTCATATTCTCGGTCAACTTCCTTGTCTTTTTGCGCAACTTCAAGGGCCGTGAGCACGTCGTAACGGGCAAAGGCATCCAGGGCTAGGTTGATCATTTTCACCACAATCTGACCAATATGGCGTACCTCAGAATAACCCTTGGTATTGTCACCTCCCTCAGATAGAGCCAAAGCCATTTTGGCCACTTTATTGGCTTCGTCACCCATGCGCTCTAAGTCTCGGTTTGCTTTAGCCACAGCAAGCACCAAGCGCAAGTCAGAGGCTGCGGGTTGTCGCCGCGCCAGAACTACCGTGCAATCTTCATCCAGCTTTACTTCGCGCCGGTCAACTTCGTTTTCATTGACTAACACTCGCTCGGCTAAGCCACTGTCACCGCTCTCGATGGCTTTAAGGGCGTCAATCACCTGTTGCTCTACAAGACCCCCCATTTCCAACAATTGTGTTTTCAGATCTTCCAGATCGCTATTGAACTGCTTGGATATATGTTGATCGAGCTGTAACTTGTCCATGGAATTCTCCTCTTACCCAAAGCGGCCGGTAATGTAAGCTTCAGTCAATTCGTGATCGGGATTGGTAAACACTTTTTCCGTTTCATTCACTTCAATCAATTTGCCCATGTGAAAATAGGCGGTGCGATTAGACACTCGCGCGGCTTGCTGCATTGAGTGTGTCACAATCGCAATGGTGTAATTTTTACTGAGCGTGGCGATCAATTCTTCAATTTTGGCCGTGGCAATAGGGTCCAGTGCCGAGCATGGCTCGTCCATCAAGATCACCTCAGGGCTCACGGCAATACTGCGGGCGATACACAGGCGCTGTTGTTGACCACCCGACAAGCCAGTGCCCGGTTCGTGCAAACGATCTTTCACTTCATTCCACAAACTGGCTTTCTGTAAACTGTTTTCTACGATTTCGTCCAATTCAGCGCGGCGAGATACTAAGCCGTGAATGCGCGGACCATAGGCAACATTGTCGTAAATAGATTTTGGAAA
>CAJWBQ010000080.1 GCA_913020115.1 uncultured Cellvibrionales bacterium
GCCATTGTGCCCTTGATTACAATTCCAATTTCCATCTTGGGTGCGGTGGCGGCCATGACCATAATGGGCTTCTCATTGAACCTGCTAACGGTATTGGCCATTGTTCTGTCAGTTGGTTTAGTGGTGGACGATGCTATTGTTGTGGTTGAAAACGTTTCCCGCTACATGCGCGAAGGTAAAACTCGAACTCAAGCCGCCCTCGCCAGCTCTCGCCAACTTATGGCACCCATTATCGGCATGACCATTACCCTAGCCGCTGTCTACGCTCCCATTGGCTTTCTGTCAGGGCTAACCGGCGTACTGTTCAAAGAGTTTGCCTTTACTCTCGCGGTTGCGGTGTTGATCTCTGGCATTGTGGCACTCACCCTATCACCCATTATGAGCGCCTACGCCAGCCCCGAAGGTGGCCATGAAGGGCGCATCACAATGTGGGTAAATCAGCGCTTTGACCAACTGCATATTGCCTATGGCCGGTGCTTAGACCACGTATTCTGCTGGCGCCCGCAAGTACTTTTCGGCGGTGTATTCTTCACTTTATTGATCGTGCCGTTTTTCCTGTTCTCCCAAAAAGAACTGGCTCCCATAGAAGACCAAAGTGAAATCAATATTATTATTGAGTCACCCCCAGAGGCTTCTCTCGACTACACCACCGATTATATGAGTGACGTGGTAGATTCCATGTTGAATGTGCCAGGCTCCAAATTCATGTGGCAAATTTTAAGGCCAAACGGCGGCTTTGGCGGTGTAAGCTTTGTGGACTTTGCCGATCGGGAAAATAGCGTGCAAGAATTACTGCCGCAAGTTTATGGTGCTACATCAAGCATCTCGGGTTTAAAGGTATTCCCCATTTTATCAGCGGCCCTGCCCACAGCGGGAAACTTTGATGTAGAGCTGGTTGTGCAGTCGGCTGACACTCCTGAAGAAATGAAGCAGTACGCAAACAAAATTATTGGCGACGCTTACGCCAGTGGCCGCTTTCTGTTTGTTGATACCGATTTAAAGATTGATCAGCCCCAAGTACGGCTGATACTGGATCGAGATCGTATCGCCGATTTGGGGATGGACCTAAGCTGGGTGAGTCAGCAGTTAGGGGTGCTGCTGTCGGGTAACTATGTCAATCGATTCGACTTTGGAGGCAAGGCTTATCGGGTTATCCCTATGCTGAAAGAACAATCACGCCTCAACCCTCAAGCGGTATTAAATTTGCAGTTACGCAATACCACAGGCGATCTCATCCCGGTTTCTGCAATTGCTAAGCTAGAGCACGCCACTGTACCAAGAGTGCTCGGCAAGTTTCAGCAAAAGAACTCCTTCCGCATCTATGGCGGCGTGTTGCCTGGCACCACAAAGGAACAGGGTTTAGCACAATTGGAAGCCGCCGCCGCGATTCACCTGCCTGCGAGTTACACTTTGGACTACGCCGGTGAATCTCGTCAACTAAGGCAAGAAGGCAGCACCCTGGTAGGTGTTTTGGGCATTGCCTTGGTTTTTGTTTACTTTGTGCTAGCCATACAATTCAACAGCTTTCGCGACCCCCTCGTGGTATTGATTGGCTCGGTACCTCTAGCGCTTGCCGGCGCTATGCTGTTTCCATTTTTGGGGCTTACTACAATCAATATTTATTCCCAAATCGGCTTCATAACCCTAGTCGGTTTAATCGCCAAGAATGGAATCTTGATTGTCGAATTTGCCAATCATTTACAAACAGAAGGCTTTAATCGATTGGCCGCCATTAAAGGCGCGGCCGAAACGCGCTTGCGACCTGTACTGATGACCACTGCAGCAACGGCGCTGGGTCATTTTCCCCTTGTACTCGTCAGCGGCGCGGGAGCGGAGGCACGGAACAGCATTGGTATTATCCTAGTAGCTGGCATGATCATAGGTACTTTTTTCACTCTCTTTGTTTTGCCCTGTGTGTATCTGTTCCTGGCGCAAAATCACAGCCAAAATGACATTGACCCAGAGCACTGCGCCGATGAAGAGTCCAATGTGAGTTATGGTTAAAATACCTTATGACTGAAGTAACAAATATTGGCCGTCATACAATATTAAAGGCGGCCTATTCCTTCAGTTTTAGTACTAGAATTATTTCGGCTCGAAGCCAATGGAAAACTAGATCTTAATTCTATTCATTGAGATCAACGTCAATACGCCGACTGATGACAATGCCCAAACGTTTCGCCATGCGACTTAAATTAGCTCGGTCGGTTTCCAAGCTCCGACCCGCCGCCGCCCAATTACCATTATGCCGTTCTAAGGTCGCAACGATCAGTTGCCGCTGAAATTGCTCAGTCGCCTGCTTTAAATTTCGCGAGCCAAGCTCTTCCGTGTTCAACACAAGCTCCCCTGTATTTAACACAGCTGGCTGTGGAATCGCTGCGGAAGGCGTGTGATTATGGGTTGAATACTCAGCTGAGCGAGTTAAAGATTCCAGATGCATCACCTGAATTTTAACGATGGCCGAACGAGAGCCACCCTTTGCCATTAAGGCCGCACGACTAATCACATGATCTAACTCACGTACGTTGCCCGGCCAGTGGTATTGATTAAGTCGCTGTATGGCCTTTGGCTCGAGCGCTAACTGTTGAAAACCTAGACGACGCCGCAGCGATTCACAAAAATAACCCGCAAGCAGAGCTATGTCGTCAGCGCGTTCGCGAAGGGGTGGAATGTGAATGGGGTAAACACTGAGGCGATGAAACAAATCCGCCCGGAAACGTCCCTCAGCAACTTCGTTCTTTAGCTGTCTATTGGTAGCCGCTAGAATACGCACATTCACAGTTTCTACCGCGTCTTGCCCCACCGGTTGAATTTCCTGGTTTTGCAGTACACGCAACAGTTTACTCTGAGCCGCTAAGGGCAACTCGCCAATTTCATCGAGAAATATGGTGCCCTCATCGGCCAAGCTGAATTTTCCCGCTCGGTCTCGAACAGCTCCAGTAAATGCCCCTTTCACATGCCCAAAAAGCTCACTTTCAATGAGGTTTTCCGGGATTGCCGCACAATTTACATACACCAAAGGTCCGTGATCACGGCTTGAGTAACGGTGAATAGTACGTGCCACCAGCTCTTTACCTACCCCTGTTTCACCTTCTATCAAGACCGAAAAATCGGAGGGCGCCACTAATTCAATATCGCGTTTTAAGGTCTTCATGGCTTCGCTACTGCCGATCAATTCACCCCCATCTTTGATCAGCGCTTCATGGGTTAACTCCTCTACCACCTGCTGCTTGTGGCGCGAGTGGTTTTCCAGCTGTTGCAATAGCATCGCGGTCTTTAATGCAGCGGCCGACATTAGCGAAACTATATCGAGAGTGTTCTGGGGAATATCGTCAAAAACGTTAGGTGTCATGCTGTCCAGAGTGAGCACGCCAATCAACTTGTCGTCGGACAGTAAAGGGATGCCCATGCAGGAGTGAAGCGGCAGATCGCCGCCATACGCCAATAACATGCCATCGTAGGGGTCTGGTAAGGTACTGTCGGCGGGGAATCGTGTAGGAGAGCGCGAGGCACAAATGGCCGAAAATCGGGGGTGGTCGCTAATTTCAAACCGGCGCCCTAGTGTATCGGCACTCAAACCCTGCTGGGCCAGCGGTTTCAGATACTCGCCTCGCAACTCGAGTAAAACCACCGCATCGCAGCGAATGGTTTGCCGTACAGTACTGAGCAAGCGGTCAAAACGGTCGCTGCTGGTGAGACTAGCCGTAAGGTCTATCGCCAGCTCAATCAACCCAGAGAAGGTAATTTCGTTATTCAAGTCGATTCCGCCAAGGATTTAAGAAAGAAGGTTAAAATAACTCAAGTGTCTCAAAATGACTACATTTCACAGAAAAGGGGTCACAGAAAAGGGGTCAAGTCTTGCCTTTTGCCTTTTGCTTTATGCTTTTCCCAACAGAAAAGGGGTCAAGTCTTGCCTTTTGCCTTTTGCTTTATGCTTTTCCCAAAAAGGCAAAAGGCAAGACTTGACCCCTCTACTGTTTTTACTCTGACCCCATACCTCGGACCCCACAGCTCGAAATTTATGCCTCAAAATTTTAAATTTCACCACATAATATACTGAACCAGCAGGATAATTCCCAAGCACCTGCTAGCAATGATCCTTTAACCTTCCACCTATCATCCTCCGTAAATAACACGGCGCTTTAGGATCAATGCGATGCTCTTTTCTAGCCAAATAACACCAAAGACTGAGCTTCGAGCCAGTATTCACCAGCACTACCGCTGTGATGAACCCAAACTGGTCGAAGCCCTGCTGCCCTTGGCTAGCCTGGAATCTCAGGCTCAGGCAAGAGTGCAAAGCCAAGCTATGGGCCTTACAAAAAATGCTCGCGAGGCCGCTCAGACGGGCTCGGGGATTCAAAATTTGCTGAACGAATACGCGCTCTCCACCCAAGAGGGGGTTGTGTTGATGTGCCTCGCCGAGGCGCTGCTGCGGGTGCCCGATAGCACAACGGCTGACCGCTTGATTCGCGACAAACTAATCAGTGGGGATTGGAGCGCCCATATTGGTAACAGCGACTCGCTTTTTGTTAATTCTTCCGCTTGGGGGCTGTTTGTGTCGGGGCGAGTAGTCAGTTTCAATGATGACGAAAAGAGTAAGCATATCAATCGCCTGAAAAAAACCATCGGTAAAATTGGTGAACCAATTATCCGCAAAGCCATGCGGCAAGCCATGGAAATTATGGGCACACAATTTGTGCTGGGTCGCACCATAGAAGAGGCAAACAAAAAAGCCCTCAAAGAAGAAGCCAAAGGCTATCGCTATTCTTACGATATGCTCGGCGAAGCCGCCAGAACCATGCACGACGCCGACCAATATTTTGAATCATATGCCCACGCCATTGCCCGTATTGGCGAAGCAGCCAAAGGTAAAGGCATCTACAAAGGCGCGGGTATTTCAGTAAAGCTTTCAGCCATTCATCCTCGCTATGAATTTGCACAGCGCGACCGAGTCATGTCTGAGCTGGTACCTCGCTTAAAATCTCTGGCCTTATTGGCCAAAGAACACAACATTGGCCTAAGTGTTGACGCCGAAGAGGCCGATCGTCTAGAAATGTCCCTCGATATAATTGAGGCGGTTTACGCGGACGCTGATCTGGACGGCTGGGAAGGTTTTGGCGTGGTTGTGCAGGCCTATCAGAAACGCGCCCTCCCCACCTTAAATTGGTTAATTGACCTGAGCCAGAAAGTTGGCCGAAAAATGATGCTGCGCTTGGTGAAAGGCGCTTATTGGGATTCTGAGATAAAGCTCGCTCAAGTTGAGGGCCTACCGTCTTATCCTGTATTCACTCGCAAAGCCTCCACCGATGTTTCTTATCAAGCCTGTGCCGCCTTGTTGTTAGATAACCGGGAATTTATCTACCCTCAATTTGCCAGCCATAACGCCTACACTGTTGCCTATGTACTTGAGCGCGCCGAAGGTAATTTCGAAGGCTTTGAATTTCAGCGTCTCCACGGCATGGGCGAGGGTTTGTACGACTCGCTGCTGCAAGACCAGCAATTACCCGTGCGCATCTACGCGCCCGTGGGAGAGCATGAAAGCTTGCTAGCCTACTTAGTGCGTCGCCTTCTTGAAAACGGCGCGAATACATCGTTTGTCAATAATATTGTCGACGACAAAATTCCGCTGTCATCACTGGTGGAAAACCCAATAACGAAAGTGAAGCGCTGGGAGCACATTGGCAACCCCAACATTGCATTGCCTTTAGAGCTCTACGGTAAAGAGCGCCTTAACTCCAAAGGCATAGACCTCACACATCTACCACATCTAGAAAAACTCCAGCAAGCTCAGGCTCAGGAGAAGGCCCGATCATCAATGCCAAACCTGAGCTCTGACGTGGCAACGATAATTTCAAGCAACCCTGCAAACAAACAAGATATTATTGGCGCGCTGCCAAAAACGGACGCTAAGGCTTTAAAAATAAAAATCGAAAATTCCAGAGCGGCTTTTCAAACGTGGTCTAAGACAGACATTGAAACACGCGCGCTTTGTCTTGAACGCCTCGGCGACAGTTTGGAAGAACATCGAGACGAACTCATTGCTTTGTGCACAAGGGAAGCTGGAAAGGTTAGCGCAGATGGTATCGCTGAAGTACGCGAAGCCATCGACTTTTGTCGATTCTACGCTAACGAAGGCCGCAAGGTCTTCACTCCACACAACGTTTGGGGAGTGGAAGGAAACCTAGAATCCCGAGGCATTGTTGTCTGCATTAGCCCTTGGAATTTTCCCCTCGCTATTTTCTTGGGTCAGGTTACGGCTGCGCTAGTGGCGGGAAATACAGTGCTAGCCAAGCCTGCGGACTCTACTTGTTTAATAGCCGCCCGGGCAATTGAATTGATAGCGGAGTGCGGCTTCCCTGACAAGGTTGTGCAACTTGTACTTATGCCAGGTCCTGAGCTTGGCAAATTATTGCTACCCGATGAACGAGTGGCCGCCGTGCTATTCACCGGCTCCACCAAAGTTGGCGCAAACATCGCCAATACACTCTCGGCACGCCCCGGTTCACGGATACCGCTGATTGCAGAAACAGGCGGTCAAAA
>CAJWBQ010000081.1 GCA_913020115.1 uncultured Cellvibrionales bacterium
AAACAGTAGCAGAGGGGTTTGGTTTTAGCGCGGAGCAGGTGCTGCCATTCTCAACTGGCGTGATTGGCGAGCGCTTGCCAATGGACCGTTTTATGGCCGTGCTGCCAAGCGCCGCAGAGCACTTGCAGGACGACTCCTGGTCTCTTGCGGCCCAAGGCATCATGACCACGGATACCCGGCCTAAGGGCGCGTCTGTGCTGTTTACGCACGAGGGTGTGCAAGTGACGGTCACTGGCATCACCAAAGGTTCCGGCATGATTAAGCCGAATATGGCGACCATGCTTTCTTATATCGCTACCGATTTGGCTGTGAGCCAAACCGTACTCCAAAATTTATTAAAAGCTGCCACAGATTGTTCGTTTAACCGCATCACTGTGGACGGTGATACGTCCACCAATGACTCCAATATTTTAATCGCTACTGGCCAGGCAAACTTGCCCTGTATCGACGTTGCTGAAGGTGAGCTTTATCGCAAATTTGCCGCGGCGGTAACCGACATTAATATTCAATTGGCCAAAGCCATTGTTAGCGATGGCGAAGGCGCTACCAAGCTGGTCACTGTAAAGGTGAGTGGCGCTAATAACGAAGATGAGTGTGTGAAGGTAGCGTATGCCGTGGCTCAGTCACCCTTAGTGAAAACGGCGCTGTTCGCTTCTGACGCAAACTGGGGGCGCATTGTTGCGGCCATAGGTTATGCGGGAGTAGAGGGCTTAGACGATACTTTAGTGACCGTGCATTTAGACGATGTGCTGATTGTAGAAAAAGGCGGTCGAGCGGCGTCTTACACCGAAGAGCAGGGTGCTGCGGTTATGCAGCAGGAAGAGATTACCATCGATATCAACTTGGGCCGAGGCGATTATAGCGATCGCGTCTGGACCACGGACCTTTCTCACGATTACGTTTCTATCAACGCCGATTACCGCAGCTAACGATACAATTTTGATGAGTGATAAAAAAATTGTTCATGTGGCGGTTGGCGTTATTCTTGATGAAGCCTGCAATATTTTAATTGCCAAGCGCGCGGACGAATCTCATCAGGGGGGCTTGTGGGAGTTTCCAGGCGGTAAGGTAGACGAAGGTGAAACCGTTGAGCTAGCGCTGGCCCGCGAGCTTAAAGAAGAGCTGGCGATTGAGCTTAGTCAGTGCGAAACCCTCTTGGAAATTCGTCACGACTACGTCGACAAATCAGTATTACTCGATGTTTGGATTATTACCGCCTTCAAGGGTAAAGCCTGCGGCAATGAAGGGCAGCCCGTTAAATGGGTGCCCGTAGGGAGTTTGCGTGATTACGCTTTTCCCGCTGCTAACGAAGCCATTATAGGCGCGCTAGAGTCTCGGTTTGCCGAACGCTAATATTGGTCTAGGTCGTCAGAATTAACGTCATCATAGATTGAGTTTCCCTCAATACTGTTTGACTCATTGGCCCAGTCGCCAAAATCCATCAGCTTACAGCGTTCGCTGCAAAAGGGCCTTTCCGGAAAGTCTTCGTTCCACAGCACCTTGCTTTTACAGGTGGGGCAGGCGACCTGCATGGGTGATTTTGATGGTGTATTTTCGTCAGACATAGGGGGCTTCTTAATAGTTTTCTTTGTTCGCGAGCGCCAGATACTGCTGGTGCTGCTGTTCTACCTGCCGCTGTAAATCTTCGATCGTTTGATCATTCACAATCACATTGTCTGCTTCGAGCAAGCGACGTTCTCGGCTAGCTTGCGCCGCTATAATAGCGCGAACTTGCTCTTCACTATTGTTGTCTCGAGCCACAGTGCGTGAAAGTTGTAGTGCCTCGGGCACATCGATGACCAAAATACTTGAGCAGAGTTTTGCTTGTGTGCTCTCTATTAACAAGGGCGATGAAAGAATCACATAGGGGCTCTTGGCTCGGCTCAAGCCGCGCTGAATTTCTTCGCGAATAAGTGGGTGCGTTAAGGCTTCAAGCCATTGCCTTTCGCTGGAATCGGCAAATATTTTTTCTCGCAATGCCGCGCGGTTTAAGGTTTGGTCTGCTAGCAGAATACTGGGACCGTAGCGTTCTGCAATGGCTTGTAGTGCAGGTTTACCCGCTTGAACAATTGTGCGAGAGGCAATGTCAGCATCAACCACTTCAATGCCCAGTGATTCAAAATGCTCGGTGGCGGCTGATTTTCCACTGCCGATTCCGCCCGTAACTCCAACTACAAACACAGATATGCCTCTTTTACACTAAGCCTGAAAACTGCAGATACCAAAGGGAAATATCCTCGCCCCAGAGTAAAGCGATCCACCCTGCAATGGCCAGATAGGGGCCAAAGGGGATTGGAAGGTTTTTGTCGCGGCCCATCACCAGGATGCCACCGATACCGATGGCTGCGCCTACAAAGGAAGAGAGAATAATAATTTGTGGCAGTGCCTGCCAGCCCATCCAGGCACCCAGAGCGGCCAGTAATTTGAAGTCACCGTAGCCCATGCCTTCCTTGCCGGTGATCAGCTTAAACAGCCAGAAGATAGACCATAGCGAGAGGTAGCCGGCAATTGCGCCCCAGAGCGCGTTCTCTAAAGAGGTGTAGACGCCATAATAGTTTGCGATAAGGCCCAGCCAAAGCAAAGGCAAGGTAATGTTGTCTGGTAAAAGCTGTGTGTCAAAATCGATCAAGGTCAGCGAGATGAGTGCCCAGGTAAGCACCAGTGCCAAGCCAGATTGCAAGGTAAAGCCCATTAAATACACCACCAACACAGAAAGTAGGCCGGTGGCAAATTCTACTAATGGGTAGCGCAGAGAAATGGCTTGCGAGCAGCCGGAGCACTTTCCTTTGAGAATTAGATAGCTGAGAACGGGAATGTTTTCCCACAGGCGAATGTTGTGGTCGCAGTGTGGGCAGTGAGAATTTGGGAATAGAAGGTTGAAAACTTTGTGGCGGCTATTGTCTTCGGGTGGTTCAATTTCTAGTAGAGAGCAGCAGTCTGATTGCCATTCTTTTTGTAAAGTGAGTGGCAGGCGATAGACGACAACATTTAGAAAACTGCCGATGCAGAGGCCTAGGATTGCAGTGATAAAGTAGAGGAAAGCGGGGGAGGCGTAGAGTGCCTCCACGGTTGTTGTTACGGGCATTAAACAATGGCACCAAGCTGGAAAATGGGGAGGTACATGGCAATCATGAGGCCGCCGACCAAGACACCTAGAACAGACATGATTAAGGGTTCTAATAGTGAGGTTAGGCTGTCAACCAGGTTGTCTACGGCTTCCTCATAAAACACCGCGACTTTATCGAGCATTTCATCCAAAGCGCCAGATTCCTCGCCGATGGCCGTCATTTGTACCAGTAGCGAGGGAAACATACCGGAAGCTTTTAATGCGACGTTTAGTTGAATGCCTGTTGAGACTTCTTCACGAATTTTGATGATGGCTTCTTCGTAAATTATATTACCTGAGGCGCCTGCCACAGAGGTTAGAGCATCAATTAATGGTACACCGGCCGAGAAAGTGGTTGCCAAGGTACGCCCGAAGCGCGCCATGACAGATTGGTGGAGGATGCCGCCAACAATGGGAAGTGTTAACGAATACTTATCCACTGCACGCCGAAATCCTTTAGAGCGAATTTTGGCTTCTTTAAATGCCATGAAACTTGCAATTATGCCCACCAAAATATAAAACCACCACTCTTGAACGACTTCTGATAAATGCAGGACAAATTGAGTAAATGCAGGCAGTTCGGCACCAAAGTTGCTAAATGTTTCTCCAAATTGAGGAACAACCTTGACCAGTAAGATGCCAGTCACTACCACCGCTACTGCAACAACAGAAATAGGATAGCTGAGTGCTTTCTTGATTTTCGCTTTGAGTTGCTCGGTTTTCTCTTTGTAGGTAGCAATTCGATCGAGCATGGTTTCAAGGGAGCCGGATTGTTCTCCGGCCTCAACTAGGTTGCAAAAAAGGTCGTCAAAGAGCCTTGGGTGTTTGCGCAGCGCGACCGCAAAGCCTCCACCTGCGGCAACGTCGTCACGAATTTGTAACACAAGCTCGGCCATAGTGGGGTTTTCTACACCGTCAGCAACGATTTCAAAGCTCTGCACCAGCGGTACACCTGCTTTCATCATGGTGGCCATCTGCCGGGTAAACATGGCAATGTCCATTGGTTTGATAGGTTTTTTACCGCCACCAAACAATGGTTGTGGCTTTTTGCGAACGTTATTCGCCCGAATGCCTTGTTTCAAGAGCTTGGCTTTTATAACCGCAGAACTAGGACCGGCCATTTCGCCTTTTACTATGTTGCCTTTTTTGTCTTGGCCTTTGTAAACAAAGGTTGTGCTGGTCACTGTGGTAGCCATTTATTTAGTCCTTGGTTACTCGGTTTGCTTCTTCTAGGCTGGTTAAACCACCAGCTACCTTTCTCAGGGCCGATACTCGTAGATTATTAAAGCCCTCTTCCTTTGCCATCTTTGCGATATCGATGGCGTTGCCGCCTTCCATTATAAGGCTTGAAATGGTCGGGGTAATGCGAACTACTTCATAAACTCCAACTCGACCCTTGTAACCGTTGCTGCATTTGTCGCAGCCCCCAGGATGAAATATGTCGAATTCTGAGCGCTCGATGCCAATACCGTCAAAGCCTTCTTCACTCAATATGTCATCAGGAATGTCTGTTGCGGGGACTTTGCAGTTGGGGCAGAGGCGGCGCGCCAGCCGTTGAGCAATGATAAGGCTCACCGTAGTGGCGACGTTAAAGGCCGGTACTCCCATGTTTAGAAGCCGGGTAAGTGTTTCAGGGGCGCTGTTGGTGTGAAGGGTTGAAAGCACAAGGTGTCCGGTTTGAGCCGCTTTAATGCCAATTTCGGCTGTTTCTAAATCTCGAATCTCTCCCACCATCACGATGTCGGGGTCTTGGCGTAGAAATGATCGCAATGCTTCAGAGAAGTTTAGGCCTACCTTTGCGTTCATTTGTACCTGATTGACGCCCTCTAGATTGATTTCTACTGGGTCTTCTGCAGTTGAAATGTTGCGCTCTGGGGTGTTTAAAATGTTGAGGCCAGTGTAGAGCGACACAGTTTTACCAGAGCCTGTGGGACCTGTGACCAGAATCATGCCCTGTGGCTGATTCAGAGCATTCAAAAATAGTTGCTTTTGGCCATCTTCATAACCAAGTGCATCGATGCCGAGTTTGGCAGAGCTGGGGTCTAGGATCCGTAAAACCACCTTTTCACCAAAAAGCGTAGGCAGCGTATTCACACGAAAATCGATAGCCCGGGTTTTCGTGATTTTCATTTTAATCCGGCCATCCTGCGGCATGCGCCTTTCAGATATGTCCATTTGGGACATAACTTTCAGGCGCGCGGCAAGTCGGGTGGCCATGCTCGTGGGTGGGCGAGCCACCTCCTTCAGAATTCCATCCGTTCTGAAGCGGACTCGATAGGCTTTCTCGTAGGGTTCGAAGTGGATGTCGGATGCGCCAGATTTAATGGCGTCTAACAAGACCTTGTTTATGAATCTGACTACGGGGGCTTCGTCAGCTTCCTTGTCGTCGTCATCATCCCCAGCTCCGTGTTCGTCAACGGCTTCTATATCAAGAGCATCAAGCCCGTCGTCGTCGAGCCCGCCTAGGGCGTCGCCTAGTGATTCTTCTTGAGCGTTTAGGAACAGGTCTATGGTCTTATCTAGCTTGTCTGCCTCTACGAGAACGGCATCAGTTGATATTCCAGTATTGAATTTAATTTCATCCAGTGCGCGGAGATTGGTGGGGTCTGCAACGGCAATGAAAAGACGGTTGCCCCGCTTAAATAGCGGTAGTGAGCGATGGATGCTGACCAATTTCCGATCAATAATATCTTTTGGCAGGCTTTCGACGTTGAAAGCGTCTAGATCTAGAATGGGCGTGCCAAATTCGTCAGACGCAGCATTGGCGATGGTTCGCGCATCCAGCCCCTGGCTGGCAACAAGATAGTGAACAAAAGGCGTTTTGGCTTGAGTGCATTGCGCTAACGCGGCCTTGGCGGTCTCTTCGTCGAGTAAGTTGTCGTTAACTAAACGACGTGCCAGACCGCTTATGGCGGGTAAGGGAGCATTCATTTCACAAGTCCGTAGTGCGCAAAGTTATCTCTCCTTCATAGAGCTTTAACTTTAAACGATAAGTCTATGTAAATTCTAGTATTAATTGAAAATTGAGCTTTTCAAATGGCTGGATTTAAGTATAGTCTAACAATGTAAGTGAATGAACACAGCTTTGCAGTGACAGGACTGGGTGTAAT
>CAJWBQ010000082.1 GCA_913020115.1 uncultured Cellvibrionales bacterium
CGGAGATTATTTGCGGCCAAGACTCACAGTTTTTCGTAATGCCCCCCAATGGCAAATATAAAAATACTTTGTTCGTCAAATTTATAAATTAACCGATCTTTTTGTGAAATACGCTTCGACCAAAACCCGGCGAGGTTATGCCGGAGTTGTTCTGGTTTTCCCAGCCCAGTAGATGGATCGGATCGAAGCATGTCTTTTATTACTTTACAGAGAGCTTTGTGAAGCTTTTTATCTTTTTCACGAATCTCTTCATAGGTAGCCCAGGTGTTACCTTCAAATACGAGTGATCTCATCCATTTCCTCATGTGTTGGGCTATAGCCGGTGCGCTCGGAGTGTGTAGTCATCGAGTCTGTAAGTTGCTTCATCAGGCTATTGTTTTGGAGCACATATAGGGTTTCTTGCTCGCGCTCCCAGTCATCGGCGCTCATAACCACAAAAGCTTCACCGGCACGGCGAGTCACTTTAATGGGGGTATGATTGCTAACGACTTGTTCTACAAAGGTTTTTAGATTATCTCTAAACTGGTTTACGCTTACTGTGTCCATATAAATCACCAAAAGTACGGGAATGCCGTACAACACTAACAGATTGGGCCTAGTAACGCAATTTGCCGAGAGGCTCGGCACAAAACCACCCTCAGCACCGGGCCCAGCCCCCCGATATTTCCGCCAAATCAGCCAAGATGTTATGCTGAGTGCTTTGGAACTATACGAATTAGATCGATGTCCCCAACTTCTATCACAAGTAGGCAGAGTTCAAATACTCAGAACAATGCCTCACACCCTATCCTCGACCGAGTAGCCATCAGGTCTCTGGAAAGCTAGGGTCTTGCCAATGATAATCTGTAAGAAAGGGTTCTTTGAAAAGTCTCGATAAGGTTCAGTCACGCATTTGTCACGCCAGCACTTGACTGTTTTTTCATTAGAGCCAAAAATTGCTCAGACTGTCTTTCATTCTCATGCCATTCTTTCAATGTGACGAGATTTATTGGGTGCTGCGCTGCCACCATTAATGCCTGATCAAGACATTGCCTGTCACGAAAATAATAATAGTTAGCCAGACGATCTTTCACGCAATCAGTAGGCGATAACAATCTCAAAGTATCCAGTGCGGCTTCTAAACTGGCCACTTGCGAATAAGGTATAAACTCATCCCCAATGGTTAATAGCGCAGGGGGGAATTCAACGGTTAGATGAGTATCAAGGTGGGCAAAATAACGGCTATTCAGATGCTTAGATTCAAAACCTATAGCCTTTAAGGCCAAACAAATTTGCTTATTTGTTTTAAGGCTCACATCGATAAAATCAAGATCCATTGAAACGTAACGTTCGTTGGAACATATCGAAACGCACGACCCTCCGGTTAACACAACGTCAATCCCTTCTGACTTCAGGGTTTCCGCAATTAGACCCGCAAGGTCTAGTCTTGAAATACCGCTTACCACACTCATAGCGCCTTACCTTTCTTGCGTGGTCTACGCCGGTCACATAACAAGACCTCCCTAGTCGCCTCCGGACACATAGTTAAGGCCTTTTCCATAAGCTGCCTCACCTCGTCAACAAAGGCATAGCGCGATTAAATGAATAAACACGCGTGTTACCCTCCTTCTGGTTGATCAATAAGCCATCTCGTTCCATTCGCTCCAACTGCTTTTGTATGGGGCTAAGGTCGGTACTAAATGTACGAGCAATTTCCGTAGCGTAGCCTTGCTCTCTAGCGGTTAAAAAGAGCAATACGCGTTCAGCATTGATTGATCCAAGAACTGCTTCTAACATGTGGAGACCCAATAAACCTTAAAAGTAGGTTTACACACCCATATTGTAGGTTTTACTACCTATAATGTAGCTTTCTTCATGCATGTCCATGGTGAAGGGCTAATTACCGCAGAGTAAACCGACGACTGTACTAAATTGAAATTGAGAGGCTGAGCGATTTTTATTGCATAGAGTGCGGCGTCATACCGAAAGCTCTTTTTCAGTGCCGCCAATATTTTGGGGAAATTTGGGGGGTACGACTATTGCAAAAACAGGGGAGTTTCGACACATTTTTAACTACGTTACGTGTCAAAAATGACGGATCCTAGACTGAGACTTATGAACACCGATCACCGTCGCCAGGTTTTTTTACCATAAATGACGCGCCTCCAGGACATAAACTATAAAACTCTTCTGTTTGCTTAATTGCATCTGGGGCCTTATCCACAGGGAGGGAATACTATTCAAGGTTTACAAACAAGTTCTCGGCTGTATTCGTGAGTTGATACAGATCGGAGCAAGGCAACTAGACCAAGAATCTCAAGCCCTACTATACCCTTAGACTCATCAAACCCCCCACCAAGGAAAAATGTATCTATATGGTCAGGGCACAGATCAGAGTGTGGAAGATTGCACTCTGAAAGGAGCTATCGAACCTGACCTAAAGGAAGCCCCTTAAATATCTCTATGCTCTCGCCAAAAGCTTAACCGTGGAACGTTCGGTATGCTAGTTCTTCGATCGGTATCCTCTGAAAAACTAGTTATTTGAATTGACACCGGGCATTCCATTTCCGCCTTCAAGTCATCCATGTCTGGTAGATGCTGCTTATTTAGCTCAGTTCCTATTGAGGTTAAAGCGGCATAGAGTACGGACGACTTTCCCGGGAGAATTTCGGCGCGAAAGACTAAAGCTTTACTGCCCAGTAGCTGCAGATCATCTACTCCCAAACAAACCCTGCTCACTGCCGTACGTGCATCGATCGCGATTTTATCGATCGACTCCTGTACAGAACCCTGTACCTGTATCATATTCCTTCGCGTCATGGTGAGCCTCTTTAAGTAATCTGGCGGTCTTATCCGCTCACCTTGTCCTGACGTACTAATAAGGGGGCAGAATCAACAGACTTAGTGGATACTGGCTTCAAACCGAACAACACTCGCATGAGATTAAAAGGGCGAATGGTAAAATGATAAAGACCCATGATGATCACAAACGTCCAGAGTGACACCATGCCATATTTGGTCCATAGCCCGATGTCAGATGGCCAGTCCACAATCCAATAGCTTAACGCTACACTGACCGTCATGTGTAAAATAAATATCGGGTAAACAGCCTGGTTACAGTACTCTAACAAGGGACTATTTGTTTGCAGATGTCTCTTGCCGTAACCCAATATTACCAAAACCCAAACCCACGCATTACTTACCTTTAAAAGACTGAGTACAACATAGTCCATACTTTCACTCATTTGGATCAGAGGCCCTATCAGGCCCAGCTGCGGCAAGTTCCTAAGCACCATTAACAAGGACGTGCAGACTATCGCCAGCGCCAAGGAGTGATGCCGAAGAACCTTAATTCGATCGAGTAAGCGTGGCGCAGAGATAAGTACATACCCGGCTAGGAAATAGAGTAGCCACTGACTGGCACTGGCCCAATCATGAATAAGGTCTCGCGCACCAGGGAAGTGCCTCCTCAGAGCCAGCTCCATACCCAACATGGGCAAAATATACCAGTAAATACCCCAGCCTCGGCTCAGTTTCTCCTGTAATCGTGTCATTCCTTCTTGGGCACTTGGCTTCTTCAGCCCGACTAACAATGGCAACGAAACCAGGCAAAACACAAACAAGTAGACCACAAACCACATTTGTCCCCAGCTAAAATCGCCTCTGGGATAGGCGCCATTGGTAAAAAACTGTGGGTAAAATTCAACAAATGTACCCGAAAACTCACCAGTATGGGTCTTTTCGAAAAAGATCATGACAGGCATTATCGTTAAACACGCAAAGATCGTGGGTAAGATTAGCCTTTTAAAACGCTCGATGAGAAAACGCTTAGCATTGATTTTGCACATGGCAAAATACGTACCCGCACCAGACACCAGAAATAACGTTTCCAGGCGGAACTCATGAAAGAAATAGAGCAAAATACTCAGCGTGTTACTCGTATCAGCATTTTGGATCAATGGCATCCCGAAAGGGACAAAAGGAATCGCACAATGAACAAGTATCAGTAGCCAGAAGGCAATGACGCGAATCCAGTCGATAAAATAGTGGCGCTGGACATGTTCGGAGTTAGCAATAGGTACTGGCATGTTGACCTCAGGGTTGAATAAGAACAGACCAGATTGTGCTCAATCAGCTGCTCATACTCTTCCTGAAGTTGAACTATTGTTGACGGATTCCGAAATACACCATGTTTAACAGTATCCGTCAGGGAGTTTTGGTCAATTTATGCTCTTTTCTAAAATCGGTGGGTGTTTTGTCCACGCGTTCTTTGAAGGCTTTGTTGAAGGACGACAAAGAACGAAACCCAACATCCAGGGCGATACTTAATACTGGGAGCTGTTGAGTCTCAGGCTCCACCAGCTGCCTGCAGGCTTCTTCAATACGGTACTGGTTGAGGTATTGATTGAAATTACTGTAATTCATCCGCTGATTGATTATCTTACGTAATCTATAAGGGGGAATATCAACTCGTTTCGCCACTTGCGCCAACGTTAGGCCATGTTCTTTGTAAATACACTGCTTCTCAACAAGCTCTGACAACGACATTAGCACTTCTTCAAGGTCGCTTTGGTCCACAATGCCCTCGGCACTAACGGGTCCTGAGCCCGTAGCAGATTTTTCTTTCAAGACTTGCTGGGCAAGAAAACCTGATTTCAAGGTAAAATTACTCAGATTAAACGCCATAAATAGCACGAAAATGATCGATGCACTCCAAAGACCGGACTGAAGTGGCTGGTTTAACCAAAGTTCAGAAATAAGGGTTGCCGCGCAAAACACACTACTGACTGCGATAAAAACGCCACGGTAGTACCGGCGGCTTTCAATGAGATCAGCCTGCCAACCCTGCACTGAAAGCAGTATCACGTGCCCTACCATGCCGAGCTTAATAACCTGAGGGACAAGGAAGTAGGCAACCGTTTCTGTCGATGATAAAGGTAGGCGATTTTGCGGATCGATAAAGTTACTCATGACAACACCCGTTGAGGCAATCCCAACATACACAATCACCAGGGTGTAGTGAGGCCAACGCAGGCTGTCGTTGTCGCAAAACAGAGAACGACTGAATAACCATAAAAAGCCAGGGTTGCTGATGGAGGCGATGACAACGATGAGATTTGCCCATCCCCAACCCCACTCGTACAAGGTAAATGGCATTAGCTGATAGCTGGCGATACCGAACAAGAGCCCAGCAAACAGCCTGGCCGATATGCTGTCCCTGTGATAGAGCGCCAGAAACAAGAACAGCCAAGTGAGTTGAGATACGGACAGTATTGTGACAATAAGCAGAAAATCATTCATAAGTTGTATTTCCGGATATCTTGCTCACATCAATGCGGCTCGGGCCGACTGATAAGATAAGAGGCAACCGACAGGAACATAAGCGCCGCACCTGCCAACAACCATAAATTATTACTGCGATATTAGAGTACCACCCAACTAATTGAGAGCATGAAAACCGCAAGTACTTTACTGCATCGTGAAATTGCCCGCTGCGTTTCCCAATCTATTAAGAGCTTACCCAGATGCGGGTGCTCATATAGCCAGCGGTGCAAACGACTTGAACCCCTTGCAGAAAACCAGGCTGCCAATAATAGAAAAGGAACGGTGGGTAGTCCGGGCAACAGCACACCCACGATAGCCAGTGCTAAGAATAAATAGGCAAGTATTAATGCGATTAGAGGGGTCATTGGCACATAAGCTATTTGAGGTTCAAAAAGTAACTGTAACTCAGCCCAGAATTGACTGCTATTCGTTTTTTCGATGCCAACTGACATGGAGTTTAGATTGCCTGCGGACGGTAAGTAACAACACTATCAGCAACGGGCCGAGCCCTCGTTATTTCCGCCAAATCAGCCAAGGTGTTATGCTTGGCGCGTTGAAACTATACGAGCTAGATTAATGTCCTCAA
>CAJWBQ010000083.1 GCA_913020115.1 uncultured Cellvibrionales bacterium
AACTTAGATGCTCTGGGTTGACGGAATGACATGTCAATTTTCGCGCGAATAAAGCGCTCTAGCTGCTCTGCCGGGTCGTCCTCCTCCCTAATCTCGCCAAATATTTCAGTCCAAAGTTCCAATATTTCTTGTAGCACCGCGATATAGAGCTTCTCTTTACTCTTAAAATAATAAAGGATATTGGCTTTTGGGAGCCCCGCTTTATCCGCTACCGCTTGTGTGCTTGTACCTTTATAGCCGTGCAAAACAAATTCATATTCGGCGGCTTCCAGTATTTTCCGCATATTGCGTTTTCTAATGGCCCCAGCCTTGGCGGGTTTTGAATTGTCGGTCATGGGTTTTGTTGCCTACGGCTTAAAGCCGCTGCAATCTCCTTACCTTTTTGATCGGCTGCTTTTTTAACTTGGTCGTGGTCAAGCGTTAACACCTTGCGATCTTTCATTAACAATTGGCCCGAAACCATTGTACTGACTACATCGCTAGAGTCGACGGCGTACACCAAGTGAGAAATTACATTATAGAGAGGCGACAAACTTGGGCGCCCTATATCAAGCTGAATCATATCCGCTCGCATACCAGGCTTCAACTGCCCAATTTGCTCTCCCAGGCCAATGGCGGCGGCTCCGCCACGAGTTGCCATAGTCAGCGCAGTCATTGCAGGAATAACGGTAGGGTCAGATTCGCGGTTTTTGTGCAGCAAGGCGGCCAAGCGCATCTCTTCCCATAAATCCAAATCGTTGTTGCTGGCTGCGCCATCAGTGCCTAGCCCCACTAATACGCCTGCCTCTAACATAGCCACAACGGGTGAAATTCCAGCGGCCAATTTAAGGTTTGACGTCGGGTTGTGTATGGCACCAACCGTCTTTCCCGCCATCATTTGAATTTCTTCTACTGTTGGGTGAACCATATGGGCCGCGATTAGGGTTTCGTCCAGCATCCCCAGTTTGGCTATATGTTTTACGGGTGAGGTATTGTAGCGCTCCTTTATGATTTCAATTTCCGAAGGGGCTTCGGCGACATGCATGCTTATAGGTGCGTCAAAGGCCTTGGCGCTGGCAACCACTTGGGCAAGGTGTTCCGGCGCAACAGTGTAAGGGGCGTGAGGCGCAAAGGCAGGTGTCACTCTCTCGTGCTTACCTCTACGCTCGTCAACAAACTTCTCTGCTGCAGCAAAGGAATCATCCCAACCCTTGAAGCCCGGGCTTGGGAAATCAATTGAAGGTGAAGCGATCACTGCGCGAAGACCGCAGCGCTCAACAACATCGGCGATGGTATTGGGGTAAAAATACATATCAACGAAAGTGGTTGTGCCGCCTTTTATCATTTCATAGCAGGCTAACTCAGTGCCCACTCGAATAAATTCCGGAGTAACAAATTGGCCTTCCATGGGAAAAATGTAATTGGTAAGCCAGTCCATCAGCTTTAAATCATCTGCCATTCCGCGAAACAAGGTCATAGACGAATGGGTATGGCCGTTTACGAGGCCAGGCATTAGAATTCGCTGCTTACCACTAATGCGATTTTTTGAACGGTAGGCACTGTCAATTTCCTGCTGTGTGCCAACAGCCAGAATATCCTTCCCTTGTACAGCAACCGCACCGTTTTCTATGTAGGGTTCAGAGCCCGTCATTGTGACGAGATAATCGCCGTAAATAATACTATCCACTTTGATCTTACTAGCCGCAACGCTGGTATTAGCCAAACAGAGACCCAGTAAGATACTTATGAGTATTGAGCATTGTTTAAGGTTTAAAGGGAGAAAGTAAGTCGTAAGACGTTTCACAAGCATTGCCCCTGCGCATTGTATAGAGTAAAAAATGAAGTATTCGGCAGGCTTAATGAAACTCCTACCGAAAGTGTATCAGCTAGACATCTACCAGCAATCCTAGCCCAAGCTACATGGATCGCGGGCTAAACTTTAGATCTTGAAAATTATTATTGTGTAGAAAACCATTACAAATTTTCGTTCTATCGCCTATTGGGTGCCAAAAATCTTGTCGCCAGCATCGCCTAACCCGGGCAAAATGTAGCCTTGCTCATTTAAGTGATCGTCAACAGCTGCGGTATACAGCTCTACATCGGGATGTGCCTCTTGAACTTTTGCTATTCCCTCTGGCGCAGCAACTAATACCAAGGCTCGAATGTGTGTACAGCCCTTGTTCTTTAACATGTCAATGGCCGCAATCATTGACCCTCCGGTGGCCAACATTGGGTCAACAATCAACGCCAGACGCTGATCAATTTCCTTTGCCAACTTTTCGAAATAAGCCACAGGCTGCAGTGTAACTTCGTCCCTATAAAGGCCCACCACAGATATCTTAGCACTAGGGATCAACTCGAGGACGCCATCCATCATGCCCAAACCGGCACGCAGTATAGGTACGATGGTAATTTTTTTACCTTTGATTCGTTCAGCCTCGATGGGCCCACACCAGCCCTCCATTTCGTACTTCTCTAGGGCCAAATCGCGAGTGGCTTCGTAAGTAAGTAAACAGCCAGTCTCGGCGGCCAACTGCCGAAAATCCCGAGTGCTGATATTTTTACGTCTCATTAAGCCAATTTTGTGCTGCACCAAAGGGTGCTTGATTTCGTGTACGCTCATTGTGCTGCCTTTTGAGTTCGGTCAATTATCTATTTAAACTTTGGAATTCTACTCTATTCCTCTAACAACAACACGCTTTCCAATGCCAGCGTAATCATCTCGTTCAACGACGTTTGACGTTGGTCCCCAGGCATCGCTTCACCGCGTCTGATATGGTCGGTGACCGTACAAATGGTGAGCGCGTTAGCGCCAAACTCGGCGGCCACGCCATAAAGCCCTGCGGCTTCCATTTCCACTCCTAGAATATTGTAACGCTCCATAACATCAAACATCTCAGTGTCTGGAGTGTAGAACAAATCAGCTGAGAATATATTGCCTACTTTGGCCGTCATGTTAAGAGTTTTTGCAGACTCTACAGCATTGGCCAGTAAGCCGTAATCGGCTATCGCTGCAAAATCATAGCCCTTAAATCGAATTCGATTAACACTCGAGTCTGTACAAGCTCCCATGCCAATAACAACGTCGCGAAGATTGATGTCCTGACTAACCGCTCCGCAACTACCAACACGAATTATATTTTGAACACCATATTCGGTAATCAGTTCTTTAGCGTAGATCGAAATTGACGGAATTCCCATTCCAGAACCCATTACCGACACTGCCCTACCTTTGTACTCGCCGGTGTAAGCTAGCATGCCGCGAAGCTCATTGACCTGACGGACGTTTTCTAAGAAATTATCAGCTATATACTTCGCTCGGAGGGGGTCACCGGGCATAAGTACGGTATTGGCAAAATCATTGGCTTCGGCGTTAATGTGGGCGGTCATGCTTACCTCTCTTTCAAAATCATTAAAATTGGGAATTTAAATAGTTACTGGGCGAGAAAGTTCTCACCGTATTCTAGTTCGGGCAAGCCCAAGTGCGATGCTAAACTTTGCCCTATATCCGCAAAAGAGCGGCGCAAACCCAATGAACCGGCTGTAACACTTTGACCATAAACCAAGACAGGAATATGCTCCCGAGTATGGTCACTGCCAGGCCAAGATGGATCGCAGCCGTGATCTGCGGTAATCACCAAAACGTCGTCGGGCTTCATCGCACTGAGAAATTCTGGCAACCTTCTGTCAAAGTATTCAAGAGCCGCTGCATACCCAGGCACATCGCGACGATGTCCGTATTCGGAGTCGAAATCTACAAAATTTGTAAACACGAGGCTGTTCTCTCCAGCTTCGTTCAATGCTTGAACACTAGCGTCAAACAATGCCTCCAAACCGTTGGCTTTAACTTTACGGCTTATGCCTTGCGCTGCAAAAATATCTGATATCTTTCCTACTGCAATGACTTCTCCGCCGGCGCTCACAAGCTTATCAAGTAAGGTTGGCGCAGGTGGTGGAACAGAAAAATCACGTCGATTGCCCGTACGTTTAAAATCACTGGAGTTGCTTCCTTCAAACGGCCTAGCAATCACCCGGCAAATATTATATTCCGACAACAAGTCGTACGCTATCTGACAGATTTCAAGTAGCCGATCCAAACCAAAACTTTCCTCATGGCAGGCAATTTGAAATACGCTATCAGCTGAAGTGTAGACTATTGGCATGCCGGTACGAAGATGCTCTTCACCCAAGCGTGCAATAATCTCTGTACCTGAGGCACTACAATTTCCCAGCACTCCGGGAATTTTTGCAGCTGCGATAAATTTGTTGAGAAAGGCCTCGGGAAAGCTGTTTTCCTTCTCAAGAAAATAACCCCAGTCAAACAGCACCGGCACCCCGGTCATTTCCCAGTGACCACTTGAGGTATCTTTGCCGCTACTAAGCTCTTCGGCGTGCCCGTAAGCTCCTACAACCGGCGCGACATCTTGGAAACCGGCCGGAAATGACCCCGTACTCTCTTTGGCAGCGTGCATTAAACCCAAGCTAGCCAAATTCGGAATATCCAACTTTCCGCTACGCCCAACGTCTGCTTTACCTTCTGCGCAGTGCTCAGCAATATGCCCCAAGGTATCAGCGCCAACATCGCCAAATGTTTTTGCATCACTTGTGGCACCTACGCCAAAAGAATCTAGAACAAGAATAATGGCCCTTTTCATAACAGTTTTCTCCTACCTCGAGATTGCCTGTGTCGATACATCGTCACACCAATGATATAAACAAGCCCGCAAGAACCGCACTCATTAAATTTGACAACGAACCCGCTGCCACCGCTTTTAAACCCATGCGAGCAATATCGGGCCGGCGTTTCGGCGCCATACCACCGAGTCCACCTAACAAAATTGCGATAGATGAGAGGTTCGCAAAGCCACACAATGAAAAGATCGCAATTACTTGCGCCTGCTCGGACAATGTGTCTTTTAATTTCACAAATTCAACATAGGCTACGAACTCATTTAGCACTAGTTTTTGACCAATTAGGCTGCCGATAGAAACGGCGTCAGCCCAAGGAGTGCCAAGCACCCATGCAAGAGGCGCTAATAAAAACCCAAGTATTTGTTCAAGCGTCAGGTTTTCAAAACCAAACAAACCCGCGGTGCCGCCAATCAATCCATTAAGTAAAGCAATTAATGCGATAAACGCCACTAGCATTGCACCAATATTCATGGCCAGCTTAAGCCCCGTAAGTGCCCCACCTGCAGCGGCATCAATTACATTTGCAGGTTGTTCGCCCTCCTCAAACGCGATGTCTTCTGCGCGCTCGTCTGGAATTTCGGTTTCCGGCTTAATAATTTTTGCCATTAGCAAGCCACCTGGAGCGGCCATGAAACTAGCGGCAATAAGGTACTTTAACTCTACGCCCATGCTGGCATAGCCTGCCAACACCGCTCCCGCGATAGAGGCCAAGCCTCCGGTCATCACGGCAAATAATTCTGACTGCGTCATGTGATTAATGTAGGGGCGAACGATAAGAGGCGCTTCTGTTTGACCTACAAAAATATTCGCCGTTGCTGAAAGTGATTCAGTCTGGCTTGTACCGAGCGCTCGCTTAATCAGGCCACCCAAAACGTCAACCACTTTTTGCATAATGCCAAGGTAGTAGAGCACCGCCATGAGAGCAGATAGAAAAACTATTATGGGTAGTACATTGATTGCAAAAATAAAACCGAGTTTAAACTTGGCTAAATCGCCAAACATAAACTCAACACCTGCATTGGCATAGTTAATTACGTTTTGCACGCCAGCTGCAGCACCGCCAAGAATATCTTTACCAACAGGCACATA
>CAJWBQ010000084.1 GCA_913020115.1 uncultured Cellvibrionales bacterium
GGTGTTTTGTACAAGCTTGCTCTCATCATCATATATCTCCCGTTTTTTTAGTATTACAGGGGGAAGACGTATCAGTGAGACAAATAGGGACAAAAAATTAGAGTTTATGTTGGACCGTAAATTTAAGCATACGCCCAAAAGCGTTGTGCTTAGTAGTATCAAAACGCATATCTAGTCGAGCGGTGGGAGGGTCGCGGTCGCTTAGGTTCAAAATAGACAGCGACAGCTGTGTTTGCGGCGCGAGACCTGCCCAGGTTAAGTGCGTATCGATTGAATAATGTGCATCAACTTTTTCATCTGTGATAAATGATTCGAAGGCCGTTTTTTTTAAAATATTTAGGCCGTCATCTGTGTAGGCACTGATGGCGTTTAGCACGAGTCGAGCGTTGAAGGCTTTGTGTGCGTAGTTCGCATAAAGCTTACCTTGCCATCTTGGCAGTGATTTCACGAAAGTGCCGGTGTTTAATTTCCCCGCTGCAGAGAATGCCGGTGACAGCGCGCTTTCGCCAACATCGTAACGGTGTAGCCATGCAAGGTCCCAGCCTATGGTAAGCCTAGCCTCAGCCAAGCGGCGTAGATATTGACCATAAAAATCAAAGCCATCTACTTTGATGTCTGGGCCATTAACGTAGTGGCTGAGAATGCGAGCAATATTGCCGCCGCCGTCAAAAATCACCTGAGCCTGACGGTCTGAGCTTGGGTCGGAAAAAACAGTGTTAACCAAGTCGTTGGCACTCTCTTGTACAATGACGTCCTGTAGCTGATAGTTCCAGTAGTCCAGATTGACTGTCCAGAATTCGCTGGGCTCCCAAGTTGCGCTCACGCTTGTGCTCACTGATGTTTCGGGCATAAGGCCTTCGTTGCCAATTCTGTCCACTGCCTTGAAGGCAAAAGCGGCGCCGATTAATTCAAGGTATGTGGTGTCTAGGCTGGTTTGATTTAGAGACGGAGCTCGAAAGGTTGTGCCGGCGGATGTTTTCAATGTCAGCGTTGGGCTGAGGTCCCAATTTAGCGCGATACGCGGGTCCACACTCTCGCCAATGTTGCCTCCATAACTCTCGTAACGCAGGGCCAGTTGCAATGTTAAGTTGTTGCGAATAGGTGTTGCAAGTTCACTAAACCAAGCAAAAACATCTTGCTGAACATGGTCTTCTTGACCGCCGCGGAAAAATATAAAAATGCCCGGTACCTCTCGGGTGTCTGTTGAGCTTCCTGGGTTAATGTTGACGTCAGACAGGTCGTCAAAACGAATTTTTAGATGTTCGCTCCGATACTGTAAGCCAAAGGCATAATCAACTGGAATGCCGTTTGGCAGAGAGAGCCTGCCTGAAAAACCTAGGTCTGCGACAAGCAGGTCTGAAGTGTTTTGTTGAATGACATCTTCTTTTAACCAAGCCAGAAGGTCTGGATTATTGGCAAGCGATAAATTATTTCGGCTATCAGCCAAAGACGCTGAAGCGAAGGGGTTGTAGAATAGGCATTGATTTTCTCCCGCAACATTGCCTTTGCAGTTTTCTCCGCCGAAACCGGCTAGTGCCTTTTCCCAACGTTCAATGACAACGTCTGGGGAACTTGTTTTTGCGAGGTTTTGAGCCAGAGTTAAGGACATGTTGTAATCCATTCCTGGTGAGGCTATACCACGTAAACCGGCGACGATTCGCAGCGTGCCGTGAGATCTTCGGCCACTATCGGCGGTGCTTGCAGCTCCCATAGGACGGCCAACAAATAAAGCCCCACCGGAAAAGTCTGCAAGGTCGCCATCGCTTTCAACTAGCCCAGGGTTGCGAGCCAAAAAATCAATGAGCCCAGGGTGATAGGCGGGAACAAAACGGGTGGCATCCACTTCATTTACCGGAGGAAAGCTGGGAGAGGTTTTCCAATTAGCTATGTCGAGATAAGAATAGTTGAGTTCAGCGTAGGTTTCCGCGTTTCGCCCAAAGGGACGAAACCAGGAGCTAAATAGTTGCCATCGGTTTTCTGTCTCAACCAAATTGTCATGTTCAATATAGTTGAAGCCGCAGCGAGTATTTTCAAACGCTATGCCACCCGCTAATTCACAGTCGGGGTCTAGAACATAGTTATTGTTTCCGTCCGCGGCATTTTCGGCCTCAATTGCCGTGACCCCGTTGCGAGCAATGTCAGCGCTAATAGGAATAAAGGAACCTGGGTTGCCCACGGAGGATATTCCGTAGATGCTGCGCTGAAGTGCAGGGATATCAATTTTGGGGGCCGTCAGGTTTTCACGATCGTTGTTGCGTAGTTCGCTGCGACGGCTGTAGTTAAAACTTGTCATCCACTGCCCTTTAGAGATTTCTCCGCCCGTTAAAAACCCGGCATCCCAGTCTCCAGAGCTTTCATCTACATGCTTTCCGCTAATGTGGGCGGTAAACCCCGATACTTCTCGTTGGGTAATAAAGTTCACCACGCCTGCAACCGCGTCCGACCCGTAAGTGGCACTGGCTCCGCCCTTCAAAATATCAATACGTTGCAGGGCCGAGGCTGGTATCGTATTGATGTCGACGAAAGCCTGGCCATTATTATGCGGTAGTGCAGACTGAACCATGCGCCGGCCGTTGAGCAATACCAGAGTTCTGCTGACACCTAGGCCCCTCAAATTTACATTGGCAGTTCCGGCGTTGTTGAAATTATGAAACTGATTGCTTTGATTTTCTGTTCCCGACATGGAGCTCAAGGTGCTAATCAGGTCAATCATTGAGGGAGAGCCAAGGTTTTGCAGTTGATTCCGGTCAATAATTGTCACCGGACTGACGGTTCTATGTAGCCCTCGGTTAATGTGAGTTCCGGTAACAATTACTTCTTCTATAGTTGTATAGTCTTCGGTCAACTTAGGCTCTGGCTTATTTTGGCGGATAGTAAAGGGGCCTTCGCCGATTCTTTCTGCGTTCAGTGAGGCGCCGCGTAAGAGCTTTTTCAGGGCAACCTGCGGGGAAAATCTTCCTTTTACTGCGTCGAGAGTTTGTGTTGTATCAATGTCTTGACTTACCACAACACCAATGCCGGATTGCTTTACGAATTCGAGTAGCGCACGATCAAGTGGCGCTTGAGGAATTAAAAAGTTGAATTGGTTTTGCGCCATCAAATTTTTGCTGGCGACAAGCAGCACAAATGTGCCTAGGATTTTGCATAGGCTTAGGTAAGCAGAATATTTGCCACCATAGAGTTGGTGGTAGAATGACATTAGCATGTAAAACCCAACTCCCACCCGCGTTTTCATAATTGTGTATTTTAAGTATCGCCGTCGCGAATCGGTTTAAACCCAAAAAATTTATCAGTTCTTTATCAAGGTTTAGCTCTAAGCTCAATGCGCTTGTCATTAATCTGCTGAACCGAGAGCGGAAGAACCGTTTCAAGCGCTTTTAGTATATGTTGCGCGCTGCTCATTGGAAATACCGCAGTAACCGTTTGTTCCTTCAGTTGATCGTCAACGATAACCAATTCGGCATCACAATATCGGCTGAGATCTTCGAGTACTTCAGCTAATGGTCGCGCAACATAAATTCTCACGTCTTGCATCCAGGCATTAGTGTCTTCTGCCTCAATTCTGTTGATATGACCCAGTCCCTTGGTGTGGCTAACTTTGACGGTTTGGCCGGCTATTAAATTCTTTAATGAATTACGGCGCCCTGGAACGTCGACGCTGGCCACTTCAACCTTGCCCTCCTGAACGGCCACTGTCACGCCAAAGCGATTACTGTTGACGTTAAATGAGGTGCCCAGCACGGTAACCTGAGTATGGGCACTCGAGACAATGAAGGGTTTTTGAGGGTTGCGAAATACCTCGAAGAACGCCTCGCCCTTAAGTAGAGAGATCTCGCGAGTAGTCTTCGTGTAGCTCACAGCGATGCTTGTTTCTGGGCTCATAAAAATGCTTGAACCATCGGCCAGATCCAGCTGCCTTTTTTCCGCTGTTTGCGTCTGGTATGAGCGAACATCAGGTTTTTCTGCTTGTTGTGAATTAATAGCAAATGCCACGATCAGAACTGAAGCTAGGGCGGCGCCCCATTGCGGCAAGGCCTGTAGCTTGGAAAACCAGCGAGTAAGTCCTTGAAGCCTTGCTTCTCGTTTTTGGTGCAAAGGTTCGAGGTGTTTAAGTGCCTGCAGAGCTGCCGCGCCATTCCAGATAGCTTGTGCTTGTTCATAGGCAACGCGGTGTTCATCGTCTAAATTAAGCCAGTGCTCAAAGCGCGCGCGATCTTCCGAGCTGGCTTCGGTTGAGGCTAAAAAGGTAATCCATTCTTGGGCTCTTTGATTCGCATCATCTTTCAATTCGGCGAGATGATTGTTGTCCTGTGTGTCCATTAGTTATTCCCCCTTAAATCTATTTGCCAGGTGCTCTTGGCAAGTGCTCAGTGCCCGCAGAACGTGTTTTTTTACCCCTTCGACGGAAATGCCCATATCATCCGAAATTTCAGCGTAAGTCATTTGGTAAACGCGACTTAACACAAACGCTCTGCGCCTCTTGGCTGGGAGGGTTTCAATGATCTTTTGTAAAAACTCCAATTGCTCGGTATTTAATACTTCATTTAACGGAGACCCAATGCTGGCCGGCTCTTCATTTACTGCCTCTTGTCGGGCGTGTTCATACCGAACCTTGTCTCGTCTTAGGCCATCAACCGTTAGGTTGCGTACCAACTGGTAGAGGTAGGCCCGTGGTTTTTCGATGCGTTCAGGTTCAGCCACAAGCATGAAACGCTCAAAAGCTTGCTGAGTGATATCATTGGCGTCGTGTTTTTGTTTAAACCATTTGCTTTGCAGGTAGTGAACAAGCTCAGCCTGATAGTTGGCATAGAGCTCCGTCCACAGCTGTTTTTGGGTTTTCTTAGTTTTCACAATTTCGTATTGCCGAGGCAAAATACCCGTCATTGGCGGTGCCTTCTGCTGCGGCAAGGTGTCCTGAGTCATTGTTTTAAATGCCATTTTCACCGTCATTCTACCTCATTGCCCAGTGTTTGAGTCTTCTTGGGGATTTTGGGGGGTTTTTGTGGTGTAAAGAAGACGGTTGAGAGGGGGAAAAGGGGACAGTTTATTTCTGCAGGGCTAGTTATTTCTTAGGTGATATCCTCATAGTAATGTCAGCGTGAAAAACTTCTTCATTGTTCGTGTCGTAAACACAGACGGGCATAATGACGTCTTGCTTGCCCTGCCAGTCGTAGCGTTCTATTTTGCACACCGCGCGCAAGTCGGTTTTAGCCATTTTCAAATATTGCACCGTCATGCCCGCGGGTATCCAGCGGTGATTGGCATCGAGTGACACATCTAGACACAGTCCACCGGCCAGCTCGGCGGAATTACACATAGCGATCGCATGCACGGTATTTAAATGATTGCATACGGCTCGGCGCTTTTTAAAGGTTAATTCTACGTGCCCAGCTGCTATGTGTGTAAGCCTGGGTTTAATTGAGGAGAAATAGGGTGCTCTAAAGCATACTATCTGACTGAGCAGCCAGCGCCCAAAAGAGGTGCCCTTTAACCTATTCCATAATTTTAATGCTGGGCTGTTGGAGGGGGTGTACGTCATTTTAATACCTATTTTTAAATTCGGGTGATTTATTGAGGTTTACTAACGTGGTTAAGAAATCGAATGACAGTTGCCATTTCATCATCACTGAAATCTTGCTGTAGTTCACTGTTTGCCGCTTTGACAATGGGTTTTGCCTTTTGCAAA
>CAJWBQ010000085.1 GCA_913020115.1 uncultured Cellvibrionales bacterium
GATAGCGCCCCCAATTCGCCTGCTTGGAAGGGTGTCAATGCTACCTTAGATCGAGCGATACGCCTGATTGATGAGGGTTGTTTACAGGACTCCTCATTAGAACACCTCGCGGTAAGGCTAGGCATCAGTGATCGTTATCTACGACAGCTATTTACTAAGCACCTTGGTATGCCTCCAAAATCCTACGCGCTATATCAACAATGTTTATTTGCCAAACAGTTGCTGCACCAAACTAAGTTACCCATCACACAAGTCGCTCTGGCGAGTGGTTTTGACAGCGTCCGTCGATTCAACGACTGTTTTAAAGCGCAATTGAAATTAACGCCATCGATGATGAGGAAATCTGGGGGAAATCAGGCCAATACACTCGCTTTAAAAATATATTTTCGACCGCCTTACGATTGGTCTTTTGTGCAGGGTATTCTGGCGGGGCGAGCAGTGGCTGGTCTAGAGTGGTGTGATGAGCAGAGTTATGGCAGAACATTCCGCTGGCAGAGCAGTACAGGGAGATTTACGGCGATACACGATGCTGATAATAATATGTTTGAGCTTAAGATTGAGCTCGATGAAGTGAAATATTTGAAAAGCATTGTTAATAATATTCGAAGAATATTAGACCTTGATGTTGATATAGGGGCGGTGGAGAAAGATTTACAGTTGTGTTTGCCTGACGATTTTTCTTTTAGGTCTGGTGTGAGAATGCCGGGTATATGGAACATGTTTGAAGCTGGAGTCAGAGCTATCTTGGGACAGCAAATATCGGTAGTTGCAGCAAAGAATTTGGTTTCAGAGTTGGTGGCGGAGCTTGGTGATATTGACGACAAATTTCATTTCTTTCCAAGTCCAGAGTCTGTTGCGGCAAGCGATCTAGATTTTTTAAAGATTCCTAGTTCGCGTAAACAAACTTTGCGTAACCTTGCTCAGCACTATATCACGCACGAAAACCCTGATGACCCTGAAGATTGGTTAAAGCTCAAGGGTATAGGTCCGTGGACGGTAGATTATGCACAGCTGAGAGGCCTGAGTAATCCTGATGTGTTTTTGGGGGGCGATTTGGGTATTAAGAAAGTCTTAGAAAAAAATAACTTAGATTTCAATCCTGAACACGCTTCTCCTTGGCGAAGCTATTTAACCTTTCAACTGTGGAGTCAGCTGTAATGTATGTTGATTATATCGATACGCCATTGGGTGTATTTGAATTCCAAGCCTCTGACATTGGAATTACCCAAGCAATTTTTTCTGGAGAGAAAAAAATTCCGGTTAACCCCAATGCCATTACAGACTGTTGTAAAAGGCAGTTGGAGGAATATTTTTCCAGGCAGCGCCAAGTGTTTGATGTGCCTTTAGACCCTCTGGGGACAGAGTTCCAGAAGTCTGTATGGTTATGCTTGTCAAAAATTGAATTTGGTGAAGTACGGAGCTATTTGGATATTGCTAAAATGGTGAACCGGCCGAAAGGGTCTCAGGCCGTTGGCGGTGCCAACGGTCGAAACCCCATTAGTATTATTGTTCCCTGTCATCGGGTTATTGGTTCCACCGGTGCCTTAACTGGCTATGCGGGTGGTATCGAGCGAAAACTGTGGCTGCTTAAGCATGAAGGTGTAGAGATTAAAAACTCCAAACAAAACCAACAGCTTGATCTGCTCAATGTTGTCCATACTCGACAGGGAAAAACGGAGTTTCTAAATTAGGACACCCATTTCCTCACCCATCAGTGTTGGTGAGCCGGCTGAAAGTGCGGCTTCCCAGTTCATCACATCGGGGCCAAATAAAACGATCGCAGTAGAGCCCAGTTTAAAGCGGCCAATTTCGTCTCCTTTCGCCAATTCAATGGCGTCTAGTGGGTAATGCCATTCGCGGATAGAGCGTGTGACTGGAGTTACTTGGCCAGCCCAAACTGTTTCTATGCTCGCTACGATCATAGCGCCTACCAATACCACAGCCATGGGGCCCGCGTCCGTATCATAGATTGTAACTACACGTTCATTACGAGAAAACAGTCGTGGTACTTCGTTGGCGGTGGCTTCATTTACGGAAAATAAATCGCCAGGAACGTGAATCATAGCGCGCAGCTTGCCGGCCAGAGGCATATGCACGCGGTGATAGTCCTTGGGAGAGAGATAAACGGTAGCAAATTTTCCGCCGACAAAATCGTGCGCTCGCTCACTATTGCCTCCCAGTAGTTCCTCTAGGCTGTAGTCCTGACCTTTGGCTTGAAAAATTCTACCGTATTCAATATCGCCAAGCTGACTAATGGCTCCGTCGGCAGGGCAGGCAATGGCTTTTGGCTCAGGGCATATTTCGCGGGCCCCCTCTTTCAGTGCGCGGGTAAAGAAATCGTTAAAACTTTTATAAGCCAGTGGATTTTCTTCCAGTGCCTCGCTCATATTTACGTCGTAGCGTTTCACAAACCAGCTTGTGAAGGGGTCTTTAATCCAGGGGACAGTTGTATTTGCGAGCCAGCCTGCAACTCTTGATAAGGTGTGTTGAGGGATGGCGTACTGCAGTGTTGCAAAGAATTTATCGTTCATTATTATTGTTCCACAGGAGTGTCGGGGTGATTGCCCCATTCTGACCATGAGCCGTGATAGGCCTTTATGTCAAAGCCTAGTGTTTTACCGAGTATATAAGTAAAACCTGAGCGATGATGGCTTTGGCAGTGAGTTATTATTGTGCGACCTTTTTCTAGCCCCAATTTTTTTAGTCTTGCGCCGGCGTCCCTTCGAAAGCGCAAACCGTTTTCAGGGTCCATCATACTCGTCCACTCGCAATTAATGGCGCCGGGAATGTGGCCACCTTTCGCCGCGAGTATTTTTTCGCCGCGATATTCTTCTGGGCTACGGGCGTCCCATATCTGCAGGCTTTTGTCATTTAAACCCTGCAAAATATCTTCAATTTCTGGGACCGCACTTCTATCAATATTAATAGTGTAATTGGAGGGAGTGGAGTGGCTTACTTCACTAGTGAGTGGTAAACCTTCACTGCGCCAAGCCACTTTGCCACCGTTGAGGTAACTGTAGTTTTTATGCCCTAGTACATCCAAGGTCCAAATTAGGCGGCCAGCCCAGCCGCCTCCCTCGTCGTCGTAAGCAACTACGTGAGTGTCTGGCGTTAAACCTATGCTCGACATTATAGTGTGTAATTTTCCTGCGCTGGGCAGGCGGCCTGGAGCGGGCTTTTCTCCACACATGAGCGCGCTAGGCAGCAGATTAATGGAGTTAGGAATGTGGCCCTCGAGGTAACTTTTTTCACTAGAGACATCTATCAATAATAATGTGCCTTTAGCGTTTTCAGAGAGTTGCTGTTGTAATTCTTCGCATTCGATTACAAAGGTCATATTCACTAGCCGTGTTGATGTGTTGGTCGGGTGCTTAATCTTGCTTAATGTTTTTCCGCTTCAAGCGTGCTCAAAATATAAAGGTAGCTGCTAAAGCGTACGCCTGAGATTTCGCCGTCTTCCAGAGCCTTATTTATTGCGCATTTGGGTTCGCTCTCGTGTGCACAATCCCTAAATTTACAGTGGCCGATAAAAGGGCGAAATTCCACAAAACCTTCAATGAGGTGTTCAGGTGACATGTGCCACAAACCAAACTCACGAATTCCAGGTGAGTCTATCAGTTGGCCGCCACCAGGGAAGTGGTAGAGCCTGGCGGTTGTGGTCGTGTGTGTTCCCTGCTGGGTTTGTTCCGTGAGCCCGCCAACTTTGATGTCTGTGTCGGGGAGCAAGGCGTTTACTAGCGAGGACTTTCCTACGCCCGATTGCCCTACAAATACACTGGTATACTTCGCTAAGTATTGTTTCAGTTCAACTAGGCCTTCGCCGGTTTGAGTGGACACTGTTTGAACTTGATAACCCAAAGACTCGTAGGTGTGCAGTAAACCCTGTAACTTTTCCTGATTATCGTCATTAATTAAGTCTGACTTGTTAAGCAGAATGATGGGCGTAATGCCGGTTGTTTCCGCGGCCACTAAATAACGATCAATCAAGTTGGCGACCACTTCTGGAAAGGGCGCAATGACAATGACAATTCGATCGATATTCGCCGCAATGGTCTTCAGGTCGCCATAAGGATCTGGCCTACTTAAGGCGGAAACTCTGTCTTGGCGGGCCACGATTACACCGTGTGTTTTGCCGTCGCGCCATATCACGCGATCGCCGGTGACCAGCGAGCCCAAATTGGCGCGAAAATGGCAGCGCTTTATATTGCTGGCGGTGGCGCCGTCTAGGGTGTCTGGAATGGCATCTTCGGCTGATTCAACGGCAATGGGCTGAACGTCAATAAGTTTGCCGTAATGGGCAATCACTAGACCAAACTGCTCTTCGCCGAGGTCGCCTTCGTTCAGTTCGCCACGGCTAATAACATCTTTTTTACTCGCTCTGGCCTCGCGTTCTTGCTGTATCTTGTCAATCCGCCAAGCTTGGCGTCTGGTGAGCTTTCGTTTTGTCATAAGTGGCTGCAAAGCTGTGAGGCTTGTGTGTATTCCCTGTTCGGTCTATTGTGCGGTCTATTCGCCATTGTAGTGGAAAAA
>CAJWBQ010000086.1 GCA_913020115.1 uncultured Cellvibrionales bacterium
GAGGAGGCCCTGCGGCACTACAACTTAAGTTTTGAGCAAGTGGTCGGCGCGATCCGCGGTTCCTCTTTGAATTTGCCCGCGGGCACGATTAAAACGGATACCGGAGATATTCAGGTACAAACTCGCGGTCAGGCTTATTCTGCCAGTGATTTTGAGCGGATTGTAGTTGAGAGCAGACCAGACGGCTCTAAACTGTATGTTGGGGATATTGCACAAGTTACCGATGGCTTTTCTGATTTTGAATTAATATCCCGCTTGAATGGTAAGCGAGCTATATACCTTGAGTTGTATATCACTGAAAACCCTGATGTGTTGAGTGCCGCGGCCGCGGTGAGAGAATATCTGGACAAAGTAACCCCGCAGCTACCACAAGGGATCATGGTAAGCGTGCCTCGGGACATGTCGGTGCTGTTTACTGGCCGAATGAATCTTCTTTTGAAAAACTCCTTCTCAGGTTTGTTACTGGTATTTGTGGTATTGATGTTGTTCCTTCGCCCAGCGTTGGCCATGTGGGTATGTTTGGGTATTGTGATTGCCTTCATGGGCACATTTTGGTTGCTGCCGTATTTCGGTGTTAGCTTGAACATGGTCTCTTTGTTTGCATTTTTATTGGTGTTAGGCATCGTAGTAGATGATGCAATTATCGTTGGGGAAAGTGTTTACTCGGAACAACATAAAAATGTTGAGGGGACAGTTGCCGCGGCACGCGGGACTAAATCTATTAGTAAACCCGTGTTATTTGCGGTAATCAGCACCATGATATTTTTTGCACCGATGCTGTCGATTCCAGGCGGCATGGGCGACATGATGTACAGTATTCCCATTATTGTGATTTTGGCATTATTTTTTTCGCTGGTAGAGTCGCTGCTAATTTTACCTTCTCACCTTTCGCATATGAAACCAGAAAACCCAAACCCGCGTTTTAAATTTCTAGGTGTATTGGAACGCTGGAGAGAGAAATTAGCTGACGGCATGCTGCATTTTTCAGACAGTGTTTATCGTCCGAATTTGAAGAAGTTACTCACCCATAACGGCGCGACCATCGCATTTTTTGCCGTGGCTTTTGGTTTGTCTGTTGCCACTTATATGGGAGGTTGGCTGCCAAAGGGTTTTATGCCTGTTGTGCCATCTGATTTCATTCGCATGTCCATTGTCTTGCCAGAGGGGGAAGCGTTTCAGAAAGTAGAGCGGGTTTTATTAAAAGTTGAAGCCACCGTAGAAGAGCTAAAGCAGGATGAAGATCTGCTTCTTGCGAACAATCAAAAACCCTTTATTACCTACTCCCAAAATTGGGCTTATGGCACGAACATTTGGTTAACTTTGGGCTTGGAGCCGGGCGAAAGCCGAGATGTGGCAGCGCCAGAAGTCGCCAGACGTTGGCGTGAACTCATCGGACCTTTGCCAGAAGCGGAAAGTTTGGATATTTCAAGCACCATTAATAAACGAGGGAAAGGCATTCGACTTCGTTTAACGGCGGCAGATTCGGAAGAGATGGATGCCGCTCTGCAAGAGCTTAAGGACGTTCTTGCACGATACCCTGGTGTGTATGACATTAAAGACAGTCACATAGGTGCGCGCACCGAAATCGAACTTGATCTAAAAGCGCAAGCTGAGTCTTTAGGCTTGAGTCTAAATGAAATTGCACGGCAAGTTCGACAGGCCTTTTATGGTGCAGAAGTACAGCGAATTCCCCGCGGTAACGAAGACGTGAAGGTGATGGTTCGCTACCCGAAAGCTGAGCGTAGAAGTTTGGAAACTTTAGACGACATGCGCATTCGCACGGCAGACAAACGAGAGATTGCATTGGAGGCCGTTGCCGATATTGAATTTGTGCCCGGTTACACCAAAATCGACCGCATTGATCGCAAGCGGAGCATTACGGTTACGGCCGATGTTTTAAAAGGAACCAGTAGCCCAGGCGCAGTTGTAGGTGAAATAATGCGCAAGAATATGCCGGATTGGAAAGAGCGTTACCCCGGTTTCAAAATCAGTTTAGATGGCGAGATGAAAGAAGAGTCTGATTTCTTGTCTACCGCTGCTAAAAACTTTGCATTAGCCTTATTGGTTATTTACGGCTTGATGTCTGTGGCGTTTAGGTCTTACTGGCAGCCTACGCTGATATTAACCGCCATTCCATTTGGTTTCATGGGGGCCATTATTGGTCATGTAATTATGGGTCGAGAAGTGAGCATGATGTCTATGCTCGGTTTCTTTGCCTGTGCGGGCGTTGTGGTGAATGATAACTTGGTTTTACTCGATCGCATCAATACTCTGCGAGAGCAGGGTAAAGATGTGCTCACTGCGGTGCTCGATGCTGGCCGCGATCGTTTCAGGCCAATCATTTTAACGTCGCTGACAACCTTCATTGGCTTGGTGCCCATTTTGGCTGAGACCAGCACTCAGGCGAAATTTTTAATTCCTATGGTTATTTCCCTCTCGTTTGGGGTGTTGTTTGCCACAGTGGTGACTTTGGTCTTGGTGCCTAGTTTGTATTACCTCGGAGAGCGTTTACGCGCAAAAATTTCGGGCCGACCGATGCTAGTAGCCTCAGACTAATAAACCTAGCCACAGGCCCTTTTATGGGCTTGTGGCTAGGCTTTAGACTCCCTTGCGCTAATAAAATATTTTTTTAAAACATATCCGTCCTACCCCGCCCTTATAAGCCTTGCTTTCTACTTATCAAACCCCGTAACTGGCGTATACTTAAAAATAGTTGTCTCGCAATCATGGATGTGCGAACAGTTAATAAAGGACGCGATCTTAAACGGGTACTTATTATGAATAGACACTACTACATCAGTGAAGACCTTGATGAATTGGAAGCAGTAGAAAACGAGCTGGAAGAATCAGGGCTTGCCACCACACAAATTCACGTATTAAGTGATGATGATGCTGGGCTTGAGCACCACCATCTACACGAAGTTGAATCGGTATTAAAACGGGACGTTGTACACTCCACCGAAATAGGAGCGTTGGTAGGGGTTTGTTTGGCGGCTTTGGTGCTGTTATTAGCCTGGCTTTCTGGACTGCCAGAAACACTTACTTGGGTGCCGTTTGGTTTTCTTGCGGTAGTTGTTTTGGGCTTTTGTACTTGGGAAGGTGGCTTGATGGGAATTCAAACGCCGCATCACGATTTCAAACGTTTTCAAGGGGCGCTAAGAGAGGGTCGCCATGTTTTGTTTGTGGATGTCGATGGGCGTCAAGAGCAATTGTTGGAAAGAATCATGAGTTTCCACCCTTCTATGGAGGTTGCGGGCATAGGCGAATCTACGCCAGGCTGGGTGATAGGGGCACAAAATAAAATAGGTGAATTTACGCGCTGGGCGCCCTAGTTTTAGGATTGCTTGAGGGAAGCAAAAAAGGGCCCGTTACCATTGCCAGTAACGAGCCCTTTTTATTGCGTGATTAAAACTGCCTAAGCTTGAGGCCCAGCCGCTTCCACATCACTGCTTACATTAAATTGCTTAATGTTTTTGGCAAACAGACCTGCCAGCTTGCTCGCCTGTTCGTCATAGGCACTTTCATCGCTCCATGCTTTGCGTGGGTTCAAGTATTGCTTATCAACACCCGGTACGCTTGCAGGAAGACTCAAGTTTAAAGCGTCTAAATGTTCAGTTTCCACACCTTCCAGTGCGCCACTTTGAATCGCAGCGACCACGGCGCGAGTGACTGGGATTGGGAAACGTGAACCTTCGCCGCCCGCCCCACCTGAACCGCCGGTCCAGCCAGTGTTCACCAAATAAACTTTCGAGCCGAACTCTTCGATACGCTTCATCAATAACTCGGCGTATTCACGTGCTGGGCGAGGCATAAATGGTGCG
>CAJWBQ010000087.1 GCA_913020115.1 uncultured Cellvibrionales bacterium
TTCGTGCCATGGGGAAAAGCACTGGCCTCATTAATTAGCGCCATATTCCAAGCATTTTTGCCGCCCAATTCTTCCTGTGCATTGGCCATTAAGGCATTCACATCAGCGGAACTCATCCCCACTTCAAGCTGCGAAAACACGTGTGCATAAGCCCTTAACGTTATTTCGTTAGCCTTGTGCATTAGGCGAAGTTCATGGTGATTTTTGATCATCCGACAACCGCGGGTAATGGGCTCTGCACTGGCATGCTGCATGGCAGGTAGAATATTCATCACACCTTTTACGGCAAAATAACGCACCGACTCCTCAAAACCAATGAGTCCTGAGGTTATCTTTCTATCGTTAAGAATTTGTTTTATTTTCTCAAAAGGGCTTTCATGCTCCTGCCAAACCCGAACGTCCTCTCCAACCATTAAGGTTTCCCGGATGCTTGGCTCTTCAAAGAAAGGGCAAACAACAGCAATGGCACCTTCTCTAGGAATTATTAATGCGGTTAACCTTTCACTACGCCACCATTGCACGCCGGAGAAGTAGTCCATGGCAGCCCCGGGCTCAATAATAATGGCAGCCATATTTTGCCGCTGCATTAGAGCTTGAGCTTTACTGACACGGCGAAGGCGCTCTTGAGCGGTAATCGCTTGGCTACTTGTCGCTATATTTTTTAAGGGTTCTAATGGCGTAGAGCTATTATCTTTCGTGCTTGCCGCAAGCGCACGGGAGTTCAAACCTGAAGTGATTGCAAGGCTTGCTAAGCTTGCACCACTAGTTTTTAATAAATTTCTTTTCGTTAGATTCATAAATTCCCTGCGACAGTCCTTGGTTAATTTTTAGCTTTTTTGGCTACGTTCATACGCAAATTTTTGCAATCATTTTGGCTGATAACACTAACTGCTTCTGACTAGGTTTTACGGCCAGCATCTCAAAGAAACCCAAACGCCTGAATAAGAAGAAAAAAACGCCCAATTCGCGCCTACTCTACCCTATCCATCCTGAACACAGCAACCGCCTGTATCCGCTGAGGCGGTTAGTTTCGCAGTTAACAGTGATTCTGCAATCGTCCAGCGGTTCTTCGGTGTCTCTACAGCTAAGATTGAAACAATAGTAGAGCCACACAGCACGGTTTAAGCCATCTGCCGGGGCTAGCTAGAGCCACTGGCGTTGATAAGCCCCACTATCAAAGGCAATAGCTTGCTCAACATTGGTATTTAGCGCCCGCACCAATTTCATGTTTAAATTGACTTCAAATTAACTTCGATTTAAACGTTTATTGAGCTTAGGTAAATTAGATGAAAGCTGTGACATACAAGGAATATGGCTTAGCGGATAAGTTAATACATAAAGAACTCAGCCAACCCGCACCAAGAGACAACGAAGTATTAATAAAAGTGCATGCCGCCTCTATCAATGACTGGGACTGGGGTTTACTGAGAGGGAAGCCTTTCATCAACCGAATGATGGCCGGTGTTATCAAACCAAGCCGGGATAAGATATTGGGCTCAGATATCGCGGGAACCGTTGTTGGCACCGGAGAAAAAGTGACCTTACTTAAGAATGGCGATGAAGTCTTTGGGGACCTTTGTGCTAGTGGATTTGGCGGCTTCGCTGAGTATGTATGCGCGCCCGAACAGACACTAACCATAAAACCTCAGGGCATGTCTTTTGAGCAGGCGGCCGCTATTCCTCAGGCAGCAGTATTGGCCTTACAGGCTGTGCGAGACAAACGCCAAGCAAAAGACGCTTTAAGCGTCTTAATAAATGGGGCCGGAGGGGGCACAGGAAGCTTTGCCATACAAATAGCAAAATCATTTGGCGATGAAGTAACGGGCGTTGACTGTGCAAGTAAATTTGAATTAATGCGTGATCTAGGCGCCGATCACCTTATTGATTATCAAGCGGAAGACTTTACCAAGAATGGGAAGAAATACGATTTGATTATCGACATGATGGGCTATCATTCTATTTTTGATTACAGCCGCGCACTAAATAAAGGTGGACGGTACACCATGGTAGGAGGTAGTTCTTCGCTTATGTTTCAAACTTTGCTTGTGGGTAGCCTATTGTCACTGTTCGGTGAAAAGAAATCAGCCATATTAGCTCACGAACCCAACAAAAATACGGCCGATTTACTGGCTCTTTATAACACGGGAGAAATGAAAATTATTATAGATAAATGCTACCCACTATCTGAAATTCAGCAAGCAATGAAATATTTTGGTGACAGGCACAGCAGAGGGAAAGTAGTGCTGACTTTATAATGTTAAATCATCAATTATCGATTATCGGGTATAAGGTCGCGATCCTAATTCAGGCTAGGCCCCGAACCGTGGCAACACTAATTTATACACCATAGCCGCTGCCCGAAGACCAAAGCCGGCAAAAAACGCACAAGGTATCGCAATGCTTTCGTCCACTCCAAATTGCCTCAGCCCAATGTAAACCACAGAGGCAAGAATGCTAATAGAGATGCTGCTGGGATCACGAACCCAGGAAACTGGAACCTCTCCCAACAAAACGTCCCGCAGCGTGCCACCGCCAATGCTGGTTACGGCCCCCACAAGAATAAAACCCAATATATCGAGCTTTTTTTCGGCCGCGAGCAATGCACCTGAAATTGAGAATACAACGATTCCTGTCAGGGAAAAATCGACAGAATTAGGTTTATTAGATCCAGTGACAAACAGCAGCCCTCTATTCATTTAGTGTTTCATTGAGGAAGTTTAACGTTAATCGACACTGTCGCGCCAGATCTGCAACAATCACAGCAGCTTTTTTAGCGCTGATTCAGACATTTCGAACGCGACAGGAATTCGCTTGTGGGTTGACACTGCATTTTCCCAAATCTACACATCAGTGCTTTCGTTACAGATTTTTGTGCTCCAGGAAGGCTTTGTATTTAATGGTGCTTTCATGCCATGATACCCGCTGCTGTGCACTCAACATTGGGCAGAATACAGTATGTATGAGCTGGAAAAACCACAGATACTGATGCCATCGGGAGACGTACTCACGTCCGATAGCGCCATCGAGCAGTTTAGGTGCCAGGTTATGAACGCCGGGGGCGGAAGAGCCACGAGTGAAACTTTTATTGGAGGAGATGTACAGCGCCTAACGTTTGACGATGATCAAGCCAAAGGCACACTCGATTTCATAAAAATTTCAGATGATGTTTATGTATTCATTAATCAGGCAACGTTTGAAGAGAACATTCCCTTCAAGTTTATGGACAGTACCTGGACTCGCTTTCACTTTCGCCTGGACGCCAATACCACCATGTTATTCGAAGAGCGTGGGCAGCTAGACCTAAAAGGCCCCATCTGCTCGGTTTTGCAGACACCGGAGGGGATGGTAGAGGCGGAGTGGTATAACTCGTCTGCGCCAGAGGGATGGATAACAGTATTGTGTTCAAGGCAGTACTTGTTGCAGCTTTTAAGTAATGACATCGGCCATTTACCCATAGCGCTACGCCGCTATTTGGACGGCGGTGAACCCGAATGGTTTTTTGATGCGTTTCGTTTAACTGCTCCCATGGCTCGCTGTCTGCTCGATATCCCCCGTGTTCCCTACACCACTCCCATCGGCAAAATTCATCTGGAAGCTAAGGTGGTTGAACTGGTTTGTATCTTTTTATATAGCCTCTGTGAAGAAAAAACCGGAGAAACACTCCCCGTTCTGCTTCGCGATAGAGATGTAGACGCAATTCATGAGGCGCGATCAATTTTGCTGGAGCGCATAGCGGACCCCCTCAATGTTAATCAACTATCACGCACCCTCGGCATAAACCGGAAAAAATTGTCTTATGGCTT